>DGBN01000051.1 GCA_002384815.1 Oxalobacteraceae bacterium UBA4003 | reverse complement strand
TTCTTTCTCCCGTCTTTCCAGGAGTCTCCTGTCATGCGTTGTGTTATCGATTGCAGGCTGTTCCACGCTGATGCCATTCACATCGGAACCGGCCGTGCCGGCGGTGGTGCCGGCAAAATCTGCAGCGCCGATAAAGATTGCGCTGGTACTGGGCGGTGGCGCAGCGCGGGGATTTGCGCATATAGGGGTGATCAAGGCTCTGGAATCGCAAGGAATTGTGCCGGACATGGTGGTCGGCACTAGTGCGGGTAGTCTGGTCGGGGCTTTGTACGCGGCCGGTAACAATGGTTTTGCCTTGCATAAAATGGCGCTGGCAATGGATGAAGCGGCCATCTCTGACTGGTCGGTCCCTTTCTTTGCCAAATCGAGCGGCGTACTGAAAGGCGATGCGCTGCAAAATTACGTCAATAAATCGGTGCGTAATGTAAGCATAGAGAAAATGAAAATACCGTTTGCAGCAGTTGCCACGGATTTGAACAGCGGTCTTCCGATTCTTTTCCAGCGTGGCAATACCGGGTTGGCAGTGCGTGCTTCATCGGCAGTTCCCGGACTTTTTCAACCGGTGAAGATAGGTGAGCGCATGTATGTTGATGGCGGGCTGGTAGCGCCGGTGCCGGTGCATTTCGCGCGTGCGATGGGAGCGGAGTTTATTATTGCCGTGAATATTTCGGTGCAGCCGGAGGCGCAGCTGGCTTCCAGTTCCGTCGATGTACTGCTGCAAACTTTTGCCATCATGGGCCAAAGCATCAACAATTATGAGTTGAGAGATGCTGACATCGTGATTCGTCCCGGACTGGACATGATGAAAGGTAACGATTTCAATGGCCGCAATCTGGCAGTGCTGGCTGGCGAACAGGCGGCGATGGCGTTGATGCCCGAGATCAGGCGCAAACTCAAGATCAGACGCGAACAGTAAATCGCGGGATGAAAAAAAACCGCACAATGCGCTGCGGTTTTTATTGGCATATAGAGATGCTTACTGTTGCGCCGGATCGCTGATGCGACGGCCGCCGTTAAAGCGTTTTTTCCAGTAAGCGACATCCATGCTTTCAATTCGTACATGGCCGCCGGTGGAGGGGGCGTGGATGAATTTTCGATCGCCCAGATAGATGCCGACGTGGGAAAAGCCGCGTTTCAAGGTATTGTAAAAAACCAGATCACCCGGCTGTAAATCCTTTTTGTCGACATGCTGGCCGACCCGGCTGATTTCCACTGAGGTGCGTGGCAAATCCTTGCCCCACGCTTCCTTGAATATATGCTGAACCAGGCCGCTGCAATCCAGACCATCTTCCGGTGTGGCGCCGCCGTACTTGTAACGAATACCCAGCATTCCCATGGCCTGCAAGGCCAGTTCTGAAGCGCGGTGGGACAAATCCTGCAAATGGCTGATGGGTTTGTCAGCTTCCTGCACTTGTACATTGGCACTCCAGGCGGCCGAAGCCGTCATCAGGCTGAACACCAATATGGCTGAACGCGTTGATTTGAAAGTGAGCAGGGAGCGTTGGAAAAATATCATCCAGTGCAATTTCATTCGATGGGACTGAAGGAATGTAAGGCAATCTGGAAGTGCTGTCAAAATTTATTGGCTGGCGTTATGCTGTTACCAACGTTGAAAAGGGTTAATTTGCATGCTGAATGATTCACATCGCGATATTTCGTTGAAGCCGCGTATTCTGATTGCCGACGATTCTCGCATCGTGCGTGCGACCCTGATCAAGCACATTGAAGGCATGTTTGAATTTCGTGAGGCGCTTGATGGCGAGCAGGCGTGGGAAATGTTGTTGATTGATCCCAGTATTCGCGTCGTGATTTCGGATCTGACCATGCCCAAGCTGGACGGCTATGGCCTCTTGAAACGCATACGTTCGTCAAAAATAGGCCGCATACGCACTATGCCGGTTGTCGTTGTTTCTGGCAGCGATGAGCAGGCCGAACGCGATCGGGCCAAGGAAGCGGGCGCTACTGATCTGATCACCAAAGGCATAGGCACCGGGCAGCTTTTGTCGCGGCTGGATATTCTTTCAAAGCTGGTCAGTACCCAGAACGAGTTTGAGCGCGGCCTGGAAGCATTGGCGAAACACGTTGACGGCGATAATCATATCGCCTTGCTGGCGCCGGATGCATGGGCCTTGCAGGCAGAAGGAATGCGCGCCAATGCAGTACGCCAAAACAGGAATTTTGTCGTGTTGAACGCGTGTATCGGCCTCAAGCATCTTGGGCTGGAAGGCTATCCGGCGTTGCCGCCATCGGGCGTAATCAATGCCATTGGCCAGCTTTTGCATCGCACG
Source organism: Oxalobacteraceae bacterium UBA4003 (assembly GCA_002384815.1). Classification (GTDB taxonomy): domain Bacteria; phylum Pseudomonadota; class Gammaproteobacteria; order Burkholderiales; family Burkholderiaceae_D; genus Oxalicibacterium. The sequence goes on along the minus strand of DGBN01000051.1, from coordinate 3,200 downwards.
GTGCGACAAACCGATTGCGTTGCGCGTACCGGCGAGATCGAGTTCACGATTGCCACTGGCAGTATTCATTTCGATTCCGCCCGCCATTTTGCCGAACGCGTTTGCCGCGCGATTGCACATGCCAATCTGATCAAGGATGGACAGATGACCTTGGTTGCGAGCTGCGGCGTTGTTTCGATCGGCGAATACGCCGGAGAAACTGCCGCGACCGCAGGAACGTTGGAAGCCATGCGGATCATGGCAAAAAAACGTGCCTTGCTAGGTTTGCAAAACGCAATTACAGGCGTGATCGGTACACAAGAAGAATTGCTGTTGAGGCAGGGCGGTCATCTGTCCGACATGAAAATCAATACAGTCGTACCTGCTCAAGATGGGGAAGTCGATTTATCGATAGATCTGGCGACATTACTGCGCTGGATCAAGGAAGGCAAGGAAGATCAAGTGCTGGCGCATATCGGAAAACTGTCGACTGAATTGCAACCCTTGGTTGATTTGCTGTTGAAGCAATACAAGTCTCAGTAGCGCAGTTTTTTCATGGGCAGGATGATGTCTTGGGCATCAATTTTCCCTTTGCAACTTACCAATAACGAAAAGTTATCCCGGGTTAACTGACCGGCATTGCAAGTCGCCCCAATGTGGGGTGACTTGCCTTACAATTCATTTTTCCTTTGACCGGAGTTACCATGCAATCAAAACAAATCCTGACGCTTGACGATGTAAAGAAAATTGCTGCGGCAGCGGAGACGGAAGCAACACTGAATAAATGGAATGTCACGATTGCTATTGTGGACGATGGTGGACATTTGCTGTGGCTGCAGCGTATGGATGGCGCCGCGCCGATTTCTTCCCACATTGCACCGGCTAAAGCGAAAACCGCAGCCTTGGGGCGTCGTGAATCGAAAGTTTATGAGGACATCATCAATAACGGTCGTTTCTCTTTCATGACCGCGCCAACGCTGGAAGGCATGCTGGAAGGCGGGGTACCTGTCATTATCAACGGCCAATGCCTGGGCGCTGTCGGCGTATCGGGCGTGAAATCGACTGAAGACGTGCAAATTGCCAAAGCCGGCCTGATCGCAATTGGCGCTTGATATTGCCGGCCTGGTTTGTCCGGGCTGACATCGCTGACATGCATGATGAAAACGTCCCCGCAGTAGCCGATCAGGTTGCCAGTCGGGGGCGTTTTGCGCTATAATTCGGCGGTTTAGCTAATTTTACTCCGCTGTAGCGCATACCCATTTCCCATTGTCTAAATACGACCTGTAGAACCCCTTGATCGAGCGCATAGTCTCGGTTCGGAAAGCGCGCAAGCTGCGCGGGTTTCGGTGGTCGATCTGGCGCAGCGCAACGGCGGTAACAACATCAGGAGTTACCCCTTGCCGCCATTCTTTTCCGGCCCTACCGTTCCGGCCATCCTAGCGCTAGCGGACGGGTCGATTTTCACAGGTTTTTCGATTGGTGCGCCGGGTCATACGATCGGCGAAGTCGTTTTCAACACCTCGATGACCGGTTATCAGGAAATCCTCACCGATCCGAGCTACAGCAATCAGCTTGTTACCCTGACTTATCCGCACATCGGCAATACCGGCGTCAACGCCGAAGATGTCGAATCGTTCAAGATACATGCGGCCGGTTTGATCATCAAGGATCTGCCGATTCTGGTTTCCAATTTCCGTTCGACGCAAACACTGTCCGATTATCTGAAATCGGAAAATATCATTGGTATTGCAGGCATCGATACGCGCAAGCTGACACGTATCCTGCGCGAAACGGGGGCGCAAAGCGGTGCAATCCTCGCTGGCGAAGATGCCACAGCTGAAAAAGCACTGGCGCTGGCGAAAACCTTTGGTGGTCTGGCCGGTCTGGATCTGGCGAAGGTCGTGTCGACCAAGCAATCGTATCCATGGACCGAAACCGAATGGAAGCTCGGCAAGGGTTACGGCAAGCAAATCACGCCCAAGCACCACGTTGTCGCATTCGATTACGGCGTCAAGTTCAACATCCTGCGCATGCTGGCGGAACGCGGTTGCAAGGTAACCGTATTGCCGGCACAAGCTAGTGCAGCGGATGCTTTGGCGCTGAATCCGGATGGTATCTTCCTGTCCAACGGTCCTGGCGATCCGGAGCCATGCGATTACGCGATTGCTGCGACCAAAGAGTTGATCGAACGCGGCATTCCGACTTTTGGTATTTGTCTTGGTCATCAAATCATGGCGCTGGCATCCGGTGCAAAAACACTGAAGATGAAATTCGGTCATCACGGTGCCAACCACCCGGTGCAGGATCTCGACAGCAAAAAAGTACTGATTACGTCGCAGAATCACGGTTTTGCCGTTGATGCCGCGACCTTGCCGGCTAACTGCCGCACCACACACGTTTCCTTGTTTGACGGTTCGCTGCAAGGCTTCGAGCGTACCGACAAGCCGGCGTTCTGCTTCCAGGGACATCCTGAAGCATCGCCAGGCCCGCATGACATCGCCCCCTTGTTTGATCGCTTTGTGGCGATGATGGAGAAAAATAAAAATGCCTAAACGCAGCGACATTAAAAGCATACTGATTATTGGCGCTGGCCCGATTGTGATCGGCCAGGCCTGCGAATTCGATTATTCCGGCGCGCAAGCATGTAAAGCACTGCGCGAAGAAGGCTACAAAGTCATCCTGGTCAACAGCAATCCCGCGACTATCATGACCGATCCGGAAATGGCCGATGTGACTTACATCGAGCCGATTACCTGGCAAGCGGTCGAGCGCATTATCGATAAAGAACGTCCGGATGCGATCCTGCCGACGATGGGCGGCCAGACTGCACTGAATTGCGCGCTGGACCTGCATCACAACGGCGTGCTGACCAAATACGGTTGCGAGTTGATAGGCGCTTCGCCGGAAGCCATCGACAAGGCAGAAGACCGTTCCAAGTTCAAGGACGCGATGACCAAGATTGGTCTGGGTTCTGCGCGTTCTGGCGTGTCGCATACACTGGAAGAATCGTGGGCGGTGCAGAAGGATCTCGGCTTCCCGGTCATCATTCGTCCATCGTTCACAATGGGTGGCAGCGGCGGCGGTATTGCCTACAATGCGGAAGAATTCGAAGCGATTTGCAAACGCGGTCTGGAAGCATCGCCAACCAGCGAACTGCTGATTGAAGAATCGCTGATCGGCTGGAAAGAATTCGAGATGGAAGTCGTGCGCGACAAGGCCGA
>DGBN01000043.1 GCA_002384815.1 Oxalobacteraceae bacterium UBA4003 | reverse complement strand
ATGAGTCCGCTGCTCTAACCAAGCATGAGCTAGAGGCCCTTAACCTGACTAGATACTAATTACCTTCGAGGAAGCTCTTCAGTTTATCCGAACGTGACGGATGACGCAATTTCCGCAGTGCTTTTGCTTCAATTTGGCGTATGCGTTCGCGTGTTACGTCGAACTGTTTGCCAACTTCTTCCAGCGTGTGATCGGTCGACATTTCGATACCGAAACGCATACGCAGCACTTTGGCTTCACGCGGCGTCAGGGAATCGAGTACGTCCTTGACCACGCCGCGCATCGAAGCGTGCAACGCTGCATCGGCTGGTGCCAATGTGTTGTTGTCTTCGATAAAGTCGCCCAGATGCGAATCGTCATCGTCGCCGATCGGTGTTTCCATCGAAATCGGTTCTTTGGCGATCTTCATGATCTTGCGGATTTTGTCTTCCGGCATTTCCATCTTGATCGCGAGCGTTGCCGGATCCGGCTCTGCGCCGGTTTCCTGCAGGATCTGACGCGAGATGCGGTTCATCTTATTGATCGTTTCGATCATGTGCACAGGAATACGAATCGTGCGCGCCTGATCGGCGATCGAACGGGTGATGGCCTGACGAATCCACCATGTTGCGTAGGTCGAGAATTTGAAGCCGCGACGATATTCAAACTTGTCGACTGCCTTCATCAAACCGATATTGCCTTCCTGGATCAAATCCAGGAATTGCAAGCCACGGTTGGTGTATTTTTTTGCAATCGAAATCACCAGACGCAAGTTAGCTTCGGTCATTTCGCGCTTCGCCTTGCGTGCCTTCATTTCTCCGGCAGCCATCTTTTTGTTGATGGCGCGCAGATCTGGCAACGGCAACACGACGCGTGCCTGCAGGTCGATCAGTTTTTGTTGCAGCTCCTTGACGGTCGGTACATTACGCGCAAGCACAACGCTATATGCGTGATTACCGTCAACTTCGCCATCAACCCAAACCAGATTGGTTTCATTGCCCGGGAAAACCTTGATGAAGTGACTGCGCGGCATGCCGCATTTATTGACAGTGACATCGAGAATCTGCTTCTCGATATGACGCACTTCGTCCACTTGACCGCGCAAGGTATCGCACAGTTTTTCAACTACTTTGGCGGTAAAACGTATGCTCAGCAATTCATTGGAAATGATTTCCTGCGCTTTGACATAAGGCTTCGAGTTGTAGCCCTCTTTTTCAAATGCTTTACGCATTTTGTCAAATTGCATGGCGATCGTCGCAAATTTGGCGAGCGATTCACGCTTCAATTGCTCGATCTGTTCAGCAGTAAATCCAGCCGCACCTGTAGCGGCAGCGGGAGCTTCCTCCTCCTCAGCTTCTTCTTCCTCTTCTTCTTCCTCTTCTTCCTCATCGGAAGCGGCAGCAGGCGCAGGTGGTGCAATGACCGGCTCGGATGCATTCATATCGACCAAACCGTCAACGATTTCGTCAATCTTGGCTTCATCTTTGGAAATGCGTTCGGCCGCTGCCATGATTTCTGCAATCGTGGTCGGACACGCCGAGATAGCCTGGATCATGTCGCGCAGGCCGTCTTCGATACGCTTCGCAATATCAATCTCGCCTTCGCGCGTCAGCAGTTCGACCGAACCCATTTCGCGCATATACATGCGGACAGGATCGGTAGTACGGCCGAAATCGGAATCAACGGTGGACAATGCGGCTTCGGCAGCAGCTTCAGCTTCGTCATCGCTGGCAACGGTTGCGACGTTGTCGGACAACAGCAATGTTTCGGCATCCGGAGCCTGTTCATAGACCGCGATACCCATATCATTGAAGGTACCGATGATGCCTTCGATCGCTTCCGGATCGATGATGTTTTCCGGCAGATGATCGTTGATTTCCGCATACGTCAGGAAGCCGCGTTCCTTGCCGAACTTGATCAGCGTTTTCAGTTTTTGACGACGGGCTTCGAGTTCTTCTTCGCTGGCTTCGGTGTCGTTCGAGAACGCATCCTTCAGCAATGCTTTTTCTTTTGCCTTGCGGTCTTTGGCTTTTGCCTTGTCGACGGCTTTGAGTTCTGCGCGTTCGACAGCATTCAATGCTGCAACTTCGTCGTTCTCAGGCTGGAATTCCTTTGGCTTGCGACCACGACGGCCAGGTACCTTGATCGACGGCAGGATATAGCCGGACGTATCAATTGCGGCGAGTGTGGCCGCATCAGTAGTTTGACTGACAGTCGGCGTGATCATGACGTTGACGCCAGGACGCGACTCGACTTTCGGTTCGACTTTTGCTGTCTTGCTAGCAGACTTCACTTCAGATTTCTTATTTGTCACAGGGGCTTTCGATTGCACTGATACCGGCTTTGCAGCAACTTTGGATGAAGGTTTGGCCGCCGCAGATTTCGCTACCGGAGTAGCAGATTTCGTTGGCGCCTTGGTTGGCGACTTTATTGCCTTTACACTGGATGGTGCAGCTTTGCCGACGGGCTTGCTGGCCACTTTTTTTGCCACAGGTTTAGTCGATTTCGCCGCAGCCGTTTTGGCTTTGCTCGCAGCAAGTGTCTGGGTTTTCGCGGGTTTCTTCATTGCATTCGCCATTGGATCAACTACCAACTGGGTTATGCTCTGAAACGCAGCTTTGGCTGCGCTCGATGAGCAGATGTGCGCATTCACTTCCGGCTTACGCCCGCGCAAGTTAATTGATTTTCTTTTCGATCTTTACACTATCTACAACTCTAAGGCGTTGAATCGAAAGCCTTTAATTATAGCATATGGGGGCGCATTCCCCCTCTACACAAGAGCAAAATCAGCCTCTTTGCGTCATTTCCGCCTGCGCCTGACGTCGCAATTGCTCCTGCTGCACAGTCAATTCACGATAGCGCGCCTGCGCCTGCTCGCTGCTCAGGCCGCTCGCAATCAACGTTTCCATTTCAGTCGCCAGCATCTTCATTTTGGTCTGCCGGATCGCACCGACCAGCTCCAGGCGGGCGACATCAACATCCGATTCGGATTCTGCCGCGATCTCCGCAATCAGGGAATCGAAATCCGAACTGGTAGAACGCAACAATTCAGCCAGCGTTGCAAAATTCGCATGCTCACCCATTTCGCGACTCATGGTTACCAGTTGCGTCAGCATATCGGCACGTTCGGGTGCAAAATGCGCCGCCACATCCAGCGCACCCTGATCTAGCTCTGCCGCCAGAACCGGATGTGCCACCAGCAGACGCATGATCTGACGCTCCAGTCCGACCGGCGCCGTGCGCTTGCCTTTGGGTGGAGCCGCTCGCACGCGTGAAATCGGTTGCGCCAATTCAAACAGGGCTTCGATTTCTGCCGGCGTACTTTCCGTAATCTGCGCCAGACCACGAACGATCTGCAAACGCAATGACGATGGCGGCAATGCCTGCAACAAAGGTTTGGCATCGAATTGCGTGCGCGCCCTGCCTTCCGGTGTACCGAGATCGTTATCGCCTACCGCTTCCTTCAACAGGAATTGCGACAGTGGCATTGCATCCTGCACCTGCTTTTCGAACGACTCCGCACCCATTGCACGGATATAACTATCCGGGTCATGCTCACTAGGCAAGAACAGGAATTTGATGACCTTGTTGTCACCGGCATACGGCAAACTGGCTTCCAGCGCACGTCTCGCTGCACGTCGGCCCGCCTTATCGCCATCGAAACTGAAAATCACCTGATCGGTTTGACGCAACAGCTTTTGCACATGCATCGGCGTACAGGCGGTTCCGAGCGTTGCCACCACTTGCGGAAAACCGAGTTGCGCCAGCGCGACCACATCCATATAGCCCTCTGTTACCAAGACATAACCGGCTTCGCGTATTGCCTGCCGCGCTTCAAACAAGCCATACAACTCGCTACCCTTTTGAAATAGGGGCGTCTCAGGCGAATTCAAGTATTTGGGCTCACCATCGCCCATCACGCGCCCCCCGAAACCGATAACCTGGCCCTTGGAATTACGAATCGGGAACATGATGCGATCGCGGAATCGATCGTAGCATTTGCGCTGGCGATGATCTGCGCCTTCTTCTTCAGCCTTGTCGATCACCAGACCGCATTCGACCAGCGCATCCAGCTCGTAATCAGGAAACACCGCGCGCAAACCGTCCCAGCCATCAGGGGCATAACCCATGCCGTAACGTGCCGCTACTTCTCCGGTCAGACCGCGCCCGATCAAATAATTTTTTGCAGCTTCAGCATGCCGTAATTGCTGGCGATAAAAATCGCATGCGCGATTCATCGCTTCCGACAATGCCATGCTCTTCGCTTGCTGTTCAGCGCGTTGCGCAGGAGGCAAACGATCTTCTGCTTCAGGCACGACCATGCCGACGTTTTGCGCCAGATCCTTGACCGCCTCAACGAAACCCATGCCGGAATATTCGATCAAAAATCCAATTGCCGTCCCATGCGCCCCGCAACCGAAGCAGTGATAAAACTGCTTGGTCGGACTGACAGTAAAGCTGGGGGATTTTTCGTTGTGAAACGGGCACAAGCCCATGAAATTGGCGCCGCCTTTTTTCAACTGCACATAACGACCCACCACATCGACGATGTCGACACGGTTGAGCAGGTCCTGAATAAACGACTGTGGAATCACGTCGGGTTCAAGCTAATCGTGAGTTTAAATATGGCAACAAAAAGGCTCTCAGCCTTTGGTCAATGCAGCCTTGACCAGGCCGGATACGGCAGTCATATCCGCACGGCCGGCGAGCTTCGCCTTCAAGATTGCCATGACTTTTCCCATATCCTGCGGACCGGCGGCACCGGATGCAGCCACAGCAGCGGCGACTTCGTCCTGCACTTCTGCATCGGACAATGCGCTAGGCATATACGTCACCAGGACCGCGAGTTCGGCTTCTTCGATATCAACCAGATCCTGACGTCCGCCAGCCTGGAATTGCGAAATCGAATCCTTGCGCTGCTTGATCATTTTTTCAATGATAGCCAGCACTTGCGTATCGCTCAGCTCGATGCGCTCATCGACTTCTTTTTGCTTGATCGCAGCGGTAATCAGACGAATCGTACCGAGCTTGCCAGCTTCTTTGGCGCGCATTGCCGACTTCATGTCTTCAGTGATCTGTTCTTTCAGGCTCATACGCACTCCGCTATCTGATAAATAAGGGGATCATCAAAAACGCCAAAACCCGCTGCGGACCAACACCGGAGCGGGTTTGCAACCAATCTTTCAAACCGCACATCGTGCGGTGAAAAATTAGTACAGCTTTTTAGGCAATTGCTGGCTGCGGATACGCTTGTAATGGCGTTTCACGGCAGCAGCGAGCTTGCGCTTGCGCTCAGCAGTTGGCTTCTCGTAAAACTCGCGCGCGCGCAAATCGGTCAGCAAACCGGTTTTTTCAATAGTGCGCTTGAAGCGACGCATAGCGACTTCGAACGGCTCGTTTTCTTTAAGGCGGATAGTGGTCATGTAAAGGTAAACCAATGTTGGGTAGTGAGTCGAAGAGTATAGCAGTCTTGTTCGACAAATGGAAGACTCTTTATTTGCCGATACTGCAATTGGCAAGGGAAGTACCGCATCCGGAAGCTCTCCGCCGCGCAAACTCAATGTCCGTACAGCTTCATGCTTAAATCGGCATCCCAATAGGCAGCTTCAATTTTATGCCCGTCCAGATCAAGGACGAAGCAGCCGTAGTATGGCTCACCATAGAGCGGGCGCGGGCCTGGTGGGCCATCGCAAGTCGCTCCGGCAGCAATCGCCGCCCCATAAAACTTGTGCACCTGCTCCTTGCTGGCGGCAATAAAGCCCATGTGAAAACCGTTACCCACACTGGCTGCCTTGCCATCATGCGGAACGCAGAGCCAGAACTCCGGATATTGGCGACCGTAAGCGACCGCACCGGGATGCTCCATGATCGTCACTATATCCAGTGTCACCAGCACCGCATCGTAAAACGGCCTCGCCTTGTCATACTGATTCGTGCCTATCGACACATGAGAAATAATGCTCGGATTTTCGTTGCTCATGAATGCCTCCTGAAGGATGAATATCCATCATAGCTTGCACCACTGACAAGGAATGTCAGTAGTCTTCATAGCTTTTCTATACAGCCTGCCCCGCCGCAACGCCCGAAGCCCACGCCCACTGAAAGTTATAACCGCCCAGCCACCCGGTAACGTCAACCGATTCCCCGATGAAATGCAGACCCGGCACTTTACTTGCCATCATCGTCTGCTGCGACAACTCGCGTGTATCGATGCCACCCAGCGTCACTTCCGCCTTGCGATAGCCCTCCGAACCATTCGGAATAATGCTCCAGCGATTAATGGCAGCGCCCAACTGACGCAGTTGCTTGTCTTGCATGTCCGCAACGCGCGCATCGCCCTTAAAGCCGTTCACAAGTAGCCATTCATCAGCCAGACGCGACGGTAGCCATTGCGCCAACTGATTGCCGAGGTTTTTCTTGCTGCTGGATTTGCCTTCGATAAGCGCTTCGGCAATATCGACGTCCGGCGCCAGATTAATGATCAATGGCGTGCCCGGCTCCCAGAAGCTGGAAATCTGCAGAATCGCCGGGCCGGACAAGCCGCGATGCGTGAACAGCAAATCTTCCTTGAAATAGCCACGTGTTTTCTTGACGCCAGTTTCCACTTCCACCGGCAAGGAGATGCCGGCCAGCGGGATAAAGGGTTGCCAACTCGCCAGATCGAAAGTCAGCGGCACCAGACCTGGACGCGGCGCTACCATTTTCAAATCGAATTGTTTAGCCACGCGATAAGCAAAATCAGTCGCACCGATTTTAGGAATCGACAAGCCCCCGGTCGCAATCACGACACTGCTTGCGAGGATTTCGCTGATGTCGGTTTCTATGCGGAACAAGTCGTCGCTCTTGTTTATAGACTTTATATGGCAAGGCATGCGCCACGCCACATTGCCAAGTGCGCATTCGGCTTTCAGCATGCTGATGATGTCTTCCGCGGAATCGTCGCAGAACAACTGGCCTTTATGCTTCTCGTGATACGCAATACGATAGCGTTTCATCAGTGCGAGAAAATCCTGCGGCGTATAGCGAGACAGTGCACTTTTACAAAAATGAGGATTCTGCGACAGGAAGTTTTGCGGCGCGGCGTCGATATTGGTGAAATTGCAGCGGCCACCGCCGGAGATGCGGATTTTTTCTGCGAGCCTGGTGGCGTGATCGATCAGCACCACGCTTTTGCCGCGCTGCCCGGCGACGGCCGCACACATCATGCCTGCGGCACCGGCACCGATTACGGCAACATCAACTTGTTTTGTCATGACTTACTACCAGCGAGAAAAGTAAGCCGTGATTGTAAGCGCAGGCGGATTATCAGGCTTGGCTGATTTACGCCTGCTTTTACCCGGAACGAAAACTTATGCGGACCAACGCTCCAATACAGTCTCGCGCAAGGTCTTGCCGTTTGATTCAACGGACAACCTGGAAAATTCAGTCGCGCAACGCACCACATCGCCGATCACGATGATGGCCGGGCTGCCTATCGTCGATGCTGCCAAGGCTTGCGGTAGCTCAGCCAGGGTCGTAATCAGTTGCGCTTGCGCCATGCCGGTTGCGGATTGAATCACGGCGACCGGCGTACTGCCCGCTTTACCGCCCTCAAGCAAGGCGGCCTGAATTTCCGTGCTGTGCGCGACGCCCATATAAATCACCAATGTGAGATTGAGTTTGGCCAGTGTATGCCAGTCGGGATTGGATTCGGCGTTTTTGCCGTGACCAGTAATAAAGATCGCGCCCTGGCTCCAGTCCCTATGTGTGAGTGGAACACCAATAGACGCCGGTGCCGCAAGACCGCTACTGATGCCATTGATGACGTCAACTTCAATACCTTCAGCCTGCAAATGATCGCGCTCTTCGCCACCACGGCCGAAGATAAACGGGTCGCCACCTTTCAAACGCACGACGCACTGTCCGGCTTGCGCTTCGGACAACATCAAACGCTCGATGAATTCTTGTGGAGTTTGTTTGCAACCGCCGCGTTTGCCGACGTTGACGATGCGTGCAGTTGCCGGCGCATATTGCAGTACTTCGGGATTGACCAGATCGTCGATCAGGATCACATCTGCCTGCGCGATGGCCTTCACCGCCTTGATTGTCAACAGATCCGGATCACCTGGACCTGCGCCGACCAAAAACACTTTACCGAATACCTTACCGAACTGCTCCATCTTGACCGCCATGTTTACTTTGTAGATGTCTAGCTACAAGCAAACACTGTTCCACCTGCTCCAAAATGGAAATCGGGATAGGCTCCTCGCCGCGCAGCGCGGCTTCTATCCATCTAGCGGTCGTAACGACGTCGCGTTCTGCAGGCAATGGCGGTAAATCGTCAACCGGCTCCTGTTTTTGCACCAGGATCGTGCATTCACCATCATGCATCCAGCTTATTTGTTGTGCACGCTTGGCATTGGCGACGGTTTCGCCTTCAGTGCCACGCATCAAAAACACGTCGCCGCGCTCTGATGGTGCAGCCGTCGTGAAGTAAGTGGTCAGCATGGCAAGATATTCAGGATGCGTGTACGAGGTCAGGCGCAAGGCCGGTACCGCAAACGGCTGCATGATCTTGACCAGCGTATGCGTGGAGTTGCGCACACCAAGTATGCGACGCATCGCCAGCAAACGCGACATGCGCGGAGCCAGGTCTTCAATCGGCATCAATACAGGCGCACGGCGTGCAAATTGTTCGGCAACTTGCTGCGCATCATGCGAGACCGGATAAGCCAGTTCCTGCAAAATTTCCGCAGTCGTTACGCGACCCGGGTCGCTGATCACGCCATGAATAAATACAGGTGCACCTTCACGCGCCAGCAACAAAGCCATCAAAGGCAGCAGGTTGGGCATCTGACGCGCACCGTTGTAACTCGGGATGACGATAGGCGCGTATTCGCTAACAGGCGCAAGCAAAGGTTCGAATGACGCTTCCGCCGCATCGACAAAGCCGGCTATTTCAGCTACCGACTCACCCTTGATGCGCATCGCGAGCATGATCCCGCCCATTTCCAGATCGGACACACGTCCGTCCAGCATGGCTGCATACAATAGCTGGGCATCGTCGCGCGACAAACTGCGCGCGCCTTTGACGCCACGCCCGATTTCCTTGATGAAACGGGCGGTGGCGAATGGTTCGGTACTGGAAGGATTTTGCATGCCGCAGAGGGTACACCGAAGCCCGGTTCCGCGAAAGTGCAGAACCGGGAACGGCGAAGAAAAATTAACAACGAAAATTACACTAAAACACCAGGAGCTTAAGCAGCCTTGGCAGGCATCTGTTGACTGGAAATGATTTTTTTCAATTCCGGAACGCATGATCCACAGTTGGTGCCGCACTTCAGTTTCTGCTGCAAGCCAGCCAGTTTCACATCGACATCGCCGCGTGTGTCGATCAGGCTATCGTTGATTTCCGTCTCGGATACATTGAAACAATTACAGACGATACGGCCACGTGACTTGAAATTTTGCGGCGCCTTGTTCGATGGCATCAGCAATAGACGACCCAATGCAGCGACTGGTTGCCCGCTTTCCAGATATTCCTTCAACCAGCCTTCGGCAGAAATATCACCCGCAAGCGACACCGCCTGCAACTTGCCATCGCCAATCAGAATGCGACGCGAGTTACCACGCTTGGTATCGTCATAACGCAATACTTGCGCACCGGCGATGCTGAATTTTTCTTCTATCTCTGCAGTCAGCGCAGGATGCGCTGCATAGTCGTCCGCTGCACGGAAGGACACGCCAACTTTGTCTCGTCCGAACAGCGTGCACGATGCATAGGCAAACTTGCGCATCATGGGTCGCAATGCAGCCTGCAAATCAAGCAGCCTGGTTTCATCTATCCAGCCAAACACGATAAAACGCCAGGGAAATTCTGCCTTCAAAATCTTGACTGCGGAATGTTTCAATTCCGGCTGCTTGGAGCTGGGATCGAAGGCCGGTGTCGTCAAGGCATTCACACCGTAAGTACCATCACCATTGCGACCACGACCGGACACATATTCTTCACCCCAATGCATGCCGATGAAAGCCTGCCCGGCACGCATATCGTCGCCCAATGCCGCCGGGAAAATCTGCGAGCCGCGTTTGCTGGTGACGTGGACCAGATCGCCAACATTCAACAAGCGACGCTCCATATCGACTTTGGACAAGACTACCGACGGCTCCGACGCATGCGAAAACAGTTGCGCAACGGTGCCGGTGCGGCTCATGCCATGCCATTGATCGCGCAAACGTCCTGTCGTTAAATGGAAGGGATAGCGTGCATCGACCGGCTCGGCGACTGGCTGATAAACCGTATTCGCAAACTTCGCCCGACCGGTCGCAGTCGGGAATATCCCGTCTTCATACAAACGCTTTTTGCCGGTAGCCGCACCTTCCGGAAACGGCCATTGCTGCGGACCCTGCTCTTCCAGAAGCTTGAAACTCAAACCGGTGATATCCAGATCGCGACCACGTGTCGATTCACGGTGTTCGTTCCAGATTTCTTCTGTCGTTTCAAACGGGAAGATGGACGATTTCTTGCCCAGTGCGCCTTCCAGCTTGCGGGCGAAGTCGACCGCGATTTCCCAATCATGTCTGCTTTCACCCAGCTTGGGCAGCACGGATTTGAAACGCGTAATGCGACGCTCTGAATTGGTAACCGTGCCTTCCTTCTCGCTCCATGTCGATGCCGGCAACAACACGTCCGCGTAGTCACAACTCGCGGTCGTTTTATATGCTTCCTGCACGATGACGAGTTCGGCATTGCGCAATGCTTCACGAATCATTGCCTGCTCGGGCATCGATTGCGCGGGATTGGTACAGACGATCCAGATGATCTTGATGTCGCCAGTACGTACGGCATCAAACATTTCCACCGCGCTTTTGCCAGGTGTAGACGGCACATAGTCCACGCCCCATAATTTTGCAATCTCTGCCCGATGCTCCGGGTTCGCCAGATCGCGATGCGCCGACAACATGGTGGCAAGGCCGCCAACTTCACGACCGCCCATCGCATTCGGTTGGCCTGTCAATGAAAGCGGTCCCGCGCCGGGCTTCCCGATCTGATGCGTGGCCAGATGCAGATTGATCAGTGCCGCGTTTTTCGCCGTACCCGATGATGATTGATTCAAACCCTGGCAATACATGGACAGCGTTGCTTTCGATTTGCCGAACATGCGAGCGGCCTGCATCAAGTCTTCTTCCTTGATGCCGCAAATATCGGCAACAAATTTTGGCGTGTACTCGCGCACTGTCTGCTTCAGTTCCGCAAAACCTTCTGTGTGCGCTGCTATATATTCGAGATCGACCAGGTCTTCCCACAGACAGATATGCAGCATGCCGTTGAACAGCGCGACGTCGGTGCCAGGCAAAATCGGCAAGAACAAATCTGCTTCACGCGCAGTGTCGGTGCGACGTGGATCCGCGACGATGATTTTCAGTTGTGGATTGGCCTTGCGTGCGTCCTCGATACGACGATAGATGATCGGGTGTGCATACGCCGTGTTCGATCCCACGATGAAAATGACTTCTGCCAGATCGATATCTTCGTAGCAAGGCGGCGGGGCATCAGCCCCCAGTGTTTGCTTGTAACCGGCCACTGCACTGGACATGCACAAACGCGAATTGGTATCGACGTTATTGGTGCCGATCAAGCCTTTCGCCAGTTTGTTGAATACGTAGTAATCCTCGGTCAGCAATTGACCTGACAAATAAAAACCGACGCTATCCGGTCCGTGATCGCGTATCGTCGCGGCAAATTTATTGACGATGAAATTCATAGTCGTCGCCCACGATGTACGCTCACGTTCATCGGTACGCGCCAATCGCATTTCCGGATACAGCGCGCGCGACTGCTGCTGCAATGCCGGGCGCGCGGTCAAATGCAGCGTGCTGCCCTTGGTACACAAACGGCCGAAGTTGGCCGGATGATCCGGATCGCCGCGCACGGCGATCACCTTCTCCCCATCGCTGTGAATCAGGACACCGCAGCCCACTCCGCAATAGCAGCAGGTGGCTTTGGTTTCGATCGGAGGCGATACAAGCAAGGATACAGATGCAGCAGGTTCCGATCGGGCAGCAGTAAGCAATGATTCACTCATGCAGCGGCGGCCTCGCTTACCGATGCATTCAGTTCGACTGCATCCAGATAGACATCACCGCTTTCAACCTTGACGCTGAATGTCTGCGTGCAGCCTTCATCCGGCGCAGCTGCACAGCCGGAGTCCAGACCTATGCTCCAGTTGTGCAAGGGGCAAGCGACGCGCTCACCGAACACGATGCCTTGCGACAGCGGGCCACCCTTGTGCGGGCATCTATCCAGCAAGGCGAAAACCTTGTCTTCGCTATTACGGAAAATGGCGACGTTCGGCTTGTCTGCGCGATTGACGACACGGGAACCGAGGACTGGAATGTCCGTTACCTTGCAGATGACTTTCCATTGGTTTGACATACATGGCCTTGATAAAAATTGTTAGAGACGTTGTGTACTGCGCTTGTGTGCTGTTTTGCACTCGCGTTTGAAACGCGAGTGCAATCATGATTAGATCGACAGTGGCTCGAACTGACGCGTATCGACCATCGCTTTTTCAGGTTCGTGCCACGGATCGGCTTCACCCTCCAGCGAGAACAGCAAGCGCTCGTACAAGGCTTTGCGGTTTTCCTCATCCTCCAGCACTTTTTGTTTCGCATGTTCCAGCCCAACACGGGCAAGGTAATGCACGGTTCGTTCCAGGTACCAGCCCTCTTCACGATACAACTGCAGGAAGGCACCCGCGTATTCCAGCACTTCTTCGTGCGTTTTCAGTTTGACAAAGAATTCTGCAACCTCTGTCTTGATGCCGCCATTTCCGCCAACATAGAGCTCCCAACCGGAATCGACACCTATGATGCCGACGTCCTTGATGCCGGATTCTGCACAGTTGCGTGGGCAACCAGAGACTGCAAGCTTAACCTTGTGCGGTGCATACATGCGCGCCAGTTGGCGTTCAAGTTGTTGCCCCATCTTCGTCGAATCCTGCGTGCCGAAACGGCACCATTCCGAACCTACACAAGTCTTTACTGTACGCAAACCTTTGGCATAAGCAAGGCCGGATGGCATGCCGAGGTCGTGCCAGACTTCGCGCAAATCTTCCTTCTTCACCCCCAGCAAGTCGATACGCTGACCGCCGGTAACCTTGACGGTCGGAATCTTGAACTTGTCGACCACGTCAGCGATGCGACGCAATTCGGAAGAATTGGTTTCGCCGCCCCACATACGTGGAATCACAGAAAAAGTACCGTCTTTTTGAATGTTCGCGTGCGCACGTTCATTGATGTAACGCGATTGCGGATCATCCTTGGCTTCATGCGGCCAGGTAGAAATCAAATAATAGTTGATGCCCGGACGGCAGCTTGAGCAACCGTTAGGCGTGCGCCAGTTCATCTTTTGCTGCACTTCTGCAACCGACAACATCTTGTCTTTTCTGATGGCGTCGCGCACCTCTTGATGTGTGTGATCGGTACAAGCGCACATCGGCTTGGCCTTGCTCGATATCGAATAATCGCCACCGGCAGTTGCCATGATGATTTGTTCGACCAGCCCGGTACACGAACCGCAGGATGCAGATGCCTTGGTATGTTTGCGCACATCTTCGATCGTGAACAGGCCTTTTTCCTTGATGGCGGTCACGATGGTACCCTTGCAAACGCCATTACAACCGCAGACTTCTGCGCTGTCCGGCATTGCAGCAGCTTTGCTGAAACCTTCGTGGCCGGTGTCGCCTGGACGCGTCGTATTCGCTTCGCCAAACATCAGTGAGTCGCGAATTTCGCTGATGTCCCTGCCTTCGCGCAGCAGGCTGAAATACCAGCTGCCATCAACAGTGTCGCCATACAAACAGGCGCCGACCAGTTTGTCGTCTTTCAAAACCAGTTTCTTGTACACGCCGCCTATAGGGTCGGACAACATGATTTCTTCTGTGCCTTCGCCACCGAGGAATTCACCGGCCGAGAACAAGTCAATGCCGGTTACTTTCAGTTTGGTCGAGGTGACCGAGCCTTGATAGCGACCGATGCCGTAGTTGGCCAGATGATTGGCGCAGACTTTTGCCATTTCAAACAGGGGGGCAACCAGACCGTATGCAGTACCGCGATGATTGACACATTCGCCTACCGAATAAATGCGTGGATCGTAGGTCTGCATCGTGTCGCTGACGACGATGCCACGGTTGCAATAGATGCCGGTTTCCTCCGCGAGTTGTGTATTTGGTCGAATGCCGACTGCCATCACGACCAGTTGTGCCGGAATTTCTGTGCCGTCGGTAAAGCGCAAGGCCTTGACGCGACCGTTTTCATCACCAATGACTTCCTGCGAATTTTTACCGAGCAGGAAGTTGAGGCCACGCTCCTCCAGCGACTTTTGCAGCATCCTGCCGGCGACGTTATCGAGCTGACGTTCCATCAGCGTTTCCGGCAGATGCACGACCGTTACATTCATCCCGCGCAGCTTCAAACCGTTCGCCGCTTCCAGTCCGAGCAGGCCGCCACCGATGACGATTGCGTGCGTATGCACCTTGGCTGCTTCTATCATCGCGTTGGTGTCGTAAATATCGCGATAGGAAATCACACCCGCCAGATCCTTGCCCGGGATCGGCAACATGAAAGGATTGGAGCCGGTTGCCAGTAACAGGCGATCATATTCTGCAGTAGTACCGTCATCTGCAATCACCAGACGCTTGACGCGATCGATCTTGACGATCTTTTTACCCAAGTACAGCTTGATGTCGTTTTCCACATACCAGTCGACATCGTTCAGCATGATGTCCTGAATCGTTTGCTCACCGGCCAGAACCGGGGACAGCAAAATACGGTTGTAATTGGCATAAGGCTCAGCGCCGAATACCGTAATGTCATATAAATCAGGTGCAATCTTGCGTAATTCTTCCAAAGTACGCACGCCTGCCATACCGTTACCGACCATGACCAGTTTCATTTTTTTCATCGCTGCATCCCACAGATTTGTTGTTCGCACATCCAAATAAGCAAAACAGATGCCAGTTTTTCTTTTTGTGCGTTTCTCTTAAAACAAACCGTTTATGCACCAATTAAAAATAATTTGCGCACTTAACAAGTGCAATACGCTGTCTATTTGGTGCAGTGTCCACCAACAAATTAAACGAGCACCCATCGCGCCCATTCGTGGGCAGCGTTTGCACTAAAGTGGCATAACCCTTGCATTTGACTTGCAATGTTGTCCAACTCAGCGAGCTCTCATGCAAAAATCGTCATTCTGGAAAGCAGGTCATACGCCGACCCTGCTTGCTTCATTCTTTTACTTCGACCTGAGTTTCATGGTCTGGGTCATACTCGGCCCGCTGGCCGTTCAGATCGCCGGCGATCTGGGCCTGACTCCCGCACAAAAAGGCTTGATGGTTGCCACTCCTTTGCTGGCTGGCGCTTTATTGCGTATCGTCATGGGCGTACTGGTTGATCATTTGAAACCGAAAAAAGCCGGCATCATCGGCCAGGTCATCGTCATGAGCGGCATGTTGTGGGCATGGCTGGGCGACTTGAGTACTTATCACGCGATGCTGGCATTCGGCGTTATTCTCGGTTTTGCAGGTGCTGCGTTTGCCGTCGCCCTGCCGCTGGCGTCGCGCTGGTATCCGCCTGAACACCAGGGAACTGCACTCGGCATTGCCGGTGCCGGCAACTCCGGCACCGCATTCGCTGCATTATTTGCACCGACACTGGCGATCATGTTTGGCTGGCAAAACGTATTCGGCCTGTGCCTGATCCCCCTGGGCGTCGCTTTTTTCGTCTATCTTGTCTTTACCCGCGACGCGCCTAACGCACCGCCAGCAAAATCGATGCTTGAATATCTGCATGTATTGAAAGACAAGGATGCGTGGTGGTTCATGTTTTTCTATAGCGTGACCTTCGGCGGCTTCTCGGGTCTGGCTTCATCGCTGACGATTTACTTCAATGGTCAATATGGTTTGTCTCCGGTAAGTGCCGGTTATTTCACTGCAGCATGCGTCTTTGCCGGGTCTGCTGTCCGCCCCTTGGGCGGTCGCCTCGCCGATCGCATCGGTGGCATCAAGACTTTATCGTTGATGTACATGCTGGCAGCAGGCTTCATGCTGATCGCCAGCCTTGGTTTATCATCCGCGATGGGGGCCGTGCTTATTTTCGTACTTGCCATGCTGGCGTTGGGCGTAGGTAATGGCGCAGTATTCCAGTTGGTACCTCAACGCTTTCGCAAGGAAATCGGCGTGATGACCGGCCTGGTCGGCATGGCCGGCGGCATCGGTGGCTTCTATCTGGCATCCAGCCTTGGCTACTCGAAACAATTGACCGGTAGTTACCAGGGCGGTTTGATTGTTTTCGCCGCCTTGGCCATTGTTGCCCTGCTCGGTTTGTCGGCAGTGAAGAATCGCTGGCGTACAACCTGGGGCAGCGCTGCCATGACCAATGCAAAAATCTAGGCGACACACTTGCACATGTATTTAAAAAAGCATCCGCCAAACCCGGTCACCATCATGATTAAATTCTGTTCGTTCGCACCATGCCACTAAAAATCGCAGCGGGCTATGCCACGCGCGCAGGTCAACGCGTGCGTAACGAAGATTTTGTCGGCATGGTCATGCCGGATGAGCCGGAATTGTCGAGTAAAGGCATGCTCGCGGCGATTGCCGACGGCGTATCCGGCAATGAAGGTGGCCGCGAAGCATCCGAGTACACGATACGCGGCTTGTTGAGCGATTACTACGCGACATCCGATACCTGGCCGGTCACGCAATCCCTGGATCGCGTGCTCAAGGCAATCAACAGCTGGGTCCAGCATCAGGGCTCGATACGTGCCGAACTCGCAGGCATGGCGACGACGCTGACTTCACTGGTATTACGCGGCAATTTTTATTACTTCGCACACGTAGGCGACACACGTCTTTATCTGCTGAGAAAAGGAGTGTTGACGCGCCTCACTGCCGATCATGTATGGGACAGGCCGGAAATGCAGCATGTCCTGACACGGGCTATCGGCCTGGACTCGCAACTGGCAATCGATCACGGCATGGGCGAGCTGCATGAAGGTGATGCATTCCTGCTCGCTACGGACGGCGTATGGGCAGCCATATCCGAATACGATCTCAAGGATCATGTGACGCAACTGGCCAGCAAACAGCAGGAAGCGGAAGCCATCGCCAATGCGCTGATCGATAGCGCACTCGCTGCCGGCGCGCAGGACAATGTGAGCGCATTGCTTGTACGCATCGACGCATTGCCGGAAACAAATTTGCGCGATGCCTTGTCAGGTTCGCAGCAACTGCCGGTGCCTCCCAAACTGAAAGTCGGCCAGGTCATAGACGGTTATACCGTCGAAGAACAGATACACGCATCAACGACGACCCTGCTCTATCGTGTATCCGAACCGCGTTCTGGCGATCACACCCCACGCAAGCTGGTCCTGAAAACCCTGCATCCGGATCGCGCGCAAGATATGCATGAGCGCTCGGCATTTGCGCATGAAGAATGGCTAACAAAACGTGTAGTCGCACGCTTCTTTCCACAGGTCATTACGCCGGAACAAAAAACCTATCTCTATTATCTGACGACTTGGCACGAAGGCAGTACGCTGCAACAACATCTTGACGCAGGTGAACATTTCACAATTCCGGATGTGATCGCACACGGCACCAAACTGGTTCGAGCCATCGGTGCACTACACAGACGCAGTATCGTTCATCGCGATATCAAGCCCGGCAATATTCATCTGGGTGATGATGGCGAATTACGCATTCTGGACCTGGGCGTCGCGCAATCCGGGCTGGAAGCGGAAGACGAAGTGCGCGCGCCACGGGCAGGAACACCATCCTTCCTCGCGCCTGAGCAATTCAATAATGCACCTGCCTCGCGACAAACCGATTTGTACTCAACTGGTGTGACGCTGTATCTATTGCTGACGCGGCATTTTCCTTACGGTGAAATCGAACCGTTCCAGACACCGCGTTTTGGTGAAGCAGTGGTCCCGAATCGTTACCGCCCCGATCTGCCTTTGTGGCTGGAGAATGTTTTGCTCAAGGCGGTAGCGCGCGATCCGGCGGATCGTTTTGAAACCGCAGAAGAATTTTTACTGGCGTTGGAGCGCGGTGCCAGCCGACCAATAGCTGCGATTGCGCCCAAACCATTGGCCGAACGTGACCCGGTTTCGCTGTGGCGTGCGGTGGCGGCAATATCCATCGTGGTAAATATACTGCTGCTTTATTTGCTAGTCGTGCGATAAAGAAAGCAAGTCGAATCGGACATCAAAAATTAAAAAGAGAAAGCGACATGCTTTCTCTTTTTTCATCAACGCTTGTGCGCACAAGCGGATGCGATGCAACTGACCTCTTATGCAGCTTCTTTCACGGCAGGATGCGATTGACGATGGTACAAAAATTCCAATACTGCAGTGCGATATTCCGAGTACTGCGCATCCTTCGCCAGCGCAACGCGTTCACGTGGCCTGTCCAGCTTGACTTCCAGTATTTCACCTATGGTCGCTGAAGGACCGTTCGTCAGCATCACGATTTTGTCCGACAACAGCACGGCCTCATCCACATCATGCGTCACCATCACTACCGTTGAACCTGTCGCTGCAACGATTTTCAGCAACTCATCCTGCAAGTGGGCACGGGTCAATGCATCGAGTGCGCCGAAGGGTTCATCCATCAGTAATACTTTTGGTTCCATCGACAAGGCGCGGGCGATACCCACACGTTGTTTCATGCCGCCGGAAATTTCGTTAGGCCGTTTCTGTTCAGCGTGCGTCAAGCCAACCAGTGCCAATGCGGCCTTGGTACGTGCGCGCAATTTGGCTTTGCCTTCCAGCTTGCCGAACACACGCTCCACTGCGAGATATACATTCTCGAAGCATGTCAGCCATGGCAATAGTGAATGGTTTTGAAACACCACTGCGCGTTCCGGCGACGGTCCGGCTATTTCGCGATTGGCACATAACAACATGCCGTCGGTAGCCTGCGTCAAACCGGCAATCAGATTAAGTAATGTCGATTTACCGCAACCTGAATGCCCGATCAGTGTGATGAACTCGCCTTTCGCAACAGTCAGATTAATCTCGGTAAGTGCATTGAACACTCCTTTCTTGGTCGGAAAGGACATTTCCGCATGTTGAATATCGATGAACTTGCTGTTGTTATCCATGATGTTTTCCTTGTGCTTCCTTATTCGTTGTAATCTTGATCAGCGCTTCAAAATCAACTTTTCACATCTTCGTAGGTAAAGACTCTGGCGATACCGACCAAGATCTGCTCCAGTATCAAGCCGACGATACCAATGACCACGATGGCGATGATGATGTGCGCCACGTTCAGATTGTTCCACTCATCCCAGACCCAGAAACCGATACCAACGCCGCCGGTCAGCATCTCTGCCGCAACGATCACCAGCCATGCAGTACCGATCGCCAGACGTACGCCGGTCAGCATGTAAGGCAATACCGATGGGAACAGAATCTTGGTAACGATTTTCCATTCAGACAAATTCAATACCTTGGCGACGTTCATGTAATCCTGCGGTACACGTTGCACGCCGACTGCAGTATTGATGATCATCGGCCAGATCGAGCAGATGAAAATCGACCAGATCGCAGCCGGATCGGCAGCCTTGAATACCAGCAAACCAATCGGCAACCATGCAAGCGGCGACACAGGTTTGAGCAAGCTGATAATCGGATTGAACATGCCGGACAAAAACTTGAAACGTCCAATCATGAAACCCAATGGAATGCCGACCAGTGCAGCCAGGCCAAAGCCAACGCCAACGCGCTTCAGCGAAGCCAGAATATTCCAGCCTATGCCCTGATCATTCGGGCCATTGTTATAGAACGGATCGGCGAATAATTCCATTGCCGATTTCAAGGTCACTGCAGGCGATGGAATGCCGCTGTTTTTGGCAGCGATGATTTCCCAAACCAGGATCAGGAAAATCAAACCGAAAATCGGCGGCAATACCGACAGGAAGAAAGGACGCAAGGAAAACTTTGCCCCCTTTGCTTTCGGCTTCTCGACAACGGTTGCTGGCGCGGCCGCATTTTGCATGACACTCTCCGATTTTCTGGTTGCTACCGATGCAGCGATGGTCGCGTTTTCTGCTGTATGCATGATTGCGCTCATGATGATTCCTTATGCCTTGATCTTGAATGATTCTGCGTAAGCCTTAGGATTCTTGCCATCCCACACCACGCCGTCGATCAACTTCGAAGACCGCATGACATTTTTCGGGATAGGCACATTCGCCATCGTTGCGGCCTCCTTGTACAGATCAATGCGATTGATCGATTTTGCCGTACCCATGTAATCCAGTTCTCCCTTGGCCAGGCCCCAGCGTTTGTGCTGCGTCATGAACCACATGCCATCCGACAGGTAGGGGAAGTTGACCGCGCCGTCGCCATAAAACTTCATGTAGTTAGGATCGTCCCAGGTCTTGCCCATGCCATCCTGGTAGCGGCCGAGAATACGTTGGTTGATGACATCGACTGAAGTGTTGACGTAAGACTTGGCCGCAATCGTTTCTGCCATCTTGTTCTTGTTCGACAGCGAGGCATCGATCCAGCGACTTGCTTCCAGAACTGCCGCCGTCATTGCACGTGCGGTGTTTGGATATTTAGCAACCCATTCGGATGTTGTACCGAGCACTTTTTCCGGATGATCTTTCCAGATGTCTTGCGATGTCGCTGCAGTGACACCGATGCCGTCGACAATCGCGCGGTGGTTCCATGGCTCGCCAACGCAGAAACCATCCATATTGCCGACGCGCATATTGGCGACCATTTGCGGTGGCGGTACGGTGATGACTTTGGCATCTTTCATAGGGTTAATGCCGTAGGCCGCGAGCCAGTAATACAACCACATTGCATGCGTGCCGGTAGGGAAAGTTTGCGCAAATGTGTATTCACGTTTTTCCAGCTGCATCAGCTTGGCCAAGCCGGCGCCATTCACGGCACCTTTGTCTGCCAGCTTTTTGGAAAGGGAGATCGCCTGACCATTGTTGTTAAGGCTCATCAAGACAGCCATGTCTTTTTTGGCACCGCCTATGCCTCCGTGTACGCCGTAAATCAAGCCATACAGTACATGCGCTGCATCCAGTTCGCCATTGACCAGCTTGTCACGTACGCCTGCCCATGACGACTCCTTGGTCGGAACAATCTTGATACCGTATTTTTTATCGAAACCAAGTACCGATGCCATGACCACCGATGCGCAATCCGTTAAAGGAATGAAGCCGACTTTGACTTCTTCTTTTTCCGGCTTGTCGGAACCTGCAGCCCATACACCTTGAGTTGCCAATCCACCGAAGGCCGATGCCGTGATGGCGCTACCTGCTTTCAAGACTGTGCGCCGTGTCATATTGAATTTCCTGTCGTTCGTTGTCATGGTTATCCTCAAGGGTTTTCGCAATAAAAAAAGGACGCCCGGTCAGCAAGAGCAGCGCTCTTGCGACACGGACGTCCTTGTCCTTAACCATCCCGGCCATCATTGGCCAGCACAGTTTTTAATTCTTAGCACCTTCGTTGGTGTTAGCAGTACTTTAGCAATTGGTGTGCCAGCGTTTATTCAATGAATTAGCGAAGATAAGATGCACTTAATCACCAGCTATTGCTCTTTTTTCGTGCGGCGCATTTATTTAGTGCGGCAACCAGACGTAAACTTCACCTGCAATCTTCGCCCCCACCAAATCACTCTATTTCAACCTAATAAGTCAGCAACATCCAATATGCGTTGCGCCAGCTCGGATAACTTCAGATTCTTGTCCATCGCCATACGGCGCAGTTTTGAATAGGCCTCGTCTTCGGAAATTTTATGCCGTTCCATCAGCAAACCCTTGGCGCGTTCTATCGTCTTCCGCTCAGCCAGTTTGAGTTTGGTATCGGATAACTCGGTACGCAATTTTTGCTCGGCATTGAAACGTGCCAATGCAACATCCAGAACAGGCTTGATACGCTCGGATTGCAAACCCGCCACAACATACGCCGACACACCTGCTGCCATCGCTGCTTCCATGCTGGAAGTCGCATGATCCTCTGTAAACAAGACAATAGGTCTCCGCGCCTCACGCGTCGCCATCACAACGTGCTCCAGAACATCGCGCGAATCGGATTCGGCATCGATGATGATCATGTCGGGCTGCAATTGCGCAACGCGATCCGGCAAATGCATATCAGCAGGGAAGACCGCGATAATGTTGTAACCCGCTTCGAGCAAACCTATGCGCAGCGCACGCGCGCGCTGCGCCTGCATCCAGGCATGCTCATCCTGCTCGCCTTCGGGCGGCATGACAGTATTGACGACCACAATACGCAACGAACGCACGTCAGAACGCATATCGGAGTGCAAACCAGGGTTTGAAGTTTCAATCATTGCAACATTCTCAAAGCAAGTGATACGGTCTTGTACCGGAATAAGCTACAATCCACGCAAGAATCACACCACATACTGCATTTTCCCCGCACCTTTACTCCATGCTTGTTCTCGGTATCGAATCCTCCTGCGATGAAACTGGTCTCGCGCTATATGACACGCAACGCGGCTTGCTCGCGCACGCACTTTATTCGCAAGTAAAAATGCACGAAGAATACGGCGGCGTGGTGCCGGAACTGGCCTCGCGCGACCACATACGTCGCGCCATCCCCTTGCTGGAACAGGTTTTCGCGGAAAGCGGCATCGCACACAATGCAATCGATGCAATCGCGTATACACAAGGTCCGGGCCTGGCTGGCGCACTGCTGGTTGGCGCCTCGGTCGCGTGCGGCCTCGGTCTGGCATTGGACAAACCGGTATTGGGCGTGCATCACCTCGAAGGACATTTGCTGTCGCCCTTGCTGGCCAGCGAACCGCCGGAATTCCCCTTCATCGCTTTACTCGTTTCAGGCGGTCACACGCAATTGATGCGCATCGATGGTGTCGGGCAGTACACGATGCTGGGCGAAACGCTGGACGATGCCGCCGGCGAAGCATTCGATAAATCCGCCAAGCTGCTCGGCCTCGGTTATCCGGGCGGCCCGGCTATTTCGCGCATGGCAGAGTTCGGCGATCCAAGTGCATATAAATTACCGCGGCCGATGCTGCATTCGAAAAATCTGGATTTCAGTTTTTCCGGATTGAAAACAGCGGTGCTGACCGTCGTCAAAAATCAAACCACGAATATCTGCGAGCAAGACAAGGCAAACATCGCACGCGCCTTTGTCGATGCGATCGTGGAAGTGTTGACGGCAAAATGCATGACCGCGCTCAAGCACACCGGGTTGAAAAGATTAGTCATCGCCGGTGGCGTAGGCGCCAATCGCCAACTGCGCGAATCACTGAATGCAGCCGCGGTGAAAAAGCACTTCAAGGTGTTTTATCCGGAACTGGAATTTTGCACCGACAACGGCGCGATGATTGCATTCGCTGGCGCGATGCGTTTGCAGATCAATCCAGACGCAGCAAAGAAAGACTACAGCTTCAACGTCAAACCGCGCTGGCCGCTGGATAGTATCCGCGAGATTTAATGTCTGACCGACTCCGCACTATCCTATATCGATTACGAAATAGGCTTTTCAACGATCCAGGCATTTTCATACAAAATCTCGCCTAGCGCTTTGCGCTTATCCCAAGCCTCGATTTCCAGCATGGGCGCAGGATAAAATTCTTGTACTGGTCCCAGGCACAGTATGGCAATCGGTTGGCTGCCCTCCGGCATCTTGCATATTTCACGCAATCTGGCCGGATCGAATAAGGACACCCAGCCCATACCGATTCCTTCAGCGCGTGCAGCCAGCCACATATTCTGTATCGCACACGATGCAGAAGCCAGATCCATCTCCGGCATGGTGCGACGCCCAAATACATAGCGCTCGCGCTGATCGATCAACCCCACCACCAGCACTTCCGCGCAAGATAGGATCCCTTCCACTTTGATGCGCATGAATTCGCTGGAACGCTCGCCCAAGGCATCTGCAGTAGCAATTCTTTCCTGTTCCACATGTTCCTGTATGGACAGCCGCAAGTTTTTATCGCCGATGCGTATGAAACGCCAGGGCTGCATCAAGCCGACACTGGGGCCCATGTGGGCCGCCTGAATGAAGCGCTCCAGCTGTCCGTCTTCCAGCTGCCCCGGAATAAAATGCCGCATATCGCGCCGTGCACGCATCACATCGTAGACAGCTTCAATTTCTGCAGTGGAAAATTTGTTTGAGTTCATAGTGTGTCCCATGAAATTTGGATTTATTCAATGATCATGGATATACGGTAACGCTGCTGGAAGGTGCTCGGCTCTTGCAAATCTGCGGCACGGGAATGCGAACCAGGTGCGATGCAAACGAAGCTGTGCACTGCCACAATGAGCTTCACAGACTTCGTTGCGTTTGGATAGTCGAAGAGTTATTTTTTCTTGCTGCCGATTCTGGTTTCTTTTCCTGCCATCAAATTCCCGATGTTCTTGCCATGCCGGTAAATCAGCAATACGCTCATCGCCACTACCGCCAGTAGAATCACGTCGGGGCCAAACAGCAAGGCGTAATAGAAAGGAGCAAAGATGCTGGCGATCAGTGCCGCAAACGAAGAATAACGGAAGGCATATGCGATCACCAGCCAGGTCACCAGGGTCGCCAGACCAAGCCAGCCATTCAGCGCCAGCAATACGCCCAAGGCAGTCGCTACTCCTTTGCCGCCAGCAAAACGGAAAAAGATAGGCCATAAATGACCAAGGAAAACAGCGATCGCCGCCAAGGCCACACCACTTTCCTGTACACCATATTCGGGGCCGAAATATTTGGCCAGCCACACAGCAACAAAACCTTTTGCAGCATCACCAAGCAAGGTCAATATCGCCGCTTTTTTATTCCCGCTGCGCAGTACATTAGTCGCGCCCGGATTCTTGGAACCGTAGCTGCGCGGATCGGCTAAACGAAAGCATTTGCTGACGACTACCGCAAATGAAATCGAACCGATCAGGTAAGCAGCGATTGCGAAAAGAACTGTATTCATATCAACCTTTAGTCACATTTTTTATTGTGTTTTTACCCGGTACGTTACCGTTTTACATCCTTGCTTGCAAAACGGCGCTCTCGCCTGATTCTTTATTCTTCCAGAGCGCACTGTACTGCAGTTGCCGACAATACCTGCGTCAACACCTGCGGCGCTATGCCTATCAGGTAGCCGCGTCGTCCGCCGTTTATATATATTTTTTCCAGATCAAGAATACTCTGCTCTACATACACCGGCATCGTCTTGCGCGTGCCGAATGGCGAGGTGCCGCCTATCAAAAATCCGGAATGCCGGTTCGCCACGTCCGGTTTGCACGGCGCCACCGATTTGCAGCCGATCTGTCGCGCCAGATTCTTGGTCGATACCTTGCGATCACCATGCATCAACACGATCAATGGCTTCGCTACCTCGTCCTGCATCACCAGCGTCTTGACAACGGCGTGTTCGTCGACACCCAGCTTGTGCGCCGAAACCGTCGTGCCGCCATGCTCTTCATAATCGTAGGGATGTTCGGAAAAAACTATCTCCTTGCGGCGCAAGAACTGGGTCGCGGGCGTTTCGGAAATATGCTCTTTTTTTGCCATGCGTGTTACGCTCATCTTAAAAATTGGAGCACATTATGCAACAAGAACTTCGCTTTGCGACCTTCAATGTCTGCAATCTGGCTTTGCCGGGCGTGAAATACTATGACGACCAGATTCCGTATTCAAGCGAAGAGTACGAAGAAAAAATCAGCTGGATCGCGCAACAGCTGGACAGTCTCGATGCCGATGTCATCGGTCTGCAGGAAATCTTCTCGCAAGCCGCCTTGAAAGACGTGCTGGTCAAAACACAAAAGTATCGCGATGCACAGCTGATCGGTTTCGATCCGGATCCGCTGGCCGACCACCTTACGCCCAGCGTAGCTCTGATATCGCGCCTGCCGGTAGCCCCCGGCGCGGCAATTTCTGTGGAGTTGCCAAACAATCTGAGCATCACCTTGCCTGGCGTGCATCATCCGGTCAGCCGTTTCACCCGACCGATACTGCACGCAAACATTGAGATTGCACCCGACTTGCCAATCCATGTATTTGTCTGCCATCTGAAATCCAAGCTGCCGGATTATCGCAGCGATGGCAACGACAGTCATCCGGATCAGGCCGGCATCGCCATGCTGCGCTCACTGATCCGGCGCGGCACCGATGCACTGGGCTTGCGTACGCTGCTATCCAATATAAACAAGGAGAAGCGCCTGCCGATGATTGTCATGGGCGACTTCAACGATGTCGCCAGCGCGATTCCGACGCAGATGGTGATGGGACTGGGGAAATATCCGCTAAACGGCATCGACGACAGGCTGTTTGAAAGTTATCGCATCCAGTCGCGCCGCGATGCCTTGCGCGACGTCGGCTACACGCATGTGCACGATGGCAATTATGAAACGATCGATCACATACTGGTTTCTGAGGAATTCAATCCTGCATCGCACGCGGCGATAGGCGAAGTGACGGAAGTGATGTATCTGAACGACCACATGACATTCAAACAGGCACACGCTTCAGATCACGGTCTGGTGCTGGTGCGCATCCTCTTGCATGGGAAATCGCTGACCAGCACGACATCTTCCGGGGCACCGGATGAGCCGCTGACCTGAGTCACGCACAGTAATCAAAAAGCTTTACGTCGCGGCAGGATCATTCGACGCCGGCTCATCCGCATCGATTTCAGATGCTTCAGTGCCGTCGTCAGGTGAATTTCCTTTTTCGAGCTTGCGCTTCAACTTCTCTTCTTTTTTTCTTTTCTTTTCCAGCTCTTTTTGACGTTTTTCGTACTGAAAATTAGGCTTGGCCAAGGGATCACTCTTTGAGTAGATGTTCTGTTTAAGGTGGAAGGCGGGGCCGCTCGCTGCTTACTGCATCCTTGCCGCGATCATGCACCGTCAATGAGACGAATGCTAGCATGCCACCACCCTTCACGTCTGAAAACAGGTAGAATTTACTTGCTGCAACAGCATGCAAACATCGTCTAAGATCAGTTAAAAACTGAAAATACCGTTCATTTTTATTCTTCTACGCAATAAAAATTATTTGAGTCGTAAAAAAACAGCACGGTTTTAGCCGCGCGGGTGATGCATCTGATGCAGGCGTTTCAGTCGTTCGCGCGCGACGTGCGTATAAATTTGCGTCGTCGAGATATCGGAATGGCCGAGCAACATTTGCACCACCCGCAAATCAGCGCCGTGATTCAGCAGATGGGTGGCGAAGGCATGGCGCAAGGTATGCGGCGATAGCGGCGCATTGATTTCAGCGGCCGCCGCATGTTTCTTGACCAGCGTCCAGAACATCTGTCGCGTCATGGCCGCGCCACGCGCCGTGACAAACAGGGCATCATCGTTCTGACCATCCAGAATCAGCGGACGCGCTTCTTTCAGATAACGTTCTATCCACACTCGCGCCTCCTCGCCGAACGGCACCAGACGCGTTTTTCCGCCTTTTCCGGTGATGCGCAAAACACCTTCATTCATCCCGACTTCTATCGATTTCAGCAGCACCAGTTCCGTCACGCGCAAGCCGCTGGCATACATCAACTCCAGCATCGTGCGGTCGCGCAACCCCAGTGGCGTCGTCACATCCGGCGCAGCCAGCAATGCCTCCACCTGCGCTTCCGACAGCGTTTTCGGTATGCGCGGCGACTGCTTGGCCGAACGCATTTTCAGGCAGGGATCGTCGCTGATACGATTTTGTCGCAATGCCAATCGATAAAACCGTTTAAGCACTGCCAAACGACGATTCGATGATGTGGCCTTGGTTGTTTCGTGTTTCGCAAAGAAATAGGCATTCAGGTCATCGGCATGCGCAGCCAGCAAAGTCTTGCCACGCTCACCTTGCAGCCATACCGCAAACAAGCGCAAATCGCGCCGATAAGCTTCCAGGGAATTTTTTGCGAGCCCGTCTTCCAACCACAAGGTATCGCAGAATTCGTCGATCTGCTCCTGGCTAGTCAAAGCATCGGTACTCGCCGCAGCTGTCGCCACCATGTTCGTCGCCCTGCCCATCAATAGCCCGCCACCTTTTCATGCGCGAGCAACCAGCGTTTCACACCGACATGAAATCCGCTCTCATCGTCATGATGCGAAAAACCGCCCAGACCTGTTGCCGCAGTAACGCGATGGCACGGGATCACCAGCGGAAACCAGTTGGCACCGCAAGCCTGCCCAACCGCACGCGGTGCGGATTGCACACGTCGTGCGATATCGCCATAGGCAAGCACCTTGCCGCGCGGAATCTCGCTAATCGCCGCCCATACTTTGTGCTGGAAAGGCGTACCTATCTGCGCCAACGGCAGATCGAATTGAAAATCGGGATCGAGCAGGTAACGCTCAACCTGCTTTGCCGCCTTTTCCGAAACGGCATCGATCGCATCCTTGCCATGAAAACTTGCGGGCAAATACACCAGTTCACGCACAAGGCGGTCTTCCGTGCGTATGCCAACCGCACCGAACGATGCTTCAACAATGGCGGAAAACAAGGATGAGGAAGAAGTCTGTTTCATTGCATATAACCCAAAGACATTTACACAGAGCATAAAACAAAAAAGGCGCATCTCGCGATGCGCCCTCAAATCCTGCTGCTGTACCCCAAACTGCATATAGCTGCGCTATCACAATTTTTATTGATACAGATCTCCTCTGCTAATCCGACATCAATGCCGTGTGTATGTATGCTCCCCTGCAACATTTCATGACGCTGATCACTGCTCGCTATCGCAGACCAAGGCCGCAAGCAAAGCCGGACTTATTATAAAAATCAATCCAGGGGAAATCAAGCACTTATCCGCAATGAATCGTTACTCGAAAAAACAGGGAAAGACACACTTCAAGCATATAAATACTGCACAGTTACCCATGGCATGAGGAAAAATAAAAAAGGCGTGCCTTGCGACACGCCTTGAATTTTACTTTGGCATTTCCGGCCATTTGATCATGCAATCATCAACAGCTTCTGTGAAATGCAGATTTCCTCGACTCACCGGCACTTCCGCCAACCCTGACTGAAAGCAGCGTAGCAGGTCTTTATTCTTCCTTGAACGCTTCCTCGCGTTTTTTGCGCAATGCAGGCAACAGCACCACTATCAATGCTAATGCAGCCATCGCCAACATCGTGGCACTGATGGGACGGTTAAAGAACACCATCGGATCGCTACGCGACAACAGCAAGGCGCGACGCAGATATTCTTCCATCATAGGCCCGATGATAAAACCCAGCAGCATCGGAGCCGGTTCGGCATCAAGCTTGGCGCAAATATAACCAAACAATCCGAACAAGGCCATCAGATAAATATCAAAATCACTGTTATTCAAACTGAACACGCCAATTGAGCAAAACATCAGGATCGCAGGATACAGATAGTGGTAAGGCACGGTAATCATGCGTACCCACAAACCGATCATGGGCAGATTCAGCACGATCAGGAAGAAATTACCGATCCACATCGAGGCAATCAAGCCCCAGAACAACGTCGGTTGCTCGGTCATGACTGCAGGGCCAGGCTGAATACCCTGAATGATCATCGCGCCTATCATCAGCGCCATCACCGGGTTGGATGGAATACCCAGAGTCAGCATCGGGATGAACGAGGTTTGCGCACCGGCATTATTGGCCGTCTCCGGTGCTGCCACACCTTCGATTGCACCCTTGCCGAATTGCGCAGAATTCGGCGAGACTTTTTTCTCGATCGAATACGCCGCAAATGACGCCAGCATCGCACCACCACCAGGCAGAATGCCCAGCGCAGAACCAAGCACCGTGCCGCGCAGGATAGGCGCGATGATGCGCTTGAAGTCATCTTTGGTCAGCATCAATCCAGACACCTTCTTCATGACCAGCGTGCGGGTTTCTTCGTGTTCGAGATTGCGGATAATTTCACCGATACCAAACATACCCATCGCTACAATCACAAAATTGATACCGTCTGCGAGTTCAGGCAAATCAAAGGTATAACGTGCCGCACCGGAATTAACGTCTGAGCCGATCAATCCCAATAACAAACCCAATATCACCATACCAATTGCATTGAGCAGCGAACCGCTGGCCAACACAACCGACGCCACCAGCCCCAGCACCATCAAGGAGAAATACTCGGCAGGACCGAATTTCAATGCCATGTCAGCCAATGGCGGTGCAAACAATGCAAGCAGAACCGTTGCAACAGTCCCTGCAAAAAACGAGCCGATCGCTGCAGTTGCCAGTGCCTTGCCCGCATGCCCTTGTCGCGCCATCTGGTAGCCGTCGATGGCCGTTACGACCGAAGAAGACTCCCCGGGAAGGTTCACCAGGATTGCCGTTGTCGACCCGCCATACTGCGCGCCGTAATAAATACCAGCCAGCATGATCAACGCGGAAATCGGCGGCAATGCAAACGTCGCCGGCAACAACATTGCAATCGTCGCGGTCGGACCAAGTCCAGGTAATACACCGATTGCCGTGCCGAGGAAAACCCCGATCAGACAATACATGAGGTTTGTCAACGTCAATGCCGTTTCAAAACCTAGCCCTAAATTAGCGAACAAGTCCATTTGAATACCTTTTTAACCGCCAAACCATGGGCCAACAATCGCAATCGGCAAGCCGAGCAATTTGACGAAAACCGCAACTGAAAATACTGTCATTCCTGCAGCAAGCGCAATCCCGTACGTCCACTTGAATTTGGAACTTGCATAAGCGCTGAAGAGGATGACAGCAAAGATGGCAGCAACCAGGCCGGCACCCCGTATCAGGAAACCGAACAGCAGAACGCCGGCCACAATCAGGATCGTTTGCTTGACGGCAAATTTGTCAATCGCCTCGCCTTCACGGAAGAAAGAACGCACTACAGCTGTCAAACCTATCAATGCCAGCATACCGCCCAGAATAGTCGGGAAATAGGCTGGACCCATTCTCCCGGCCGTACCCATCGGGTAATCACGACCGATAATGATTGCGGCCAGGCCAATACATAGAAAAATAATCCCGGTCCAGAAATCCTTGGGATGTCGAATAAATGATGGCAAGGCGTTCCCCTTCTCTTGAAACCCGATGGCTCGACACGCTGACTTTCATGTGTCGGGTAAATACAGACTGTTACGTCAAACTCAAGTCGACAATAAATTGTCGGCCCATATTCAAAATGACGAGATACCTGCGTATCTCGTCATTGATTACACCCATCATTAACATTGTAAATCGCGATTAATCCGCGTAAATACCAGCCTTCTTGATGATAGGCGCCCACTTCGCAATTTCAGCTTTCAGATGCGTACCCAACGCTTCTGGTGTTGCACGATCACTGGAAACCGGTTCGGTGCCCAGATCAGCAAAACGCTGTTTGACCATAGGGTCTTTCAGTGCAATTTGCAACGCGGCTTCCAGCTTGTCGATGACTGGTTTTGGCGTCCCTTTTGGCGCATACAGACCATGCCAGACCGCCACTTCAAAACCAGGCAAACCTGCTTCCGTCGCAGTAGGAATATTTGGAAGCGAAGGAACGCGCGTTTTGGTTGTCACTGCATAGGCCTTGACTTTACCGGCCTTGATCTGGCTGGTTGTATTGGTAGTTTGATCACACATGAAATCAACCTGACCGCCGAGCAAATCATTCATCGCAGGGCCAGTGCCTTTGTAAGGCACGGTAGTCAATTCCGTCTCAATCGCCGTCATGAACAACATGCCGCACAAATGGGAAGCCGAACCGACACCTGCATTGGCATAAGCAACCTTGTTTTTATTGGCTTTTACATAGGCGACCAATTCCTTGAAATCCTTGGCCGGAAAGTCGCCGCGCGCAATGAATGTCATTGGCACATCGGTGATCAAACCGACAGGCTCAAAATCATCAACCGCGTTATAGCTCAGCTTGCGGTACAGCGTAGGTGCTGTCGATTGACCGATGTGATGCAAAAATACGGTATAGCCGTCCGGCGCCGCTTTTGCAACGCGCGCTGCACCTATCGTGCCGCCTGCACCACCAACATTTTCAACAATAACTGTTTGTTTCAGCGTCCCTGTCATGGATTGCGCAACCAGGCGCGCTACCGTATCAGTCGGCCCACCAGCCGCAAACGGCACCACCATCGTGATGGTTTTGTTTGGATAAGCTGCATCAGCGTAGGCGAATGAGCTGGCGCACAAGGCGAGCCCGACAATTGTTTTCAGAAATTTATTGTTCATGTGATTCGTCTCCTGATTTAATAATTATTGTAAAAACCATAATCGATGTTCGGATATTTCAAACGTACTGCCAACGCATCCTATCAAAACCACAAAAAAAGAGATACCGGCTCATTTGCCGAAACCCGTCGCATACACGGAACACCTTGATTTTGACTACATCGGCGATGTACGAAGAGCGGAAGGCACATAGCCTAATATACAAACCTTTCACGAGCCTTGCGCGAACAAGACTAAACGATTTTATCTAATCGCCGCAAGAAAGATTAATTGATGGTGGGAGCAAATTGCAAAAACAGGACAAGAAGGGGAAATTACCTGCTACGGCCAGACACAAAGAATCCGATTCGCGCAAGCGAATACGCGCGCATCAACGTCCGCCTACGCGACGCCCATCGGCTTCCCTGGCAACGGTCATCACGACGGCCTTGCCGATTCTATCTTCAAGGTCTTTGCGTACCGGCAACAAGGTCTGGCTCCAGATGGCGCTTTCCTTGTCGGTCAATCGATGTATTGTCGTTTTTCCGGTTTTTTTGATCAATTCAAGTGCAGCTTCATTTTCCTGTACGGCCAGGGTATTGCCGTAAGAAGTTGCTGCATGCATTGCATCATCAATCAGCTTGCGAAAATCGAATGGCAAACCATCCCAGAATTTCTTGTTCACGATGACCGCACTGCCCAGATAGCCATGGTTCGATACCGTTATATGGCTTTGCACGTCATAGAGTTTTCTGGTGTAAAAGTTAAGCGGCGTGCTTTCCAGACCATCGATGACACCACTGCGCAGCGCGAAATACACTTCATTCGCATCCATGATCTGCGGAATCGCGCCCAGTGCCCTCATCTGGGTTTCCAGCACGGGTGAAGAATGCACCCGCATTTTCATGTCGGTAAAATCGGCAGGCATCTTCAGCGGCTTGTTAGCCGACATGATTTTGAAGCCACTGTCCCAATATGCCAGCCCGATCATGCCTTTGGAATCCAGCCTTTTCAACAGCGCCTTGCCCAAGGTTCCTTCGGTCACCCGCACGACCGCATCCTTGCTGGTAAACAGATACGGCAAATCGAAAACCTCAAAATCCTGCGCACCAAATTGAGCCAGCTTGGCCAGTGAAGGCGCCACCATCTGCACTGCGCCCAACTGCAGCGCCTCCAATTCATCCGACTCTTTGTACAGGTGATTATTTGGATAGACATCGACGCGGATACGATTCCGGCTGCGCTCTTCCAGCAATTCCTTGAAACGCAATGCAGCACGCCCCTTGGGAGTATCGCTACCGGCAACATGGCTGAATTTGATTACAGTTGTCGTTTGCGCAGATACAATTGTGCCCGTCGTCGACAATGCTAGGGCAAGCAAAAACAAGTGTATTTTTATTGCTATTTTCATTGCGCAGTCAAGAAATTACGATTTTAATTTTGGCGTTACTATGCGCAGTCATTCAATTTTCCGCAAGTGTGGATAACCGCACCACGACGCAGGAACAGGCAGACTGCCTCAAGCAACCGCAGTCTTGTTAGCATGCCACATCATTATATTAACGATTCACGGAAATCCACCGCCAGCATTTTGACAGACCGATTTTCCATTAGCTATTTATGATATCAAACCCATCCCACGCCGCCAGCTTCGGCTTCTCCAGCCGCAAACATGCATGGCGTTGGCTCATTCCGCTGATGCTGGCCGGCTTGTTCCTGACCACACTGATCTGGCTGCCGCTGCACGAAAAACAGCAGGAAGCCAGCGAACGTCAAACACAATTGATTGCCGATTCCTTGTGGGTCGAGCAGACCATACGCTTTCAGCTCCAGCGCAATGAAGAAAGCCTGAATCTGATGGCGTCGGAAATCATTACCGGCTATCTCGGCGGCGCGCGCCTGCAGGAACGCATGGCCAACCTGATTCGCAACAATCATGAAATCCACCGCATCATCGAGCTCGATGCAAACGGCAGGCAGGTCATCTCCACCAGTGAAACCCTGATCGCAAAAAATGAGCTGTCGGCACCATCGAAAATAGCGGACGAACGTGCACGCGCTACCCGGACGCCCATGTACAGCCAGCCTGCAGCCGATATCAGCGGGCCGGTCATGTTCGATTATCACGTGCCGCTGTTTGTCGGTAAAGAGTATACCGGCAGTATTGTCGCCAGCTATCTGGCGTCCAGCATTCTGGACGACATGGTGCCGTGGTGGTTTGCACAGGACAATGAAATTGCGCTGACCGACATCAACGACACGGTCATTCACAAACGCGCTTCAGGCGGTGCCGGCCGCGGTGTGTACACGCACAGACGGGCACTCAATCTGACCGGCGTATCCCTGCAGTTGAGTACCAACAGCACCAAGAGCGCGCCCAAGCTGCTGCCCAGCCTGCTGGTCGATACCGTCATCCTGCTGGCACTCGGACTGGCATGGGCATTGACTGCATTGTGGCGCGACATCAATCGCCGCCTCGCAGCGGAAACCGCCTTGCGTGAACAAATTGCCTTTCGTACCGCGATGGAAAACTCGCTGATCACCGGTTTGCGCGCACGCGACCTGAATGGCCGCGTGACTTACGTGAATCCGGCTTTTTCGCAGATGGTAGGAATCGCCGCAGAAGAGATCGTCGGTCACCTCCCCCCCATGCCGTACTGGGCGCCGGAAGCAATGGGCGAATATCAGCGACGCTTTTCACAAGTTGTCGCCGGCACCGTCACGCCACAGGGATTCGAAACCGTTTTCAGGCATGCCGACGGCCGTCGTATCCCGGTACTGATTTTTGAATCGCCGCTGGTGGACGATACCGGCAAGCAAACCGGCTGGATGGGTTCCATTCTCGACATTTCCGACCGTAAACGTGTCGAAGACCTGAACCGCCAGCAACAGGAAAAACTGCAAGCCAGTGCACGTCTGGCGACCATGGGTGAAATCGCCTCGACACTGGCGCACGAATTGAATCAGCCCCTGGCAGCGATTTCCAGCTACACCACCGGCGCCTTGAATTTGCTGGCAAGCGAGCAACCGAAAGAAGCAAAAATCAATATCGAGATGCTGACGCACGCACTGGAAAAAGCCAACACGCAGGCACAACGTGCCGGCCAGATCATTCGCAGCGTGCACACCTTCGTCAAAAAACGCGAACCGATGCGCACCGCCATCAGCATCTCTGAACTGATAGACGGCGTGACACCACTGGTTGAACTGCAGGCGCAGCAATATTTTGTCGCCATTGAGGTCGATATTCCCCCCACCTTGCCAGCCGTATTGGCCGATCAGGTGCTGCTGGAACAGGTGTTGCTGAATCTGACGCGTAACGGTATCGAGTCCATGCAGAGCATAGCGCCAGCAAAACGAATATTGCGCATCGCTGCCGCGATCGATCCAGCCACGCCGCGCAACGTGGTCGTTTCAATCAGCGATCAGGGCCACGGCATTGCACCGGACGTGGCCGCGCGCCTGTACTCGCCGTTCTTTTCAACCAAGGCGGACGGCATGGGCATGGGCTTGAGTATCTGCCGCACGGCGATTGAATTCCACGGTGGTACGCTCACGCATGTGGATAATCCCGGCGGTGGTACGATTTTCCGTTTTTCACTGCCGGCGTTGCAAAATAATTTGATCACCACGACAATGCGTGCAGGTCGCGCATGACAACAATGACGTTTTGACATGCATATTGCATTGCGCCAAACCATCAAATCCGGTGCGATGCATGAAGCCCCCTGAATACGGGCTGATTGATTACGCGCCCTTGCAGGCTGACAGGACATTCCATGCTGCACATTATCGACGATGAAGAAGTAATCCGCGACTCACTGATGTGGCTGGCGAAATCGCGCGGCATTCCAGCTGTCGCTTATGACAGCGGCAAGGCTTTTCTCGCCACACTGGATGGCATCTCGCGCACCAATCCACAGGGGCAATGCGTATTGCTGGACGTCCGCATGCCCGACGTCAGCGGCATCGCGCTGTTCGACCTGCTTGCCTCGCGCAACATGACGCAATTATTCCCTGTCATTTTTCTCACCGGCCATGGCGACGTACCTATGGCGGTAGATACGCTGAAGCGCGGCGCCTTCGACTTTTTTGAAAAACCGTTCAATGACAACAAGTTGATGGACCGCGTACAGGAAGCGCTGTCGGCATCGGAGCAGGCATCTGTCGGCGCGGCGATACACACGCGCCTGGCAGCATTGTCGCTACGCGAACGCGAAGTGCTGGATCTGATCCTGGAAGGAAAAATGAACAAGGTGATTGCCGACAAGCTCGGGATCAGCATGCGTACAGTGGAAGTGCATCGCGCGCATATTTTCGACAAGATGAACGTCAAAACGGCAGTCGAACTGGCGCGTCTGTTGAAGTAAAATCTGCGCAGGCTGCGCTTGCACATCGCATTTCTGTCCGCGCCCCAGTTCCATCCACCATGTATTTCCTGCTCCGGCCTTGTGCCGCAGCCCATCGCCAGGTGCCATGCATATCGTCAACATCCTGCTTCCTGATTTCATGCTGATTCTGTTCGGCGCGATTTTGTTTCGCGTCACGCAATGGAGCGATGACTTCTGGGCCGGGATGGAAAAACTGATTTATTACGTGCTGTTTCCCGCACTGCTGTTTTACTCTACCGCCCGCTCGCCGATCAATTTCGCTTCAACCGGGCAGTTTCTGCAGATTGCCATTGCCGCCTGCCTGACCGGCATCGCTTTCGGCTGGCTGGCAAAACCGCTATTCAAGACGGGGCCGATGATTTTTGAATCGGGCGTGCAAACCGCCTTCCGCTTCAATTCGTATATTGCGCTGGCAATTGCCAGCCGGCTGGGTGGAGATCAAGGCACTTCACTGATGGGATTGGTGATCGGTTTTGCGGTACCACTGTGCAATATGGCCGCGGTGCACGCGCTGGTAAAGAACAAGGGGCGTCTGCTGCTTGAACTACTGAAAAATCCGCTGCTGATGGCAACCATGAGTGGCGTGGCATTCAACCTGCTCGGCTTTCATTTGCCGGATCTGGCCAGCGCCTTCCTGTCGCGCCTGGGCAATGCATCGATCGCGCTTGGCCTGATCATGGTCGGTGCAGGATTGCGCCTGACTGGTTTGCACGCAGCAAAAGGCATCGCGACTTATTTCCTGGCCGTGAAATTATTCGCTGTACCGGCGATTACCTATGCGCTGGGGAAGTGGGTCGGCTTGTCGTCGCTGCATTTACAGATAGTCGTGATGTTTGCTGCGCTGCCAACCGCATCGAGCTGTTATGTGCTGGCGGTACGCATGGGCGGCAACGGGCCATTTGTCGCATTTTTGATCTCGGCCGGCACACTGATTTCGATGGCGACTCTGCCACTATGGCTGGCACTGCTGCAGTAAGTCCGGCCACTATGCAGTTAAAGAAAATGAACTCCGCCGTGCCAATGACATCGTACAGTCGCTAGCCACTGAATTTAAATAAACCTTCGTAACCTATGCAAGCTCTGACCGTACACCTGCACGAAGAAGCCGGCACCATTGCACTCGGTGCTGCACTCGCGCGCGCGCTGCAGCCGGGCTTGACGATTTATCTGCATGGCGATCTGGGCGCCGGGAAAACCGCATTGACGCGCGCCATGCTGCATGCACTTGGTCATGAGGGTCATGTAAAAAGTCCGACCTATACCCTGGCCGAACCATATGCGCTTGCGATTGCCGGACAAACCGTCAATGTGATCCATTTCGATTTATACCGGATGGCGAGCGCCGAGGAATTTCTCGATGCCGGTTTCCGCGAATACTTCAACCATCAAACAATTTGCGTCGTCGAGTGGCCGGAAAAAGCGGAAGAAGTGCTGCCGCCGCCCGACCTGAGTATTTCACTTGCCGTTGCCGGCGAAGGACGTGATGTAGAATTGCAATCGTTGTCCGAACAAGGTGTTGAATGTCTGAACCGACTGAAATTCGCTCCAAATCTGTAAAAGCCAAAGTGCGCCGCACCGTTCTCAGAGCGGGCGGCACGCTGCTGATTTCGCTATTTTCCCCGCTGTCCGCGCTGGCCGCGCAAATTCTCGCCGTGCGTGTCTGGCCGGCTGAAGAGTACACCCGCGTCACACTGGAAAATGATACGGACCTGAAGACCAGCCATTTCATCATCAAGAATCCCGAGCGGCTGGTCGTCGATGTCGAAGGCATAGAGCTTGGCCCGACCTTGAAAAGCCTGATCGCAAAAATCCACTCCAACGATCCCTACATCAAGCAGGTACGTGTCGGCCAGAACCGGCCGAATGTGGTGCGGCTGGTGTTCGATCTGAAGGAAGAAGTCAATCCGCAGGTATTTACACTAGCTCCGGTAGGCGAATATAAACACAGACTGGTATTTGACCTGTACCCGATCAATCCGCCCGACCCGATCGCGGCGCTGATAGAAAAAGGGCAATGGTCGATCGACGCGCCGCCGGACACGATGCCGCCGCCGGTAGCTGCAATCACACCACCATACGCGGAACCCAAGACGGATCGCGCACCACAAGTAAACCGCATGCTGACGATTGCACTGGACCCCGGCCATGGTGGCGAAGATCCGGGCGCAGTGGGACGTCGCGGCAGTTACGAAAAAAACATCGTGCTGGCGATCGCCAAGCGGCTCAAAGCCAAACTCGAACAGCACCCGAACATGCGCGTCATGCTGACCCGCGACGGCGATTATTTTGTGCCACTGCATGTACGTGTACAAAAAGCACGCAAGGTACAGGCCGATCTGTTCGTCTCTATACACGCCGATGCGTTTGTAAAGCCGACTGCCAACGGCTCATCGGTCTTTGCACTATCGGAAAAAGGCGCCAGCTCGACCGCTGCACGCTGGCTCGCCAACAAGGAAAATGCCGCCGATCTGATAGGCGGCGCGAATATCAAGAATCACGACAAGCAACTGGCCAGCGTGCTGCTCGATCTGTCCACCACAGCACAAATCAACGACAGTCTGAAGCTGGGCAAAGCAGTATTGAACGAAATCGGCGGCATCAATCGTCTGCACAAGGATGCGGTGGAACAGGCTGGTTTTGCAGTATTGAAGGCGCCCGATATTCCGAGCATTCTGATCGAGACAGCTTTCATTTCCAATCCGGCAGAAGAAGCCAAATTGAACGATGACGCTTATCAGAACCGAATGGCGGACGCCATTTCGCAGGGCATACGGAAATATTTTGCAAAAAACCCACCGCTGGCAAAGGGCCGGATGATGTAATCCCGGCGGGGCGGTGGACAATAAGGCAAATTTTTACTTACTGAATCGTTGCGCCAGCTTCCATAATGCACCGAGCACAACCGGAATCGCAGCAGCGCCCACACCCACCAGCACAATGGTGTTCAGATGATCGCGGATAATCGGGATATTACCGAACAGGTAACCGCCGACGACCAGCAGTACCACCCACAAAACCGCACCGGTGACATTGAAAAACTGGAAGCGCACAAAAGTCATTCTTGATACGCCGGCAACGAAGGGCGCGAACGTGCGAACGATGGGAAGGAAACGCGCCAGTATCAGCGTTTTCCCGCCGTGATTTTCATAAAAGGCATGCGTCTTTCGCAGCGCCGCTCTATCCAGCCAGCGATAATCGTGCGTGAATACTTTTTCACCTATCCGCTGGCCTATCCAGTAATTTACCGTGTTGCCCAGAATCGCGGCTGTGATCAGCAAACTCAGCAGCAACCAGAGATTCATGCTGCCGGAGGCACAAAATGCACCCGCAATGAAAAGCAAAGTGTCTCCTGGCAAAAATGGGAAGACGACCAGACCGGTTTCACAAAAAATAATTGCAAACAACACCAGATAAATCAGTGCGCCGTATTGTGCGATAAATGTTCCGAGATACTTGTCGACATGCAAAATCATGTCGAAGAACTGCATGAAATCCATAATTTTCCTTG
Source organism: Oxalobacteraceae bacterium UBA4003 (assembly GCA_002384815.1). Lineage (GTDB taxonomy): Bacteria > Pseudomonadota > Gammaproteobacteria > Burkholderiales > Burkholderiaceae_D > Oxalicibacterium. The sequence goes on along the minus strand of DGBN01000043.1, from coordinate 26,585 downwards.
GTAGCGGCAGCATGATACACCACGCTGCAGGCGCACCGATCACGCAGAAAGACCGCCTGATCGATCGTCGGTTCACTGCCGATCGCACGCCGGCGACGTTATAATCTGCAGATGCACGCATCCTCTCCATCGGCCCGACCGATACAAGCACTCTCAGACCAGCTCATTTCACAAATCGCCGCCGGCGAGGTGGTTGAACGCCCCTCCGCCGTTGTCAAGGAATTGCTGGAAAACGCGCTGGATGCCGGCGCCACGCACATCAGCGTGCGGCTGGAACAAGGCGGCGTCAAACGGATCGCCATCACCGACAATGGTCGCGGCATCGCACCGGAACAATTGCCACTGGCGCTGGCCAGGCATGCAACGTCTAAAATCAATTCACTGACCGAATTGGAGAATGTTGCCACGCTGGGTTTTCGCGGTGAAGCACTGGCGTCGATTGCCTCGGTTGCACAACTGACGCTGACTTCACGCACCGCCGATGCTGCACATGCGTGGGAAATCAGCGGTGTGCAAATCACCGACCAGAAAAGCACGGTAGCACCCTCTTCCGGCGCCGCCGGCACCACGGTTGATGTACAGGACCTGTATTTCAACACACCGGCGCGTCGCAAGTTCCTGAAAACCGAGCAGACCGAATTCGGCCATTGCGCGGAAGTGGTACGCCGCATTGCCTTGTCGCGTCCCGATGTTGCGTTTTCACTCACGCATAACGGCAAGACCATAGATCACTGGGCAGTCAGCGACATCGCCAAGCGTAGCGCGCATATACTCGGCAATGAATTTTCTGCCGCACGCCTGCCTCTGGAAGAAACCGCCGGCTCCTTGCACCTGCACGGTTTCATCGGTTTGCCGACTGCATCCAAGGCGCGTGCAGATGCGCAATACTTTTATGTCAATGGTCGCTTCGTACGCGACAAATTGCTCACGCATGCGGTGCGCTCGGCTTATCAGGATGTATTGCACGGCGACCGCTATCCATCGTATGTAATCAGCCTGGAACTCGATCCTGCACTGGTCGATGTGAACGTACATCCGTCGAAAATCGAAGTCCGCTTCCGCGATAGTCGCGCCGTGCATCAGTTCGTGTTCCATGCCATCAGCCGTGCGCTGGCACAAACCTCGGCGACAGCATTTGGCGCTGCCCCGGCACCCACGCCGGCACCATCCGGTGCGATGCCATGGTTACGCGAACAACAGCAAACTTCATTTGCACCACAGTTCAACTCATCATATGGTGTGGCGCAAAGCGCAGCGAATTATGGCGCCCTGTTTGCCAACGGTCCCGCATCCAATGACAGCAACAGCACTGCGCCGTCGCTGCATGCTGCAGGTAGCAATAGTGGGCAAACGCTGCCGGACGATGAATTCCCACTGGGCTTTGCGCTGGCGCAGTTGCATGGCATTTTCATTCTCGCGCAAAACACCAAAGGTCTGGTGCTGGTTGATATGCATGCTGCGCACGAACGCATCCTGTATGAACAGTTGAAACATGCACTCGACGACAATGAGATGCAGGTACAACCACTGCTGATCCCGATCACCTTTTACGCCGATGGCGTGGAAGTCGGCACGGCGGAAGACAATCAGGACATCCTGCAAGCATTGGGTTTCGATATCGCGGCCTTGTCGCCAACTACCCTTGCGGTACGCGCCGTTCCTGTACTGCTGAAAAATGCCGATGCACAAACACTGGCGCGCGATGTATTGCGCGACGTGCGCGAATTCGGCGGCTCGCGCGTGCTGCTTGAACGCCGCAATGAATTGCTCGGCACGCTGGCCTGTCATACCGCAGTACGCGCCAACCGCACACTGACCGTGCCGGAAATGAATGCCCTGCTGCGCCAGATGGAAGCCACCGAACGTGCCGATCAATGCAATCATGGTCGTCCAACCTGGGTACAGCTTGGTCTGTCCGATCTGGACAAACTGTTCGAGCGCGGACGCTAACATGCGACGCCAGACGCACAGACACTTCCTGCCGGCAGCACGCACATGAGCAAGCCATCCGCAAAACCGCTGGCCGTCGCCATCATGGGGCCGACCGCCTCCGGCAAAACTGCCGCAGCGCTGGCAATCGCCGCGCACACCCCGTCTGAAATCATTTCCGTCGATTCCGCCCTCGTGTACCGCGAAATGAATATAGGCACCGCAAAACCGACCGATGAAGAGCGCGCCAGCGTGCCGCACCACCTGATCGACATACTCGATCCGCTCGATGCTTATTCGGTCATGCAATTTCGCCAGGATGCGATACGCCTGATTGCGGAAATCAGTGCACGCGGCAAACTGCCGCTGCTGGTCGGCGGCACCATGCTGTACTTCAAGGGATTGAAAGACGGCCTCGATGCGCTGCCGCAAGCCGACGCGGCACTACGCGCAGAACTGGACGCAGAAGCTGCGCTGATCGGCTCGCCAGCCATGCATGCAAAACTGGAAAAACTGGATCCTGTAACCTTTGCACGTTTGAAACCAAACGACTCACAACGCATACAACGCGCGCTGGAAATCATCGCCCTGACCGGGCAGCCGATGTCCGCATTGCTGGCGCAAGCGCCCAAAAGCGAATTGCCGTTTACCTTGTTGCCGATAGCACTGGAACCATCCGAGCGCAGCATCCTGCATGCGCGCATTGCCAACCGCTTCGATGCCATGCTGAAAGACGGCGGCTTGCTCGATGAAGTACGTGCCTTGCGCGCACGCGGCGACCTGCATCCCGGCCTGCCATCCATGCGCTGCGTCGGTTATCGCCAGAGCTGGGAATATCTGGATGGCACATACGGCCTGACAGAGTTACGCGAAAAAGGCATCGCCGCCACCCGCCAACTGGCCAAACGTCAACTGACCTGGCTGCGCAGCATGCCGGAGCGGCAGGTAATCGATTGCCTCGCACCCGACGTTGCGGACAGTATTTTGCGCAAGATGGCCAGCACAGGCAAAGTGCCGCACTAGCACCGACGATCGCAAAAAGATAAATTGCTTGCAACTTGCATAATGATCTTTACCAATTAAGCCGGCAAAAAATCGGATGACTTCAAGGGATAAATTACCCTTTACCGCAATTTCATATTGACTTAGCCTGCCGGAAACGTCATAATTTTCGGCTGTTTGGTGATATAGCTCAGTTGGTTAGAGCACAGCACTCATAATGCTGGGGTCGGTGGTTCAAATCCACCTATCACCACCAAGAACAAGAAATGCATGAACCCGCGTTCCTCTCACGAGAGCGCGGGTTTTTTGTTGTCCTGCACTTTCGCGCCTGCGGCATCTGTTATTGCATTGAACAACCATGCGCCACAAGGGAGTTCCATACTACGCATTATTCATATGACCCGACTTTTTACTTCCCTTGAATTTGGACAACATGGCGCAGGTACCTTGTTTTCATTTACTATGGATTGCTAGCTTCACGGACATTTCTTATCCCTTGAGAATATCGAGGACAGGATTCAGGTACACAATTTTGCTGTTTCTTTGATCTGGATCAGACTGAGCAGAATCCTGTGGATATATCCTCAATGGGCAGTAGCGTTTTCCAACCACCGGAGAAAACCATGTTCAAAAAAATTCTCGTGCCAACAGACGGCTCCCCCTTGTCCGACAAAGCCATCGATGCCGCGATAGAATTTGCAAAAACCATGAACGGCGAGCTCGTCACGCTCTGCGTTGCAGAGCCCTATGTGTATTCGGCGCTGGTTGAGGGAGCAGGCGTATTTCCAATGGACTCACTTGCCTACGACGAGAAAGCACAGGAAATCGCACAGCACAATGTTGACAAGGCGGCGGCGCTTGCCCGCGCCCAGGGCGTGACATGCAAAACTGCCATCGCCCTCTCTTTCAGTCCGTATGAAGAAATCGTGCGCACGGCAGAATCATCCGCATGCGATGTCATTTTCATGGCATCGCATGGACGCAAAGGCCTGAACAAGCTGTTTGTCGGCAGCGAAACACAAAAGGTATTGGCGCACTCGAGCATTCCTGTACTGGTCTTCCGCTAACAAAACATCGGGGGATATCCGGCAAGTGAATGGCTATGCTGTGCGCGATTCATGTCATTTTTCCCGGCATCCGTCATCCTGTTTTTGCGCTACAACATGCAAAATTTGCACTATTTTGGATTCTCATCCGCATTTTCAGCTGTAAAAATCCTTAAAACGCCACAAAAAGGTGCGTTAAAAATGGAAAAGTATTCAATTTGATGCAACAATGCCGTCCATTCTTTTTTACGCACCGATTTAAGGCAAATCATGAAATACCCTTCTCTCCATCATTTTCTGAGCCATGTCTCCGACCGTAATCCCGGCCAACCCGAGTTTTTGCAAGCGGTCACGGAAGTGATGGAAAGCCTCTGGCCTTTCATTGAACAGAATCCCCATTACGCCGAACACGGCTTGCTGGATCGCCTGATTGAGCCGGAACGTATCATCATGTTCCGCGTTTCCTGGGTCAACGATCACGGCGATGTACAAGTCAACCGCGGTTATCGCATTCAGCAAAATTCAGCTATCGGCCCTTACAAAGGCGGCATCCGCTTCCATCCTTCGGTCAACCTGTCGATTCTGAAATTCCTTGCCTTCGAACAAACGTTCAAGAACGCACTGACTACACTGCCTATGGGCGGCGGCAAGGGCGGTTCCGATTTCGATCCTAAAGGCAAAAGCCCGGGTGAAGTCATGCGCTTCTGTCAGGCTTTCATCAGCGAATTGTTCCGCCACATCGGTTCCGATACCGACGTACCAGCCGGCGATATCGGCGTGGGCGGACGCGAAGTCGGCTTCATGGTCGGCATGATGAAAAAACTCAGCAATCGTGCCGACTGCGTCTTTACCGGCAAAGGCTTGAGCTTTGGCGGCTCACTGATTCGTCCGGAAGCGACCGGTTACGGCACCGTCTATTTTGCAGAGCAAATGCTCAAGCAAAAAGGTCTCAGCTTCGACGGCATGCGCGTCAGCGTATCCGGCTCGGGCAATGTAGCTCAGTTCGCGGTTGAAAAAGCGATGTCGCTGGGCGCGAAAGTCGTTACCGTCTCTGATTCCAGCGGCACCATCGTTGACAATGACGGCTTCACTCCGGAAAAGCTGGCCATCCTGATGGAAGTCAAAAACCATCTGTACGGTCGCGTCAGCGATTACGCACAGCGTACCGGCGTCGAATTCCATGCAGGCATGAGCCCATGGCACGTACCAGTTGATGTTGCGCTGCCTTGCGCAACACAAAACGAACTGGATATCGAAGCCGCTCATATCCTGGTCAAAAACGGCGTGATCTGCGTAGCGGAAGGCGCCAACATGCCAACCACGATCGAAGCCGTGCGCGTATTTGAAGGCAGCGGCGTATTGTACGCACCAGGCAAAGCCAGCAATGCCGGCGGCGTTGCTACTTCAGGTCTGGAAATGGGCCAAAACGCGATGCGTATTTCCTGGCCGCGTGAGGAAGTCGATGCACGCTTGCATTCCATCATGTGCAACATCCATGACGCCTGCTTGCGTCACGGTCGTCGCGCCGATGGCACAATCAGCTATGTAGACGGCGCCAATATCGCGGGCTTCGTCAAAGTCGCGGATGCGATGCTGGCACAAGGCGTCATTTAAACTCTGGCAGCATATGCGGTAAAAACAAACAAAGCCGGATATTCCGGCTTTGTTTGTTTTTATGACAAGACATCCTGCTGCTCACAACTCATCGAATTTCCCGGCTGTCGCGACCTTCATTTCCACGGCAGCTACAGACCGCAAGCAGCCCGGCTCGCACTCCTCCGACAGCGCCGCATGATATGATGTCGCCTTCACCGGCTGTTGGAGATACGCCTCTATCAGTTCGGCTGCCGTACAGGCACCCAGCCTTGCGCCAAGCAACACATCGCCCGAATTTGACCATTCTGGCCGTATCGCGACATCTCATTTACCTGGAACGGAAGCCTGCCATGCGCATAGGAACCTTGTTGATCAGTTGTGCACTTGCTTTTGCCAGCCTGTCTGTGCATGCTTTCGAGCGCCCCTTTCCAGCGGATGTCAAACGCGGCCTGATGACGCCGGCCCATCATCCTGTTGTCGTCGTCAATGAAAAAACACGCACACTGTCAGCTGGTGCGCGCATCTGGAATCAGGACAATATGATAGAGATGCCAGCATCCTTGCGCGGCAGCCAGTTTGCCGTGAATTACACGGAAGATAGCAACGGCGACATCGATCGCATCTGGATTCTGACGGCAGACGAAGCGAAACAGACTCCGCCAAAACCGGTGCCACTACCGGTTCCACTGCCTGCGCCCATACCGGCGCCCGCATCCAATTTCAAGTAATTCACCAAGCACCTCACCTCATGCAGAAAAAGATCTACATCAAGACCTTCGGTTGCCAGATGAACGAGTACGACTCGGACAAGATGGCCGATGTGCTCAACGCTTCCGACGGATTGATCAAAACCGACAAGGCGGAAGACGCCGACGTCATCCTGCTCAACACCTGTTCGGTGCGTGAAAAAGCGCAGGAAAAAGTATTCTCTGACCTCGGCCGCCTGCGTGAACTGAAGCTGCTCAAACCGGATCTGATGATAGGCGTCGGCGGTTGTGTGGCTTCGCAAGAAGGCGATGCGATCGTCAAGCGCGCCCCTTACGTCGATCTGGTGTTCGGCCCGCAAACCCTTCACCGTTTGCCGGAAATGCTCAGGCAACGCCGTTCAACAGGACGTTCGCAAGTCGACATCAGTTTCCCTGAAATTGAAAAATTCGACCACATGCCGCCCGCCAAGGTGGAAGGCGCAACAGCCTTTGTCTCTATCATGGAAGGTTGCAGCAAATACTGCAGCTATTGCGTCGTGCCTTATACGCGCGGCGAAGAAGTCTCGCGCCGTTTCGACGATGTGCTGACCGAAGTCGCCGGACTCGAAGCGCAGGGCGTGAAGGAAATCACGCTGCTGGGCCAGAACGTCAATGCCTATCGCGGTGAAATGGCCGACGGTGAAATCGCCGATTTTGCATTGCTGATCGAATACATCGCCGAAATGGAAGGTATAGAACGCATACGCTATGTCACCAGTCATCCGAAGGAATTCACACAACGCCTGATCGATACCTATGCCAAGGTGCCGAAACTGGTCGATCATCTGTATCTGCCGGCACAGCACGGTTCCGATCGCATTCTGGCAGCGATGAAACGTGGCTACACCTCGCTCGAATACAAATCCATTCTGCGTCGCTTGCGCGCAGTGCGCCCGAATATTTCAATCTCATCCGACTTCATCGTCGGCTTTCCCGGTGAAACCGATGAAGATTTTGAAGCAATGATGAAACTGATCACCGATATCGGCTACGACAACAGCTTCAGCTTCATTTTCAGTCCGCGTCCGGGCACGCCTGCCGCCAATCTGGCAGACGATACGCCGCACGAAATCAAACTCAAACGCCTGCAACGCCTGCAAGCAGCAATCGATCAAAACACGCGCCGCTACAGCGATGAAATGGTCGGCTCCGTGCAACGCATCCTGGTCGAGGGGCCATCGAAAAAAGATGCGGATGAATTGCAGGGTCGCACCGAAAACAATCGCGTCGTCAATTTTGCCGCCGGCGCGAATGCCGCGCGTCTGATCGGTCAGATGGTAGACGTCAACATCACACAATCGCACGCCTACACATTGCGCGGCGAGATCGTTGTTAAACAATAAGTTTTATTTTTAGCGCACAAGCGCCTGCTCAGTCAAAATTGAAAACCAAAACCGCCGTTCAACCGCTGTATTTCATTCCTGAGCCGCTGGATAACAAGCGGCTCGCACACCTGTGCGGCCCGATGGATGAAAATCTGCGACAGATTTCTGCCGCGCTCGATGTCACGATTTTCCGTCGCGGTGAGAAATTCATCATCAGCGGCAGCAACGGCACACGTGCACTGGAAATCCTCGATCAGTTTTATCGGGCGGCCGATAACGTCGTGTCACTGGAAGAAGTTCAACTGGCCCTGGTTGAACAACGCGCATCGCTGGCCGAACCAGAGTTAATCGTCTCCACCGAAAAAAAACCGGCAGGAAAAACGACCAAGGGAAAAACAGTTGAGTCCGTGACCGATGCGCCAGCACTGAAAACCCGCCGCCATGATTTGCGCGGCCGCACGCCGCATCAGCTGCAGTACCTGAAGGCGATCATGGATCATGACATCACTTTCGGCGTCGGCCCGGCCGGCACTGGCAAGACGTATCTGGCCGTGGCCTGCGCCGTCGATGCACTGGAACGCGATGCGGTCAAGCGCATCATCCTGACGCGCCCCGCAGTCGAAGCCGGTGAACGCTTGGGCTTTCTGCCCGGCGACCTGTCGCAAAAAATCGATCCCTATCTACGCCCCTTGTACGATGCCTTGTATGACTTGCTCGGTTTCGATCGCACGCAAAAAATGTTCGAGAAACAGGCGATTGAAATCGCCCCCCTGGCCTATATGCGCGGTCGCACGCTGAACCACGCTTTCGTCATTCTCGACGAAGCGCAAAACACCACACCGGAACAGATGAAAATGTTTCTGACTCGGATCGGCTTCGGCAGCAAGGCTGTGATTACCGGTGATATTACGCAGATCGACTTGCAGCAAAATCAGAAAAGCGGGCTGGTTGAAGCCATCGACGTATTGGGCGATGTACGCGGACTTGCCTTCACGCGTTTTTCCAGCGCCGACGTGGTACGTCATCCGCTGGTGGCGCGCATCGTTGATGCCTACGATGAAGCCAAACCGAAATGCGCCACTGCCAAACCAGCAGCCAAAAAAACAACGACCAAAAATGCAGCAAAATAAACTTTCGCTGTCGGTGCAATATGCCGACACCCGCGTGCAGGACACCCTCACGCGCCCGCTGTTGCGCAAATGGGTCAAGGCTGCGCTACTGGCGCCGGCGCAAATCACCTTGCGCTTCGTCGATGCCACAGAAGGCCAGATATTGAACCGCGATTATCGCGGCAAGGATTACGCCACCAATGTGCTGACCTTCGCCTATAACGAGGATGATGGCAGCGATATTGCAGATGACGCCGTCACGCAGGCGGATATCATCCTGTGCACCGATGTCTTGCAGCGCGAAGCAACCGAACAGAATAAAACGCTGGTTTTCCATGCCGCACATCTGGTGATACACGGCGTGCTGCATGCGCAAGGTTACGACCATGAATCGGATGAGGAAGCCGAAGAAATGGAAACGCTGGAAATCGAAATTCTGGCCGCGCTCGGCTTCTCTAATCCGTATATCGAAGTGTGATCATGTTGCACCATGACACAGTGCCTTCCACCGCATTTTTGGAATTACGGATATTTGTTGTATCCTGCTACCTGTTGAAACCATCACCCGCAACGGCTTTTTCGCCATATGCAAGACAATCCCAATAGCGGCAAACCCGGTGAAGCCAAACCGCACCGGTCCCTGTTTGAACGCCTGACCGCACTAATCGCCCCCGAACCTGACAGTCGTAGCGAACTGCTCGCCATCCTGCATGACGCGCACGAACGCAATCTGATCGATGCCGATGCTCTGGCGATGATAGAAGGCGTGTTCCAGGTATCCGATCTGTCAGCGCGCGACATCATGGTGCCGCGTTCGCAAATGGATGTGATCGATATCACCCAACCCATCGCTGAATGGCTGCCCATGGTGCTGGAAACCGCACACTCGCGCTTCCCCGCCATCGAAGGCGAACGCGACCAGGTGGTCGGCATTCTGATGGCCAAGGATTTGCTGCGCTACTACGCAGGCGCATCGTTCGATATACGCCAGATGTTGCGGCCCGCGGTTTTCATTCCCGAATCAAAACGCCTGAACGTATTGCTGAGCGACTTCCGCGCCAAACACAATCACATGGCGGTAGTGGTGGATGAATATGGCGGCGTGGCAGGATTGATCACGATCGAAGACGTGCTGGAACAAATCGTCGGCGACATCGAAGACGAATACGATTTCGATGAAGAACAGGACAACATCCTCGCCATCAAGGCCGGCGAATACGGTCCGCGCTGGCGCATCAAGGCGCTGACCGAACTCACGCAAGTCAACGAAGAACTCGGCATCACTCTCGCCAGCCAGGGTGTCGATACGCTGGGTGGTTTTGTCACCAATCATCTGGCGCGTATGCCGCACAAGGGCGAGATTGTCGAGGTCGATAATCTGCGCTTTGAAATCCTCCGCGCCGATGCGCGACAAATCCATGTATTGCTGGTGGAAAAACTCCCTGCCCCCGATGCAGATGCGTTTGATGATTGATTGCATGGCGTACGGGATATCCGCCCATCGCGTCGCCACTCTCTGCCTGCAAACGTGAGCACGTCACTTTCATTGCGCCAGCAACCTGTATCAGCCATGCTGCTGGCCTTGCCGGCCGGCGGACTAAATGTTCTCGCCTTTGCACCTGTCGGCTGGTGGCCGCTGCAAATTATCACGCTCGCGCTGCTATTCCATCTGGTATTGCAGGCACCCTCGATCAAATCCGCCGCCTTGACCGGCTGGGCCTACGGCTTCGGCTGGTCGGCCTGCAGCGTATACTGGCTCTATATCAGCATGCATCAATATGGTGGCATGCCGGCACCTATGGCCGCATTGGCAGTTGCGCTGCTGGCAATGCTGCTTGGTGCGTTTTTCGCCCTCGCTACCGGCCTTGCTGCCAGCTTCAAATACAAACGGCATGCTTCCAAAACGCTACTGTTGTTGCTGGTCTTTCCTGCCATATGGATGCTTTCCGAATGGCTGCGCGGCTGGGTGCTGACAGGTTTCCCGTGGGTGGTATCCGGTTATGCACATACCGCCAGCCCGCTCGCCGGCTTCGCGCCGTTGATTGGCGTATATGGCCTCGGATGGCTGGCAGCATTGCTGGCCGGCTGTCTGGCATTGTTACCGACAAAAAGATCTGCGCTGGCCTTGATGATCGCGATTTTCGCAGTCGGCTTCGCACTGCACTCGATCAGCTGGACTATGCCGCACGGCGCGCCCATTTCAGTTCGCCTGCTGCAAGGCAATGTGCCGCAGGAAATCAAGTTCGATGCCGAACAGGTGAACGTGACGCTGACCCTTTACGAAGACATGATACGCAACGCCCCGGCAGATCTGATCGCCACGCCGGAAACCGCGCTACCGCTATTGGCGCATCAATTGCCGGAAGACTATCTGCCGCGTCTGGCCGAGTTTGCCACCGCATCTAGCAGCCATCTTGCCATCGGCATCGCCGTCAGCGACGGCCCGCAACAATACGCCAACAGCGTAATCGGCATTACGCCCGCCACCGCCAGCCGCACCGTCCCGGCACTCTACCGCTACGACAAACATCACCTGGTGCCATTTGGTGAATTCATCCCGCTCGGCTTTCGCTGGTTTGTCGACATGATGCACATTCCGCTCGGTGACTTTACGCGCGGCGCGGCATTGCAAGCGCCGTTTGCCGTCAAGGATCAATGGGTATTGCCGAACATTTGTTATGAGGATTTGTTCGGCGAAGAAATTGCGCGCCAGTTGCGCGCCAGCACAGCCGCCGGCAATCCGGCTGCGACACTGTTGCTGAACGTGTCCAACATCGCCTGGTTCGGCGATTCAATCGCCTTGCCGCAGCATCTGCAGATTTCACAGATGCGCGCCATCGAAACCGGCCGCCCCATGCTGCGCGCCACGAATACCGGCACCACCGCAATCATCAATCCGCACGGTGAAGTCGTGGCGCAGCTCAAAGCGTTCGAGCGCGGCATACTGACGGCATCGGTGCAGGGCTACAGCGGTCTTACGCCTTACGTTTTTCTGGGCAATACAGCCATCGTACTATTGGCTTTTTGCCTATTGATCGCCACCTGGTATCTTGCGCGCAGAAGTCATCGTGCAGTAATTCACCCCTGACCCGCCACAAAAGCGCGTCTATCCGTGTCGGATCAGACGCGAATCCATCACTTTTGCTTAGGCTGGCCAAGAATGAATCACTGCACTTTCCCCTCTAAAACCCGGTAAAATTCAGGGTTTCGGCAACGCCACCCTTACCCGCACCGGGTAATGCAAAAATTCAAACAAGATGCTCACATTTCAACAAATCATTCTCACGCTGCAAAAGTACTGGGATGCGCAAGGTTGCGCACTGCTGCAGCCCTACGACATGGAAGTCGGTGCCGGCACTTCGCACACCGCCACCTTCCTGCGTTCCATCGGTCCTGAACCATGGAAGGCAGCATACGTGCAGCCATCGCGCCGTCCGAAAGACGGACGCTATGGTGAAAATCCGAATCGCCTGCAACACTACTATCAATTTCAGGTCGTGCTGAAACCGGCGCCGGCAAATATTCTCGAACTGTATCTGGGTTCGCTCGAAGCACTGGGCTTCGATCTGAAGCAAAACGATATCCGCTTTGTTGAAGACGATTGGGAAAATCCGACATTGGGTGCATGGGGCCTCGGCTGGGAAGTCTGGCTCAACGGTATGGAAGTCACGCAGTTCACTTACTTCCAGCAAGTCGGGGGCATCAACTGCAAACCGATCACCGGCGAAATCACCTACGGCCTGGAACGCCTCGCGATGTATCTGCAAGGCGTCAATAACGTATACGACCTGAAATGGACCGAAGGGCTTTCCTACGGCGACGTCTACAAGCAGAACGAAATCGAGCAATCGACCTATAACTTCGAGCATAGCGATGCCGATTTCCTGTTCACCGCTTTCGGCGCACATGAGAAACAGGCACTCAACCTGATCGAAAACAAACTCGCCTTGCCGGCTTACGAACAAGTGTTGAAAGCGGCGCACACCTTCAATCTGCTGGATGCGCGCGGCGCGATTTCCGTAACTGAACGCGCAGCCTATATCGGCCGCATTCGCAATCTGGCGCGCAGCGTTGCCCGCAGTTACCTCGATAGTCGTGCCCGCCTCGGCTTCCCGATGGCGACACCTGAACACGCCGCCGAAGTGCTGGCTCAAATCGAAAAAGAAGCGGTATAAAAATGAGTAACAGCGTGAGTAACGGAATAAGCACCTGCATGGATACCAGAAATTTATTAGTCGAACTATTCGTCGAAGAGCTCCCACCCAAGGCCTTGAAAAAAATCGGCGACGCTTTTGCACGGACCTTGCAGGCATCGCTGAAAACACAGGGCTTGTTATCGGCAGACAGCACGCTGACACAATTTGCGTCGCCACGCCGGCTTGGCGTGCACCTGACGCAGGTTGCCGAACAAGCCGATGACAAGCAGGTAATGCAAAAGCTGATGCCGGCTAGTGTCGGCCTGACGCCAGATGGCAAGGCGACACCGGCATTGCTGAAAAAACTGGCCGCTCTGGGCGCAAACGAATCTGCAATCGCTGACTTGAAACGCGAATCCGACGGCAAGACTGAAGTATTGTTTTTCAACAGCATCGTCACCGGCATCACACTGGCCGACGGCTTGCAAAAAGCGCTCGAAGAAACGCTGGATAAATTGCCTATCCCGAAAGTCATGGGCTATCAATTGGCCGATGGCTGGGAAACCGTCAACTTCGTGCGTCCCGCGCATGGCCTGGTGGCGTTGCACGGTAGCGATGTCATCAACGTTTCCGTACTCGGCCTCAAGGCCGGCAACACAACCCGCGGCCATCGCTTTGAAGCAGGGATAGATCCGGTTTATATCCGCGATGCGGACAGCTATGCAAAACAAATAACAAACGAAGGTGCCGTCATCGCCAGCTTCGCGGAACGACGTGCAGAAATCGTGCGTCAGCTCGCTGCTGCTGCAAGCGAAGCCGGCAGGAATCTGACGCCGATTGAAGATGAGGACTTACTGGATGAAGTAAGCGGCCTGGTCGAACGCCCGAATGTATTGATAGGTCAGTTTGAAGAAACCTTCCTTGCGGTACCGCAGGAATGCCTGATTCTGACGATGAAAGCCAATCAGAAATATTTCCCTCTGCTCGACAGCCAGGGCAATCTGAGCAACAAGTTTCTGATCGTCTCCAACATTCGTCCTGCCGATGCCAACCTCGTCATTGGCGGCAACGAGCGCGTGGTACGTCCGCGCCTGGCCGATGCCAAATTCTTCTTCGATCAGGATCGCAAGAAAACCCTGGCTTCGCGTGTCACCGGTCTGGATAAAGTCGTTTATCACAACAAGCTCGGTACGCAAGGCGAGCGCATTGCACGTGTGCGCGCCATTGCACAAGCCATTGCAACCAGACTCGGCATTGATGCACAACAAGCCGATACCGCAGCACAATTGGCCAAGGCCGATCTGCTGACCGACATGGTCGGTGAGTTCCCGGAACTGCAGGGCATCATGGGACGTTACTACGCCTTGCACGACGGTCTGGCAGCGAATGTGGCAGATGCCATTGAAGATCATTACAAGCCGCGCTTCGCCGGCGATACACTGCCGCGCAATCCGGTCGGCATGGTAGTCGCACTGGCAGACAAACTGGAAACGCTGGTCGGCCTGTTCAGCATCGGGCAAATCCCGACTGGCGACAAAGATCCGTTTGCCTTGCGTCGTCATGCGCTTGGTGTGATTCGCATGCTGATCGAAGGTAAACTCGATATCGGCATCAATGAATTGATCGCAGCGGCAGAACAGCCGTTCAACAAACTTGCGACCGAACATCGCGATGCACTGCTCTCATTCATTTTCGATCGCCTCGCCAATGCGCTGCGTGAACAAGGCTACAGCGCACAAGAAATCGATGCCGTGCTCGCCTTGCAGCCGCAAAAGCTGGCTGATGTCGCCAGTCGTCTGGCTGCAGTACGCACCTTCGCCGCCCTGCCGGAAGCACCGGCTCTGGCTGCAGCGAACAAGCGTGTCGGTAATATCCTGAAAAAAGTCGATGGCAAAGTAGCCGCGAAGGTTGATGCAGCACTGCTGAAAGAAGCAGCAGAAATCGCCCTGAATCAAACGTTGATAACGGTCCAGCCGCAAGCCGATGCAGCATTTTCACGTGGCGACTATGCGGCATCGCTGCAGGCATTGGCGGCATTGAGGACACCGGTCGATGCCTTCTTTGAAAGCGTGATGGTGAATGCCGACGATACGGCGTTGCGCAACAACCGGTTGGGCTTGCTGGCTACCTTGCATCATGCGATGAATCAGGTCGCCGATATTTCCAAGCTGGCGGCCTGAGCCCTGCCCCGCTTAATGCACACTGGCATCATGCAATTTCCTGGAGGTGATCCGATGAAGCTGATAATTCTTGATCGCGATGGCGTCATCAATCACGACTCGGATACCTTCATCAAGTCGCCGCATGAGTGGATTCCGATTCCTGGTTCGCTGGAAGCGATTGCGCGCCTGAATCAGGCCGACTATCGGGTGGTCGTCGCCACCAATCAATCCGGCCTCGCACGCGGCATGTTCAATATCATGGCGCTCAATGCGATACATCAAAAAATGCATGCAGCGGCGCTATCGGCAGGTGCAAAAATCGATGCCGTGTTCTTTTGCCCACATGCAGCCGACGATGGCTGCGACTGTCGCAAACCGCAGCCGGGCATGCTGCACGCAATCGGCAAGCGTTTCGATGTCAGCCTCAAGGAGGTGCCTATGGTCGGCGACTCGCTGCGCGACCTGCAAGCCGGCTTTGTGGCCGGTTGCACGCCTTATCTGGTACTGACCGACAAGGGTGAAAAAACGCAGAAGAAAGGCGGTTTGCCGCCAGGAACGACGAGCTACGCAAATCTTGCCGCCGTCGTTGATCACTTGCTGAAAACACCTGTACTCAGTCACGCTGTCTAAACCATCGCACTGCATATCTATCTGGAGTTTTAATGTCACAAGCCATATTGTTTTTGCGTTCCCTGCTGTTTGCGCTAGTGATGCTGGTCGCCACCCTGATATGGGCACCAATCTGTTTTCTGGCAGCCCCGCTGCCTTATAACAAACGCTACTTCATCACCTCGCGCTGGAACGTCTTCATTATCTGGCTGGCAAAAGTCTTGTGCGGCATTCGCTATCAAATCAAGGGATATGAAAACCTGCCGGATCAACCAGTGATCCTGCTCTCCAAGCATCAATCGGCATGGGAAACGATTTTTCTGCTGTGCAAAATGACACGTCCGCTAGTGTTCGTATTCAAGAAAGAATTACTCTACGTTCCTTTCTTCGGCTGGGCACTCGGATTGCTGCGCATGATTCCCATCGATCGCAGCAGTGGCAAGGACGCCTTTGCACACGTCATAACACAAGGCAGAAAACGTCTGGCAGATGGTCAATGGATCATCATGTTTCCGGAAGGTACGCGCATTCCGGTCGGGCAAAGCGGCCGTTATAAAGGCGGCGGTGCGCGGCTGGCGGTCGAGACCAATACCGTTGTCGTGCCTATCGCCTTGAATCCGGGCGAATGCTGGCCGAAAAATTCATTCATCAAAAAACCCGGACTGGTGACCGTATCCATCGGCAAGCCGATATCGCCGGAAGGATTAACTGCAATGGAACTGATGCAGCAGGTCGAAAATTGGATAGAATCTGAAATGCGGGTAATCTCACCGGATGCCTATCCTGCAACAGCATCGAAAAACCAATAATAAACGGCGTACCTATCCTTGAAGCTGCTTCGTCATACATCGCCCGATCCGCAACAGCTTGCGCTGCAGCTTGACTTCTTTTCGTCCGATTTTTCGTCGCAACCACGGATAGATCACCCGGCCCCCAATCACTCACCCGGCTCGCTGCTGCCCAATACGCCGGCACCGAAAACCGAAGCACCCGCACCCATACCAACTGGCAAACGCCGCGTGCAAGTCGCCGAACATGCGCTGGACTACACGCTGGTGCGCTCCAAGCGCCGCTCGATCGGCTTCATGATCGATGACGATGGCTTGCGCATCACGGCGCCGAAATGGGTGACGTTGACGGAAATTGAAAATGCGATCATAGAAAAGCAGCGCTGGATTTTTACCAAACTAAATGAACGGCGCGAACGTTCTGCGCGCCGCCTGCAACCGCAAATGGAATGGCGCGATGGCGGCACACTGCCTTATCTGGGTCATGACATTACCTTGCGCATTCTTGCCACACAGGCCGCCGGCATTCTGTACGATCCGGCAACGAAAGAATTGACCGTCTGTCTGCCGGTTCATGCTGCCGAACAGCAGTTGAAGGATAGAGTGCAAGGCTGGTTGCAACTGGAGGCCAAACGCATTTTTTCTGAACGCCTGCCGATCTATGCGGAAAAACTCGGTGTCAGTTATCAGTCTTTCGCGCTGTCATCGGCCATGACGCAATGGGGTTCATGCACGGTGGACGGCAAGATACGCCTGAACTGGCGTCTGATTCATTTCGCCTTGCCACTGATCGATTATGTGATCGCGCATGAGTTGTCGCATTTGCGCGAGATGAATCACAGCCCGCGATTCTGGGCTACCGTGCAATCGGTATTCCCGGAATTTGCAGCAGCGAAAAAAGCCTTGCGCGATCATGCACCGGAGACGCTGCCCATCTTTTGAGCGATGCCGGTTGGCGGCACCATTCAAGACTTGCACAACCAGCGGCGATTTCAAGCCGGATTACACGTGGCGGCCGGATTCTTCCGGGCGCTCTTCATCCTTGCGTTCGATGAATTCGACCTTGTAACCGTCAGGGTCGGTCACGAAGGCAATCACTGAATCACCACCCTTGACCGGCCCTGCCTCGCGCGTCACATTACCGCCGGCCGCTTTCACATCCGCGCAAGCCTTGTATGCATCATCGACCGAAATGGCGATATGTCCATACGCCGTGCCCATATCGTAATGCTCGGTGCCATGGTTATACGTCAGTTCCAGCTCGGCATGATCGGGATTGCTGCCATAACCGAGGAAAGCCAGCGTGTATTTGTATTCAGGATTTTCCTTGGTACGCAGCACTTTCATGCCCAGTACCTTGGTGTAAAAATCGATAGACCGTTGTAAATCGCCGACGCGAAGCATGGTGTGAAGAATGCGCATGGATATCTCCGCTATACGAATTGAATGAAGCACTTATTTTATGTCAATCGCATACTTCCTGCCCGCGACGCAATGTCGAACCAGTACGCTAGAGCCGATTCGCAAGCGCCACGTATTGCGCGAGCGGGATGGTTTCCGGACGCATCTGCGGATCGATGCCTACCTCGATCAAATCCGTTTCAACAAACATGCCGGCCAGGCAATTGCGTATCACTTTACGACGCTGTGAAAACGCTTTCAACACGACCAGCTCTAGCTTCGCCTGATCACACAACAACGGATTCTCGATCGGAATCATCCGCACTATCGCAGACTCCACACGCGGCGGAGGGTCGAATGCAGTCGGTGGCACAATGAACATCAACTCCATGTGATAGCGCCATTGCAGCATCACCGACAGGCGGCCGTAGGTTTTGCTGCCAGGTTCGGCCACCATGCGCTCCACCACTTCCTTTTGCAGCATGAAATGCTGGTCTTGAACCTGCGGTGCCATCCCTGCAAGGTGAAACAATAAAGGACTGGAAATGTTATATGGCAGATTGCCAACTACGCGCAACTTGCTGCCGGCTGGCACCGGAATTGTCGAAAAATCGAATTGCAATGCGTCTGCGGAATGGATAATCAGTTTTTTTGGATCGAAAGTCTTTTTCAAACGCTCAACCAGATCTCTATCCAGCTCCACCACATGCATCTGGTTCACCCCGTCCAGCAACAGACGCGTCATTGCTGCGAGGCCGGGGCCGATTTCCACCATCGTATCCTGCGGTTGCGGGTCGATCGCACGAATGATGTTATGCAGGACGCCATCGTCCGTCAGGAAATTCTGGCCGAAGCGTTTACGGGGAATATGTTTCATTGATATGTGGTTCTCGCTGAAATAAATCAGCAGGTTATTTATTCGACAGTCCCGGCAGACACTTTGGATGCAACGGCCATTTGTGCCGCAACGCGTATTGCTTCCAGCATGCTGCCATGATCGGCCTGGCCGAGACCGGCAGCAGCCAGGTCGAGCGCAGTGCCATGATCAACCGAAGTACGGATGATGGGCAAGCCCAGTGTGATGTTGACGCCCAGGCCAAAGCTGGCGTATTTCAATACTGGCAAACCCTGGTCGTGATACATCGCGAGTACGCAATCGGCACCTGCCAACAGCTTCTGCTGGAACAGGGTATCGGCCGGATACGGGCCGCGCACATCGCAACCTTTGGTCTGCGCCGCCTGCACCACAGGCGCAATCACGTCGATTTCTTCTCGTCCAAGATAGCCACCTTCGCCGGCGTGCGGATTCAAACCGGTTACCAGTATGCGTGGTTTTGCAATGCCGAATTTTTGCTGCAGGTCTGCATGCAGAATATCGATGATACCGGCCAGACTGTCGAAAGTGATGGCCGCCGCAACATCTTTCAATGCCAGATGCGTAGTCGCCAGTGCCACACGCAAAGGCTGTGGTGTCGCATTGGTTGCCAGCATCATCACCACCTGTCTGGTAGAAGTTTTATCGGCCAGGTATTCGGTATGGCCGGTGAACGGAACGCCGGCATCGTTGATCGTACTTTTTTGCAGCGGCGCAGTCACGATGGCATCGAACCAGCGTTGCATCGCGCCGTCTATCGCGATATCCAGCGTTTGCAATACGTAGCGGCCATTTTGCGCATCCAGCCTGCCAGGCACGACATGCGCAGCCAGCGGGCTATCGATGACAGTAATCTGATCGCGTGGAAATGCGGGCAAGCCGCTATTGCGTACTGCCTGCAAGGACAGCGCCGACAAATGAATGTCTGGATTGATGGCACCGGCGATCATGGCCAGAAAAGCGGCATCTCCGATCAAGATACTTTTTACATCGGCACGCAATTCCCATGCGGCGCGAATTGCAATTTCCGGGCCGATGCCGGCCGGTTCGCCGCAGGTAATGGCAATGGTCGGGCGCTTACTCACGGCACCCGCGCAGTATGGAGGACATTATCTTTCTTCCAGCCGATATTCAACATAGGCGCGATCGCGCACCTGACGCAACCAGTCCTGCGTCGCTTCTTCCACTTTTTGTTCGCGTAGTGCTTGCCGCACCACCAAACGCTGACGTTCTTGCGATACATCGTCACTCTTGCGTTCTTTCACAAGAATCAAATGGTAGCCGAACGGCGATTCAATCGGTTCGCTCACTTCACCGATCGACAAGGCATCCATCGCGCGTTCAAATTCCGGTACCGTATCGCCTGGATAAATCCAGCCGAGGTCGCCGCCTTTGGAGGCTGAAAAATCATTGGAATACAGGCGTGCCAGCTCTTCAAATGTCGCGGCCTTGTTGTCGAGACGCTGTTTCAGTTCGGTCAATTTGCGACGCGCATCGGCAGCCGTGACCACCTGATTGATCTTGATCAGGATATGGCTGGCATGTGTTTGCTTGACGGTATTGGCCGCTGTCGGATTGGCGTCTGGCGCTGCACGTAATACGCTCTGCGTGCGTTTACCCAGCACCTTCAGAACATGGAAACCGTTACCGCTTTTGACCAGCGGCGCAATCTGTCCCTGCTGCAGATTCGCAGTCGCATCGACGAATAATTGCGGCAATCTATCCTGCGTACGCCAACCCAGTTCACCGCCTGTCAAACCATCCGTTCCATCCGAATAAGCAGCCGCCAATTTGGCAAAATCTCCACCTCCGTTCAATTGCGCCAGCACTTCTTCCGCGCGCGCTCTACTCTCGGCCAGTTGTTGCGGTGTAGCGTTTTCCGGCACGCGGATCAGGATTTGTCCCAGATTCAATTCCTGCGGAGTATTTGCATTGGCACCACTGTGCTCGGCCATATAGGCATCCACTTCGGCATCCGATACCTGTATCTTGTTATCGACTTCGCGTTCACGTAAACGCTGCAATATCATCTCGTTGCGTATCTCCTCACGAAACTGGGAATAGACCATGCCATCCTGCTCCAGGCGTTTGCGGAACTCGGGCATTGTCAATTGATTCTGGTCTGCGATACGGGCCATGGCGCGATCCAGCATCGCATCATCGATCTTGATGCCGGATTCCTGGGCTTGCTGCAATTGGGCACGTTCAACGATCATGCGCTCCAGTAATTGACGCTGCAATTGCTCCATCGGCGGCATTTGCCCACCCTGGCCTTTCAGGCGATTTTCAATCACCTTGAGCCGCTCAATGAATTCATGGCGCGTAATCACTTCATTGTTGACTACCACCAGAATGGCATCTGCCAGCCGCGGTTGTATGCTGGGCGGCGATGCGTTGGCCGGTGTCATGTCTTGTGCCGTAGCACTTGTCATCAAACCGCTCATCAGTCCCAGCAAAGTCAAGGCATGCTTGCCAGCCCGCATGAGCTTGCGAATAGTGAAGGCAGAATAAAAATTAACCATGAGTTTACGTACCAGCTTAATAGTTGATATTGGAAGATTGATTGATGGCTTGATAGCCAGGAATACTCGTGCGCAGGGCTTCCATCGGATCGGAACCCAGCTTAGTCAGCCCGCTTAATTCAAGCTGAAAAAAGAGCGAGGTCGTGGATTTTCCCGTGGCGGTTGGGATACGTTGCGCGACGACACGGAAAATCCAGCAATCAGCCTTGTATTCGAAGCCGAGTAAACCTTCGGACAAACCCTGCGTCGGGGGGGCAGTTCCTCTATAACTCGGCCGACTCGTATAGTTATTTGACAGTGAGTAGTTCAGCCGGCCAACACCATACCAGCGATCTCCGATCGGCCATTGGCCGGATACGTCGACCTGGCGCAAGGCATTCGGCACGTCAACACGATAAGCCAGATTCAATACTTTCTTTGGTTCCGGCCGCCAGCTCACGCTCGCATTGCCACGACTAACGGCTTTCTCGCTGGAACTGTACTGCAGATTGCCTTCGGTACTCAAGGCATTCGAAATTCTGACCGTACCAGAGGCCAGGATATCGGATTTGCTATCGCCTTGCGGCCTCTCACCCTTATTCAGCGTCACTCTTTGATCATCAAAATAAAATCGTTGGGCCAGTGCCACGCGCAAACGTTCCGCGCCGCTAGCTTCTATATAGCGTGAAACCAGCGCAGTCGTCAGCTGGTTCGCATCGCTGATGCGATCCTTACCGATAAAACGATTTTCACTGAAAATTTGCGCAAAGCTCAGATCGGCGAGAGCAGAGTCGAAAATTGGATTGCTCTGTTCACGATAAGGCGTCTTGACATAAAACAGACGCGGCTCCAGCGTTTGCGTCGCAGTTTCACCAAAAATATTTGTTTCACGCTCGAATATCAAACCACTATCCAGCGAAAAGGTCGGCAAGGTCCGGTTATAGCTTGAACTGATATTAGTAGCCGGATCCTGCACGCTATAGCTGGTAGCGTTCAGGGAGACTTTTGGAGTCACAAAATAGCCGGGGCGTACGATAGGATAGAACACACTGGGATTGACTACATAGCGTTCACCACGCACCTGGTCTGGATGCCAGAAGCGGGTCGCCTCGACAGTCGCCGCCCAGTCAAAACCGTTGACATCCTGCCGCCCGGCTCGCAACGTCAGTTGCGGCAGACGGTCGTAAGGGCGGCCAATCTTCGACAGCGCATCCTGCAAGACCTGGTAATTGGACGCACGCGCCGTCGCACTCCAGAAATCTCCTCCATAGTTGAAGTACAGATCGCGCAATAACAGGCGCTCGGTACTGGTAGCCAGATTCCGTGAAAAATCGATTGCGTAATCGTCATCCGACGCCGCCTTGACATTCCAGCCGAAAGAGGCTTGCCGGCTCAATCTCTGCCTGTGCGTGGACGTAATCGAATAACGATTCGTATGGGTCTCCGCATCATTGGGCAAAAATTCAACCTTGGTTTCACCCGAGTAATCGGTATCCAGATAGCGTGCTTCTGCGCCTAGCTGGAAGCCGCGACGTGCAATATATTTCGGGAACAATGTCAAATCACGATTCGGTGCGATATTGAAGTAATACGGCACCATCACTTCAAAACCGCCGGTGCTGGTGGTGCCCATGGTCGGCACCAGCACGCCCGACTTGCGCTCGCCCGACAGCGGGAAGGACATATAAGGCGTGCCGAATATCGGTACACCCTTGAAGTAGATCATGGTCGTGCCTGCGGTACCGACATCCCTGCCGGTATCCAGATGCATGGTATTCGACTTCAAATACCAGTCAGGGTCCGGGCCTTCGCAGGTACTATACGTACCCTGTGTAATCCGTGCCCTGTCTTCCGCCTCGAAATCGATACGTTCAGCCCGCCCCTGCGCATTATTCCCCTGCATATGATAGGTTGGGTTGGTGACATAACCCTTTCCCTCATCCATCTTGAAGCGCATCTTGTCGCCGGTATAGCGATCGCCAAAGCGATTCATCCGCACATTACCGCTCGCCTCAATCTCATCTTCTGCTATCCAGTACGTTGCATGATCTGCATTGAGCGTGGTTTCGCCGCGTATGATTTCAACATCGCGCTCCAGGATGATTTCCCGATCCGGACGGCCGGTCATCTGCTCCGAACTGACGCGCGTTTCCGCCTCCGGATCTTTGGCTTTCGCCGGTTTGACAGGCGCCTGGGCAGAAGCAAACGTAGACGCCGAAACCGCCACCACTACGACAGTCAGTGTAGTTGCCAAACCTTGAGAAGAGCGGAATGAGAAAAGCCAGGTCATGAAAATAAAATTTTGAGTACCATCTCTGGCAATTTTTCGAATTTAATCCCTTATTATATGGGAACTCCCCGCCCATAAACCGGATTACCTAGGCTCGCTTCATGTCTTTACACACTGCATCTGACTCCTCTGACGACCTGCGTCTGAGTGAATTGAAAAAATGGCTGTCTTCCCTGCCCGCCCCGGCGCTGCAGATTGCAACACTCAGGCCGGCCTCGTCCGACGCCAGTTTCCGGCGTTATTTCCGTATAGATGGTACCGACAGTGCCAGTTATATCGTCATGGATGCGCCACCGCCACATGAGGATGTCCGTCCTTTCATGCATGTCGCCGATGTATTCAGCGCCAGCGGTGTCTCCGTACCGGGCATCCTGGCACAGGATGTAACGCAAGGCTTTTTATTATTGTCGGATCTGGGATCTACCACCTACCTGCAATTGCTAAATCCGGACAATGCACACACGCTGTACATGGATGCGATCAATGCACTGGTACAAATCCAGTTGTGCAGCACTCCAGCTGCGCTCCCCGAGTACGACCGTGCGCTGCTGCTGCGTGAATTAATGCTCTTTCCGGAATGGTATATCGGCAAGCATCTGGGTCTGACCATGACCGCAGCACAGACTGCAACACTGCACAAGGTATTCGATGCCTTGCTCGCCAACAATCTGGCGCAAGCGCAAGTCTATGTGCATCGCGATTACCATTCGCGTAATCTGATGGTGCTGCAGAAAGGCAATCCCGGCATACTCGATTTTCAGGATGCGGTATACGGCCCGATCACCTACGATCTTGCTTCATTGCTGCGCGATGCCTACATCCAGTGGGATGAGGAAATCGTGCTCGACTGGGCAATCCGCTATTGGGAACGCGCCAAGCGTGCCGGCCTGCCCGTCAATCCCGACATCGACTCCTTCTACCGCGATTTCGAGTACATGGGCTTGCAGCGACATCTGAAAGTACTCGGCATTTTTGCGCGTCTTTACCACCGCGATGGCAAAGATGCCTATCTGAAGGATATGCCGCTGGTGATGGAATATGCGCGCAAGGCCGCACATCGCTACAAGGAATTGGCGCCGCTGGTGAAGCTGCTCGATGAACTGGAAGACAAGGCACCGCAAGTCGGCTATACGTTTTAAGCAGTGCAGTGTGCCAGTTGCAATATCGGCGGCGCACTTGCATCAGTTGAACAGCAACACAATGCTGCCGGCCACCACATTTATTTATCCAACCAACGAATGCGACAATAATGAAAGCGATGATTTTCGCTGCCGGACGCGGCGAAAGAATGCGTCCGCTAACCGATACCTGCCCCAAGCCCTTGCTGAAGGTGCGCGGGCGTCCGCTGATCGTCTGGCATATTCTGAACCTGGTGCGCGCCGGCATTAAGGATATCGTGATCAATCATGCGCACCTCGGCAACATGATAGAAGAAGCGCTCGGCAACGGTGAGCAATTCGGCGCCAGCATCGCTTATTCGGATGAAGGTGATGCACTCGAAACCGCTGGCGGCATCGCAAAAGCACGCCACCTTTTAGGCGACGAACCGTTTCTGGCCCTTGCAGCGGATATCTATTGTCCCCACTTTGACTTCAAGCAGACAAGAGGTGTACTAGAAGACAATGATGTATGGGGCAATCCGTATCCTCTCGATCAACGTGATGTCGCATGGTTGTATCTGGTAAAAAATCCTGCTCATCATCTGCAGGGCGACTTTGCATTGCACAGTTTTTCCATCGCCAATGAGGGCGAACCCAGGTTTACTTTTTCCGGCATCGGCGTATACCGGCCATCGATGTTCGATGCCATCACTGCCGGCGAATCCGCCAAACTGGCACCGCTCTTGCGCGAATATGCAGCACGCGGCCAGGTCGGCGGCGAACTGTATCGCGGCGACTGGATCGATGTCGGCACGGCAGAAAGATTGGCCGAATTGAACGCACCCTTGACAGGAAATTGAAATGAAAACGTATGCCGATCGACGCACATCGCTGATGGCGCAAATGCAGACCAAGGGCGGCGGCATCGCCATCATCCCGACTGCACCGGAAGTCATGCGCAACCGCGATGCAGACTACCCGTATCGCCACGACAGCTACTTTTACTATCTGTCCGGCTTTACCGAACCGGAAGCGGTGATTGTGCTGATCGCCGGCGAAAAAAATCAGGCTATCCTGTTCTGCCGCGAAAAAAATATGGAGCGCGAAATCTGGGATGGCTTCCGCTACGGACCCGAAGCCGCGCGCAGCACTTTCGGTTTCGATGCCGCTTATCCTATAGAAGCAATCGACACGGAACTACCCAGACTGATGGCTAATGCGCCCGCCCTGTTTTATGCGCTCGGTAGCGACGGCAAACTCGATGCACAGGTACAACGCTGGCTGCAAAACGTACGTGCACAGGCACGCGCCGGCATCACGCCGCCGACTGCTGCCTACGATGTACGCGTATTACTGGATGAAATGCGCCTGACCAAGAGCGCTGGCGAGATCAACATCATGCAACGCTCGGCCGATATCGCCGCCGCCGCACATAGACGCGCGATGCGCATCGCGCGTCCGGGGCTGCGCGAATACCATCTGGAAGCGGAAATTCTGCACGAATTCCGCAACAGCGGTTCGCAGTTTCCTGCTTACGGCTCCATTATCGCCACCGGTGCCAATGCCTGCGTATTGCACTACCGCGCCAGCGATGCCGAATTGAAAGATGGCGATCTGGTGCTCATCGATGCCGGTTGCGAACTCGATAGCTATGCATCGGATATCACGCGCGCATTTCCAGCCAATGGAAAATTCTCCGGCCCGCAAAAGGAACTGTATGAAATCGTACTGGCATCGCAATATGCAGCGATAGCAGAAACACGCCCGGGAAAACGCTTCATGGATGGCCACGATGCTGCCGTCAAAGTACTGGCACAAGGCATGCTCGATACCGGCCTGCTCGACAAGAACAAGGTTGGCTCATTAAGCGACGTCATTGAGCATCGCACCTACAGCCAGTTCTACATGCACCGCACCGGCCACTGGCTGGGCATGGACGAGCACGACTGCGGCAGCTACGTGGAGCCGTCC
>DGBN01000016.1 GCA_002384815.1 Oxalobacteraceae bacterium UBA4003 | reverse complement strand
GGACACGGTAAAAGACCTGATCTCTACCCGGAGAGGTTAATTTCAACATGGATTCGTTCGGTAGCAACCCTGCAGGCAGCTTGAGTGAAGAACACAAGGCCGTACGCGCATTGACGCAACTGCTGCAACTGGAACAGGAAAAACTGATTGCCGCCGATATCGAAGCCATCGCCGCCTTGACCGAACCCAAGGCAAAAGCAGCCCTGCGCATGGCTGAGCTGGCTGCGAAACGACACAAACTCCTCGAAGCAGCGGGTTTTGAAGCAAACGAAGCCGGCATGCAAGCCTGGTTAGGCAGCCCTGCCGCTTCAACTACTGCGAGTACATCCTGGCATGAGCTGATCGCATTGGCCGAAGCCGGCAAAGAACTGAACCGCGTCAACGGAACATTGATCAACAAGCAGATGGTGCGTAATCAGAATGTGCTCAATATCCTGCAACATGGCAATGTACAAGGCAACAATGTCTACGGACCGGACGGTCAGACCGCAAGCAGAACCATGAGCCGTCACATCGTCGCCCGCTGATTATTCATTGATTGGCGGGTACAACCCGTCTTGTTTGTACGGTGCAAAAAAATATGCCGCCATCACTGGCGGCATATTTTTTCTTTCGCTTTAACTATCTGCTTGAATCATCTAGCGGCGCGGCGCATAGATATCGCGTCCGGCCTCATCAATCTGGCGGCGCAATGCGCGCCGTTCGTCAGGCGACAAACGCGGATCGCGACGTCCCTGATCCTGCCGCCCCGCATTACGATCTGCGCCATCACGACGTTCATTCCCCCGCCCTTGACTATTGTCCCTGCGTCTATCCTGATTGAAACGTTGACGAGCATCGTCCTGTGCCACGTATCCGAACGCATTCCCCTGGAAACGCGACTGCGCATACGCCGTCGTTGTATCTGCAAAAGCCGCAAGCAACACCAGCACCAATCCCACTCTCTGCAATGTTATATTCATCATATTCTGCTACGCTCCCGATGGACACGCTCCTTGTTGCAAACCATGTCCAAAGTTTATGCTGCTTTGCAGCCAGCCCTAAGTCCATTTCCGTAAAGGTTGTAACACTTTGTAATGCCTGCAAGTCACCTTGCACCGGAAAGTCTTTCTGACGTTACCATAGCAAAATGAATACGACAAATGTACCCATGAAGGAAACCGCTCACTCGACCAATTCGCATCAGACCAAAGTGCTGGTAGTGGATGACGATTTGCGCTTGCGCGACCTGCTGCGTCGTTATCTGACTGAGCAGGGATTCAATGTGGTGACGGCAGAAAATGCACAGGCGATGAACAAGCTCTGGCTGCGTGAACG
Organism: Oxalobacteraceae bacterium UBA4003; assembly: GCA_002384815.1. Classification (GTDB taxonomy): domain Bacteria; phylum Pseudomonadota; class Gammaproteobacteria; order Burkholderiales; family Burkholderiaceae_D; genus Oxalicibacterium. The sequence continues at coordinate 98,145 of DGBN01000016.1, read as the reverse complement.
CTACGACCTGCTGGTACTGGATCTTATGCTGCCGGGAGAAGACGGCCTGTCGATCTGCCGCCGTCTGCGTGGCGCCGGCGACAAGACGCCTATCATCATGCTGACTGCCAAGGGTGAAGATGTCGATCGTATCGTTGGCCTTGAAATGGGTGCCGATGATTATATTGCCAAACCTTTCAACCCGCGCGAACTGGTGGCACGCATCAGCGCCGTGCTGCGCCGTGTCGGCCCTGATGAAGCACCGGGGGCACCGTCCGAAACGCCGCAATCATTTGCCTTCGGCGAGTTTACGCTGGACCTGGGCACGCGCACACTGAAAAAAAATGACGAAACCGTACCGCTGACCACGGGCGAATTTTCCGTCTTGAAGGTATTTGCACGCCACGCGCGCCAACCGCTATCGCGTGAAAAACTGATGGAGCTGGCACGCGGTCGCGAATATGAAGTATTCGATCGCAGCCTCGACGTACAGATTTCACGCCTGAGAAAATTGATCGAACCCGATCCATCGACGCCGCTGTATATTCAAACCGTCTGGGGCCTCGGCTATGTCTTCATTCCTGAAGGAAAGCCGCGCTGATTTCTTTGCCGCTGCGTGAAAAATACACGGATGCCCACATCGTCACATCACCTGGACTGGATAAGAAGCGGTCTGTTCTGGCGCACTTTTTTTCTGCTTGCCTTTCTGATTGCCGCCAGCATGGCCGCCTGGATCGCCAGCTATCGCGCAGTTGAAGAAACCCCTCGCGCCAACCAGATCGCCGCCCAGGTCATCTCCGTCGTTACCATTACACGCGCTGCCCTTACACATTCCAAGTCCGACTTGCGGCGCGAATTATTGTTCGATCTTTCCAGCAACGAGGGCATACGCGTCTATCCGCTGGAAGACAGCGACCGTGTCGAACCGCCTATCGAAAACAGCGTGGTACGCAGCATTCAGGAAACCGTACGCGCCGCACTAGGCAAGGGCACCCGTTTTGCCCGCACGGTCAACGATGTCGCCGGTTTCTGGGTCAGCTTCACCATTTCCGACGACGAATACTGGCTGATGCTGGATCGCAGCCGGGTGGAAGCCAGCTTTGGCGTGCAATGGATAGGCTGGGGCGCAGCCACCCTGCTCTTATCGCTGCTGGGGGCGCTAATGATTTCCGGCTTGATCAACCAGCCATTGGCACGCCTCACCGCTGCCACTCGTGCGATTGCCAACGGACAGCATCCCGCACCGTTGCCGGAAAGCGGCCCGACCGAAATCCGTGAAGCCAATCACAGCTTCAATCAAATGGTCGATGATTTGAACCGGGTGGAATCCGATCGCGCTCTGGTCCTCGCCGGCATTTCACACGATCTGCGCACTCCGCTCGCACGCATGCAACTGGAAGTTGAAATGGCCGGCCTGCCGAATGATGCGCGCAAAGGCATGCAATCCGATCTGGGTCAGATGGATGCCATCATCGGCCAGTTTCTGGATTATGCAAAACCGGTAGACAGCAGCCATTTCAAATCCATAGACCTGACAGCTTTGCTGTCGGAAGCGGCACACGAAGCCGCCCGTCTGCCCGATGTGCAGGTAAGCCGCTCCATTGAAGACAAGGTAGTCGTCCTCGGCAATGCCATCGATATTAAACGCATCGTCAATAATCTGATTGAAAATGCTCGCCGCTACGGCAAGGCGAGCGACGCCAGTTATGTCGATATCGACATATGTGCTCGCATCGAAGGCGACAAGGTCATTCTGGAAATTGCCGATCACGGTGTCGGCGTGCCGGAGGAAGACATCGCCCGCCTACTGCGCCCCTTTACCCGCATGGATAGCGCTCGCGGGCAAGCCAATGGTGCCGGCCTGGGCCTGGCTATCGTCGATCGCATCGTCAAACGGCACGGCGGCAAGCTGCATCTGTTCAATCGCGATGGCGGTGGGCTGACAGTACAGATTACCCTGGCCAACCCCAAGAAGCGCCACACCTCCTTTACCATCTGAATGGCCTCGCAGATGAGGCGTTGCAAATGATGCTACAAGCATAATCCAATGTACCAATAAAAAAACGCACATGCCTTTCAGCAATGTGCGTTTTTATTAACAGTTCGCCGCCTGGCAAACCAGCGCGAACTTACATCTTTTCATCCCTGATTTCGGTCACTACGCCGTCGATAATGTCGCCATGCGCGGATTGATGAAAGGCGCGTTCCGCTTCAAAGCGCGCTTTCAATGCACGACGTCTTTTATACAACAGCACCGGAATCAGCAACCAGCTCAGCAACAGTACCGTCACCACCACCAGCAAACCGACCATCAATACCAGGCCCAGCACCAGCCACGCGAGCAAACGCGAAACAAAGCCGCCGGATTGGCTGCGGCGGAACATTTGTTGCCAACCTTGTGCATGCTGACTGAAAAGAAAAGATGCCATGTATGTATTACTCCTGAGTCTTTGTAGTATAGCCGAATCGTACGAACACGGATGCCTGTGGCCTTTCCCGCACGATTTCGCATAACTGCACTATGCGCGAATCCGGCCTTTGCTGCAATAGATTGCGACGGCGCCTGAAAATTCAATAGTTTCCGACGGCTTGTCTTTTTTATACCGAATTTTATACAATTTACTCGTGATGATCGCCGGTAATCGGCCCTTCCTTGAACAAGGCATCGCGTAACTCCTTGTCCAGTTTGGGATCGCGTCTGCGTATCCATTCCAGCACCATTGCCGCATGTTCTTTTTCCTCGTCACGATTATGTGCAAGGATTTTCTTCAATTCAGGGTCGGTGGCTGCATCAACACGCTGGTTATACCAGTCGACCGCCTCCAGCTCTTCCATCAGAGAGGTAATCGCCCTGTGCATGTCCATGGTTTCTGCCGACAGTTTATCCACTGGTTCGTGATAGCCTTCATTCGACATGCGCGCATCCTTTTGAATGTATTTTTACCTGAAAATTAATGCCACTATTTCAGATAGACACTAGACCTGGCAAAAAATTCGATCAATTTCATGATCTTTGATAAATCAGGGTTACCGCTTCGGCAGCGATCCCTTCTTCGCGCCCCAGATAACCCAGTTTTTCATTCGTTTTCGCCTTGATGTTGACCTGATTGACAGCGACGCCCAGATCCTGCGCGACATTGGCAACCATCTGCTCAATATGCGGCGCCATCTTCGGTCTTTGCGCAATGATGGTCGCATCTACATTCCCGATGAAAAAACCTGCTGCTGCCACGCGCCGGGCCGCTTCACGCAACAGTACACGCGAATCGGCACCGGCAAACTCGACTGCAGTATCGGGAAAATGCCGACCGATATCGCCCAATCCCGCGGCGCCAAACAAGGCATCGGTAATCGCATGCAACAGCACATCGGCATCCGAATGCCCGAGCAAGCCGGTCGCATGCGGAATCGTCACGCCACCGATAATCAGCTTGCGGCCTTCCACCAGCGCATGGCAATCATAACCCTGGCCGATACGAAAAGGCATCGACAATGTGGCGGGAATACTCATACAAGTCCTTTTAAATATAATTCGGCGAGGCTCACATCCTCCGGCAAAGTCACCTTGAAATTGCACGCATGTCCTGTGACCAGTTTCGGTCTCAAACCCAGCGCCTCAATCGCACCGGCTTCATCAGTCACTGGGGCAGCCCGTTCCAGCGCCTTCTTCAATAAACCGTAGCGAAACATCTGCGGCGTTTGCGCAGCCCACAGGTGTTCGCGTGCAACCGTATGCTGGACGTGGCCTGATTCATCCATGCGTTTCAGGGTATCGACCACCGGCATCGCCAGCAAACCACCTACCTCATCGTCCTTCAGCGTCTGTATCAGCCTGTCTACCAGCCCGCTGTTCAATCCCGGGCGGGCAGCATCATGCACCAGCACCCAGTCGTCATCCGCTATCCATTCCCGGGCAGCATGCAGCCCGTTCAACACCGATAGTTGTCGCGTCGGTCCGCCGACGCGCAATACCGTGATATTGGAATGATTATCCGGCGCTTCTGCCATGGCCTCGTTAATGTACCCATCCTCTGCACTGACGACCACAAAGGTATGGGTAATTGCAGCCGTATCGGAAAACGTATCGAGCACATGCCGCAGCATGGTCTTGCCGACAATCGATATGTATTGCTTGGGAATGCTGCCGCCGATACGCGCGCCGACACCGGCAGCAGGAACCAATGCGAAATAGCGGGGTAAAGTCATGTTGTGATCGCCGGGAAGAAGCGTGGTGCGCTCTGTTGTAGGGAAAACCTTGCGGGAATTGCGCACACGCCCAAGCGAAGAGAACTTCAAACAGGGGCTTGGTTTATAATCTCATCATAATTTTTCACTGTCAAATGAAGTGCGCGCAAACAAATTCGGACAAGTCTGAACAAGTCCGCCAGCACTTTTTGACCACCCTGACATTTCCAATGTCGCTATTCGATGTCATTCGACCTAAAAAAATCTCTTCCCAAGCCCGCTTCGCGTTTTGTTCTGCCTGCTGTACACGGTTCGGCAGATGCCTATGTACTGGCGCAGGCGGCAGCAGAGCTGAAATCGCAAAAACGCATGCTGGCAGTCGTCGTCGCCAATGCCAGCGATGCTCAGCGCCTGTTGGCTGAAATCCCGTGGTTTACCAGCGCAGGACAGGAAAAACCGCGCTGTCATCTACTACCAGATTGGGAAACCCTGCCCTACGATGCTTTTTCCCCGCATCAGGATCTGGTATCCGAAAGACTGGCAACGCTGTATGAAGTATTGAATGGCCAGTGCGATGTCTTGATTGTACCGGCCACGACCGCGCTGGTACGCATGGCACCGCCCGCCTTCCTCGCGTCTTACACCTTCTTTTTCAAGCAGGGTGAAACGCTGGATGAAGCGAAGCTGAAAGCGCAGTTGCAACTGGCCGGCTACACACCGGTCAAGCAGGTAATGTCACCCGGCGAATATTCGGTGCGCGGCGGCCTGATCGACATCTTTCCGATGGGAGCTGCGCTGCCGTATCGCATCGACCTGTTCGGCGATACGATAGACACGATACGCACCTTCGATGCGGATACGCAGCGCTCGCTGTATCCGGTCAGGGAAGTACGCTTGCTGCCGGCACGAGAATTCCCCATGGATGAAGAAGCGCGCACTGCCTTTCGCGGTCGCTGGCGCGAAATCTTTGAAGGTGATCCCTCGCGTTCGATGATCTACAAGGATATCGGCAGCGGCATTGCATCTGCCGGTATCGAATATTATCTGCCACTGTTTTTTGAAGAAACCAAAACGCTGTTCGATTACCTGCCGCCAGACTCGACCTTTGCCCTGGTCGGTGACATCGACGCCGCGATTCAACGCTTTTGGGTCGATACGCAATCGCGTTATCGCTTTCTCAAATCCGATCGCGAACGCCCGTTGCTGGCACCCGAGCAAATCTTTCTCAGCGATGAAAACTTCTTCACGCTGACAAAATCTTTCGGCCGCTGGGTCATACAAAGCGAAAATGTCGCCTCGGAGTTGTCCGCTTCATTGCCGAATATCGCCGTCAATCGCCGTGCCGATGATCCGCTGGTCAATCTGCGTTCCTGGCTGCTGCAAACCGACAAGCGCGTGCTGATCTGCGCCGAAAGCAACGGCAGACGAGAAACGTTGCAACAGTATTTCAACGAATACAATCTGCCGCTCGCACCCGCCGATGGTTTCGCCGACTTCAGCACAGCATCTTCAAAATTGATGCTGGGCGTCGCACCCATGCATGCCGGCTTCGAGCTCGACAATACACTCGGGGGACTCGCCTTCATCACCGAAACCGAGTTGTATGCCGGCTCAGGCCGTCGCGTCGGCAGCAAGAAGCAGGAAGGTGCAACGCAGGTCGAAGCTATGGTGCGCGATCTGTCCGAGCTCAAGATCGGCGATCCGGTCGTGCACATCAACCACGGCATAGGTCGCTACATGGGTCTGACCAGCATGGACCTGGGCGAAGGTGAAACCGAATTCCTGCATCTGGAGTATGCGAAAGATACCAAGCTCTACGTGCCGGTTTCGCAACTGCATGTGATCTCGCGCTACTCAGGCGCATCACCTGACGATGCCCCTTTGCATGCGCTCGGTTCCGGCCAGTGGGAAAAAGCCAAACGTCGCGCCGCTGAAAAAATCCGCGACACCGCTGCTGAATTGTTGAATCTGTACGCCCGCCGCGCACTGCGCGAAGGCCACAGCTTTGAGTACTCGGCACACGATTACGAAGCATTTGCCGAAAGCTTCGGTTTTGAAGAAACCGTCGATCAGGCAGCAGCCATCAATGCCGTGATCAAGGACATGACCAGCGGCAAGCCGATGGACAGGTTGATTTGCGGTGACGTTGGCTTCGGCAAAACAGAGGTCGCCTTGCGCGCAGCCTTCGTCGCTGTGCTTGGTGGCAAACAGGTGGCGATTCTGGCACCGACCACACTGCTCGCAGAACAGCATGCGCAAACCTTTGCCGATCGCTTTGCCGACTGGCCGGTGCGTATCGCTGAACTGTCGCGCTTCCGCAGCGGCAAGGAAATCACGCAAGCAATGAAAGGCATGGCTGATGGCACGATAGACATCGTGATCGGCACGCATAAATTATTGTCGGCCGATACCAAGTTCGCGCGCCTGGGTCTGGTCATCATCGATGAAGAACATCGCTTCGGTGTTCGCCAGAAGGAAACACTGAAAGCCTTGCGTGCAGAAGTCGATGTGTTGACGCTGACGGCAACGCCTATCCCGCGCACGCTGGGCATGGCACTGGAAGGTTTACGCGATTTTTCCATCATCGCGACTGCGCCGCAAAAACGTCTGGCGATCAAGACTTTCGTCCGCAGTGAAAACGCATCCGTGATTCGCGAAGCCTGTCTGCGCGAATTGAAGCGCGGCGGCCAGGTCTACTTCCTGCACAACGAAGTTGAGACCATCGAAAATCGCAAGGCGATGCTGGAAGAATTGATACCGGAAGCGCGCATAGGTGTCGCGCACGGCCAGTTGCACGAACGTGATCTGGAACGCATCATGCGCGATTTCGTTACGCAGCGTTTCAACATTCTGCTGTGTACAACGATTATTGAAACCGGCATCGACGTACCGACTGCGAACACCATCATCATGCACAGAGCCGACAAATTCGGTCTCGCACAATTGCATCAATTGCGCGGTCGCGTCGGTCGCTCACATCATCAGGCTTATGCATACTTGCTGGTGCATGACGTACAAGGTTTGACCAAACTGGCACAGCGCCGCCTCGATGCGATTCAGCAGATGGAAGAACTGGGCAGCGGCTTCTATCTGGCGATGCATGATCTGGAAATCCGTGGCGCCGGCGAAGTGCTGGGCGACAATCAATCCGGCGAAATGACCGAAATCGGCTTCCAGCTGTATTCCGATATGCTGAACGAAGCAGTACGCTCGCTAAAAAGTGGCAAGGAACCCGACCTGGCTGCACCTCTCTCCACCACGACAGAAATCAATCTGCATGTCCCTGCGCTACTGCCGAACACCTATTGCGGCGACGTGCACGAGCGGCTATCGATCTACAAACGTCTGGCGAATTGCAAAACACAGGATGCCGTCAACGACCTGCAGGAAGAATTGATAGACCGTTTCGGCAAGCTGCCGGACGCAGCACAGGCACTGGTGGAAACGCACAGACTGCGCGTGGCAGCAGTGCCGGTCGGCATCATCAAAATAGACGCGCATGCAGAATCTGCGACCCTGCAATTCGAGCCGAATCCGCCTATCGATGCAATGCGCATCATCGAACTGATACAAAAAAATCGCCACATCAAATTGAGTGGTCAGGATAAATTGCGTATTACCGCAAACATGCCCGACCTCGCCGCGCGCGTACTCCAGGTCAAGAACACGATACGCGCACTGCTAACATAACGATCCACCCTTAATCGACATCGCCATGAATCTGATTTTGCAAGGCCTGACCGTACAACGCCATATCGTCGAACAAATCGCCGGCCTGGCCCGTCCGCGCACTATCGTCGCCATAGCCGATCACGCTTATTGCTGCGTCGACGTCAGCTACAACGATGAAGTGAAATCGCAAATCGACATGGCAGCATGGGCGGCAAAACTTGACTACGCATTCACGGAACGCGGCCGTGCATTATCCGACTTCAAGCTGGTCGCTATGGATATGGATTCGACGCTGATCACCATCGAATGCATAGACGAAATCGCCGACATGCAAGGCTTGAAACCGCAAGTCGCAGAAATCACCGAAGCCGCGATGCGTGGCGAAATTGAATTCAAGGAAAGCCTGACACGTCGCGTCGCCCTGCTCAGGGGATTGGATGCCAGTGCATTGCAACGCGTCTACGACGAACGTCTGGCACTCTCGCCGGGCGCAGAGAAAATGCTCACGGGGATACAGGCCGCAGGCATGAAGACCTTGCTGGTATCCGGCGGTTTTACCTTTTTCACCGACCGGATGAAGCAGCGCCTCAACCTCGACTACACCCACTCGAATCAGCTCGAAATCATAGACGGGAAATTGACCGGCCAGGTTCTGGGCGGCATCGTCGATGGTGAAGAAAAAAAAGCCACCGTCGAACGCGTCTGCAAGGAGTTGAACATTTCACCGCAACAGGCAATCGTCATGGGCGACGGCGCCAACGATTTACGGATGATGGGTATTGCCGGATTGTCGGTGGCGTTTCGCGCCAAACCGGTGGTACGCGCACAAGCTGACGTGGCTTTGAATTTCGTCGGACTGGATGGCATCCTGCAGCTATTTTCAAGTTGATCCATTCAAGTTTTCAAAACTGAAATACTTTCCCTGTTTCATTCTTCTTTCTGCTTTATTTTTCCTGCCAAAAAAGAAGGCACAACATAAGCCTTCATCCATATCAAAATATTTCACTGACAGATTAATTTTTTGCATCAGCACGCCGAGAAGTGGCTGCTATCGTACGGTGCCCTGCGCTGCAACGATCAGCGAGGATGGAAAAAATAGCAACCCTGGTCAAAGGAAAAAAACATGATATGGCAGCAAGTCTATGATCCGCTCAACAGCTTCGCCTTCTCCACACTGGCAGCCGGCATTCCGGTTGCGGTGTTGCTGGCAGCGCTGGCATTCTTCCACATGAAGGCTCACTTGGCTGCCGGCTTGGCGCTGGTGGTCGGCATCGGCATTGCCGCTGTTGTGTTCGGCATGCCGGTTGCGATGGCAGGCAAGGCGGCTGGTTACGGTATTGCAGCGGGTCTGTTCCCTATCGGCTGGATCGTGCTGAACATCATCTTCCTGCATCGCTTAACGACACTGAACGGATATTTCAAGGTATTGCAAAACAGCATAGGCGGCATCACCGAAGATCGTCGCCTGCAATTGCTACTGGTTGCCTTCTGTTTCGGCGCGTTCTTTGAAGGTGCTGCAGGTTTCGGCACGCCTGTCGCCGTCACTGGTGCCATCCTGATCGGTCTGGGCTTCTCGCCTCTGGCTGCTTCCGGCCTGGCACTGATTGCCAACACTGCTCCAGTCGCCTATGGCGCACTGGGTGCACCGGTGATCGCCCTGGCTTCCGTGACCGGCATCGACGTCCTGGATCTGTCTGCCATGATCGGACGTCAGCTGCCATTCTTCTCGGTGTTGGTGCCTTTCTGGCTGATCTGGGCATTTGCCGGCTTCCGCGGCATGCGTGAAATCTGGCCGGCGATTCTGGTAGCAGGCGTATCGTTTGCCGTGCCGCAATTCCTGGTTTCCAACTATCACGGTCCGTGGCTGGTGGACGTCGTTGCCGCCATCGTATCGATGGGTGCGCTGACGATGTTCCTGAAAATATGGCAACCAAAGAAAATCTGGACCTCGACTGCCCTGCGCAATCGCAACGACAACTCCAAGGACGACATCAAGGATGAACCTGTCACTGAAGACAACACTGTAACTGCCAAGATCAGCGTCGCCAAATCGTGGATGCCTTGGCTCATTCTGTCTGTCTTCGTGTTTGTCTGGGGTACGCCGTTCTTCAAAAAGGCGATTGACTCGATCTGGTCGTGGAAATATGCAATTCCCGGCCTCGACAAGATGGTCATGAAAATGCCGCCAGTGGCCAAAGAACCATTCGTCGAAGCCGCTGTGTATAACTTCAACGTCCTATCGATGGCTGGTACCGGCATTCTGGTTTCCGCCATCGTGGCAGGCTTGTTTATGGGCTATTCCTTACGCCGGATGCTCAAGGAATACTGGAACACCATCGTACTGGTACGCTATTCGCTGCTGACCATATGTGCAATGTTCGCGGTCGGCTACCTGTGCAAATATGCAGGACTGGATGCAACTCTCGGCCTGGCATTTGCCCATACCGGCGCGTTCTATCCGATGTTCGGCACCCTGCTCGGCTGGCTGGGCGTCGCCCTGACCGGTTCAGATACTGCCGCCAACGTCTTGTTCGGCAGCCTGCAGAAAACCACGGCAGAGCAACTCGACCTGCCACCAGTCCTGATGGCCTCGGCCAACAGTTCCGGCGGCGTAATGGGCAAGATGATCGATGCGCAATCGATCGTGGTCGCCTCTACCGCGACCAAATGGTATGGCCACGAGGGCGACATTCTACGCTACGTGTTCTTCCACTCGATCGCCCTGGCCATCCTGGTTGGCTTCCTGGTGACACTGCAAGCCTATGTGATTCCATTCACATATATGGTTGTCAAATAAGAAAAGCTGCCGTTATGAAAACGGGGCCCATTACGGCCCCGTTTTTTTTGCCCATTCTCGCAGATACGGCCAGTCATAAGTCGCGCCATGCCGCCCCCCCCTGCCCGGACTTGATCGTTTAAAATGCTTGCAGCGATACATTTCAAAAAATGTTGACGAGCGGAACTTCATTTCCATTTATGCATCTGACTGCATACCCACAAGGACTCGCCCATGTCTCAAGAACTCGTTTTAGATAGTCCGCTGCAATCGGCAAAAAATCTCGCATGGTGGTTGTATATCGCGCACGCTGCCAGCCTGATTTTTTCGCTCGGTGCATTTTCCTTCATCCCGCTGATTATCAATTACGTCAAACGTGCAGATAGTGCCAGCACCTTTGTCTACAGTCATCATGGCTGGCAGATCCGTTCGTTCTGGTGGTATCTGGTGTGGATGACGCTGGGCTGCATCCTGTTCATGACCATTATCCTGATTCCGGCAGCCTTCCTGGTCTGGACTGTCGCATGGTTATGGAAGCTGTATCGCCTGATCAAAGGCATCATCGACTTGAACGATAACAAGACGATGCCTTGACCGTATTTTCTTTTGCCCATAAAAAAGCATCCATCCGGATGCTTTTTTATTCATGTTTTTTTCTTTCATCACATATTCCATCGGCTTAAGAACTGATTCCTGCACGAAAATCGGCACACGCTTCCTGCAGGAGGCAGGACAGGTTTGCGTTCCCGCCTGGATTTACTTATGCTGTAAAAAAAAGCAGGTAATGAATCGCAATGAATACTTTTGGCCCGAGACAGGTTGACGCATCCAGCTGGCGACGCTGGGTCAGCGAAGCATTGCATTTATCCAGCAAGCATTTCGTACTGAATGTTGCTCTTGTTCTTTTCACCCTGGGTGTGGCCGGCCAGTTCCCGGCGCTGGTGCTGACTATTATTTCTCCCGTCCTGGTCGGCGCGTTTGTCCTAGTCGCATATAGCGCGGACTCATCCGAATCGATTGCAAAGATACTGAAATCATCGCCCTTTTCCCTGTTGCGCATTCTGCTTTGCTCAGCCGCGACGGTAGTGACGCTGAGCATGGCAATATTCATCATTCTTCATATTGTTCAAAGTACCGCCATTCCCTCCGGAGAGCCGTCTGTCTATATCGAGAAGACGCATGAAATTAGTGAGTTCATGGCCGGGTCGAAGGCGCTGTTTTCCATCGGTATCTGGTTACTGGTGATCCTGCCCTGGTTTGCGATTCCGCTCATCGTATGCACCGATCTTCCGCTCAGGATGTGCCTGGAGCACACCTTCAAGGCTTTCAATCAAAACAAATTTGTTGTCATCGTGGTCTTTGTCTGTGCCATGTGCTTGATGGCCGGCGCCCTGTTCCATGGACTTACTGTGGTGCCGCTGTATCCAATACTAGGAGGAATTCTGTACGCGTCGTACCGACACATTTTCCTCGGCCTTCCACCGCTGGAAACTGCCAGTGAAAAAGTGAGGCTGCCGCGCTTCGCACGCAGCCTGCAGGGCAAGTAGGTTTGCAAACGCGCATCAGCCTTTGCCAATAAAAAAGCATCCACAAGGGATGTCTGGTTTTACAGCGCGTCGAACGCCTGCCTGAGATCGCCTATCAAATCGTCGGGGTCTTCCAGCCCGATATTGAGTCGCAGCAATTGTCCCTGATGCGGCCAGTTCTGCCGCATCTGTTGCATGCGATACGGTACGCACAGGCTGTTCGCCCCCCCCCAGCTGAAACCTATCTTGAACAGTTTCAGGCTATCGACAAAGCGATCCGTCTGCACTTCGCTGTAACGCGCATCGAACAGGATGGAAAATAAGCCGCCGGCACCGCTGAAGTCACGTTTCCATATTTGATGCCCCGGACATTCCGGCAATGCCGGATGCAGGACGGTAGTGATCTGCGGCTGGGTCTGCAGCCAGGCCGCAACCTTGCGCGCCGCAGCATCGTGCGCCTCGAAACGCAATTTCATGGTCGGCAAACTGCGCAGAACCAGATAACTGTCATCAGCGCTCACGCCAAAACCCAGACGCATATGCGCCAGTTCCAGCCTGTGCTTCAAGGTCTGATCCTGCGTGATGACTGCACCCATCAATACATCCGAACCACCGGATTGATACTTGGTCAGCGCCTGCATCACGATATCGACGCCCAGATCGAAAGCACGCAATGCAATCCCGGCCGACCAGGTATTGTCCAGCGCGACCAGCACGCCATTTGCATGCGCTGCCAGGCAAATGGCAGGAATATCCGGCACCTCCATCGACACCGAACCCGGTGCTTCGGTCCAGATCAGTCTGGTATTGGGCTGAATCAGGTCGGCGATACCGCTGCCGATCAGTGGATCGTAGTAGCGCGCAGTAATACCGAAATCATGCGCCAGCCAATTGGCCAGTTCGCGATTCGGGTTGTAGACGTTATCCGGAATCAGTACATCGTCGCCGCTTTTGAGAAAGGCGAAATCGACCAGCGCAATCGCCGACAGGCCGCTGGGCGTCAACAGGCAATGCTTGCCGTTTTCGATGGCCGCCAACCGTGCTTCCAGCGTGAAGGTAGTCGGCGTGCCGTGCAGGCCGTAGGTATAAGCCGTCTTGTCCTGCCAGTTGCGTGAGCGCATGCTGGCCACATCTTTGAACAAGACTGTCGATGCGTGGTGGATCGCTTGCGGGAAGGCGGCGAATCCTTCGGGCGCCACATAATCATTGTGTATCAGTGCGGTCTGAAAGGATTTGCGATCTGTCACGTGATTCTCCGATTGCGAATTACTGCTTATTACTTACTGTTTGCTGGCGACATCCTTCTGGCCTGCCTTGAACGAAGTTTGTTTTTGCGACGACTTTTGTACTTGCGGAATAATTTTCAGCGAAAACGGTTTGGTGACAGCACCATCAGCCGACATCCACGTGCCGGCGAGTACATCGCCTTCCAGCTTGCCATCCCATTGACCTGAAATATCCGTACCGTTCACGGACTCTTCCATGAAAAGTACGCCATCTTTCTCGATTTCGCCAGCCAGCAGTATCTTGTGTGAATTGCCGAAAATGAAGTACTCGCCCTCATGTCCTTCATCAACTTCTTCTTTTGGACGAAGGTTGACTTGTATCCGTGCATCAGCGACGGTACCACGCAAAACTACCGGCTTCTGGAAAATGATGGGGGCAGACGATACAACTACGGGTGCTGATGTGGAGACTGTGGCCACTGCAACTTGATTCACTGTGTCTGCAGCAGATACCTTGGCTGCCCAAACCAGCGTTGCAATCAGGGATACCGTAAAAATCTTTTGCATCATGCTTCTGCCCACAGATCATGCGCATCGGCACCAGTGATTTTGACATCGACGAATTCGCCGACCTTGTACTTGATATGCGGCTCGTACGGTGCCTTGACGTAGACAACACCGTCGATTTCCGGCGCATCCGCACCCGAGCGCGCAGTTGCTGCACCTGTACGGCTGACTTCATCAACCAGCACGCGCATGGTCTTGCCGACTTTCGCCTGCAAACGTTTCTTGGAAATTTCTTCCTGCAACAACATCACGCGACCGCGACGCTCTTCGCGTACTTCTTCCAGCACTGCATTTGGAATGTCATTCGCAGTTGCCCCTTCGACCGGCGAATAGGCAAAGCAACCCAGACGATCAATCTCCGCCTCCTTCAGGAAGTCGAGCAGGTATTCAAATTCCGCTTCGGTTTCGCCGGGAAAACCGGCGATAAAGGTCGAGCGTATCGTCAGATCAGGACACATCGCGCGCCATGCCTGGATGCGTTCGATATTCTTTTCACCGCTGGCCGGACGCTTCATGCGCTTGAGCACATTCGGATGCGCATGCTGCAAAGGTACATCCAGATACGGCAGAATTTTTCCTTCTGCCATCATCGGAATGATCGCGTCCACATGCGGATACGGGTACACATAATGCAAACGCACCCACGCGCCATACGGAGCCGCCAGTTCACCCAGCGCTTCCACCAGCTGCGTCATGTGGGTTTTAACCGGCTTGCCGTTCCAGAAGCCCATGCGGAATTTGATATCGACACCGTAGGCGCTGGTGTCTTGCGAAATCACCAGCAACTCCCTGACGCCGGCCTTGAACAGGTTTTCTGCTTCCATCATCACGTCTGCAATCGGACGCGATACCAGATCGCCGCGCATCGAAGGGATGATGCAAAAACTGCAGCGATGATTGCAGCCTTCGGAAATTTTCAGATACGCAAAATGCTTGGGCGTCAGCTTGACGCCTTGCGGTGGCAGCAAATCGAGGAAAGGTGCATGCGGCTTCGGCATATGCAGATGCACGGCATCCATTACTTCGCCCAGCGCATGCGGACCGGTAACGGCCAGTACTTTCGGGTGAACTTTCTGGATGATATCGTCACCATCTGCGTCTTTTTTCGCACCCAGGCAACCGGTCACGATGACCCTGCCGTTTTCATGCAGCGCTTCGCCTATGGCGTCCAGCGATTCCTGCACGGCAGCATCGATGAAGCCGCAGGTATTGACGATGACCAGATCGGCACCATCGTAGGACTTGGCGGTGTCATAGCCTTCGGCACGCAACTGGGTAAGGATTTGCTCTGAGTCGACCAGGGCTTTCGGGCATCCGAGGGAAACGAAGCCGATCTTGGGTGTTGCTTGAGGAGCGTTGGTCATGGTGCAGACAGGTAAAAAAGCGTGGAGTCGGTGTAAGGAAACGAAGCCGCTATTGTACCCTCTTGACCGCCCTGCCTGCCATCTCACGCAAGGTGGATGGTATACGCTGTTACTTGTTGTTTTTATCGCCAGAAGGTGGTGCGGGCGGGGTAAAGGGAAAAGCGCCGAACATATTCTTCGATTGCGTTTGCATCTGTTCCTGCATTTGCACGAACAGGTTTTTGCTCTGCTCGATGTAGTTGCTCATCATGCCCTGCATCATCGGGCCTTGTACGTTCATGAACTGCGCCCACATTTCGGGGCTGAAGGGTTTGCCTTCATACAAACCTTTGGAGTTTTCGGTCAACTTGTTCTGGATATCGATGAAGGCCTGGATATTTTTTTCCAGATACGAACCCATCATGCCCTGCATTGCATGACCGTAATAGCGAATGATTTGCGAGAGCGCCGCGCTGGAGAACATAGGCGAACCATTGGCTTCTTCTTCCAGAATGATCTGCAACAGAATACTGCGTGTCAGATCTTCACCGGTCTTCGCATCGACTACCGAAAACTGTTCGCTATCGAGCACCAGTTGTTTGACGTCGGCGAGCGTAATGTAGGAACTGGTTTGCGTATCGTACAAACGACGATTCGGATACTTCTTGATCAAACGTTCAGCGATTTTTTTTGTACTCGTCATCAGGAATCCCAACTTGTTGCGTCGCAACGCATTTATTTGTTTCAGTCGTCTCAGCAAGCGAGCCCTGCTCGCTTCGTCAGGCCATTATAGTGCTGAAAAACAAAGGTTTACGCAACTAGTGCCAGGTTTTACATTTCTGCCGCAGCGCAAGAAAACCCGCAAGGAAGACATCCCTCGACTCACTTAGCTTGCTTTCACTTTCACATAACGGCCCGGTGCCGCTTCTATCACCTTGAATCGGGCATTGCCCAATTTGCGCCGCGCCTTGGTTTTTTTTCCGGAATGTTGCGCCAGAAAATCAGCCCAGGCCGGCCACCAGCTTCCAGCCACTTCAGTCGCATCGGCCAGCCATGACAGCGCATCCGTCGCAGGCTGTTCATTGATCCAGTAGTGGCGTTTGTTCCTGCCGGGCGGGTTGATCACACCCGCAATATGCCCGGATGCACCGAGCACGAAATGATTTTGCTGCGGCTTCTTGCGATTCAGAATATTGGTCGATGCGTAAGCACTGGTCCACGGCACGATGTGATCGTCGCGCGAGCCGTAAATAAAGCTGGGAACATCTATTTTGCCGAAATCAATTTTTTTGCCAGCCAGTTTGAATTTTCCTGATTGCTTTAAATTATTTTCCAGATAAGTATTGCGTACATACCAGCAATACATCGGTCCCGGCAGATTGGTACTGTCGGCATTCCAGTACAGCATGTCGAAGGGCATCGGATTTTCGCCCTTCAGGTAACTGGATGCCACGTAATTCCAGATCAGTTCATTCGAGCGCAAACTGGCAAACGCCGCATTGAAATCCAGTCCCTTCATCAAGCCGCCCTGCCCGATAGATTGCTCGGTTTCCTGCACTTGCGCTTCGTCGATATACACATCGAGGATGCCGGTATCTGAAAAATCGAGGAAAGTCGTCAGCAAAGTCAGACTCGCGGCCGGTTTTTCGCCGCGCGCACATGCCAGCGCCAGTGCATTGCTCAACAATGTGCCGCCTACGCAAAAGCCCAGGGCATTGATTTTTTCCTGTGCAGAAACAGCTTGTGTCACGGCTATCGCCTGCAGCACGCCATTTTCTATATAGTCGTCCCAGGTTGCATGCGCAATCGATGCGTCGGCATTGCGCCACGAGATCAGAAACACCGTATGTCCCTGCTCGACCGCGTAACGCACGAAGGAGTTATGCGGCTGCAAATCGAGAATATAGTATTTATTGATGCAGGGCGGCACCAGCAGCAACGGCCGCTCATACACGGTGGACGTCAGTGCCTTGTATTGCAGCAACTGGAACAGTTCGTTCTCGAAGACCACCGCACCTTCGGTAATCGCCACGTTGCGACCGACTTCAAATGCAGTTTCATCGCTTTGCGAGATGCGGCCTTTCTGTATATCTTCAAACAGATGCTTGAGACCATTGCTCAGGCTTTCTCCATTGGTCGCTATAATTTTTTGCTGCGCTTCCGGATTGGAAAAAAGAAAATTTGCCGGCGACATCGCGTTGACCATCTGTTCTACCGCAAAACGAATTTTCTGTTTTGCCTTGGGCGCCACCTGCATTGCATCCGCCATCGCCGCCAGAAATTTTGCGTTCAGTAAATACACTGAGGCATTAAAGGCATGCAAGGTACTCGATTGCCACGCAGTATCGGAAAAACGCTTGTCGGCAAGCGGCGGCACTTGTGCCGTCAGCATCTGCTGCCATAGGGTCAAAAAATTCTGTGTATAGTCGCTCTGCAATTCCGCTGCAATGACGGGATCGACAAGCATGGCAGAAGGCGGGGGCGATGCGGACTTATTCATGCTGGCAATTCTCTTTTCGAGTATCTTTGCGGTTTGAATTTGATTTCAGGCATCTATGTACATTATTGCCATCGCATGGATTTACGTCGTTTTCATGATGTCGATCACGGAAACATCGGCCATCGCGGGCATCATGACTTTCCTGCTGTACGGCGTCCTGCCGGTGTCGATTATTGTATACGTGATGGGCACCGGACAGCGCAAACGCAAACGTCGGGCGCAGGAAATGCAGCGGCGCGAAGAAATGATGAACAATGAAGAGCAGGAAAAAAGCGCAGTGAAGGATATGCCATCGGCTGAACGACGACCTGAAGCTTGACCTGCAGCCTTGAAGACGGTGCGTGCTCGTTTACTCCAGCCAGACCAGAGAAACCATGCGTCCGGTGATGCCATCGCGACGGTATGAGTAAAAGCGCCGGGCTTCGCTGACGGTGCAGAAATTGCCGCCGCTGACATGCATCACACCGACGTTTGCCAGGGTAATGCGTGCAAGTTGATAGATATCGGCCAGATATTTTCCCGGACGTGCAACGACAGGCTGGAAAGCGTGGCGCATGACTGGGTCTTTCGCCGTAAACACCTGCAGCACCTCTTCCCCCACTTCAAATTGCATCGGCCCGATCGCCGGACCCAGCCACGCATGCAGCGTATCGCCCCCGGCAGCGCGCATGGCTGCCACCGTATTCTCCAGTACACCGCCCGCCAGACCGCGCCAGCCGGCATGCGCCGCGCCGACGACACGCCCGGCCGCATCTGCAAACAAAACCGGCAGGCAATCTGCCGTCATGATCGCGCACACCACGCCGCGTTGCGTCGTAAAACTGGCATCGGCTGACGGCGCATCCCTCACTTCTGCCGCATCGAGCACGGTCGTGCCATGCACTTGCGTCAGCCACGCCGGTTCGACCGGGAGATGGCGGCGAATCTGCGCACGATTAAGCTGCACGCAATCGCTTGCATCGCCGACATGCACACCCAGATTCAATCCGTCGCCACCCTGCCCGTCGTCATACGGCGCCGGGCTGTTGCCGCAGGGGCGCGTCGTCGCCAAGGCGCGCACACCAGACAGTTTTTTGCCCCATTGCGGCAGTATCAATTCCATGCTCGGGCGGGAATGCGAACGTACATAAGAGAGAAGATGAAAACGGCTCAGTAGGCTTTGATGCCGCTACGCGCAATCAGATCGGCAAAGTCCTGTGGCAATTCCGACGACCATTCGACTGCCACACCCGAGACCGGATGGATCAGGCCGAGGCGGCGTGCATGCAAAGCCTGACGCGGGAATACCGTCGTCAGATGCTGCTTGCCGTACAAGGCATCGCCGACCAGTGCAAAACCGATTGATTGCATATGCACACGTATCTGATGCGTGCGTCCTGTTTCCAGCCGGCACATCATCAGGCTGACCGGGCGACCATCCAGCATGCCGGTTGCCAGACGCTGGAAATGCGTAAGCGCAGGTTTGGCAGTCAAATTCTCGGAAACCGCCATCTTGACGCGATCACGTGCATGGCGACCAATGGAAGCGTCAATTTTTCCCGAAACGTTGGGCGTGCCCCATACCAGCGCCAGATATTCGCGCTTGACGGTGCGCGCCTGCAACTGGCGCACCAGATCGGTATGCGCCACCAGCGTTTTTGCCGCCACCATCAAGCCACTGGTGTCCTTGTCCAGCCGATGCACGATACCCGCACGCGGCACGCCGGCAATCGCCGGCAGGTAATGCAGCAAGCCGTTCAGCAGCGTGCCCGACCAGTTGCCGGCTGCCGGATGCACGACCAGCCCGGCCGGCTTGTCTATGACCAGGATTGCCGCATCCTCATAGGCGATGTTCAAATCCATCGCTTCCGGCTTGAACGCCTCGTCTTCCGGTGCAGGCTGGGGATAGATCACGACTTTTTCATCGCCGTACATGGTCATCTTGGTGCGCGCAATCTCGCCGTCGACACTGACATGGCCGGCATCTATCCATTGCTGCAAACGACTACGGGAATATTGCGGAACAAGGGTGGAAAGCACCTTGTCCAAACGGATGCCGCAGACTGCGGGCGTCAAATCCAGTTCTATCGGCGGAACGTCAAGCAAATCGCCATCCGCTTCGTCCATGCCGTCAAAATCGCCAGTCGGCATTGTTTTATTCACAATCGGTGTTTCAGTTGGGTTCACTGCAAGTCCCATCGGCTATAATCATTCATTGTCTGGCGGTATCCTCGCAAAATCTCATGCAAAAACAAATGTTAAAACTTACTTATATTGCTCTTGCTTTTTTGTTGTCCGCATGTAGCCTCACACCCGACCAAATCGACGAGACCAAAAACTGGTCGCCGTCCAAATTATACTCGGAGGCTCGTGAAGAGATGAATATCGGCAATTACGAAAAAGCCGTCAGTCATTTCGAAAAACTGGAGTCACGCTATCCATTCGGCACCTATGCCCAACAGGCGCAGATGGAAATCGCCTACGCCTATTATCGCCAGGGCGATCAACCGCAGGCGCTGGCCGCCGTCGAACGCTTCATCAAGCTGCATCCGGATCATCAAAACGTCGATTACATGTACTACCTGCGCGGCTTGATCAACTTCAACGACAAGGTCAGCATTTTCGATTTTCTGTCACGCCAGGATCCGACCGAACGCGATCCTAAAGCTGCGCGCGAAGCCTTCGATTCATTCAAGCTGCTGACCGAACGTTTCCCTGATAGCAAATACACACCCGATGCTGCAGCACGCCTGGCCTATCTGGTCAATGCGATGGCGCAATACGACGTCCACGTTGCAAATTATTACTATCGTCGCGGCGCCTATCTGGCTGCAGCCAATCGCGCGCAGTCAGCGGTCAAGAATTACCCCGGTGCACCGGCTGCCGAAGCCGCGCTATACGTGATGATCCAGTCCTACGACGCATTGAACCTGCCGCAATTGCGCGACGATGCGGCGCGCGTAATGAAAACCAACTTCCCGGATAGCGTGTATTTCCACGGCGGCCCGAAGAAGGACAAGGCCTGGTGGCAAATCTGGTAACTGATTCAGATATGCACAAAAAAAAAGCCTCGCAATGCGAGGCTTTTTTAATCGGCACAGCAGGTCAGGATGGCATCATTGAAAAAACTCAATTCTCAATACGTCGCTTGAATATCCAGGATTTCTCATTCGACAGTTTTTCATCGAAGGCATAACCGCCCTCATTAAAAGACTTCAGTTCTTCGGCACAAACGATACCTTTTATTGCGGCATAACGCGCCATCATGCCGCGTGCCCGTTTGGCATAGAAGGAAATAATCTTGTACTTGCCATTTTTCCAATCCTGAAAAATCGGAGTAATTACCGGCGCGTGCAACAATGCCGGCTTGACGACCTTGAAATATTCTTCCGAGGCGAGATTGATCAGTACCCCGTTTTTTTCTTCGGCGATGCGCTGGTTCAGTGCAGCAGTCACACTATCGCCCCAGAATGCGTACAAATCCTTTCCTGCTGGATTGGCCAGACGGGTTCCCATCTCCAGGCGGTACGGCTGCATCAGATCAAGCGGACGCAGCACGCCGTACAAGCCGGATAGAATACGGATATGCGATTGCGCATAAGCCAGTTGCTTCGCATTCAGACTGGCAGCGTCCAGGCCTTCATACACATCGCCATTGAAAGCCAGTATCGCCTGCCTGGAATTTTTCAACGTGAATTTCGGCGACCATGCAGCGTAGCGATTCGCATTGAGCGTCGCCAGCTGGTCGGAGATACGCATCAGACTACCGATGCGATCCGGCGCGAACTCCCGCAGAATTTCAATCAATTCAGCGGATCGCTTGATGAAGTCAGGTTTGCTGGATATTTCCGTATGGACAGGCGTTTCGTAATCAAGGGTTTTTGCAGGCGATAAAACAATCAACATTTTCACTTCCGGACAAGAATAATTTTGGCAATGATACCTAAGCGCATCGTACTCGACACAAATGTATGTCTGGACCTGTTCGTATTCCGCGATCCACGCTGGACTTTATTACATGCCGCGCTGAAAAGCGGTGCAGTAGAAGCACTCACCCGCGACGACTGCCGGATGGAATGGAACATCGTTTTGCATTATCCGCACCTGAAACTGGACGATGACGCGCGCCTCCAGGTAACTGCCGAATTCGATGCCCTGATACGCTGCAATTCCATCCCGGCACTGGAAGCAGAAGCGGCAAAACTGCCGATCTGCAAGGATAGAGACGATCAGAAATTTCTGGAATTGTCGCGCGATATCAAAGCCGACGTGCTGATTACCAAGGACAAGGCGCTCTTAAAGCTTGCCAGAAAAACCCGGCGCGACGGCCTGTTCGCCATCATGACGCCGGAAGCGTGGACAGCTGAGGCATTACAAGAAGCCGCCATGCTCGCTGGCTCATGAGCGCTGGTTCATGCGGTAAAAAACAGGCGCTTGCTGTATATTCTCAAGCACATTCCTCTTCTATCGAGACCCTATGTCGGCTGAAATCCAGGCCTCGCGCCACGAAGCAACGCTCATACTGACGCTCTCCAATCCCGGCGCAAAAAACGCTCTACACCCGGATATGTTCGCCGCAGCAATCGAAGCTTTCTCCACTGCCGAACGCGACGACTCGGTACGCGCCGTGATCCTGACCGGTGCCGACAATTTTTTCTGCGCTGGCGGCAATCTCAATACCTTGCTGGAACTGCGCGCGCAGGACAGAAGCGATCAGGCAGATGCAGTCGACAGCCTGCGCGGCTGGATAGAAGCGATCCGCGATTGTCCGAAACCCGTCATTGCCGCAGTCGAAAGTGCAGCCGCAGGCGCAGGATTTTCATTGGCATTGGCCTGCGATCTGATCGTCGCCGGCAACAATGCGAAATTCGCGATGTCGTATGTCAAGGTTGCCCTGACGCCGGATGGCGGTGCATCCTGGTTTTTGTCGCAAGCCTTGCCACGCCAGCTTGCAACCGAAATCATGCTGGAAGGAAAACCCATTCCGGCACAACGCTTGTACGATCTCGGCGTCATCAACCGCATCGTCGCCGATGGCTCTACCCTGCAAACTGCACAGGACTGGGCCGATGAGCTGACTGCCGTGTCGGGCCACGCTGTCGAGCGCATCAAATCGCTGGCAAGAGAAGCACGCGAGCATACACTGCCAAAGCATTTCGAGATCGAAAAAACTCACTTCGTCGACAGCCTGAACCATCGCGATGCACAGGAAGGCATACATGCCTTCCTGGAAAAACGCACACCACATTACAAATGAATTGCAAATGAACGCAACAAAAAGAAGGCGCGTTTATCTGATGCGCCACGGCAGTGTGACCTACTTCAATGTGAATGGCACACCCTACGCGCCGGATGAAGTACCACTGAATGAACAGGGCTACAGGCAGACAAGCGCTGCAGGACTGATCTTTGCGCAACAAGGCATACGCTTCGATCGCGTGATCGTATCCAACCTGCCGCGCACAATTGAATCTGCGCTGCGCGTACTTGCAGAAACCGGTCAGCAAATCGAACTCGAACAATGGCCGGAATTTCAGGAGGTACGCGGTGGTGTGCTGGAAGATATTCTGGATGACGATCTGGAAGAAGCCTTCACCAGCGCCTTCTCCTGCATGGCAGAAGAACACAGGCAGTTTCTCGCGGGCGAAAGCGTAGGCCAATTGATCGATCGCATACATCCCGTCATCGATAGACTGCGTGCAGATGCATCGTGGGATACCGTGCTGCTGGTCTTGCATGGCGGCGTGAATCGCGCAGTGCTGTCCTACGCGATCACCGGCCAGCGGCTGTTTCTCGGTAATCTGGAACAATCTCCCGGCTGCATCAATGTGCTTGATGTCGGCGAACGCGCCAACGACTGGGTCGTGCAAACCATCAATTACGCGCCGCTGTTGCCACTGCAGACAGAATCGCGATACACGTCGATGGAAGAAGTATTGCATCAATACCGCAAATCGCGCGGACTGTAAGCGCATACCTTCTTCTGCCCGGGATCTGCAATTGTCGTCCAAAGCAGACAAGTCCGAATTTCTGCATAATCGTAAAAAGATTCGCCTATGCGCTACTGCACGCCACAGCTACTTCAGGAGAAGCAATTGATAGACCTCTATTCCACTGCCACACCTAACGGTCACAAAATTCACATCATGCTGGAAGAATGCGGCTTCCCTTATCGCATGCATCATATCGACATCGGTGCCGGTGACCAGTTCACAGCGGAGTTTCTGGCGATTTCGCCCAACAATAAAATCCCGGCAATTATCGACAGCAAGGGGCCTGACGGCAAAGCGATGTCCTTGTTTGAATCCGGCGCCATTCTGGTTTACCTCGCCAGCAAGGCGGGCAGATTTCTCGGCACGACCGATAGAGAAAAATTCACGACCCTGCAATGGTTGATGTTTCAAATGGGCGGTGTCGGGCCTATGCTGGGTCAGGCGCATCACTTCCGCCTCTATGCGCCGGAAAAAATCGACTATGCAGTCAATCGCTACACGAATGAAGCAAAACGTTTGTACGGCGTCATCGACAAGCGTCTGGAAGAAAGCAGCTACCTCGCCGGCGAAACCTACACTATCGCCGACATTGCCACTTTTCCGTGGCTGCGCTCGTGGAAAAATCAGGGGATAGAGTTAGCGGACTTCCCCAACCTGCAACGCTGGTTCAATGAAATCAGTGTGCGTCCGGCAGTGCAAAAAGGCGTCACGCTTTTTACCGATGTACGCAAGCCGATCACGGACGACAAATCGAAGGAAATATTATTCGGCGCAACGCAGTACGCCAAGCATTAATCAAGGCAGGCCCGATGAACGTTTTTTCGAAGCAGGAAAAACGTTCGCCCTCTATCAGGTGTACTGCCGCAGTATCAGCTCGGCCACGCAAACCGGTTTTTCACTACCTGCACATTCCATCGTTGCCTTCCATATCATCTGCACGCCACCGGAAAACTCTTCCACCGAATGCAGCATCAGTCGCGCACGCACCTGACTATCGACCGGTACCGGCGCCGGGAAGCGCACTTTATTCAAACCATAATTCACGACCAGTTTGCAAGGCGGGAAAGCAATCGCCGACTGTAGCAGCATGGGTAACAGGGAAAGCGTCAGAAAGCCATGTGCAATCGGTACACCGTAGGGTGATTCGCTACGACAGCGTTCGATATCCACATGTATCCATTGGTGATCGCCACTGGCTTGCGCAAACAGATTGATGCGCGCCTGATCGATAAGCACCCAGTCGGATACTGCGATTTCCTGACCCGCCAGCGTCCTGAGTTCGTCCAGCGATGCGATGTGACGCATATCGGTTCCGATCAAATTATTGCAGCGATTGTTTCAAGGTGTTTGGTATGGGCAAGGATACGACATCGATACCTTCGTCGGCGAGCGCAGCACGTTCTTCAATCGTTGCCACGCCGCGAATGCCGCGCCCGGGTGTTTCATTGTAATGAATATGGCGCGCTTCTTCTGCAAACCGAGTACCAACGTCTTCAGTATCGGCAATCACCCTGCGCACCAATTTCATCAATTGATCCTGCGCGCGATTGTCACCCTCACGCGCACGCGCAGTGGTACCGGATAAATTCAAGCGAGGAGAAGATGGCAAGCGTTTGATCGCTTGATTGCCGCAGAGTGGGCATTCGATCAAATGTTGCGAGGATTGCGTGAGAAAGTCGTCTTCGGAAGAAAACCATTATTCAAAGTGATGAGTAATGGGATTCCGCGCTGATTACATCCTGCCTGAAAAGCATAAAGACGCGCTTTTCATGCTGGGAAATTCGATACCACCGCCAGTAACGTGCGACATTATCCAAGCAATTACGAGAATCGCATGATCGCTCTTGCTATCAGCAATTTCCTTTTTTTGCCTGACCAGGTGGGCAATGCCGCTGATGCGCCCCCCCGCCATCAGGATCAACGATTACAGATCCGCTCGGCGTATAAACCGCGCAAGCGTTCAGCCCAAATAGCATTAAGCAAGCAAGTATTTTCTTCATGGGAATAGCCTCAATAGTGGTTTCAAAAAGTATATAGGAGATTGCAATGAACAATACGAGAAAACGCGAACTTGAAGGCGCTCTAACGCAAGCGCGCCATATACAAGACACTTGAAGAATTCGTTATCGGGGAGCAGGTCAGCTATAAATTGTGATGCTGGTGTGATGCTGGCATTCTGATTTACCTCTTGTTTAGCAGGTAAAGTCATTTAAAAAAATAATATGTGATGCTATGTTGGTGCCCGGGGCCGGACTTGAACCGGCACGCCTATTAGAGCGAGGGATTTTAAGTCCCTTGTGTCTACCGATTTCACCACCCGGGCATAATCATGATTCTAAAACACGATTCTAAAAAATCTTAAAACAAAATAAAAGCGCCGACGGCGCTTTTGGAAAAACTGGAGGCGGGGGTCGGGATCGAACCGGCGTAAACGGCTTTGCAGGCCGCTGCATAACCACTTTGCTACCCCGCCACGGATTCGTATTGTATCGCGAAACAAACCTGCTACATACGACACACACAAACACTAAAACCGAATTGCGAAAAAACTGGCACTGCTCGCGAATAAAAAAGGAAGCCTGATCAGCTCCCTTTTAAAAATCTGGAGCGGGAGAAGAGTCTCGAACTCTCGACCTCAACCTTGGCAAGGTTGCGCTCTACCAACTGAGCTACTCCCGCATGTATTACAAAACCACCGATAAAACATGATTGAAACCAGTACGCCGTCTCAATCAATAAAAAAGGAAGCTTGATCAGCTCCCTTTTAGAAATCTGGAGCGGGAGAAGAGTCTCGAACTCTCGACCTCAACCTTGGCAAGGTTGCGCTCTACCAACTGAGCTACTCCCGCATCAACAACAGGTGCGTATTATAGATGAATGACTTTGCTTGTCAAGCACTCTACGCGGCAAACTTACAGCAAATGCCCTGCACTTTCCTTGATCAGGGGCCAGGCCTTGCGCAGGTAATAAAACATCGACCAGACAGTAAGCACAGCCGCAACCCATAGCAAAATGTCACCCCAGAATTTTAGATTGACGCCCCAGATGCTGTCGTAATAAAGCAGCATCGGTATCGCCACCATTTGCGCAATGGTCTTGATCTTGCCCAGCGAGCTGACGGCAACCGATTTCGATGCACCGATTTGCGCCATCCATTCGCGCAAGGCGGAAATCGTGATTTCGCGGCCGATGATGATAAAGGCGATGACAGCATTGACGCGATCAAGTTCGATCAGCACCAGCAAGGCACCGGCGACCATCAGTTTGTCTGCCACCGGGTCCAGAAATGCACCGAAAGCCGAAGTCTGATTCCAGCGCCGCGCCAGAAAACCATCTATCCAGTCGGTCAGGGCTGCAACAATGAAAATCAGGGTGGCAGCCAGGCCTTGCGTTTTGTTGAACGATCCCAACCAGGCGTCCGGTATATAAAGCACACCGACCATCAGCGGGATCAGCGCAACGCGTAGCCAGGTAAGAAGAATAGGAATATTGACGGGCATATCGAAATTTACATTTTCATGAATGTGCTGGGTGCTCGCGCAGGCATGTATTGCATGCCTCCCGTAATCTAATGCAATTGCCTGTAAATGTCTTCTGCCAATTGGCGGGAAATGCCTTCGACCGACGATAAATCTTCGACGCTGGCATCCACCACGCCACGCAGGCCGCCAAAGCGCGCCAGCAATTTCTGCCGGCGCTTGGCACCTATGCCCTCGATTTCCTCCAGCCTCGAGGTCTGGCGCGCCTTGGCGCGCTTGGCGCGCATGCCGGTAATGGCAAAGCGATGCGCCTCGTCGCGAATTTGTGCAATCAGCATCAAGGCGCCGGATTCCTTGCCCAGTTCCTGCGCTGCACGACCATCGACGAAGACCAGCGTTTCCAAACCGACCTTGCGACCTTCACCTTTTGATACGCCGACAATCAGACTGATATCCAGTCCAAGCTCAACGAAGACCTGACGTGCCATTTCCACCTGGCCTTTGCCACCATCAATCAGCACCACGTCAGGCATCACGCCGTCGCCATTCGCGACTTTTTCATAGCGACGCATCAGTACCTGCCGCATTGCTGCGTAATCATCGCCGGGGGTAATGTCATTGATGTTGTAACGACGGTACTCGCCATTCTGCATCACGTGATGATGGAACACCACGCATGAAGCCTGCGTCGCTTCACCCTGTGTATGACTGATGTCGAAACATTCGACACGGAATGCTTCAATATCTTCGACCTCGATTTTCAAGGCATCGACCAGCATGCGCGTGCGCGTTTGCTGCGAACCCTGCTCTGACAACAGGCGCGCCAAAGAAATCTCTGCGCCCTTCTGTGCCATTTCCAGCCACAGCCTTCGTGGTTCCTGCGGTTGAAATACCAGGTTGATGCGATGACCGCATTGTTCCATCAGCGCCAGCATCAGTTCCGGCTCATCAAACTCGGTATTCAGCACCAATGTTCCGGGAATGAACTTATCGATGTAATGCTGCGCGAGAAACGCCTTCATCACCTCTGCCGCGACCGAATCTTCCGCGTTCGTCAGCGCGTTATCGACATGCGTAGGAAAGTAGGCACGATCGCCCAAGTGCCGCCCGCCACGCACCATCGCCAGATTGACGCAGGCACGACCACCTTGCACGATTACCGCGATGATGTCGATATCCGCATCGTCGCCGGTATCCATGCTTTGCTGGTGCAATACGCGCGACAAGGCATTGATCTGATTGCGCACCAGCGCGGCCTGCTCGAACTTCAGCTCTTCTGCATACGCCAGCATCTTGGCCTGCAACACTTCGAGCACCTCAGTCTGTCGGCCGCGCAGGAATTTCGCCGCGTTATCCACATCGAGTGCGTAATCTTCACGGCTGATGTAATTGACGCAAGGACCGCTGCAGCGATGTATCTGATGCAGCAAGCAAGGTCGCGTGCGATTGGCGAATACGGAATCTTCACAGGTACGCAGCAGGAATACCTTCTGCAAAATCTGCATCGATTCCTTGACGGCCCAGCCACTGGGAAACGGGCCGAAGTACTGATTCTTCTTGTCCACCGCGCCGCGATAGTAGGCCATGCGCGGAAATTCCTGGTCGGTGATTTTCAGGTAGGGATAGGATTTGTCGTCGCGAAACAGGATGTTGTAACGCGGCTGCAAAGTCTTGATCAGATTATTCTCAAGCAGCAGCGCTTCGGCTTCACTACGCGTGACCGTTGTTTCCAGACGCGCGATCTTTTCGACCATCAAGGCCGTACGCGGACTGGCAAGATTTTTCAGAAAGTAACTGGAGACGCGTTTCTTCAGATCACGCGCCTTGCCGACATACAGCAAATTATTGTCGGCATCGAAATAACGATACACGCCAGGCAGATTCGGCAACTTGGCTACCGTATCCAGCACGACTGCACGCGGATCTGGCGATTCAATTTCAGACATGTGCGTTTACCTGCCCATTATCGAAAACCGGGAAACATCATCAGGCTGCAGCCAGCGACAATGCCGCCTTCTTCGCCGCGATATAGCGTGCTTCGCCTTGCAGAGCATCCCATGTCAATGCCGGCGCTTGCGGCGTCAATGCCGCAATGCGTGCAGCGGATTGTTGCATGGCTTTGCCATTCTTGATCTTCAAGCCGTTCAGCAATTGATCGGCTTTGTCAGGTGAATTACAGATCAGAACCATGTCGCAGCCGGCTGCCAATGCCGCGTGTGCGCCGTCAATTACATTGCCGGCGACACTTGCACCTTCCATGCTCAAATCATCACTGAAGATGATGCCGTCAAAACCGAAATCCTTGCGCAGCATCGTCAACCACTTGCGTGAAAAACCGGCTGGATGTTTATCGACCTTGGGATAAATAACGTGCGCCGGCATCACACCCGTGAGACTCAAACCTAGCCAGTCGTAAGGCGCCGCATCCCCGGCCAGAATTTCTTTCAACTCCCGCTCATCGACTGGAATTTCCAGATGTGAATCCGCCTTCACGAAACCGTGACCGGGAAAGTGCTTGCCGCAATTCAGCATGCCAGCCAGCATCAAACCGTGATTCAAACTCTTGGCCAGCAAACTGACCACGCGTGCGTCCCGATGGAAAGCACGATCGCCGATCACACCTGATTCGCCGTAATCGAGATCAAGTACAGGCGTGAATGACAAGTCGACGCCACATGCGCGCAATTCTGCCGCCAGTACATAACCGACATCGGTGGCGGCTTTGGTGGCGGCCAAAACATCCTTGTCCCACAAGGCACCCAACTTGCGCATGGCCGGCAAATGAGTAAAGCCGTCCGTTTTGAAACGCTGCACGCGACCACCTTCGTGATCGACAGCGATCACGAAGCCCGGACGGACGGTATGGATCGCAGATGTCAGTTCCATCAGTTGCGCCCGGTTTTTGTAATTGCGGGCGAACAGAATCACGCCGCCCGTCAGGGGATGTTGAATGCGACGAATATCATCTGCCGACAATTGCGTACCCACCACGTCCAGCATGACGGGACCAAAACCTGAGCCAAAGCTGGAATTTGCTGTCGAATTTGTAGCCACTACTGCGTTCATTTTTTCTCCACAATCACAAAAGCGACCGCGTACTCGACTTCATCTGTAATCGAAACCTGTGCGGTCAGTCCGTTTTCCTGCATGAATTCTGCCAGCTTGCCGCTAGTGACAACGATAGGTTTACCGCTGGGCGCATTTAAAATCTGCGCAGCACGCCATGTCATCGGCATGTGTATGCCCAAACCTATCGCCTTGGAAAACGCTTCTTTCGCAGCAAAGCGCGTCGCCAGAAAACGCAAACCGCGTACTGCCACCTTGGCTTTGCGTCTATGGTATTTTTCCAGCTCTTCCACACCAAGGATACGTTCAGCGAAGCGATCGCCGTGACGCTCAAGTGCAGCTGCAATGCGGTCTATCTTCATGATATCGGTGCCAACGCCGTATATCATTTCTGTAACCCATTCATTTTTGTGATCCATTCATTTTTGTGATCCATTCATTTTTGTGATCCATTCATTTGTGCAATCCGTTCAGGCGTGCAGCAATCATGATCGCTTTCATTTCACGCACGGCGTTTTGCCAACCTGCGAATACTGCATGTGCAACAATGGCATGACCGATATTCAATTCAGCGATATCCTGAATCACTGCGATCGCCTGCACGTTGGTGTAATGCAAACCGTGACCGGCATTGACCTTCAAGCCGCGCTTCACGCCTTCGAGCACGCCCTGCTGCACACGCTGCAATTGCTGTTGCTGATCGATTTCACCATGCGCATCGGCATAACGTCCGGTATGCAATTCAATCACAGGCGCACCGGCTTCGGCTGCGGCCTGGATCTGCGCAGCATCGGCATCTATAAACAAACTTACGCGTATACCTTCGGCTTGCAACTGCTTGATGGCAGCCGATACTTCTGAAAAATACTTCACGACATCGAGGCCACCTTCGGTCGTCACTTCTTCACGACGTTCCGGCACCAGACAGACATCCTGCGGCTTGATGCGGCAGGCAAAATCAACCATCTCCGAAGTGACGGCAGACTCCAGATTCATACGCGTCAACAATTGCGGACGTATCAATTCGACGTCGGCATCCTTGATGTGTCGTCGGTCTTCGCGCAGGTGCAGGGTAATCGCATCGGCACCGGCTTCTTCAGCCAGCAAGGCGGCCTGCAAGGGATCGGGATACACGGTACCGCGCGCATTGCGCAGTGTGGCAACGTGATCGATATTGATACCAAGATCGATGATGGATGATTGTGGCTGGAGAAAACTCATATTGAATTGTGTCCGTTAAAGCTGCAGCAGGTCTATCAATATCTGGCGTGTATTCAAGGGCGCGCCATTCAGATGATGCGCGAGCAGGAAACGCATCAGGAATTTGCTTTGCATTTGCGTGGTCGCATCACTGTAGTCTTCTTTTTCCATATCCAGCAGGGTCTTGCCGGCAACCTGCGGCCAGGTATCGGCCGGGCGCGCCGGGCGCGGGCCGCGCTCGGGATCGACCACATAGTTCAAGCCGGCCAGCAAAGGATTGCGCGTGGCAGTACAGATCGTCCAATCGCCGGAAACGCCGCTTTCCTTCAGCAGTGCGCGCTCGAATTTACGCAGGACGATGGCTGCCGGTTCATCGTGCGCCAGCTGATTCAAGGCACTGACATAATGATCGAACAAGGCTGGGTGCGGGTCGTCGCGCGCAAGCAGCTTGACCAGTAATTCATTAAGATAAAAACCGCACAGGAGTGCCGATTTTTCAAGGGGTAAAAGTCCGCCTACCCATTCGGCTGAAGTCAGCGTTCTCACTTCAGCCTTACCGCTCCAGCCTACCGACAGCGGCTGAAAGGTTTGCAGCACGCCGCGCAGTTTGGAATGCGGGCGTTTTGCCCCCTTGGCGACCAGCGCAATACGACCATGATCGCGTGTAAACACATCGACGATCAGGCTCGTTTCCTTGTAGGGATAGCTGTGCAGCACGAAACCGGGTTGCTCGGCAATGCGAGTGTCTTTTTCCAGCACGCGCGGACGACGCGTTGCGGTTTTGGCAGGAGTGACGGCAGGCCGGGCATCGCCACTGCGCGCCGACTGTTCGTCAGCGGAAGCAGCAGATGAAGAATGGACCTCGACGATGAGTGCGGCCATTTTGAATCGTTTTTATTCGTAACCGTATGCGCGCAGGCCGGCTTCGTTATCGGCCCAGCCGGATTTGACCTTGACCCAGATTTCCAGATACACCGGGCCGCCGAACAAACGCTCCATATCCAGTCGCGCCTGGGTGGAAATATCCTTCAGGCGTTCGCCCTTGTTGCCGATGACCATGGACTTGTGGGTATCACGCTCGACCAGAATGGCGGCAAAGACACGACGCAGATTGCCTTCAAGCTCGAATTTTTCAATCAGCACGGTACTGGTATAAGGCAATTCGTCGCCGACGAAACGAAACAGCTTTTCACGCACGATTTCAGCGGCAAGAAATTTTTCGCTGCGATCTGTAATGTCGTCTTCTCCGAAGACAGGCGGATTTTCCGGCAAATGCTTCTTGATCTCGCCTTGCAGATTGTCCAGCTGAAAGCGCAATTTTGCGGAAACCGGCACCACCCCGGTGAAGTCACGTTTGGCTGCAATTTGCTGGGCAAACGGCAACAACACCGCTTTGTCTTTGACACGATCCGATTTGTTGATGACCAGGATGCACGGCACGTTCTTCGGAATCAAATCCAGCACTTGCTGATCGGCCTGACCAAAAGTGCCGGCCTCAATCACAAACAGAATCACATCGGATGCGGTAAGCGTCGTCGTCACTGTGCGATTCAGAGTCTTGTTCAGTGCATTCGAGTGACGCGTCTGGAAGCCCGGCGTATCGACGTATACAAACTGAGCATCCTCTACGGTTTGAATACCGGTGATGCGATGGCGCGTGGTTTGCGCCTTGCGCGAAGTAATACTGACCTTGGCACCTATCAGTTCATTCATCAGGGTCGATTTACCGACGTTGGGGCGACCGACGATCGCGATATAACCGCATCGAAAGGGAGACAGTGCGGTGGATTCAGTCATGCAATTTTGGAATGGGAAGTGGTTGAGGATTTTTTCACTACATCTTCTGATTCGGTCGATGTGGCATCAGACCTGGCTTTAGATGCAGTTATGGATGCAGGCGTAATCACTGCATCATGTTCTGCGATAAGGCTTTTTTGGCCGTCGGATACGTGCTCCGATTCGAGTTTTGGATCTGACGCCGGCTCTGATTTTGCATCCGGCTTTACTTCAGACTCAACTTTCGCATAGTCCTTGGCAATTTTTGCATCGAGCTTCGCTGTAGCCTTGGACGTCACCTTGACTTCATCCAATGGTGCATCCGGCTGCACGGTGGCAATGCCGGCCAACTTCAGTTGGGCGGTACGCGGTTTGCTTTTGCGGCTGGAACCCGGCGTTTTTACCAAGGCGGCCTGCACTGCTTCCAGCGCGAGTTTGGCTGCTGCCTGTTCGCCAGCTCGGCGGCTGCCGCCGGTGCCGAATACCTGAATATCCAGCTTGGGCACCAGACATTCAATTTCGAATTCCTGATTGTGTGCAGCACCATGCGTTGCCACCACATTGTATTGCGGCAATGCGATCTTCTTGCCTTGCAGGTATTCCTGCAGCAATGTTTTTGCATCCTTGCCCAGCGTTTTCGGATCGACGCTATCAAGTATCGGGATGTAGAGCGCACGAATCACATCGCGCGCAGCATTGAAACCGGCATCGAGAAAAATCGCCCCGAACAGCGCTTCCAGCGTATCGGCCAGAATCGAGGGACGACGAAAGCCGCCCGACTTCAATTCGCCTTCGCCCAGACGCAAAAACTGCGACAGCTCCAGACGCTGGGCGATTTCATACAGGGATTGCTGCTTGACGAGATTGGCGCGCAAACGCGACAAATCGCCTTCATCGATCTTGCTATAGCGATCGAACAGCAAGGAAGCCACCACGCAATTCAAAATGGAGTCGCCGAGGAATTCCAGCCTTTCGTTATGCACACTGCTGTGACTGCGATGCGTCAGAGCCTGCTGCAGCAGCACAGCATCCTTGAACGTATGGCCTAGCCGATTTTGCAATAACGTTACATCCATTTTATTGATCGCTTCCTGCCTTAAGGAGCAGCTTTTTTCTTTAATGTGTTGTCGTTGGTCGAGCCGGCATAATCGATCAGCAGGCTCGCCGGGCCGACGAGTGGAATGATTTTCTGGTAGGCGAAGCTGATATCGGTAACATCGTCATTCTTGATGATTTCCAGATCGTTGCCACTAATTGCATCGATATAGCCAACCTCGGCCTGCCGGTTGAAGGCAGTCCGCATTTCAGGAATGGAGCCGCCAGCAGCCTTGACGCTGGCGATTGCCTTCTTGATCGAGAAATATTCGGTCACTGTCGGCGTCACCTTCAAGGCGAGCACTGCAATCGCGCCGACGATAGCCAGGACCAGAATCAATCCCACCAAGGTGATGCCTTTTTGTTGATGATGCATGCCTGACGATAATGCCATGTACGCGCTCCTGAAGGATTATTGAAAACTGCCGATACGATCTAGATTATTCGGGAAACTATTCAAGTTCAACCAGATAAAAAATGCTTTTCCGACAATATTCTTGTCCGGCACGAAGCCCCAGTAACGGCTATCCAGACTGTTATCCCGATTATCGCCCATCATGAAATATTGTCCAGCCGGGACTTTACAGGTAAATCCTTCGACATCGTAGGTACACAAATCGCGATTCGGGAAATCGTGCGGATTGGACACATAGGACGGAGCACGCGGATTATTCAGGATTTGATGCGCCACACCATTCAGGTTCTCGGTCAACAGCTTGGAATAGCTCAGTGTCTCTTCATCCAGATAATCCGGCAATGGCTTGTAAGAAACTTGCTTTCCATTAACAATTAATCGCTTGTTACGGTACGTAACGGTATCACCTGGCACACCAACCACACGCTTGATATAGTCCAGCGTCATGTTTTCCGGATATTTGAACACCATCACGTCGCCGCGCTGTGGATCGCCGACTTCGATGATTTTCTTGTTGATGATGGGCAGGCGTATGCCATAGGTATATTTATTGACCAGAATCAGGTCACCAACCTGTAGCGTCGGCACCATGGACGTCGATGGAATCTTGAACGGTTCGTACAGGAAGGAGCGCAGACCGAAAACCAGTGCAATCACAGGGAAAAAACTGCCCGAATATTCTATCCATGTCGGTTGACGCATCAGGCTGGCTTGCAGCGCGGCGCGGCCATTGTTGTCCGGCTTGATGCCCTCGCCTGCCAGCTTGGCATTGCGTGCGTCGAATTCGGCCAGTACCGCATCTGCTTTTGCACGACGTTTTTTCGCCAGATAAAAGACATCAAGCACCCAGACGATGCCTGTCCCTATCGTCAGTACGAAAAGGATCAGTGAGAAATTGCCCAACAGGTCTTGCAATGTCATTTATCGTCCACTTGTAGAATTGCCAAAAACGCTTCCTGCGGGATCTCGACCGAGCCCACCTGTTTCATGCGTTTCTTCCCGGCTTTTTGTTTTTCCAGCAACTTTTTCTTGCGGCTGATATCGCCGCCATAACATTTCGCCAGCACGTTCTTGCGTAAGGCTTTCACGTTTTCACGCGAGATGATGTTGGCGCCGATAGTGGCCTGGATCGCCACATCGAACATCTGGCGCGGAATCAGTTCACGCATCTTGGCCGCCACCTGGCGTCCGCGATACTGGCTGTTCGAGCGATGCACGATGATCGCGAGCGCATCGACTTTTTCGCTGTTGATCAGCATGTCGACCTTGACCACATCGGAAGCTCGATACTCCTTGAACTCGTAATCCATCGACGCATAACCCCGCGACGTCGACTTCAATCTATCAAAGAAATCAAGCACAATCTCGGCCATCGGCATTTCATACACCAGTTTCACCTGGCGACCGTGGTAGCTCATATCCATCTGCACACCGCGCTTGGCGATACACAGAGTGATAACAGAGCCTACATATTCCTGCGGCATGTACAGATTGACGCTGACGATGGGCTCGCGTATTTCTTCAATCTTGGAAGGCTCAGGCATCTTGGACGGGTTATCTACCTTGACCAGACTACCGTCACCCATGATGACTTCATACACAACGGTAGGTGCCGTCGT
Organism: Oxalobacteraceae bacterium UBA4003; assembly: GCA_002384815.1. Lineage (GTDB taxonomy): Bacteria > Pseudomonadota > Gammaproteobacteria > Burkholderiales > Burkholderiaceae_D > Oxalicibacterium. Next base: position 61,749 of record DGBN01000016.1, on the reverse strand, counting down.
GATCAGGTCCATGTCGAATTCGCGCTCTAGACGTTCTTGCACGATTTCCATGTGCAACAAACCGAGGAAGCCGCAGCGGAAACCGAAGCCCAGCGCTTGCGAGACTTCCGGTTCGTACATCAGAGCCGCATCATTGAGCTTCAGCTTTTCCAGAGAATCACGCAATGCGTCGTACTGATTGGCCTCAACCGGGAACAGGCCGGCGAACACTTGTGGCTGTACTTCCTTGAAACCAGGCAAAGCTTCTGCGGACGGACGGCTGGCCAATGTCACAGTGTCGCCAACCTTGGCTGCTTTCAGTTCCTTGATGCCGGCGATGATAAAGCCCACCTGACCTGCCGACAGTGTCGGCAGCGATACCGAGCGCGGTGCAAAGATGCCGATGTTTTCGACCAGATTGACCGAGCCGCTCGCCATCAGCAGAATTTTTTCTTTCGGTTTCAAGGTGCCGTTGACGACGCGTACCAGCATCACCACGCCGACATAGTTATCGAACCATGAGTCCACGATCAGCGCTTGCAACGGCGCGTCCGGATCACCCTTGGGTGGTGGCACCTTGGCGATCAGAGACTCGAGCACATCGGCCACACCCAGGCCGGTTTTGGCCGAACATTGCACGGCATCGGTCGCATCGATGCCGATCACATCTTCGATTTCGGCCATGGCAGCGGGCGGGTCGGCATTCGGCAAATCGATCTTGTTAAGTACCGGCACCACTTCAACACCCAGATCCAGCGCCATATAGCAGTTTGCAACCGTTTGCGCTTCGACACCCTGCGATGCATCGACCACTAGCAATGCGCCTTCACAAGCGGACAGCGAACGACTGACTTCATAGCTGAAATCGACGTGGCCCGGCGTATCGATCAGATTCAGGTTGTAGACTTTGCCATCGCGTGCCTTGTACGACAGCGCAGCAGTCTGCGCCTTGATTGTGATGCCACGCTCGCGTTCGAGATCCATCGAATCAAGGACCTGCGCCTCCATTTCACGATCGGACAGGCCGCCGCATAATTGAATGATACGGTCGGCAAGCGTCGATTTACCGTGGTCGATATGGGCGATGATGGAAAAATTGCGGATGTTGTTCATTAACCAGGTTGCACACAAAAAAAGCGCTCAGTGCTGGGATATTTCCCCAAGCGAGCGCCTTGTTACAGAGGGATGACGGCGCCAGCATTTTACCGTATTTCAAGGGTGAAATCCCGTAAATTCAGGGCTTGCGAGCCGGCAAGGCAAAATTTCCTCTATGGCGCTTCCCTGCCCGCATCCGAGCCGGCATCGGCTACAAATGCCCGTACCGCCGCTTCATCGAGAAAATAATGGCACAGTTGCCGCACAGACTGAGCGCGCTTGCTGGCGACAAGTACCGGTACCAGTTCATCGTATTGGGCAAGCAACAACGCATCCGCATCCACATCGACGACAGACACAACATACGGTTCGATGATGTTGAGCTCATGCAAGCTCGCCAGCATGTCATCGCATAAATGGCAATAACTGCGCGCATAAAGAGTAAATTTTATCAAGGTCGAATTCCATCAAAAGAAAAGGCTGCAAGCTTTTCAGCAGGCAGCCTTTTCTCTGAAAGCACGCTTACTGGGCGTGCGGCTTGACGGTTACAAACTGCGAGGAGTCGCCACGGCGCACCAGCAGCAAGGTGGTTTTCCTGGTATCCAGTTTGTCCACCAGTGCATTGAACTGACGTGCATCCTTGATATCCGTATTATTCAAACGCAACAGAATGTCGCCGGCACGCAAGCCTGCACGTGCAGAAGAATTTTCCGCGGACTCAACCAATACACCGCCATCGATTTTCAAGTCCTTCATTTGTTCTGCCGTAAGGTCACTGACGATCAAACCTAGCGTATTTGCCACCTGCTCCGGCTTGGCTTTTTTCACATCCTGTTTTACGCTCTTCTCGGGCTCAAGTTCAGTAATCGTCACATTCAGATCACGCATCGCGCCTTTGCGCCAGACCGTCAAGGTGGAACGCGTACCCGGCTTGGTACTGCCAACCACACGTGGCAAGTCGCTGGAACGTTCAACCGCTGCACCGTTGAATTTCAGAATCACGTCGCCGGCTTCCACTCCGGCTTTTTCTGCCGGCCCACCCGCTTCCACACGCTGCACCAGCGCACCTTGCGCACGCGTCAGACCCAGCGACTCGGCAACGTCCTTCGTCACCTCGCCAATCTGTACGCCGATGCGGCCGCGTGTCACTTTGCCGCTGGCGCGCAACTGATCCGAGACCCGCATCGCCTCATCCATAGGTACCGCAAATGAAATACCCATGTAGCCACCGGAACGGCTGTAGATTTGCGAATTGATACCGATGACTTCGCCGCGCATATTGATCAACGGGCCGCCGGAGTTACCCGGATTGACCGCAACGTCGGTCTGGATCAACGGCAGATATTCGCCGGTATCGCGCGCCTTGGCCGACACAATCCCTGCCGTCACCGTATTGTCGAGTCCGAACGGCGAACCGATAGCGATCACCCATTCGCCAACCCGGATTTTATTCGAGTCACCCACCGTCAGACGCGGCAGATTGGTGCCATCTATTTTGACCAATGCGACATCGGTGCGTTTATCGGCACCGATAATCTTCGCCTTGAATTCGCGCTTGTCGGTCAGGGTGACATAGACTTCATCCGCACCATCAACCACGTGTGCGTTCGTCATCACATAACCATCAGCCGAAACAATGAAACCGGAACCGACCCCACGCGGCACCTCTTCTTCGGCCTCTGCATCTGGTTTATTGCGACCACGTGGTGCTGGTTGCTGCTGACGCGGGGGAATCGGTACCCCAAAGAAGCGGCGGAAGAATTCCTGCATCTCTTCATCTTCACTGGTCGCATTACCCTGGCTGACTCTGGCTTTTTCGGTCGTGCGGATATTGACGACTGCAGCGCCGGTTTTTTCAACCAGATCGGTGAAATCAGGTAACCCGGCAACAGACGCCGCCATCGCCGAGGGCGCCAAACCAGTGGCGACCGGGATAAAAAAGGCACTTGCGACACCAAGCAAAATAACGGAGAGTTTTTTCTGAACTGGGAGCATCGTTTTCACACACTCAAAAAAGCTTTGATTATTCGGATTTGAATTCTATCGAATTGGCCACCTGTTTGATGGCCTCAGCAGGAACTTCCCCTACCACTGTCAACCAATGTTCACCCTGACGTTTACCGACGATATTCATTGCACCTTGCTGCATCGAACCTTCGGTACGGCTTTGCGATGCGGACTCAATAAAGACAGAGATTGCAGCCAGGCCATCCGAGTAAACTATCTGCGAAACTTCACGCTGCGTCGGTGCCGCACTTTCAGCCGTTGCATTTGCCGGCGTATCGGTAATCAGGCGTTTCATTTCACGAATCTTCTTGAAACCTGCAGGCATGTTTTTCGCTGACCAGCCCGATAGCTTGGTATCGCTCATCACAGTGTTTTCAACCCGCCAGCCTTGCGTATTCTTGAAGCTGGGCTTCACGCGATTGGGATCGATGTGGCCGATAACCAATTGCGTGAAGGCGATCTGTTCGACCACATCGTTTTTCTCGTTGATGGTTTGCGCCTTGAGCAACAGCCCTGTCGACTTTTCCGACCACAGCTTGTAACCATAGCGGAGCTTGTCTTTCGGCTCCAGAATGATGGACTGACAATCGAAACCGGCAACGCGGCCAGTCTCGCCTTTTTTCAGTGTGTAGTGTTCTGCCAGATCACCTGGACTTGCCCCCAGGATTGCGGGAAACACATCCGGCGTCACCCGTTTTTCTACCTGTATCGATTTGCTCTCCGGAACATAGCAGGTAACTTCTTCATTGTTGCGTATGTATTCACGTGGTTTGCCATCGAGAATTTCAAGTTTCTCGATCTCGTTTTTACCATTCAGGATATGGGTGATGCGGGAAGTACGAACATGATTTCCCTGCTGGTACACAAAAGTGCCCGAATAACTCAATTTCTGCGCTGAAGATTGAATCTTCTTCAACCAAGCGTGCGTATCTTGCTGTTCGCCGGATGGCTCAAGATTCTGTGCGTGTGAAGTAAACGCAAGAAGGCTGGAAAAAAGAACGACCAGCCGGAAAATTCCTAATGTCTGCTGCATGTCAATTACTTTTCGGAGTCAACAGCGAACGTAGCTGAGCGTGCATATTGCGCAGTGCTGTACACGGAAGGTGAGAAACGCTGGTGCGCAAACAGGTATTCGTCGATGCGCGGATCGCGCAACACATCGCCTTCCTGACTGGTGACCGTCACCGTTTCCGGTTCGCCTGCAGCCAGTACGACAGGTGCAGATGCAGGATGGACTGCAACAAGCGGCGCGTTCTGCGGCATCATTTGCGGCACGGTCAGAAATGCAGCAACCGCAACGGCAGCAACCGCCATGCCTGGCATGGCGAAACGTTTCAGTGCATTTCCCCGGCCGCCGCCGACGCGTTTTCCCGCCGGCACCATGATCGTCGGCTCTGCCTCAAGACTGGCAAATATCCGTGCAGTGAAAACAGTATCAGGCTGCAGGTTCAAATCGTCGGAGCGCAGGGCATCGCCAATCTGATGATAAAGATTCCATGCCTCACGTCCTTCCTGCTGACGCAACGCAGCCAAGGTGACATCGAGATGCCCATCGGACAATTCGTTATCAGCAAAAGCGGAAATCTGTTCACGCGTCATATTCGTCGTATTCATCGCTACCTCGAAAAAATTAAGGCTACCCCTGTACTTACAGCAAAAGCGTTTATTTATTTTTCACCAACGTTTGTCGAGCGCCGTATCCAGCAACGGCCTTAATTTCTCCGAGATTGCCTCGCGTGCCCGGAAAATCCGGCTACGCACTGTACCGATAGGGCAACCCATCGATTCCGCAATCTCGTCGTAACTCAAGCCCTCGATCTCTCGCAAGGTAATTGCCATACGCAACTCCTCTGGCAACTCTTCCATCGCAAGATTCAACGTTTGCGCGATTTGCTTGGTAGCCAATAGCGATTCTGGTGTATTGATATCTCTTAGGTGCTCGCCATCGTCAAAAGTTTCGGCTTCTTCGATATCAGCTTCAGTCGATGTCGGTGCACGACGCCCCTGAGTAACCAAATAATTTTTTGCCGTGTTGATACCGATGCGATAAAGCCAAGTATAAAACGCTGAATCGCCGCGAAACTGCGGCAGCGCACGATATGCCTTGATAAAGGCTTCCTGCACCACATCCTCAGCCTCAGCCTGGTCGCGCACAAGCCGCGAGACCAGTCGCATCAGTTTTCGTTGGTATTTGATCACTAGCAGCTCGAAAGCTTTTTTGTCGCCACGCTGTACACGCTCGACAAGGAGCTGATCAATATCGCGTTCTGTCGTCAATCCATTCCCTTGTTATTCTGCAACACGCACGCGGTTCGCACTATTGACTGAGCGAAACGCGATTGGTTCAAAAATTCCAGAATTAATCCCCGGCCTGGCGCTGAATTTCGGTGTCTGCACGACGTAACACTATCCAGCGACAAGCAAGCAGCACTGCCTTGAAACTGGCAGGAGAAACCGAGTCTGGCAAAATCGTCACGACAACAGTTTGCTGCTGGTCATTCTGCAAATGCAAGAGTAACAAACCTGACCATAATGTGGATGCCGGCAGTAAATGCACCACCTCACATTCTTCCGCACTATCGCCCTTAGACGGCTCATTCTTTTGTCGCTGCGCCACACGAATCTGACCTGTGGCTGAAATGTGGATGACATGTATTTTCCGGCGCCACATGGTGCGAAAAAATACATGCAATGCCACCGCAATACACATCACAACAAATACGATTCTTGCTGCAATCGACAGAGTCCCCATGCGGCCGGAAGCAATGAGAACGGCAGTAAAAAACAGTATCACAAGCATTCCACCAACCAGAAAAAACAATCGTCTGGATGGCTGCACCACGGCAGAGACCGCGATAGACATATGTGATTGAAGTAAAAAATCCGGTCAGCCTAGAAAGGTGACCGGATTTTTATCAGGCTTTACCAAAAATCAGGGTACCGTTCGTACCGCCAAAACCGAAGTTGTTTTTCATGGCGTACTGTATTGGTATCTCACGCGCCGTATTGGCACAGTAATCGAGATCACATTCCGGATCCTGATTGAAGATATTGATGGTCGGCGGCGAAATCTGATGATGCAGAGCCAGCACGGTGAATACCGACTCCAGTCCACCTGCACCGCCAAGCAAATGACCTGTCATCGATTTTGTCGAATTGACGGTCAGTTTTTTCGCATGCGCACCAAATGCGGCTTTCACTGCATCCGTTTCATTTTTGTCACCCAACGGGGTCGATGTGCCATGCGCATTCAGGTACTGCACCTGATCGGCTGCGATTTCCGCATCCCTCAAGGCGTTGACCATACTGCGACGTGGACCATCCATATTCGGCGCAGTGATATGGTAGGCATCGCCACTCATGCCGAAGCCAACCAGCTCCGCATAGATTTTCGCACCACGCGCCTTGGCGTGTTCGTACTCTTCCAGCACCATGACACCAGCGCCTTCGCCCAGCACGAAACCATCACGATCCTTGTCCCATGGACGCGAAGCCGTCGCCGGATCATCATTACGCGAAGACAGCGCACGGGCTGAAGCGAAACCACCCAGACCCAATGGCGAAATGGTCGACTCCGCACCGCCGGCAATCATCACGTCCGCATCGCCGTATTCGATCATGCGACCGGCAGAGCCGATCGAATGCAAACCGGTGGTGCAAGCGGTTACCACAGCGATATTCGGACCCTTCAAACCATAGATGATCGAAAGATGGCCGGAAATCATGTTGATAATCGACGCCGGCACAAAGAACGGACTGATACGACGCGGACCACGACTGACCAGCTCGGCATGCGTGTTCTCGATCAGCGGCAAGCCGCCGATACCGGAACCGACGATGACGCCGATACGCTCGGCGTTTTCCTCTGTCACGACCAATCCGCAATCCTGCCAGGCCTGCATACCTGCTGCCACGCCGTAATGGATGAATGTATCCATGTGACGCGCTTCCTTACCGGGAATGTAGTCCTCGATATTGAAGTTTTTTACCTCTCCAGCAAAGTGCGTGCTGAAGGGAGTTGCATCAAACTTGGTGATGGTAGCAATACCGGATTGTCCTGCAAGGATGGCATTCCATGCATCAGCAACATTGTTGCCAACGGGAGAAACACAACCTAGACCAGTGACCACGACACGACGTTTACTAGAGCGGCTCAAGTAATTCTCCTGGAGTCGTTCAACAAAACTTAGGCTGCTTTTACGTGTGCCTTGGCGTAATCGATCGCCTGCTGCACAGTGGTGATTTTCTCAGCTTGTTCGTCAGGGATTTCCATTTCGAATTCGTCTTCGAGTGCCATCACGAGTTCAACGGTGTCGAGCGAATCAGCACCCAGATCGTCAACAAACGACGATTCGATTTTGATGTCTGCTTCGGCGACGCCCAGTTGTTCAGCGACGATTTTCTTAACGCGTTGTTCGATATCCGACATGTTTTAACTCCAATGAGTGGTTACAGAAAGTGCGCGCATTTTAGCAGGTTTGCGCACTGAAAATTCACTTTTAGCTTTTGTCGCCAATAAAACAGGAACTTCAGCCAAAAGTACCTAATTACAACATTAATTCATGTACATCCCGCCGTTGACATGCAAGGTGGTGCCCGTAATGTAACTCGCCTGAGGCGATGCAAGAAAACTGACAGCCGCAGCGATGTCTTCCGGCACACCCAAACGCCCCAATGGAACCTGTTGCAGCAAGGCAGAAATTTGCTGTTCGCTCAGCGTTTTGGTCATATCGGTATCGATAAAACCCGGTGCCACGCAATTAACAGTAATGTTGCGGCTGCCGATTTCTCGCGCCAGCGCACGACTCATGCCAGCCACACCTGCCTTGGCTGCAGCATAATTCATTTGACCTGCATTACCAGTAGAACCTACAACCGATGTAATGTTGATAATGCGGCCATGCTTGGCTTTCATCATGCCGCGCAATACGGCGCGCGACAGGCGACCCACCGATGTCAGATTGGTCGCAATCACGCTATCCCATTCTTCGTCTTTCATGCGCATGGCCAATTGATCTTGCGTAATCCCGGCATTATTGACGAGAATCGTAACAGCGACGCCAAATTCTTTTTGAATTTCATCTATCAATGCAACTGAGCGCACCGCGTCATTGACATCGAGTACGACACCTTTCCCGCCATCAGCCAGATATTCAGAAATCACCGCAGCGCCGGATTCCGACGTTGCCGTACCGATTACCTTTACACCCTGCTTCGCCAATGCCTGCGCAATTGCACGGCCGATACCGCGCGATGCGCCGGTTACGAGAGCAACCTGACCTGCCAATTCAAATGTAGTCATTATTTTAATAGCTCCAAAACAGCATCCAGTGACGCTTGATCGACAATGGCGTGACCGGTCAGCTCGCCATTGATACGCTTGGTCAAACCGGCCAGCACTTTACCAGGACCGCATTCAACCACATCTTTTACTCCTTCGGCCGCCATCTTCTGCACCGACTCAACCCAGCGCACCGGATTTGCCGCCTGACGCACCAGCGCATCCTTGATGCTGTCCACATCGCTGACAATCGCGACATCGACGTTATTGATCAATGGAATTTGCGGCACACTGAAAGCCACTCCAGCCATGTATTCGCGCAAACGATCCGATGCGGGTTTCAGCAAGGAGGAATGGAAAGGTGCAGAAACTGGCAGTACCAGCGCACGCTTGGCACCCTTGGTTTTTGCAATCTCGCAGGCACGCTCAATTGCTGCCTTGTGTCCGGCAATCACGACTTGTGCTGGCGCATTGAAATTAACCGCTTCGACAACATCCCCCTGCGCTGCTTCGGCGCATACGGCATGCACGTCGGCATCAGACAAACCGAGAATCGCGGCCATGCCACCCTGGCCAACAGGAACTGCTTCCTGCATTGCCTTGGCGCGGAAACGTACCAGAGGTACAGCGTCCTTGAATGGGATAACACCAGCGGCCACCAGTGCCGAATACTCGCCCAGGCTATGGCCTGCGACAAGTACTGGCATTTTGCCACCGGCAGCAATCCATGCGCGATACATCGCAACTGCCGCTGTCAGCATCACAGGTTGGGTATTAGTGGTCAGATCGAGTTCTTCTTTTGGGCCTTCTGCAATCAATCTGGCCAGATCGAACTGCAAAGCGTCCGATGCTTCTGTCAGCGTTTGTTGCACCACGGCGTTGTCGGCAAAGCCGTTCAGCATGCCGATTGCTTGCGACCCTTGTCCCGGAAAAACGAATGCAAATTTGCTCATGTTATTTTTAAATTTGAATGATCAACAGATTGACACTGCCTTGAATGCAGAATTACATGCGCACCAGCGCGGCACCCCAGGTAAAACCGCCGCCCACGCCTTCCATCATGACGTGCTGACCCGGCTTGATACGGCCATCGCGCACACCGACGTCCAGCGCCAGCGGAATCGATGCGGCAGATGTGTTGCCATGCTGATCAACGGTCACGATCATTTTATCCATGCTGAGACCCAGCTTTTTTGCTGTGCCCTGCATGATGCGAATGTTGGCCTGATGCGGGACTATCCAGTCCACTTCGGATGCATCCATTTTTGCAAGTTGCAAGGCTTCGTTGGCGACTTTATCCAGCAATCCGATTGCCAGCTTGAATACCGCCTGACCATCCATATACATGAAGGCGCTGCCTTCAAGCACACCATTGCTGATTCTTCCAGGCCCGCAAAGAATATCACCGTAACTACCGTTTGCATGCAACTTGGTCGCCAGCACACCCGGCTCCTCAGATGCAGTCATGACGACCGCACCGGAACCGTCGCCAAACAGCACGCAGGTCGTTCTATCCTTGAAATCGATGATGCGTGAAAATACTTCGGCACCGATCACCAGAACATTTTTGTGCGAGCCGGACTTGATGAATTTATCGGCTGTCGCCAGCGCATAGACGAAACCACTACACACTGCCTGCACATCGACGGCAGCACATTCGTTCGTGATACCCAGCTTGCGCTGCACCACACATGCAGTACTCGGGAAACCACCGAAAAAATCCGGCGTCGAGGTCGCCAAAATGATCAGGTCTATGTCGTTAGGCGCCAATTGAGCCATGTCCAGTGCACGCTTTGCCGCCTCAACCGCCAGATCGCTAGACTGCATGTCGGCATCGGCATAATGGCGCGCAGAAATCCCGCTGCGCGAAACTATCCACTCATCGGATGTTTCTATGCCATCGAGAGCAAGTCGCGCCATTAAATCCTGATTGGTCACACGCTGGGGCGGCAGATAGCTGCCAGTGCCGATAATTTTGCTATAGGGAGTCATGCGGTTTTCTGGTCTATTGTTGTTTCTGTTGCAGTAACTGAATCTTCGGAAAGCGGCATCAGATCAGCGATTTTGATTGAAATACGCGTCAGCACATCATATTTGGCGGCATCGAAGGCGCGTTTGATCGCCCATTGATAACCGTAGGCATCGGCACCGCCATGGCTTTTGAAAACCAGGCCACGCAAGCCCAGTAAACTGCCGCCATTGTAGCGGGAAGGATTCAAGCGTTGTGAGATTGCCTTCAGTGCCGAACGCGCAATCAGGGCGCCCAGCATTGTCATTGGATTTCTTTTGAATTCAGTCGTCAAAACGCTTTTGACAAAACGCCCTAGGCCTTCCGATGCCTTCAAGGTCACATTACCGACGAAACCATCACAAACGACGATATCCGTCGTACCCTTGAAGATATCGTTGCCTTCGACATTGCCGTAGAAATTCAAGGTGCCGCGCTCATGATCGGCGCGCAGCAATACCGCCGTCTGCTTGACGATGTCATTACCCTTGATATCTTCCTCGCCGACATTCAGCAAACCGACCGTCGGCCTGGGCTTGCCTTCCATTGCCGACACCAGCGCAGAACCCATCAATGCAAATTGATGCAAATGCTGCGGCTCGCAATCGACATTAGCGCCGAGATCCAGCATATAGGTAGGACCGTCTTTTTGATTGGGCAGGATGCTGCAGATGGCAGGACGATTGACGCCAGGAAGGGTCTTGAGCACATAACGCGAAATCGCCATTAAAGCGCCCGTATTACCGGCTGACACACAAGCATCGGCCTGTCCCTGCTTGACGAGATTGATTGCCACGCGCATGGAAGAATCCTTCTTGCGGCGCAATGCAACTTCAAGGGTATCGTCCATCGTCACAACGTCAGTCGCATTGACAATTGACAGACGCGGATGTTCGCTAGCCCGGTGTTTTTTCAATTCGGCCAAAAGCTGATCTTCCAGTCCGACTAAAATCAGCTCGGCGTCTGGCTCGCTTTCGACAAACGAAATGGCGGCGGGAATAGTGACCGCAGGGCCGTGATCGCCACCCATGCAGTCTATGGATATTTTTATTGTCATTGGTTTGACTCGTGCCTCACTCCAGCCGCAATTATGGGCCAATTCGGGCTTGATTCAAAATGACGCACTGTGCTGTCTCGACACATGAAAAAACGGCGCAAAGTTCACACTCATCGCGCCGCTTTCTTCGCCTGAACGACAAACAAATTATTCGTCGTTTTTGGTTTTCAGGACTTTACGACCACGGTAAAAACCGTTTGGACTGATGTGGTGACGCATGTGCGTTTCACCCGTGGTTTGCTCAACGCTCAGTTGCGGAGCAACCAGGAAGTCGTGCGAACGATGCATACCGCGTTTCGACGGTGTCTTTTTGTTTTGTTGAACAGCCATGATAACTCCTAAACCTTAAGTTCTTAAATTTTAACACATCCGGTTTGCAAACCAACGCAAAAACCGTAATCCTTGCCACACATTTTCAATACGTCCGCTCAACACGCAACGATTGCAAAAAATCTATTGTTTCATACCCTTCAGCACATCGAACGGCGATGGTTTCTTTGCCCCCATCAAATCATTCAGTGCTGCATTATCCGGACAGGTATCGTGCTTGGGCGCCAAAGGCAAAGCCAGTAAAGCCTCATCCTCGATCAACTCCATCACGTTCAACGTCTTCGATCCGACAATGACATCTATTGTATCGTCAGCCAGCAAGGTATCAATCTCGTCTGCGCGTTCTTCGTCTTTCGCCAGAATCAATATTGATTCCGACTCAATCGCGAATTTCAGCGGCGTCATGCAACGCTGACACATCAACTCGACCGAACCGGAGACCGACATGATCAGTTGCGGATGATTCAAGGTATCAGAACCACCCTGCAAAGACCAATGCAGGGATGCAGACGTATTCACGGTTTCTGCCGCAAATCTTGCCATACTGGCGACGGGAACATCACCCTCGCGCCGCTCTTTAAGCCGGCTGAACTCGAAGGCATCGATTACAAAAGCACTCATAGGCTTAGTCGAACCCGCAAAACCTGCGATAATAACAGCCTTTTCCCTTATTCGTCAAAGTGTTAGCGCACTTTTATTGAGCGGTCGTTCAAATAAACCTCAAATAATGCCTTCATCTTCCCCGCAAGCACGATTGATACTCGGCTCCAGCTCAATTTATCGCAAGGAATTGCTGACCAGGCTAGGGCTCCCCTTTGAAGTCATGGTACCGAATATCGATGAAACCGCAACACACGGCGAATCGCCCGAAGCGACGGTCCTAAGGCTGGCGCAGCAAAAGGCAGTTGCCATTGCCGCAACAGTGCCGAACGCAATCATCATCGGCTCGGATCAGGTGGCAACGCTGGATGGCGAACAGATCGGCAAGCCTGGCACGCATGAAAATGCGCTCAGACAATTGCAGAAAATGCGCGGGCGCAAAGTGGTGTTTCATACCGCCCTATGCCTGTTCGACGGACGCTCCGGCATTGCATCGCCGCAAATTCAGCTGAAAAACATTCAGACTTTCGTGACCTTCCGCAATTTGCCCGACGCAGAACTCGACGCCTATTTACGCATAGAGCAACCCTACGATTGCGCAGGCAGTGCAAAAAATGAAGGTTTGGGTATCGCCATCCTCGAAAAAATTGAAAGCAGCGATCCGACTGCATTGACAGGCTTGCCTTTGATCGCCCTCACCTCCATGTTACGACAGGCCGGAATCGGTTTTTTCCATTCCTGACAGTCAGACTCAACCATTCCTATATCCATCAGCATATGCCCGGCATTCTCTATCTCATTCCCAACACACTAGGCCAGACTGAAATCGACGCTGCCGATCCGCTCGCACATATCATTCCAGCCGAGGTGCAGACAATAACTGCCAAACTGGATTACTTCATTGCTGAAAATGCCAAGACCACGCGAGCTTTTCTCAAATTAATCGGTACCCGCAATGCACTGACAAAACCGATACAGGAAATCCGCATCGCCGAACTGAATGTCAACACTGACGCAAAGAATTTACCTGCCTTGCTGGAGCCGATATTGGCCGGACAGAATGCCGGACTGATTTCCGAAGCTGGCGTACCGGCGGTTGCAGATCCGGGCGCGAATCTGGTACGCCTGGCGCATACTCAAGGCATTCAAGTCAAACCTTTAGTCGGCCCTTCTTCTTTATTACTTGCTGTAATGGCCAGTGGACTGAGCGGCCAGAATTTTGCATTCAACGGTTATTTACCCATCGATGCAGCCGCACGTATCAAACGCATCAAGCAACTCGAAGACCGTTCACGCGCAGAAAAGCAGACCCAATTTTTCATTGAAACGCCTTATCGCAATGCCGGTATGCTGGAAACTCTGGCTGCCACCTGCAGCGGCAACACACTGGTCAGCGTTGCTACCGACCTGACCTTGCCTACCGAAAATATCCAGACAAAAACAGCGGCAAAATGGAAAGCCGAATGTGCCTCTGGCAAGATGCCTGATTTTCACAAAAAGCCGACGGTATTTTTATTACTCGCAGAATAGAAAATTCTTGAGGGTAAACGCAAAACGACGGTGTTTCACCGCCGTTTTGCATGCCTCCGGAGGAGACATGAGGAGAGGTCGGAAGACCTTCATGTTTTACATCGATACGCCACCAAAATGCGAGCGGTTACAACTTTGCAATTGCAGACGTTGTTGCATTCACATCTTCAGATGTCGGTAACGCTTCATCAATATAGCTCACCGCAATCAAATTACAAGGCGATTTCAGGGTGCCATAAAAAAATAATTTTCAACCTTTCATCGTAGAAAATTACTTGAGACTGGGTGTCGTTTGCAAAACAAACGATTTGACTGCGGACTCACCCGCTGCCGCACCCAATTTCCGCAACACGCGATCAGACAAACCTTCGCGCTGCGTGTAATCAACTATATTGCTTGTTTTAAATTCGTTGCGTGCCACGCTTTCAACGGTACCAAAACCATCGGCCAGACCAAGTTCAACCGACTTCGCACCGCTCCAGACCAGGCCTGAAAAAATTTCCGGTGTGTCTTGCAGGCGTTTGCCGCGCCCTTTGCGTACAACATCGATAAATTGCTGGTGAATTTCATTCAGCATGCCTTGCACATATTCTCTTTGCTGTTCAGTTTGCGGGCTGAACGGGTCCATAAACCCCTTGTTTTCACCCGCGGTCAGCAAGCGTCGCTCGACACCAAGTTTTTCCATCGCTCCAGTGAAGCCGAAACCGTCCATTAATACTCCGATAGAACCGACGATGCTCGCCTTGTTGACGTAGATACGGTCGGCCGCGGCGGCAATGTAATAGCCGCCAGATGCGCAAATTTCATTCACCACCACGTACAGGGGTTTCTTTGGATATTGCTTGCGCAGGCGCGTGATCTCATCATTGATGATACCGGCCTGCACCGGGCTACCGCCCGGGCTGTTGATTTGCAGAATCAGCCCCACCGAACCCGGATCTGCATACGCCTTGGTAAGTGCTGAAATAACCGTTTCCGCATCGCCGGCACCTTTCGCTTCTATGGTGCCGTCTATCTTGATCAAGGCAGTATGCGGACCGACATTTTCAATATCGCTGACGCTAGGCCCAAAACTCATCCATAAGACGCAAGCGATCACCAACAAGGTCATGAATTTAAAAAAGATACCCCAGCGACGTCGTGCGCGTTGTTCCTTGATCGTTGCAAAGGCCAGTTTTTCCAGCAATTCACGCTCCCAGCCTTCTTTCCTCGGTGCAGCAGCAACTGATGGCTCAGCCTGCCGCGATGGAGCTTGATTCAATTGATCGTTATCGTTACTCATATCATCACTTGTTTTATTCCGCGCTGGCTGATGCGCGCGCGGGTCTTACGTATTCGTCTGGCTGCCAGAATACCTGATTATCCTTTTCCATGATTTCTATCCGACGCAAACTGCGACCGCGACAAGGTCCGCCTTCGCAACGACCGGTTTCTGGCGCGTAGATTGCGCCATGTGTGGCGCAAATCAAATACAAACCGCTGGACTCAAAAAAATCACCTTCATTCCAGTCCAGCTCCATCGGGACATGTGCACAGCGGTTCAAATAGCCGCGCACGAGGCCTGCATAACGAACCACGAAACCGGTGGCGTCGTCGCCCCCTGCCGTGACAGGAAAACGCATTCCTTTGCCGCCCTCTTCCAGGGCAGATGCATCACAAATGGGAATAGGCACGGTAGTCACAACTGATTATCCGTTGGCATCCAGCCACGTATGCAACTCGGCAACCGAGTTTGCCGCATACAATGGATTAAGTACCTGCAACTCGGCCGGCGTATGTGCGCCGTAATGCACGGCAACCCCGGATGCGCCTGCGTTCTGCGCCAGCAGCAAATCATGTGTAGTGTCACCGACCATGACTGTGCGTTTCATGTCCTGTCCCAATTCACGCGTCAATTCCTGCAACATGGCCGGATGCGGCTTGGAAAAAGTTTCATCCGCACAGCGCGTGGCATCGAATAGAGACAGTAATTTTGAAGAGTTCAGCGCCCGGTTCAAACCGACACGGCTTTTACCTGTAGCCACGGCAAGGAAGTAACCTTGCTGCGAAAGATCGTGCAACATTTCGTGCACGCCATCGAACAGTACCAGACCACCATCCTGATTCAGATAATGGTAGCGATAACGTTCAACCATACGTTGATAATATTTTGGATCAATATCCGGCAACGCAACTTCCATTGCCTTCTGCAGGCTCAGCCCGATCACATGCGCGGCTGCTTGCTGCGTCGGCATCGGCAAGCCAAGATCCTTGGCGGCTGCCTGGATACAGTTGACGATTACCGCAGTGCTATCCATCAAGGTGCCATCCCAATCGAAAACGATGAGATCAAATTGCTTTCTTGCCATGTACTCTGACAGCCCGTGCTGCCAACTCCTTTTCCTGGTATCTATGAGTCTTTAAGCGACTCGCGATTAATTTAGTTAGTTGGATGTCTTTTTCAGACTCTTGAGAAAGCGTTCGCACTCTGGCGGTAACGGCGCGTTCAGCGTCACCGGCTTGCCACTCTCAGGATGAATGAAGGTAATTTGATGCGCGTGCAGGAACATGCGTTTCAACGCGACGCGTTCGCCATCGGCTTTTTGCAAATCGCGGTTCAATGCAAAGTCGCCATACTTGTCATCGCCCGCAATCGCAAAACCGCTGGATGCAAGATGCACACGTATCTGATGCGTACGGCCGGTTTTCAACTCGGCTTCCAGCAAGGCGAATTCGCCATAACGCTGAATCAGGTTGAAAATCGTGTGCGACTCCATGCCATCGGCCTGGACCCGAACCCGGCGTTCGCCATCTGCGGTCGAATATTTATGCAAAGGCAATTTAATATGCTGGCGCGCGTTCTTCCAATCGCCACGCACCAAAACAAAATAGCGCTTGTCCGGCTCGCCACCGCGTATCTGCTCATGCAAATTTGTCAATGCCGAGCGTTTTTTGGCCAAAACCAGGACGCCGGATGTATCGCGATCAAGTCTATGCACCAACTCAAGAAATTTCGCATCCGGACGTGCAGCGCGCAACTGTTCGATTACGCCATAACTGACACCGGAACCACCATGCACTGCAACTCCTGCCGGCTTGTCGATTACCAGCAGATGATTGTCTTCAAGCAATATTTTGAATTCTGCCCCTGGCGCGGTGGATGGTGCTTTTTCTGCAATGCGAATAGGCGGGATGCGAACAACATCTCCCTCGGCCAAACGATAGGTTTGGTCAATACGACCTTTGTTGACGCGCACTTCACCGGAACGCAACACACGATAGATGTGACTTTTCGGCACGCCTTTGCATATGCGTAGCAAAAAGTTATCTATACGCTGGCCGGCTTCTTCTTCGGAAATGGTGACAAGCTGAACTTGGACCGAAACTTGGGATTGGACCTGCGACGAGCGGGTGGGTGATGGCATTTCAGCCTGTTTCCCTGAAAATCTCGCTAAGTCCTTCATTTTGAATATATAATCGTTTCGCAATGGTCACAAACCATTACTGGTGTAAGAATAAAAAAGACATTCTACACAGGGGCGTCTCCATCGGCCTCGCCAATTTGCAAATTCGATGGAAAAGATGTGTATGCACCGCCCCTGCGCGAGTCAAGGTTGCACCGTTGTTGTAATCGGATAACGCGCAAGGGTGTTGGTCAAGAATGTTTGGATTGTTAGGATAAAGTCCGGCAAGCTCGCCGTTTAATGGAAGGCTTGCTGGTTGATGTTTTAAATTGTTTGCCGATTTTGCCTATGTTTTGTATGGCTCAAGCACTGTGTTCACCACCCGCGACTTTCGTTGCGCTCGATTTATTCGACGCGCACGATGCAGATCAAGTGAACATTCGGCAACCGTTTTACTGCATCCGCGCCCCGTTGTGACCACAGCGCGTCTGCGCTAAGTATCACACACCAAGGCAATTCCCTCCCCAAGCACTCCTGCCCCGCGTACATCCCTGTACTGATGCTGTAGATGGCGCCTGTTGCCGTCAATGCAAGATAGAAACGCTCAGCGAGCCGCAATTCGCTGCGATGTTCCCCGATAGCCACGCTGCTATTGCTGCTCATCGCTTCACGCCGGCGCGCCAGATGCTTTCTCTCTGCATGCGACGTCTATAGGTAACGCTATGGCATTAAACCGACCTTAGGGTCACGGAGCACTTACATGAAACGCATGTTATTTAATGCAACGCAGCAAGAAGAATTGCGCGTTGCCATTGTCGACGGGCAAAAACTCATCGACATCGATATCGAAACAACCGGACGCGAACAACGCAAGTCCAATATCTACAAAGGCGTGATCACCCGCATCGAACCGTCGCTTGAAGCCTGCTTCATCAGCTACGGTGAAGATCGCCACGGCTTCCTGCCATTCAAGGAAGTCGCCCGCACCTACTTCAAGGAAGGCGTTGATGTTCGTAACGCTTCGATTAAAGATGCGCTGCGCGAAGGCCAGGAAATCATGGTCCAGGTCGAGAAGGAAGAACGCGGCAACAAAGGCGCGGCACTGACTTCTTTCGTTTCCCTGGCCGGTCGTTACCTGGTATTGATGCCTAACAATCCACGCGGCGGCGGCGTATCGCGTCGCGTCGAAGGTGAAGATCGCCAGGAATTGCGCGAAACAATGGATAAACTGGATTTGCCGCAAGGCATGTCCGTTATTGCTCGTACCGCCGGCATCGGCCGTAACGTCGACGAATTGCAATGGGATTTGAACTACCTGATGCAACTGTGGCGCGCGATCGAAGGTGCAGGCCAAACCGGCGCTGGCGCATTTCTGATTTATCAGGAATCGTCGCTCGTCATCCGCGCAATCCGCGATTACTTCCAGCCTGATATCGGCGAAATCCTGATCGACACAGACGACATTTACGAACAGGCCCAGCAGTTCATGAGCCACGTAATGCCGGACATGGTGCATCGCGTCAAACGTTATCGCGACGACGTACCACTGTTCTCGCGCTTCCAGATTGAACATCAGATCGAAACCGCGTATTCGCGTACCGTTCCGTTGCCATCCGGCGGCGCAATCGTGATCGATCACACCGAAGCACTGGTTTCCGTCGACGTCAACTCGGCGCGCGCCACCCGCGGCAGCGACATCGAAACCACCGCATTCCATACCAACTGTGAAGCGGCTGAAGAAGTAGCCCGCCAATTGCGCTTGCGCGACCTGGGCGGCCTGATCGTCATCGACTTCATCGATATGGAGAATTCGAAAAACCAGCGCGAAGTCGAAACACGCCTGAAAGACGCATTGCACTACGATCGCGCGCGCGTCCAGATGGGCAAGATCTCGCGCTTCGGCCTGATGGAATTGTCGCGTCAGCGCCTGCGTCCATCACTGTCCGAAGGCAGCCATGTGACCTGCCCGCGTTGCAACGGCACCGGCCACATCCGCGATACCGAATCGTCCGCCTTGCAAGTCCTGCGCATCATCCAGGAAGAAGCAATGAAGGAAAATTCGGCATCTATCCACGTGCAAGCGCCGGTCGATGTTGCTGCCTTCCTGCTGAACGAAAAACGCGGCGAAATCCTGAAGATCGAAACGCGTCATCGCGTCTCCATCATCCTGATCCCGAACAAGCATCTGGAAACGCCACACTACAAACTGGAACGTATCAAGCACGACGATCCACGTCTGGAAGAAACACAAGCCAGCTATGCGATGACCGAACAAGCGGACACCGACATCAGCTATGGCAAGAGTCAGAAAGAAGACGTCAAGCCACGCCAGGAAGCCATGGTCAAAGGCATTACGCCTGATCAGCCGGCACCTATCGTTGAACGCAAAGTGGCAGAAACAGCAAAAGCCGCACCGGCCGAAAAAGGCTTCTTCCAAAAACTCATGGCCTTCTTCAGCGGCAGCCCGGAACAGCCAAAAGCAGCACCGGCTCAAACTGCCAGGGAAGACAAGAATCAACGCAATCAACGTGGCGAACGCAAAGACGGCAGCCGCAATCAGCGTAGTCGCAGTCGTGGCGGTCGTGGTGGTCGTGAACGTGGCGAAGAGCGTGAAGAAGTCGCAGCAAAACCGACAGCAAGCGAAACGCAAAATGCACGTCCGCCTCGCCCTCCTCGTGAGCCGCGCGAACCGCGTGAACCACGTGAAGGCAATGAAGGACGCCGCGAGCGTACGCCGCGCCCACCGCGCGAAGAGCGCAAGGAAGTCATTGCCGAGGATGCATCCTTGTTGCCAGTTGGCGCAATAGTTGCCGCTGCAGCACCAGCCAGAACAACCCCGCCAGCGACAGAAGCTAACGGCAACGTTGCGATCGTACTGGATGCAAACGGCATTCCGGTGGAAGCAGTTGACGGCGAAGAACAACCGCGTCGTCGTCGCCGTCGTGGTGGTCGTAACCGTAATCGTCGTGATCGTGACAATACTGAAACCGGTGCTGAAAACGAAAGCAATGAAGATGGTGTAGTCGCACTGCAAGAGAATACCTTGCAGGATGAAGCGGCGCAGACCCAAGGCGCAGCGCATGTAAGTGCAACAGAAATGGCCTCCGCTGTCGTCAACACAGCAAGCCAGGAAACCGCTACACACGCAAGGGAAGCAAGCATTGCAGTCGAAGCGCCAGTCAGCGCATTGACATCGGCCATCGCTGCACCATTGATTCCGCAAGAAGTGATGCGTCAGGCAGAGCCTGAAGTTGCGGTGTCTGTTGTCGCTGTACCGGCTGCGCCAACGCCGGAACCAATCGTCGTTGCACCAGCAGCTGTTGAAATAGCACCGGTCGTTGAAGCAGCGCCTGCTGTTGAACCGACACCGGTTATCGCTGTTTCGCCTGCACCCGCGGCAGTTCCAGCCGCACCAGTAATTGCTCCGGTTTCTGTTGCGGCAGCTCCGGTAGCAAGCACGAGTAAAGTTGAAGACTTGAACGAAGTGCTGCACAGTGCCGGTTTGGTCTTGGCTTCCACCAATCCGGAAAAATTGCGTGCGGCACAGGAAGAAGCTGCCAAGTTTGTTCCGCCAGTACGCGTACCACGCGAACGCAAACCACTGCCACCGCAATCGACGGAGCCTTTGGTACAAATGGAAACAAAGCAATAAGACTTGTTCATCCTGTAAAAACAGGATATCCGGTCACAAAAAAGGGAGCTTCGGCTCCCTTTTTTCTTTCTTCATTTTTGCCAGCTGCGATAAAAATCCGCCGTCAGATAAACTTATGCCGCAATACGCTCCTGCGCCATCGCGTCGATCTGCTGCAAACGCTGGATGGTGTCCGCACATGCGTGCGCCGCTTCTTTTCCCTTTACCAGGAAATGCTGGAAGAAAAACCCCTGATGTTCATCGTGCGAATGGAAATGATGCGGCGTCAGCACGGCTGAAATCACCGGCACTTCAGTTTCCAGTTGTACCTGCATCAAACCGCTGATAACGGCTTGCGAGACGAACTCGTGACGATAGACCCCGCCGTCCACCACCAGGCCTGTGCCGACGATTGCAGCATAGCGGCCGCCTTTGGCGAGCACCTTGGCATGCAGCGGAATTTCAAATGCTCCTGCGACCTCGAAGAAATCGATGGCGTCTTCAGAATAGCCGCGTGTAGCCATTTCCTCGACAAATGCGATACGGCATTGGTCAACGATTTCCTTGTGCCAGCTGGCTTGAATAAAAGCGATACGACGTGTTGCTGATTTTGCTTTGATGTCGATAGCGTGCTGCATTGTGAAGCTCCTGTTTGCACATTAAAAAACAGGGCATATTGAATATCAAGCGGGAATGGCAAACGCAGGTAACCGGAATATCCGGTGCGTAAAGAGTCATCCCGTTCTCTATCATCCGGACTATGACCGTCGGCCTCGGGATCACACCGAGTCTGCTGACCTTGCTGAAGAAATCCGGCGAACCGGATTGACGCTCCAACAAGCGCTCGCGGGCTAGACACAAAACTGCGTCATTACCGCCGGTGGGGAATCTCGCCCCGCCCCGAGAACGTATTGATGAATGTGTGCGTTGAAAGCTCAGCGCATCACTTCATCAGTGAGACGTGAATTTATCATGATTTAAAAAATGTTGCTGACAACCACGAAATAACTATTCCTTATCATCCAGCAGATCGCCCAGAGGTAAATCCACGCCCAGCAGCTGCTGCGCAGTCTCGCTAGGCAGTGCCTCCACCGATTTCAGTTTGCGCGTCATCTGGCGGCTTCTGGTCTCGGCCTGTTCGATGTTCTTCGCTGCCCGTTCCAGCGTTGCCCTGGTCGCTGCCAATACATCGCCAAATTTGCCAAACTCGGTTTTGACTGCGCCCAGCACTTGCCAGACTTCTGATGAACGTTTTTCCAATGCCAGCGTACGGAAACCCATTTGCAGACTGTTCAGCAATGCCGACAAGGTCGATGGGCCGGCGATGCTGACACGATGCGTACGCTGCAGATCATCGGCCAGGCCGGGTCTGCGCATGACTTCTGCATACAAGCCTTCCGTTGGTAAAAACAGGATCGCAAAGTCGGTAGTCAATGGCGGTGACAGATATTTCTCGGCGATTTTTTTCGCCTCGCCTCGCACAACTGCTTCCAGCTCTTTTCCTGCCAACAGTACGCCATCTGCATCCGCTCGATCTGCCGCTTCAGCCAGGCGCTCGTATTGTTCCTTCGGAAATTTTGCATCGATCGGCATCCAGATCGGCGTCCGGCCGTCATCATTGCCCGGCAATTTGATTGCGAATTCGACACGCGCACCACTACCAGGAATCGTTTCCACATTCTTCGCATACTGGTCCGGTGTCAACACCTGTTCCAGCAGCATTTCCAGTTGTACTTCGCCCCAGGTACCACGCGTCTTGACGTTGGTCAGCACGCGCTTCAAATCGCCAACGCCAATTGCCAGTTGCTGCATTTCGCCCAGGCCTTGATGCACTTTTTCCAGTCTGTCTGAAACCAGCTTGAACGATTCACCCAGGCGTTGTTCCAGCGTTGCATGCAGTTTTTCATCGACGGTTTTGCGCATTTCTTCCAACCGTGCGCCATTGTCGGTTTGCAGATCCTTGATCTTCGCTTCCAGCGTGGCGCGCACTTCGGCCATGCGTTGCGCATTGGATTCCGTCAGCGTCGTCAATGTTTGATTCAGCGTATCGCCAAAGCTCTTGAGTGCAGTGGCCTGTTCTTCCCGCCCGGTCTGTGCCTGCAAGGTAATCGCTTGCCGCATGGCTTCCAGTTGCTGTCCATTGGCTTCATTCAATTTCGCAAGTTGCTGTGCAAACGAATCGATCTGATTATTCTGTATCGTTGCCACGCTCGTCAATTGCGTTGCCAATGCCTGCTGAAATTGCGCGAAATTGCTGCCCAGCTCCTGGCGCGTGGCTTGGGCAGTCGATTGCACCTGTTCGCGCAGCTCGCGTTCCATGCGTTCGCTGCCTTGCTGCTGATGCCGCTGCACTTCGTTTTGCAGGGCAGTCAACTGCGGCGCGATATCGACGGCGCGATTGCGCAATATGACGACAATCTGCAGCGCGATGATGGCGACTGCAACGAGTAGCAAGATAATGAAATGCAGCTGTGTCATGGTGTTCTAGGTCCGGAGCAAGAAAAATCAAAGCGGGAATATGCAACGCGCAGTCACGACTGCCTAACCATGCGTATTGCGCATCCAGTCTGCAGTTTCGGCGAACGCTTTTTGCAAATGTTCCTGCAAGGATGAAACAATACCGACGTCCTGCATCGCCATTTCCATGCAGCGCAGCCATTGGTCGCGTTCATTTGTGGCAATCGCATAAGGCAAGTGACGCGCACGCAGACGCGGATGGCCGAAACGCTCGACAAACAGGTTGGGACCGCCAGTCCAGCCGGACAGGAACCAGAATAATTTATCGCGTGAACCATCCAGCACAGTCGGATGCATGGCGCGTATCCCTGCGAAGGCCGGCTCCAGATCCATCAGGTCGTAAAACCGATCGACCAGCGCGCGCAGGCCGCTGGCGCCGTCCAGAAGTTCATACAAGGTTCGCTGTTGATTATCAGTCATAGCCTGCATGATAACGCATCGTGCCTTCCGATTGCCGCCCTCAGCCGTCTCTGGCTGCATCGGATGTCATGCATTTGGAAATCAGCGGGAACTCAAGGCTCAAGCACTGCTCTACAAAACAATGACCACAATCCGGAGCCGTACGATGCTATTTAAAAAAACCAATAAAAAAACTTATTCTTCGCTTTTCCTCTTACTGTCGATATCCAGCCTGCTTGCACCTTTGTATGGACATGCAGCTATCGTTACTCTCAACAACGGCGATCAAATCACAGGCGAGCTGCAACAATTAAACGATGGTGTGTTGACATTCAAGTCGGGCGTATTCGGAGAAATAAAAATTCCATGGGGGAATGTCGCCAAACTGGTATCCGATGATGGCGTACGCGTTCAACTGGACAACGGCGCAATGGTGACAGGACAAGTGATCGTTGATGAAAGCGGCAAGGTTGTTCTGAAAAAAACAGACTCGCCCCAAGCCAAAACGCTGACACGACAGGACATCACTGCGTTAAATCCGGCAATTATCGACAATTCGACTACCTACTCAGGAAAGTTTGATTTGGGGGGTGTCTTCAATCGCGGCAATTCACACGATGATCAGGTGCACACCAATGGTGAATTTGTCGCGCGCAATCCTGATGATCGATACACACTCAATTGGGAACTCAACGAAGCCACATCAGCAGGCACGACAACAACGTCGAATCGTCGTCTTTTAGGTCAGTACGACGTGTTTCTCGATCCCAAGAACTATTTGTTCGCAAATGCAAAGGCGGAACGTGACGAGCTTGCAGATCTGAACCTGCGCAGCGGTGCGGGTGTCGGCTATGGTCGACAGTTTATCGATACCGAGATTACAAAATTATCCGGCGAAGTCAGCGTGAACTACATCAAGGAAGACTACAAGCTCTCGCAAGACCGATCATTTCCCACACTCGGATTCGGCTTCAAGTATGAACAAAAATTCCTGAATCAAAAACTGGTGTACTTCAACAACTTCAATACAGATGCCAATCTAAGCGACACCAGCGATGTGCTGCTGCGCAATCGCATGGGCATACGTGTACCGATCGCCGCCGGCCTCAATCTGAGTACACAATTCAATATCGATTACGACAATGCACCCGCAATCGACAAGAAGAAAATGGATACCGCACTGATCTTCAGTGTCGGCTATGCGTTCTGATTTCAATCTCGCCAATGCATCAAAGAATTGCCGGGAAAAAGAAATCAGGCTTCGCGCAAGGTTTGCAACGGCGGCTGATTCAGAACATTGCGCAAGCCCACCCAGCCGCCGATGAATGCGCATGCCGCACCAACCGCAAAACCGGCGATCCACACCACAGGGCTGAAATTCCATTCGAAATCGAATACGAAATGTGCGAGCGACCAGCCGACCGCCGTCGCACCGCCAGCCGCCAGCAAGCCTGCAAGACCGCCCACCAGCGCGAATTCTATCCACTGTGATTGCGATAATTGCTTGCGCGTTGCACCCAATGCACGCAGCAGCCCTGCTTCACGCGTACGTTGATCCTGTGAACTGGCCAGCGCCGCATACAAGACCAGCACACCAGATGCGAGCGTAAACATGAACAGGAATTCGACGGCTGTAACAACTTGATCGATCACATCCTGAATCTGCTTGACCACGCTACCGATATCGACCACGGTCAGGTTCGGGTAATCGCGCGTCAGCTGATTCTCGAACTCTGTGTTGCCTGCAGGCAGATGGAAGGATGTGATCCACGACTGCGGCATGTCCCTCATCGCGGCCGGGTTGATGATAACGAAGAAATTGACTTTCATCGATCCCCACTCCAGTTTGCGCAAACTGGTGATGGGCACGTCAACAGTTTCTCCGGCAATCTCGAACTGTAATGTGTCGCCTATCTTCAAGCCCAGCGTTTCTGCCAATCCGGCTTCAACTGATGCCTCCGGTTTGCTGTCGTCGAACCAGCGGCCTGCGGTGATTTCATTCGATGCCGGAATCCCGCTCATCGTCGACAGGTTGAATTCGCGATCGACCAGGCGCTTGGCTCGGTCTTCGACAAAACTTTCGCCTGTGATTTCTACGTTGTTAATCGCGAGTAGACGGCCGCGTATCATCGGAAACAGATCGGCGTCGGCAATTTTGTTTTGCACGAGCCGTGCTTCAAATTCCGCTTTTTGATCCGGTTGAATATTGATGACGAATCGATTCGGTGCATCCGGCGGTGTCGCGCTACGCCATGCATCAACCAGATCACCGCGAATCACTGTCAACAGCAGCAAGGCCATCAGACCGAGGGCCAGCGCAACGACTTGCACTATCGTCGCACCCGGACGCCGCTGCAAGGCGGTAAGGGCAAAACGCCAGCTCGCATTGTTGATGGTAGTGCGCAAGAATTGCAGCGACTTCAACGCCAGCCAGCTGATCAGAGCAAACCCGGCAAGACCACCGACAAAACCCGCTGCCGTCAGCAAGCCGAGTTTGATATTTCCCGCCTGCCACAACAACAGGCCGATGAATGTGAGCAGCCCGAGCACATAGGTAGCTATGGTGATCGGTTGCGGCATATCCTGTTCGCGTCGAATCACGCGGTTATGTGGCACATTACGCAACTGCAGGATAGGCGGCAGTGCAAAACCGATCAACAGCAGCAAACCGGTCGCCACGCCCTGTACCGCGGGCAGGATGGATGCCGCTGGCAAGTCATTCGTGATCAGACGCCCCAGCCATTCGATCAACACGAAATGTGCAGCGAAACCGACGGCAGCGCCGATGGCACTGCCGATCAGACCTACCATCAGAAATTCGATCAGATACAGCGATGTCACCTGATTCTGTGTCATGCCAAGGCAACGCAGCATTGCGCATGCATCGACGTGGCGCAGCATGAAGCGTCGCGCCGCCATCGCCACAGCAACTGCCGCCAACATTGCCGACAGCAGGCCAACCAGGGACAGAAATTCTTCCGCGCGTTGCAGCGTTGCGCGCATTTGCGGCTGGCCGGATTCCAGCGATTCGGTGCGCACGCCTTTCAGATTCCCAGTCTCGATTTTGTCCTGCACCCATTGATCGAATTTATCAACGTCGGCCGGTTTTCCCGCAACCAGTAAACGATAGGTGACACGCGAGCCGGGCTGTATCAGACCGGTCGCTGCAACATCGCTGGCGGACAGCATTACGCGTGGCGCAAAGTTCATGAAACCCGCACCGCGATCCGGCTCATTGGCAATAACTCTGGCGATGGTAAAAATCTTGTCGCCGAGTTTAAGTGAATTGCCGATTGCAATATTCAGACTGCTCAGAATGCCGGCATCAACCCACACCGTGCCCGAATCGGGAATAGACGTGGCGGCGATACCATCGTCGTTTATCCGTGCCGCTACTTTTACACTGCCGCGCAATGGATAGCCGGGAGTCACAGCCTTGATCGATGCCAGTTTGGAAATTGCCTGCTCACCCTCACCTGTAATGGCCATGCTTGGGAAAACCACGGTTTCTGCCAGTTGCAAACCGCGTTTTTCGGCTTCCGCTTTCCATTCCGGCGTAATTTTCTCATCTGTACGTATCAGCAGATCGGCACCCAGCATCTGATGTGCATCGCGATTCAAACCGGTACGCATGCGATCGACAAAAAAACTGACTGACGACAGTGCGGCGACCGCCACAATTAAGGCCACCAGCAGGAAGCGCAGCTCGCCCGCGCGCCAGTCGCGCTGCGTCATACGAAAAGATTGAACAAACATCAAGTCATTCGCTTTCTGGATATGCTGGTTCAGCGGCCAAATAATGACAAAAATCTGACACGACACACCCGGCAGTAATATGGAAAACAGGATTTGCGATTGCAAACCTGTGCAAGACTAGCGTAAAAATGCACAAACCGCCGATGCCGGAAAAATCCCGCAACTCTTCTGCTTCAATACAAGACTCAATGCACAAAGAATGCATCGACCTGTGCCAAATATTTCTGTTTGCTATCGGCATCAATGAAGGAAGAAGTAAAACTGTTACGTGCAAGCTGTTGCGCATGATGTCGCTGCAAAGGCAAGGCTTCGACAATTGCGACAAAATTTTCATTCATATAGCCACCAAAATAGGCAGGGTCGTCGGAGTTGACGGTAACCATCAGCCCTGCATCTAGCAAGGACAACAGATTGTGCTGCGACATTTTTTCAAACACGCATAACTTGATATTCGACAAAGGGCAGACTGTCAGCGGCATAGCTGTACTGACCAGACGCTGCATTAACACCGGATCTTCTATGCAACGCACACCATGATCGATGCGTTCTACCTGCAACAAATCGAGCGCGGTTTCAATGTAGGCCGGCGGACCTTCCTCTCCGGCATGCGCCACCAGATGAAAACCCAGCTCCTTGCAGCGTGCGAACACACGCGCAAATTTTTCGGGTGGGTGACCACGTTCGGAAGAATCCAGTCCAATCCCGATGATATGTTCACGGTAAGGCAAAGCCTGCTCCAGGGTCTGAAATGCCTCCTCCTCCGACAGGTGACGCAAGAAGCACATGATCAAGCCTCCGGTCATCCTCCATTCTGTATGCGCATCGCGCAAAGCGCGTTGTATGCCGTTCACGACGACGCCGAATTCCACATCGCGCGTAGTATGCGTTTGCGGATCGAAGAACAATTCCGTGTGCAACACATTATCGGCATGGGCACGCTCTAGATACGCCCAGGTCATATCGTAAAAATCCTGTTCGTTCTGCAAGACGCTAGCGCCTGCGTAATAAATATCGAGAAAGGATTGCAGATCGGTAAATGCATAGGCTGCACGCAAGGCCTCTATTGATGGATAATTCAAGGTGATCGCATTGCGTTGTGCCAATGCAAAGATCAATTCGGGCTCGAGCGAACCCTCGATATGAATGTGCAATTCTGCCTTCGGCATATTTTTCACGACATCAATCAATGCAGCATTCATTATTATTTCCCTTGGTTTTTCCGTAGCGTAATCCGACACATTATTTCATGTAACTGCGCCAGGAAGTACCCCTGACGCATATACATGAGATTTCACTGAAATCCGGAACGGCAGGTGGCACTGAATAGTTAACACAAGGGAAATGAAATTTTTGTCAGATGTCCCGGTCAGTATTATAGTGAAGCGGCTAATCGCCAATTTTCAGAGAAGGACGATAGAGAAAAACGCAAAGACAGTTGTCATGCAACACCGTGGATTCATTGGATAGAAATGGAAAACAAGGTATGCCTCAAATCAGCATTTCAGTCTCGCCCGACGCACATCAGAATTTGTTGAACAGTTTTCAGCAGACAGTGGATGCCAGTCCATCAGGTGCATTGCCACCCAACTTCGATGACTGGCTGCTTGCCAGAATTTCCACCACGCCCCAAACCGATGCGTCGGCATCCGGACTCAATGACATTTACTCATTCAACGCAATTGAGCACATGATGACACGCCTGCACAAACATGGTTACGGATTGGCGTGTTATCCGAAATCGGCTGTAAAGGCAGAGATGTCTGCCGCCCTGCTCGCCAGTGCCATAGTAAAAGACTTGAAGCTGACAACACCCTACGTAAAACGTCTGCAGGATTTGTTTGAGCACTACCAAAAAGATGCGAAGGAAATTGCTGATGCAGCACAGATCGGCATTACCAATCGTGCCTATGGCGCGATCAGCGAAGCCTTCAGCCAGCTGGTCTCCCGCACTGAAAAAGCCGAAGACAATCTGAATGAGGAACGCGCACTTGGCCGGATCGAAGGCGGTATCGCGATGCTGGTTAATCTCGACATCATGACGCGCGTCGTTGCAAATAAAAAGGCGGCTGAATTCAAGGCAAAATTCCTGCCCCAGGAAAAATCAACGTCGAAGGAAAACTGGGTCAGCAAGATGTTTCGCAAGGCAGGTGATAAAAAATAGCAGGAAGGGAAAGCGAATGACATTCCACAAGAACCAGTTCGGCGTACCGCAGTATCCTCACGGCGACGCCCGCAGATTATTTGTGCTCGCTTCCGCAATCGATTTGCTGGAGCACCCGACCGCTACCGCGATCGATGATCTGACCGGTATCGACAAGAGCACGATAGACAGTGAAGTCAACAAGTTGCGCGAGCAATACGGCATGGTCATTCATAAGTTCGGCGACATCTATCGCATCGCATCCTGGGGCACGGTGTTGAATAAAGAGAGTATTGCCAGGGCCATCAAACCGGAAGATTGAACACGCGCCAGCGCATCTAAAAATTCAAACGGCGATGGCCCGAACCTCGGGATGCTGCGTGCCGGACCAGGTGAGCTCATACGCCATGCCACGCCGCACATTCCCTACCAGCGCGGGACGAAAACAGGCCAGGTTGGTCCCGCCGGCATGCCGGACGCTGGGATAAATCACTCCAAGCGAACCCTCTTCCAGCAATTGCACTGCCAGTTTTTGTGACGCGACATAGCTGTCCGCAGCCAGACATTTTGCATGACGCCTTGAACCGCGCAGATCATGGAACCCGCTGTTGAAATCCGCCAGCAGATTCTGGTAACGCACGCTATCGTCGAAACAATCGATCTCGTGATATTCCACCGTCTTGTGGAAAATGATCTCATCGAGCGCAGTCTCGATATCGAAACCGCAATACCAGGCGCCACGCTCATCGCTATTGAAGCGACTGCCTTCCGGCCGCGCATACGAAAATGCAGCGTTGATGATGCGGAAATTTGGCACGCCGAATACCAGTTCGTCCACGCCGATGCCACTTGTACGTCCGTGTTCGGCAATCAGCCTTTGATTCGTTGCATTATCGAGTTCAAAGATATCGGCCAGATGAGCATCACTGTCGGACAAGGGAAGCAGTACCGAATCCTCGCTATCGACAAAGCGCGATGGAATCAGCCGGCAGGTATCGAACTGCCGCAACGGCACTATCTGCAGATCAGCTGCCATTACAATCCACCACGACGGGCATCGAGCAATTTCCGCACGGTCTGCATCGCCAGCAAACCGCCCGCCTGCATATAAGCCAGCGGTGCCTGGCCGGAAAAAATAACATTCTTGTTGCTCAGGCTCACCCATTCATCAGCCAGCTTGTCGCCGTACAGGATGTGCAAAGCCTTGTAGATTCCGATCAGATATGAAATACGGGTAATGCGATCGATTTCAAGCACACGCTCCGGATTCTTTTTCCATTCATAGAACGCACTGCTCGATAGCCCGCCCAACAGTTCACGCGCATCTTCATCGCGCACTTTCCAGGCTACTGCAAGGCGAAAGAATCCCTTCAGCGCGGAACGGGACAAACGTTCCCGCTCCGACTTCACATTCAAGTCAACCAGCCCGGCCGGTTCAAAGCGGCTTTTTGGATAGGTGTAAGCGGCACTCATAATTTCCTCCGTTTATGGACATAATATACTCCATTTAAGGAAATTCAAGCATGAATGTTCATTAGCACTACTGCATACGACTTTTCGTACGCATCCTCAGAAGCATTTGCCCCTCCAAACTGCCCGGCATCATGCGTAACTGGCTGTCGTCAGTTCGCGCTATTGGTTACCGACCAGTTTCCTGTCCATGTACAAGCGCCCCTGCCGCAACGCGTGTAAGGCCGACTCCTCGGAAGAATCGAATATTGCATCGATCACACTGATGCTGATCCTGGGAATACCGTGTTGCGCGATATGAAAACTTCCCACCCACTTGCCGCTGTCGTGCTTTTCGCTGGTGCCGTGGACAGAATAACCGTGATGCTGCTCAACATCTGTGTGGCTCATGATGACTCCTCGCCGTTACTTGAAATTGTGCCAACCGTTTCAGCGTACTCGCATTTTTGCGTTTGTGTACTTGCGTAAGGGCTGCTCAAAATAGCCTGCGGCAACATGCTCCCTATCGCATTGATGCGCCCATCAGTCCGTATATAAATACATCTCGATGCGCACACTCCCAGCCATTTCAAGTTCCGTCTTTAAGCCAGCGATAGGGATGAGTATTCAATAGAAAAGGCTCACCAGTAATGATTGTGAATAATTGAAAAATTTCATGAAATAGAAAACTTCTCCGCCAACAAAGTGGTAACGTTAGACGTAGTTTCCCAAAAGAAACAAAGGCGCCGAATCAGCTCGTTCAGGCAGCTTGTCGCGGCATATTTTTACCTACAGTCTAAGGGGATTCAAATGTTCGCCAATATGAAAGTAGGAACTAAACTCGGAGGCGGATTCGGCATCGCCGTATTCCTGACTTTAGCAATCGCCCTTTTTTCATTGATGCGCATCACCCAGATCGGTGACGTAATTAACGAACAGAATTCCATCCGTACAGAACAACTGGAGCGTCTATATACCGCTCGTGAAGCACTGGGACAGACCGGTCTGGCAGCAAGGAATGCATACGTATTTACGAGCGATACGGATGCAAAGAAAGAACTGGATATCCTCGATCAGCAAAAAGCCATTTATCTGGATGCCTTGAACAAGATGGAACCCTTGTTCAAGGGCAATGTCGATTTTGAAAAAGTCAGCAAGGGATTGCGGGCCATGGCAGAGGAATTGAACCGGCCGCGCACATATCGCAACTCTGGAAGGATGGAGGAGTTCGGAATATTCCTGGTCACAGAATGCAGCCCGCTCCGCCGGCAAATCGTTGCTGACATGGACCTGATCGTTAAATCGGTACAAGACACCGTCGAAGCCAAAAGCACAGAAGCGGATAAAACCGCTACTCAGTCAGAGATGATTATTCTCGGCGTCACCGGCATTGCTCTATTGTTGAGCATTACGCTGGGCTTCCTGATCACCCGCGCCATTACCCGCCCATTGAATCAGGCAGTAACCGTTGCAAAAACCGTGGCTGCAGGCGACCTGACCAGCCACATCAACGTCACCAGCAAGGATGAAACCGGCCAGCTGCTGCAAGCACTCAAAGACATGAATCAAAGTCTGGTCGGCATCGTCAGCGAAGTGCGCAACGGCACTAGCACCATCGCCATTGCATCCGACGAAATCGCCAGCGGCAATCTTGATCTTTCCAGCCGCACCGAAGAACAGGCCAGTTCGCTGGAAGAAACCGCTTCGTCGATGGAAGAACTCACCTCCACCGTCAAGCAAAATGCCGAGAACGCACGGCAAGCCAACACCCTGTCATTATCCGCATCCGAAGTTGCCATCAAAGGCGGTGCAGTGGTCGGGCAAGTTGTAAAGACAATGAATGGCATTAACGAATCCGCCAGAAAAATTGCCGACATCATCGGCGTCATTGATGGCATCGCATTTCAAACCAACATCCTGGCATTGAATGCAGCAGTCGAGGCAGCACGTGCCGGCGAACAGGGACGCGGCTTTGCCGTCGTCGCAACCGAAGTGCGCAATCTGGCACAACGCTCCGCTGCAGCCGCAAAAGAAATCAAGTTACTCATCGATGATTCAGTCGGCAGAGTCGACGTCGGCAGCAAGCTGGTAGCACAAGCCGGAGCGACGATGACAGAGGTCGTCAGCAGTGTCAAACGCGTGACAGACATCGTAACCGAAATCGCCGCCGCCAGCCGTGAGCAAAGTAGCGGTATTGAACAGGTCAATGAAGCCATCGTGCAGATGGATCAGGTCACACAACAAAATGCAGCCTTGGTAGAACAAGCCGCCGCCGCTGCCGCGTCACTGAAAGAACAGGCAAGCAAACTGGAGCGCACTGTCGATGTGTTCAAGCTCGATGGCATGGCAGCCTCAAGACAAGCAGCTATCGCTACCATCCCAAAAAAACAGGTCGCTATTGCGCCAACACGCTCTGCAAAAAAACCGGCAATTCCAGAACCGCGCCCTCGCCTTGCCGCGGAACAGCTTGGTGATGACTGGGAACAGTTCTAACGCCCGAAGAACAATACGGGCAACTCGTGACATTACCCATAGGCTGCCTGTAATTTTTTCACCGTCAGCAATTAGAAAAGAAGCGCAAGGCGAATTNNAATTCGCCTTGCGCTTCTTTTCTATCTTCACCGAATCTATTGCGTGCGATCTACGGTCTTCACTTACTGAGAGTCGCGCTTCTCTTCGCGCAATTCGTTCACCGCAAATTCAGATTCCGTATCCAGATTCTCATCCGGCATCCCGGCACTGCCACGCTTACTTTCCTTGCCTGAATCATTCTTTTTATCTCCAGACTTATCGATAGTATCGAACGACGTCTTACCTTGCTTCGCCATGAAATTCTCCTTTATTGATGAATGGTCATGTCACTGATCATAAGTGACAGTGAAAAGGACTCCAATCAGACAAAGGCTATTTGAACGTCAGACTACAGGTAAGCTCACCAGTGCATTCCTACGCCGCTAAATTTTGCAGAAAGGAAAACTTCTTTCCGTTCAATGACATAGCTGACTAGCACAAGGCTTATCCACAAGACTATCCACATATTCCGGGGACAACTCGTGTTGCGAAGCGGCATTTGAATGCTAATGATGAGAGATCAAATCACGACTTCGATCAAATCAATTTGCAACTATCGGTGAAAGGAAAGGATTTACTGCAATTTATCCTCAATAAACCCTCTCTCAACTCAATCACACGCGCGAGCCGTTAAAATGTCGCATGAAAAAAATACTGCTGTTGCTTTCCCTCTTTATTCCGATTTCTGCGTACCCTAAACAGGCAAGCCTGCTTGACGAACTATCCCAGGCTCTTCAATCAAAAACCTCAAGAGCCCCAGCTACAGGACTCATCGAAAGCGCATTCTCGCCAAATGCCGGTGCGGAAAAACTTGTTCTCAAGCTTATTCATGCGTCGAAAAAAAGCATTCGTCTCGCCGCATATTCATTTACCTCGCCTTCCGTGACAAAGGCCTTGCTCATGGCGAAAAGGCGTGGGGTCGATGTGCGCGTACTGGTCGACGAAAAAGGCAACAGAGGAAAGGCAAATATTGCGGCCCTTAATCTGCTGGTAAACGGCAGCATCCCGACACGGACGATTTCAAGCTATGCGATTCACCACGACAAGTACATCGTGTCCGATGAACAGCACGTGCAGAACGGCAGCTTCAACTACAGCCAGGCCGCAGCCAAATCCAACAGCGAGAACGTTTTGGTAGTGTGGAATAACCCCGCTCTGGCAGAGTCGTTCCAACATCACTGGCAAACACGATGGGTGCAAGGAAGAAACTTCAGGTCAGCGTATTAAAGAGATAAAAGTGAAGCGAAATGCGACTATCGTGGAGTAAAACATCAGTTGCCACCAATACGCATCGCACTCTGTCACTCCCGTTTGATTTTTGGAGATCAACTTTCGACATATAGCGGGCCAAGAAATCCGCCGATAGTAAACAGCGTCTTCCAGACGTTGCGGAGAATGTTCGAAGGCTCCACCAAGTATCGTTAAAACAAAAAGTTTTCTGACTTATATTTGAAGCAAGGGCAAGTTGCACATGCCCTTCAGTGCCTGATGTCGATCATCCGCAAAGTCGTTCAGTTTTCGGAGGCGGAAGAAAAGGTAAATTCTTCCCCGCAGTGTTTGCAGTATTTCGCATCCATATCATGTCCCGTCGTCAGACATTCCCGGCAAGTCCTCGTAGTCACGCTACGTCTGCCAAATTTTTGTACGGTCATTTCAGAAGTCACTATGCCGGTAGGCACTGCTAGCACGCCCCAGCCGATCAACATGGTCACCGAAGCGATGGCTCTTCCCAAATCGGTTTGAGGAGAGATGTCGCCGAAACCAACCGTACTTACGGTTGTTATTGCCCAATATACTGAGGTGGGAATGCTGCTGAAAGCAGTGCCTTCACCTCCCTCGATTACATACAAAAGCGTCCCGTTAAGAATAACCAGGATAGCCACAACAGACAGGAAAATGAAAATCTTTCTGCGACTGGCAACAACCGCGCGAGCAAGCTGAGAATACTCATCCACATATGCAGTAAGTTTGAGAAGCCTGAAAATTCTGAGAAGACGTAACAGCCTCAGATCAATCAACGCGTGAACGCCGGGGATAAAAAGCGCCGCATATGTTGGAATTACCGATAAGAGATCGATGACGCCGAAAAAACTCCGTGCGTAACGAGTGGGATGATTGACGCATGCCAGCCGTGCCACATATTCCAGCGAAAACAGAATGGTAAAGAACCATTCGAGTACATAAAGTATCTCGCCGTACTCTCTATGAATGGAGGGAATGCTATCGAGCATGACGACAAAAACGCTCAAAACGATTGCACCGATGAGAAGAAAGTCGAAGTACTTTCCAGCCTTTGTATCAGCTTCAAATATGACTATAAAAAAGGTTTCCCTCCACCCGCCTGACGGTTTTCCGAAATTCAGCAAGCACTACTCCTCTTCATCTAATTCACCGTTATCGATAACGTTATTGCGTGCCAATGTGTGACCCGATTATAGAGGAAGCCTGCGCAACCATTTGCAGGCGCAATTCTTACGAGTTGTACGATTCAGAAATATCAGTTATCATTTTCCACTGGGTGTTCGCAGCCTCCGCTGCAAACAGGTTAATACGCTGGTCGGGCCGCCTGCGTGGAGTATTAACGCATGTCAACATCCTATTTCCTTGGCGATTTTTGTCGCCCGCAGCAAACTTGCTGCCTTTCTTCTTCTCCTTTATACGTTCGTCCGTTCAGGGATTTACTCCCCTAAAGTCGTTTCGCCTGCTCGTTCTGGACGCACGTAGGATTCCCGAATAAGCATTCCTTACACGACCTGAACGCCTTCTGCTGGACAGAAGATGCGTATAGATAATATTTGAATTCAAATAATTTCATTTGAAACAATACTTTTGTGCGCATTGCACTCTTAACGATTTCTTAACATTAACGGAGGGGAATACATCAACAAGTTTTCTTTGCACCCTATTTTTTAAAATAAACAAATTGTCCGGGCTTGAAAGAATGCTCGCGACGGAAATTGATTTGGAAAGTGAGACTAATGTCTGATACAACATTAAACTCCCCTGGCATGGCTGCCAGCGGAGGTAAGGAAACGATTAAGCTGAAGGCACCGGGCACCGGGTTTATGGATACCTGGCGTGCTATGGGTCCAGGTGTAGCTGCTGCCATGACCGGCATTGGCGCCAGCCACATCATGCATGCGCCTACAGCCGGCGCAAAGTATGGATACGACCTGCTTTGGGTTATTTTGGCCGCTTATATTCTTAAATATTGCGCCTTCGAATTCGCCCATCGTTACACCATGGTCAAAGGCGAAACCATTATCAATGCTTATCATCGCAACGGAAATTGGCCGCTTTGGTTCATGATCTTCCAAGGCTTTGCCAATACAGTCGGGATTGCCGGTCGGGCTTTGGGATGTGCCGCCATGCTATGGGCAGCATTTCCATTTATGTCACTGGAACTGTGGGGAACCGCTATTCTCTTGATCGTCATTGCTATTCTTTGGATCGGCAGTTATAAAGCGGTCGAAAGCATATGTAAGGTACTGATCATCATCTTCGCCCTGTCTTGTTTCATTGCATTTGCATTGCAAGCTCCACCTCCTATGGAATATTTGTCGCGCCTGGTGCCGACATTGCCACCTATCGGAGCAATGCTGCTGTTCGGTTCGATGTTCGGATACTTCCCTACCACACTGGAAGTGGCACCGATGCAATCCAACTGGGCAGTTGACAAGAAGGTTGGCATGGTCAAGGTGAATGAACTGCGTGCTCAAGGCCACACCGTGGACATGGACAAGAACTACATGAAGAACAGTCTGACACTCTTCAAGCGTGACATGAACATCACGTACTTCATCTCCATGATTACCGGGATGATCTTCTTGATCGTCGGTGCATCCGTGTTGAACCCTATGGGTCTGGTCCCTGCAGGTAGCCAAATGGGTGCCACCATCGCACGTATTTACACCGACACTTTTGGTGCCTGGATTTTCCCGGTCATTATTGCAGGTGGTGTAGCGGCACTTTTCTCGACCGTTTTCACGTATTTCGACGGTCAGGCTCGCGTAACGGAAGAGTGCACGGTTCGCTTGTTCAAAAAATGGGATAAACCTGGTCCACGTAAGTTGATCTATCGTGGCATGCAGGTTATTTGGTTGGTAGCAGGCGTAGGCATTATCTACGGCTTGCCAAAACCAATCTTTGTTGTTCAAGTTGCTTCGGTCATGGCACTCGCCTTTTCGCCAGTCCTGTACTGGCTGACTATCAAGGCAATCAAAGACAACTTCAAATCCGACTTTGAACGTGAGTTGCTGCCATCCAAGTTCATGATGGCAATGGCCTGGATCGGCACCGTTTCTCTTGTAGGTCTGACGGTCTACGTGCTTTACATGAAGTTCGGATAAGTCAGAAAATCTAAAACTGACGAGTAAAAAGCTACAACAACTTAACCGAGTTCCTCATGCCGGGATCTGGAATGCACCAATTCCTTTTCCCGGTTTTTTTTTGACTTGGAATGAGCAGAATCAAGTGTGAATATCACTGTAGCTTCCAAATTTACGTTAATTACGACTGAGTAATGCTATGAATGAAATCTCCAACATCAACATAATTGCGGCGATAATTTTTGCGATCGCGCTTATTCACACCTTTGCAGCCAAATCCTTTGAAAAGCTGGCGCATAAAAGTACAAAACACTCCGGACTGTTGCATCTCCTGGGCGAAATTGAAGTCGTATTCGGACTGTGGGCCTTCGTACTGATCGGCGTCATGGCCCTGACAGTCGGCGGCCAGGAAGCACTCGAATATGCCGAGACCCGTCACTACACTGAACCCCTGTTCGTCTTTGTGATCATGGTGATCGCTGCCTCCAAGCCAGTGCTGGAAACGGTCAAGGGCCTGGTAACGGTACTTGCCAAAGCAATTCCGATTCGCACCGCAGTTGCTCGTGTATGGCTATGCATGTTCATGGTGCCGCTGATCGGCTCCCTCATCACCGAACCCGCTGCCATGACGCTTGCCGCACTGATGCTGGCACCGCTGGTATTCCGCGAAGGCATGCCGGAATGGAAAAAATACGCAGCACTCGGCGTTCTGTTCGTCAATATCTCCATTGGCGGCACCCTTACTTCATTTGCAGCGCCACCGGTATTGATGGTTGCAGCGACATGGGGTTGGGACAGTGCATTCATGGCGGCTAATTTCGGCTGGAAGGCTGCAATTGCCGTCTTCATCAACGCGACCGTGCTGACCTTCCTGATTCGATCGCATCTTAGTGAGTCCGATTCCGCCTCGGGCAACAATCCGCAAGAAGTGCCAATGCCGCCAATCGTGGCATTGGTTCATCTGCTGGCGCTTGCCGGCGTGGTGCTCTTTGCACATCACCCGGTAATCTTCCTCGCGATCTTTCTGTTTTTTCTCGGCTTTACAAAAGCTTATGCACCTTACCAAAATCCATTGGTACTTAAAGAAGCCTTGCTGGTCGGCTTCTTTCTTGCAGGCCTGGTGGTACTGGGCGGTATGCAGCAATGGTGGCTGCAACCGATCGTCTCCGGACTTCAGCCGACCGCTCTTTTCTTCGGCGCACTCGGACTGACGGCCATCACAGATAATGCAGCACTGACTTATCTGGGCTCGTTGATCGAAGGCATGAGCGATCAGGCAAAGTACATGCTAATGGCTGGTGCCGTTGCTGGCGGCGGGCTGACAGTGATTGCCAACGCACCGAATCCTGCGGGTGTAGCGCTCTTGAGAGCGGGATTCCGCCACGGAGCGATTGGTATCGGCGGATTGCTCGCGGGAGCCATTCTTCCAACCATCGTGGCAGCAGCCATGTTTCTCATGCTTTGATGAATCACATCTGACGGCGACGGATTGACAATCATGAAGTGCCCGCACTCTCGATTGCATCCAAGCCATATATGAAAAAAGCGACCTAAAGGTCGCTTTTTTTGTTTGAGGTTTGTATGTAGCTCACACTGGTACGATAAGAATTGTGACTTGCGCTATGGATCTTGGTTTCATGCGAACTGGTGGCAGCTTCGATGTTAATACACATCACGAAGAGCAAACTTCCAGACTAGATCTTTCTTGTAACGCAACTTCATCGACTCAATTTAGCGAGTCGTTTTTTACGCCCACAATTTTGATTGTGTAAAACATGGCGGGTATCCGATTAGTTAATCGTCAACGAGGGGTAAAAGTAAATGACATGCTGTATTGGTGCCCCGAGTTTCGTGATGCACACGTCGCTGGACAAAGACTGCCTGTTCGTTACGACCCGTGGGATGCATCGTCTGTCTACATCAGATTAAAAGACCGTTGGACGCGCGCAGTCTGCAGAAATTTAACTGGTCTAGGCCAACTAACCGACATGGAACGACGTGCCTTGACGATGGAATATACACAACAGCATGGCGTGCCAGGTAACGATGAGCGCTCTGCACAAAGACTGCGCGAATTTATGCAGGTCTTTACACCAGAAGGTGCCATGCAAGCTGCGTTCGAGCGCCAGCAAGAAAATAAATCGCTTCACAACTCTCTGCAACTGGGGGCTATCACTCCCGTTGAACAGTTCAAAAAAATTAGTCTCATTGAGGAAACATCAGAAGCCGCGAATCTTGCGGACACTAGGTCATCGTTCGACAAATTTTCGCAGATACCGTCTGAGACACCGGCATCTGACTCACTTCCCGATTTTGATATTTTTTAGGACTATTACATGACCAACTCAAACAACAATAAACCAGTGACTTCATCGCTATCTTCTTTGCCTGACTCACCGGAGAAGCTCAATCAATTGCGCATCAAACATACGCGCATTGCTCAAATCATGGTCGAACTGGATACGCTTATCTACCCCGAAAGTCAGGACAGCATTCTGCTTGTGTGCGGTCCCTCAGGCGTAGGTAAAAGCACGCTTGCACGTCACATGGTCGACAACACTTTGAAAAATACAGTGGCACAGATGGATAGTGATGCTGGATTGATACCCGCTGTCTACGTTGAAGCCCCATCCTCCGGAGAAAATGACTTCTCGTGGCGGCTGTTTTATCAACGCATATTGCAACAGTTGGAGGGCGAGCTGGGAATGCCTAAAAGCGATTACGGCATCGATACCACTACTGGCCGTTTGGTGCGACCACATGGAGCCTCCGGCAACAGCTTAGCGGCGCTACGTACTGCAGTCGAACGTGGATTGCGTGCTAGAGGGACGAGGTTTCTCGTGATTGATGAAGCAGCGCATATTATTCGTCAGACTCGTCGCAACCGCCTTGAAATTCAACTCGACACTTTGAAGTCATTAGCCAATGAATGCGGCACGCAAATGATTCTTGTGGGTTCGTATGACCTTTATCAACTTGTTTCCCTTTCAGGGCAACTTGCCAGACGCACACACGTGCTCCATTTCGAGCGGTATCGCCAAGACAACGACGCTGATTTGCGTGCTTTTCAAGCATGCGTCCAGAAATTCCAGGATGCACTTCCACATTTGTGGAGCAAAGAGCTGGTGCAACATACGGCCGCACTTCTTGAGAACACATTGGGATGCGTCGGCACATTGAGTGCTGTGCTTACGAGAGCGGCAATGTTAGCCCAACAAGATAAGCGATGGACAGTGGATGCTTTGCGTCGTGCGCTTCTTACCGAAGCGCAGCGTAAGCAAATTCTGGAGGAAATTATTGACGGTGAATCTGCTATCAATCCAGGATTGACGCGAACAATGCCGCGCGCACAGA
Source organism: Oxalobacteraceae bacterium UBA4003 (assembly GCA_002384815.1). Classification (GTDB taxonomy): domain Bacteria; phylum Pseudomonadota; class Gammaproteobacteria; order Burkholderiales; family Burkholderiaceae_D; genus Oxalicibacterium. The sequence goes on along the minus strand of DGBN01000016.1, from coordinate 20,334 downwards.
AGAGCCCTGTTGCTAGTCAAAACCGGAGCGTCGCATGAATCGGCCGGTTACCAACCCACGTTCAACCTTGCACGCCTTGATTCCGTTTGGTGTGGGTACAGCCGATGTCGAAAGTCTGTTGAGCTACTTTTGTCGACTTGCGGTATCTCATGGTGTTTCGACACTGATTCTGTCGCGAACGATTGCACAACATTTTGGACATTCGATTGCTGCCAATTTTGATTGGCATGAACGGCAGATTGCAGGAATTCGGGAATCTGCACTGACTTGGTCCGCGGCGTTATCAGCACTGACCTCTGTTCAGAATTTGGATAACTTAACCTTCCTCCCCTGGCGTGACGTCATATCTCAAAATGGACTGTCCATCTTTAAGCGCGGGCAATTTTGTAGTCATTGCTTTGCAGAAGATGTCGCTTGCGAGCGCCAACCATATTTCCGGCTAGCCTGGGAATCAACCGAGGTGACTTGTTGCCCCGTCCATCGCAAACCATTGAGTTGCGATTGCCCAAGCTGCGGGAAAAATAATGTCCGCCATACGGCAGCGGTCGTTGTACCTGGATGGTGTACGCACTGCGGTGGCTTTTTGGGGGATACCACGAAGTCTAAAAATTTAGAAGAAGTAGAGCCAGCATCAATATGGAGGGCACGACAAATAGGTGAGTTGTTGGCATCACAAGATAACTTAGCAGTTAGACCCAACAGAAGTCAATTTATCGGTGCGATTACGCAAATTGTGAGTAAGGCGCACGGTGGTATGGCGGCACCTTTTTCTCGTCGAATTGGAATCGCAAAAAGTACGGTGCACCACTGGTTAAAAGAGGGAGGAACTCCTAGTCTGGAAATAAGCTTAAAAATTGCGGCGCATTACGGAGTAAGCCTCAAGCAATTGTTCACCGGCGAGCTTCCACAATGGCAGCCTCCCGTCTTAAATGAACAGTTGGCATTCGAACTTTTATCATCAAACCAAACACCACGTAATGCCCCACGTACGATTGACTGGACCAGCATTGAGGAAAAGCTTGTAGCCTTTTTATCGCTGCCAACACCAATCAGCGTGCTGGAGGCAGCGCGACGGTTGGACATGGAGGCTAGACAGTTGTACCTACGCGCCAACAAAACTACGCGCCAATTAGGCGAGCGCTGGAAAAACTACTTAAAACGAAAGCAGGAAGCGAAAGTGGTTGCGGCATGGCCCTATCTGGAACACGCTTGTCTTGAAATATGGGGAGAAGGAAAAACCGTTACTCGCAGAGAAATCTTTAAACGAGTACCTAAAGAAATTTTATCTCCAGTTCCGAATCTGTTGAATGTTCTGAAAGATGTTCAAGAACATCTGCAGCAATCAGAGCCCATGGCGAAACGCGAACTTGTAGCCTAATTACTCTCTACTCGAACATAACCGACCCGATTTTGTGGTCGGTTTTTTACGTCTACAGCTTTTTATTGAGCAAAATCTCGCGAGCTGATAGCACGTTTTTTGAATAAAGAAAAATTTGGCCTATCGTGGAATAAAGCATAAGCTGTCCACTTGGCCACTTTATGCTTAACGGCACAAAAACCTTGCAATCAAGGGTTTGCATAAATGTGGCGGAAGCGGTGAGATTCGAACTCACGAACGGCGCAAACCGTCGCCAGTTTTCAAGACTGGTGCCTTCAACCACTCGGCCACGCTTCCTTTTGGATATCGACAGATGGGCTGTATCAGTCCGATCCAAACCTTGTTGCACAGGGCGTGCAAGCTATCGGCGACCACACTCATCCACTTCCAAGAGGTCGCATTATACCTAAGTCTTTCTGGAATGCAGGCTGTCTGCCGATAATTTATCGCCTACTCGGCTAAAAACATTTGCTGCAGATCATTCAAGAAACGCTGCCCCAGCTCGGTCGGCTTGATCGTTTTATGATCGCGGTACAACAAACCTTTGTCTTCCGCTGCACGCAATGCGCGCTCGATGGCATTCAAGGGCATGCCCGTGCGCTCGGCAAACAGGTTTACTTCCACCCCATTGGTCAAACGCATCGCATTGAGCATGAACTCAAAACCAAGCTCTGAGCGGCTAATTTCCGTCTCTTCCTGGATTGGATTGCCGAGACGCATCTGTTCCATGTATGACTTTGGCTGCTTGTAGCGTGCCTGCCGGATCACGCGATGCGGGAATGATAATTTTGTATGTGCTCCCGCACCTATGCCGAGATAATCGCCGAACTGCCAATAATTAAGGTTGTGCCGCGCCTGTCGCTTGGGCTGCGCATAGGCGGAAACTTCGTAGTGCTGATAACCGGCGACAGTGGTTTCTTCCGCAATCATGTCTTGCATGTCGGCGCTGGCGTCGTCGTCGGGAACAACAGGCGGATATTTGGCGAAGACGGTATTCGCTTCCATCGTCAGGTGATATAGCGACAGATGCGGCGGTGCAAAGGCAATTGCAGTCTGTATATCCTGCCTCGCTTCTTCCTGTGTTTGCGATGGCAAGGCGTACATCAGGTCGAGATTGAAGTTGTCGAAATTCGCCATCGCGATGTCGATCGCACGACGCGCTTCGTCGCCATCGTGGATACGTCCCAAGGCTTGCAGATGTTTTGCGTTAAAACTTTGAATTCCGATCGACAGGCGATTGACGCCGCTGGTGCGATAGGACTTGAATTTTTCCGCTTCAAACGTGCCAGGATTGGCTTCCATCGTGATTTCTACCGCTCCATCCAGCGGCAACAGGGTACGAATGTCGGAGAGCAGGCGATCCAGGCCTTTTGCCGACAACAAGCTGGGCGTGCCGCCACCTATGAAAATCGTGTAAATCTTGCGACCCCAGATCAATGGCAAGGCCTGTTCCAGATCGGCACGCAAGGCGGACAGATATTCATCCTCCGGAAAGCCGCCAGTCGCTTCATGTGAATTGAAATCGCAGTATGGGCACTTCTTCACACACCACGGAAAATGCACGTACAGCGACAGTGGCGGCAATGCAGTCAGATTCAGCGCGCCCGGTTGGAGATAGGCAGTGGCAGCGCGTGCGGGTTGTGAATGATCGAGATTGAATCCCGCATCATTGCCTACCGGCTTAATCGGGATCATCGCAACTTCTCGATTAGCGCACGCAAGGCCTGACCTCGATGTGACAGGCGATTCTTTTCTTCTGGCGTTAATTCAGCGACGGTCTTTTGCAACTCAGGAATCCAGAAATAGGGATCGTAACCGAAGCCGCCCTGCCCGCGTGGCGTGTCTATCATTTCGCCATTCCAGCGGCCATCGGCGATCACTGGCTGCGGATCATCGGCATGACGCACGAAGACCAGCACGCAATAGTAGTAAGCGGATTTATCGGTATGCACCGCCAGATCAGCGCTCAGTTTTTCATTGTTGCGCTGATCGGATTTCGGCTCGCCTGCATAGCGTGCGGAATACACGCCGGGCGCACCGCCCAGTGCATTGACGCAGACACCGGAATCGTCTGCAAGCGCCGGCAAGCCGGTTAAACGCGCAGCATGACGCGCCTTGGCAATCGCATTCTCGACGAACGTAACATGCGGCTCCTCTGCTTCCGGCACATTGAATTCGGATTGTGTATGCAAATCGAAATTGATGGGCGCAAGCAGCGCACTGAATTCTTTCAATTTACCGGCATTATTGGAGGCGAGAATGAGGGTACGCGACATGACTATTTGATCAATCCGAAATTAAAGCGATATAAAAAACCCGGCATCAACAGCAGCCGGGTTATGCCAGGAAAAAACCTTGGCGTTTACATTAAAACAAGCTTGCGGGTCTGATGTGGCTCTATCGAGTTGACTATTTTACGCAGCAATCGCCAATACCTGTTTTTGCATCACGATCAGATCGCTGATGCCGTCTTGCGCCAGGTCAAGCAATCTATCCATTGTGGCACGATCGAAAGCAGCACCTTCAGCCGTGCCCTGCACTTCGATGAAGTGGCCGGCATCGGTCATGACGATGTTCATATCGGTATCGCAATCCGAATCTTCTGCGTAATCCAGATCCAGCACAGGCTGGCCTTTATAGACGCCGACCGAAATCGCAGCGACAAAATGCTTGAGCGGAATAGCAGGAATCACATTCTGCGCCACCAGTTTGCTGAATGCATCGTAGGCCGCAACCATGGTACCGGTGATCGCGGCAGTACGCGTACCGCCATCAGCCTGGATCACGTCGCAATCCAGATGCAATGTACGTTCGCCAAATGCCTGCAGGTCGAAAGCAGCGCGCAGGGAGCGACCAATCAGACGTTGAATTTCCTGCGTACGGCCGGATTGCTTGCCGCGTGCGGCTTCGCGGTCCATGCGGGTGTGCGTAGAACGCGGCAGCATGCCGTATTCGGCGGTCAGCCAGCCCTGGCCTTTTCCCTTCAAGAAGCCGGGAACGCGATCTTCAATACTCGCCGTGCAGATAACCTTGGTATCGCCGCATTCGATCAGTACGGAACCTTCGGCATGCTTGGTGTAGTTGCGGGTGAGTTTGATCGCGCGCAGTGCATCAGCGGCGCGTCCGCTGGGACGATTTTCATACGACATGAGACATTAATTCCTGGAAGTGATACGGGATGATTTATCGATGGCGTTGCGGATTTCTTCAATCGCTTTTTCGATTTCCGAATCGTTATACGTGTCGGCGTTCTCCAGATCCTGGTGCCGCGGCGCCTGGATCGTGGTGGTCACGCTGCCTACCGGTAGCGTATGCGTGGTGATGGTGCTGTTGCCTTGCAGGTTTTCACTGCTTTCCCACATCATCGCCAGCGCAGTGACATTATCGCCTGTTTTGCCGGCGATACCGGTAGCCGTGGTCAATAATTCAGGGATGGCACGCACAATCGTATTGCTGTGCAGGCGTTGCGCCAGTTCGTGATCCGGCAACACCGACCACAAACCATCCGAGCAGAGCAGCATGATATCGCCGGCCTGCAGGCTGGCGCGCCGCGACATTTCGACGATGGGCATGTTGGGCGCGCCCAGGCAGTTGAACAGCTTGTTGCGATCCGGGTGGGTCTCGCGTTCCGATGCATCGACCTTGCCTTGTGCGATCAGGGTTTCGATACGCGAGTGATCGCGTGTGCGCGCCAGAATCTGGCCGCCGCGCATCCAGTACAAACGCGAATCGCCGCAATGCGCCCACATCGCACTATTGTGCTGAATCAGGCAGGCGACGATGGTGGTGCGCGGCGTTTCCGGCAGATTGTTGATGGCGCGATAGCGATGGATCTCTCTATGTGCCGCGAAGAAACTATCTTCAAGAAAACGCTCGGGTTTCTTCACATACGGCGTGGCATTTTCCTGGAACAGTGAAGCGATGGTCTGCATCGCAATCTGCGCTGCCATTTCACCCATGATGTGGCCACCCATGCCGTCCGCCACCAGCAGCAGCAGTGCGTCGCGCGTAAAGCTGTAGCCCATCCGGTCCTGATTGTTCTTGCGACCACCAATGTGGCTTTCTTGATAAACAGAGAATCGCATAGAGTCGTCGAATAAGAATTACAGCAATGAGTGAAAGATTAACGTGTATTTTCTTGAATAGTCGTACTGACGGCATTTGATTTCCCGCCCAGCGCACTGAACATGTTTTTCAGCTTGCGCGTGACTTGCTGCAATGTGGCATCGCCCTGCTTATCCGATATCGGTTCGCGCAAGGCCTTTTGCAGTGCAAACACGCTTTGCGGACGTTCCAGCGGATCTATCATCAGACTCCAGCGTATGACCTTGATCAAATCCGACGAATAAACGCCTTCCAGCTTGCTGAAATGCCCATCCATCTTGTCATTGAGCTTGCGTTGATCAGCCGGCTGCGGCGGCGCCCCCACCATGCAGGCAAACATTGAAGCACCTATGCTGTAAATATCCGTCCATGGCCCCAGATTGCCGTTCTTCACATACAACTCCGGCGGTGCAAAACCCGGCGTATACATTGGATACAGTTTCGGCAAATCCGCTTTCAGCGTTTGTCGTGCAGCGCCGAAATCCAGCAGAATAGGCGTGCCATCCACGCGCAGATAGATATTCGCAGGCTTCAAATCCAGATGCAGCAGTTTGTTGGTATGGACTTCACGCAAACCGTTCATCACATGGCTGAACATCTTGCGGATGAAGCGTTCCGATACCAGCGGCTTCTCGCCCTTGTCGCGACGACGCAAAATGTGATCCTGCAGTGAGCGACCGGATTCGTAACCCATCACCATGTAAACGGTTTCATTGGCGCGGAAAAAATTGGTGACGCTGACCACATTCGGATGCGCAATGCGTGCCAGCGCGCGGCCTTCTTCAAAGAAGCATTTCAAACCGATGCGGAAAACCGGCAGATTTTCCGGCGAGATTGCCGGCACCAGTTCGCCCGGCTGGCGTAGCGCCAATGAGCTAGGCAGGTATTCCTTGATCGCAACCGCATTGCCGTCTTCATCATAGGCCAGATAGACGATACTGAACCCGCCAGACGCAATCTTCTTTACAATGCGATATCCAGCGATCTCCAGGCCATCCGGTAACGGAGCATTGTTTTGCGCAGCCATGTCATCCTGTTTAGTCCTGGTCGCGCCGATTCAGGATTGAATGCAGCGCGACAAAAATTGAAATGGCAATATTGTCTGCCTCTTGTCTCCCCGTCCGGCTCAGGCAACAGGGTTCGTTGTGGATTGTGTGGATAAATCACCACTTTGTAAAGTAAAACCGAGGAACTGATTTTGACCATTTGCAGCATGACCGGCTATGCGGTCACCACCCATGAGACCGGCAACGGCACATTGACGATCGAGGTCAAAAGCGTCAACTCGCGCTTTCTCGATTTGCAATTTCGCATCAATGACGATTTGCGCGCTCTTGAGCCTTCACTACGCGAAGCGATCATGGCACGTGTCACACGCGGCAAGGTCGAATGCCGCCTCAGCTTTGGCCGCAAGGTCGCAACCGGCAGCACGCAAGCACTGAACACGACAGCACTGAATGCCTTGGCAGCACTGCAAACCGATCTGCGCCGGCAATTTAGCGACGCAGCGCCCTTGTCGGTCGGCGAGTTACTCCGCTGGCCTGGCATCATCGAAGAAGCTGAAATGGGCCAGGACACCTTGCAAGCCGACGTCATCGCCGCCATGCAAACCACGATGGCGGCATTTGTCGAAAGCCGTGCGCGCGAAGGCAGTGCCTTGCAAACAATGTTGCTGGCACGCGTCAGCGACATGGAAGAAATCGTTTTGCGCATCACGCCGCTGATCCCTCAGGTCATTGCACAATTCCAGCAAAAAGCCACCGACCGCATGCAGGAAGCACTGGGTCTGGCCGTCAGAAACGGGGACGCCGCCGCACAGCCGACCATCAGCCGTGAAGAAGCGCTGGATAGAATCCGCCAGGAAGTCACGCTGTACGGCATACGCGTCGATGTGGCGGAAGAACTGACTCGCCTGTCCGCACACTTGAGCGAAACCCGCACCATCCTGAAAAAAGGCGGCCAGGTCGGCAAACGCCTGGACTTCATGATGCAGGAACTCAATCGCGAAGCCAATACAGTCGGCTCCAAGGCTGCGGTCAAGGAATTGTCCGACGCTTCGATGGCAATGAAGTTACTGATCGAACAAATGCGCGAACAGGTGCAAAATCTGGAATAAATCAGGCGCAAGCGGCGTTACAATGCTGCCGCTTGCCTGCCGCATGCATTGCAATTTAACTATTAAACCGTAATCAAGGACGCAGATGTCTGAGCAAGCTACTTCTTCCGGCAGTTTATTTCTGGTCGTTGCGCCCTCGGGCGCCGGTAAATCAAGCCTGGTCAACGCCCTGCTTCAGCAGGAACCGGCGATCAAATTGTCGATTTCATACACTACCCGGCCGCCGCGACCGAACGATCAGCACGGGCGAGAATATTTTTTCACTTCGGCTGAAGATTTCATCGCACGCCGCAACGCAGGCGAATTCCTTGAATCGGCTGAAGTATTCGGCAATTACTACGGCACTTCACGCATCCAGATTGTGGAACAAATGACAGCCGGCGTCGATGTTTTGCTCGAAATCGACTGGCAAGGCGCGCAACAGGTAAAAAAACAGTTTCCGCATGCGGTCGGCGTTTTCATCCTGCCGCCCTCCATTGCCGCGTTGGAAGAGCGCCTGAAAAAACGCGGACAGGACGATCATGACGTGATTACGCGCAGGATTCTGGCCGCCGGCGGTGAAATCGCGCACGCGTCGGAGTTCGAATATGTTATTATCAATCAAGAGTTTACAGTCGCTTTAGCCGAATTAAGTGCAATTGTTAAAGCCACTCGCTGTCGCTTCGCACAGCAGTCAACCCGGAACGCATCCCTGTTCGCCCAGTTGGGCATTCATGCCAATTTAAGCTGATATCGTATTTTTAGGAGCACATATGGCCCGCATCACCATTGAGGACTGCCTCAAACAGATTCCAAATCGCTTTCAACTGACCTTGTGCGCCACCTATCGCGCACGTCAATTACTGCAAGGCCACACGCCTAAAGTTGACGCAAAAGACAAACCAACCGTGATCGCCCTGCGTGAAGTTGCGGCTGGCCACATCGGTATTGAAATGCTGAAAAAAGTCCCAAGCTAATTAACCTCCCTTGCTAACCGCGATGCGGCTGATAAACTATCAGAATGAGCCTGACACCTGCAGATTCAACGCTATCCGTCGCTCTCAATAACCGAGCGGTTCCCGACCGCTCGGCCTCCAAAGTCACAACGAACAAATCTCCTGCTTCAGCGCCTGCACCGGTTCCCGGCGTGGCGTCTGTTACGCAACTGACCAACAAGCTCGCTGAATACCTGACTCCTTCCGAACTGAAGAAGATCAAGGAAGCGTATCGCTTCTCGGATGAAGCGCATCTTGGTCAAATGCGCATGTCGGGCGAACCGTATATTTCGCACCCTATCGCTGTCGCGGAAATCTGTGCCGACTGGAAGCTGGATGCCCAGGCGATCATGGCAGCACTGCTGCATGACGTGATGGAAGATCAGGACGTACGCAAGGATGAGTTGATCGAACGCTTCGGCGCGCCGGTCGCCAATCTGGTCGACGGTCTGTCCAAGCTGGAAAAAATCGAATTTCAAAGCCAGATCGAAGCGCAGGCGGAAAATTTCCGCAAGATGCTGCTGGCAATGGCACGCGACGTACGGGTCATTCTGGTCAAGCTGGCCGACCGCCTGCACAATATGCGCACGCTGGGTTCGATGTCTGCCATCAAGAAACGTCGCATCGCGCGCGAGACGATGGAAGTCTATGTGCCGATCGCACATAGACTCGGCCTGAACAATATTTATCGTGAATTGCAAGACCTGTCGTTTTCGCATCTGTATCCGATGCGTTACAAGACGCTGGGCAAGGCAGTCAGGGCGGCGCGCGGCAATCGCCGCGAAGTGGTCAGCAAGATTCTGGAATCGGTCAATAACACGCTCGATGCCACCGGCATTCCGGCACAAGTCTACGGTCGCGAAAAAACCCTGTACGGCATCTATACCAAGATGCTCAACAAACGCCTGACCTTTTCGCAGGTACTGGACGTCTACGGTTTCCGTGTTGTAGTCGACAGCTTCGCGAATTGCTATGTCGCGCTGGGTACGCTGCATGCACTGTTCAAGCCCATGCCGGGCAAGTTCAAGGATTACATCGCGATTCCAAAACTGAACGGCTATCAGTCCTTGCACACGACTCTGATCGGCCCTTACGGTACGCCGGTGGAGTTCCAGATTCGCACACAAGACATGCATCGCGTTGCAGAATCCGGCGTCGCGGCACACTGGTTATACAAGGACGATGAAGGCAGCCTGAACGATCTGCAGCAGCGCACACACGCCTGGCTGCAATCGCTGCTCGATATCCAGAAACAAACCGGCGATTCGGCTGAATTCCTGGAACACGTCAAAGTCGATCTGTTCCCCGATTCGGTTTACGTCTTCACGCCAAAATCGAAAATCATTGCCCTGCCGCGCGGCGCGACTGCGCTCGATTTTGCGTACACGATACACACCGATGTCGGCGATCAAACCATCGCCGTCAAAATCAATCTGGAACAGGTACCGTTGCGCACCGAGTTACGTAATGGCGATATCGTCGAAATCATTACGTCGCCAAGTTCGCGTCCAAGTCCAAACTGGTTGCACTATGTCCGTACCGGCAAGGCGCGCTCGGCAATCCGACATCATCTGCGCACGATCAATCTGGTCGAGTCAATTGAACTGGGACGCAAGTTGCTGTCGCAGGCCTTGAGCGCACTGAATTTGAATCAGGATTTACCTACTGCCATAACGGAACGTCTATTGAATGAATCCAGTGCCAAATCGCTGGACGATCTGTATGCCGACATAGGCGTCGGCAAACGCATGGCTGCATTGGTGGCGCGCCACATCCTCGGCATGATGGAAAACGATCAACCGCTGGAAACACCTTTGATCGACGTCAACGGTGAAATCCTGCCCAAGAAAATCGATCCGGTCGTCATCTACGGCAGCGAAGGTATTTCAGTCCAGCTGGCATCGTGTTGCCAGCCGATTCCAGGCGACGCGATTATCGGCCAGATGAAACGCGATCAGGGTCTGGTGATACACACCAATGATTGTGACGTGGCAAGAAGGCAGCGCTCGAAAGAACCTGATCGCTGGATAGACGTAATGTGGGGCGAAGAAATAGATCGCCGCTTCGATTGCAGCATCACCTTATTGGCGCGCAATGAAAAAGGCATACTGGCTCGCGTTGCGGCCGAGATCAGCGAATCCGATTCCAACATCACGCACGTCGGCATGGATGAAGATACAGAACACATGATTACATCGCTGCACTTCACCGTACAAGTCGAAAACCGCGTGCACCTGGCACGTCTGATGCGTAATCTGCGCGCCCTGCCCGGCGTGACACGCCTGCTGCGCAATAAGGGCTGACTGCGCCTTCAGCCGCACCTTCAGCTATTCTTGCCTGCGATCACGCAGGCGCCGGATAACTCACTTCCAGAATCAGTAATTCTTCAATCCCGCCTGGCGTTTTCAGCGTGACAGAATCGCCTGCACGCGCCTTGGTCAAGGCACGAGCAACCGGCGAAATCCAGCTTATTTTTCCGTGCAGCGGATCGAGTTCATCAATCCCCAATATCGTGACCGTATGTTCATCACCAGCCTGCGTTTCATAACGCACAGTGGCACCGAAGAAAATCTGTTCGCTGCCGTAATGCACGGTTGGATCAACCACTTCCGCCAGGTCGAGCCGCTTGGTCAGGAAACGAATCCTGCCATCGATCTGGCGCAAACGTCGCTTGCCGTAAATGTAATCGCCATTCTCCGAACGATCTCCGTTGGATGCTGCCCACGACACGATCTGCACCACTTCCGGCCGCTCAACGTCTATCAGTTTCAGCAACTCGTTTTTCATCCGCAGATGGCCTTGCGGCGTCATGTAATTTTTGGCGCCGACAGGAATCGGTGGCGCGCCGCCATCTTCATCGTCATCGTTTTCAGTACTGGTAGATTGGTTCATCATGGTCTATTTTAACTTCTTGTCCGCAGCAGTTTACGGCAAGAGTGTACTGCGCTGATCAGAATCAGGACGAGTTAAACATTGGGAGGAAAAATGCCGGGAGGTGGAACGGTTACGTCTGCGGTAGCGACAGTTCAAATACAAGCACAAGGGTTACTGCGACGGCGCTATTTTCATGCACGCGATACCATATTGCTCCACTCGAATGCAGTCAGTTGCAAGGCATACAGATCTTCAATCGAGAGCTGCAGTTTTTGCAAAGTCGGGATCAGCAAGGTACCGCTTTTTTCTATCTGTTCAATATATTCTGCCAGCTTGAGCAAATCGCCATAAAACCCGCGGCGCGACAGCAATGCGTTACTGACCTCATCCACCACGGCAACCTGTTCCAGGATCTGCTGCATGGATCGACCGAACAAGGTATCCATCAGGGACATGATGCCGACGGTAAAGGCCGTATCGGCCATCGCCCTCTCTCCGGGCCGCAACTTTTCCGTAATCAATTCCAGCAGCTTGCCGCGCGTGGTAGCCAGTTGCAGCAAGGGCGAATTGAAGTGGCTGCCCTTGTGATGTTCCGCATACAGGCTAATCTGCAACCAGCGCTGCAATTGACGACGGCCAAGTACCGTCAACGCCTGGCTCAGTGAATCGATGCGTCGCGTCACTCCCATCCCGGGCGTATTGGTCAGGCGCAGCAAGGTCAGCACCAGTGATGCATCCTTCTTGATACTGGCTTCGATTTCAGCGGTATCCGCATCAGCCATGATCAGCGTCATCAACTGCATGATTGCCAACTGGGATGGTGCCAGTTTTTTACCTGAAAGAATAACCGGCCGCGCAAAATAATAGCCCTGGAAATAGTGAAACCCGAGCTCCATGCAATCCTGGAACTGTTCTATCGTTTCGACTTTTTCGGCCAATAGTAATTTATCGTCCTGCCTGAAATAATCGGCCAGTTTGGCAATTTCAGTTTTACTCATGCCGGTAATGTCAATTTTGATGATTTTTACCAGCGGCAATAATTTTTGCAAGGCTTCGGTGTGAGAAATCACATCATCCAGCGCGAAGGTAAAGCCCTGTGCAGACAGCTCGGCCACGCGCGCCACCAACTCCGGCGTCACCTCCACTGTTTCGAGAATTTCCAGCACTACCTTTTCGCACGGCAGGAAATTCACAAAGTCACGCATCAGCACGGCTGCATCGACATTGAAGAACCCAAGCGAAGTGCCGATCACATTGGCAATACCCAGTTCGGAAGCATGTGCAATCACCGAGGCGGTGGCAGCAAGGTCATCAATCACATTGGCGGGGCCGGACAAGGCACGACGAAACAGCAGTTCGTACGCCACCAGATTCTGATCACTGTTCAAGATGGGCTGACGCGCGAGAAAGAACTCTTTCACGCGGGCTTGTTGCTCATCAGGCAGGTACTGATTGAGATCTGTGATCATCAAGATGCGGGCCCATGATTTTTAAAACGCGCAGATCAGTTGCATTGCGTCTGACTTAACTTTGGAAAACGACTGTTGCCTTAGCTTGAATCAAATATTGATGCACTTTTATCGTATTTTATTTTTGCCTTGCCGCGGCCTTTTACTGAACTCAGGATAAACCTATTTCCAACTGGAAATAATGTTTGTGTGCAAATTTATCCCAATAAACAGGCTTGATCATTCCATCAATATTTTCCAAAAAATATTATTTCGACTTTCTCTTGATCATGACAGGAACACCGGAATTTCCGGATTATCACGGGATATTCACGTCTTATACGCGTCGCGTTCCAGTATAGGTCGCCACGGTTTGCCCGCTTTCCAGCGTAAAACCTGCGCCTGCATCGCCACCCAGTGTTTTTACCAGATAGGGCATCAATTCGCGCAACATGGGCTCCAGCGTCCATGGCGGGTTATGCACGAACATGCCGCTGCTGTGCAAGCCGAAACCGTCCGGCGATGGCGTGGTTACCGATAAGGTGACATTGAGCCAGCCGTTGGCTGTCAGACGCTTCAATTTATCCGGCAGTTGGCGCGATTCCAGCCGATTCAACACTGGATACCAAACGGCATAAGTGCCGGTTGCAAAACGCGTCAAGGCATCGGAAACGGTTTGTACGACGCTACGGTAATCCGTCTTGTCTTCATACGGCGGATCGATCAGTACCAGCGCACGGCGCGATGGCGGTGGCAGCAAAGCCTTCAAACCCTGAAAACCGTTGGCGCGCTCTATCATGATGCGCTTGCCGCGCACGGTTTGACGCTGTCCCTGCTCGGCTGCATGTGCTTCCAGCTTGCGGAAATTGTCAGCCAGCAGTTTGCTGTCAGCCGGATGCAATTCGAACAAACGCAATCTATCCTGCTCGCGCATGATGCTGTCGGCGCAATATGGCGAACCCGGGTAATAACGCATCTTGCCGCTTGGGTTGAGCGCCTTCACGACCTGCACATATTCAGCCAGCGGTGCAGGCAAATCCTTGCGATCCCACAACTTGGCGATACCGGTTTCGAACTCGGCATTTTTCGCAGCATAGTTGCTGTCGAGTGCATACACACCGGCACCGGCGTGTGTGTCGATGTACATATAAGACGTGTCTTTTTGATTCAGATATTTCAGCAACTGAATCTGAACCAGGTGCTTGAGTACATCAGCGTGATTACCTGCGTGGAAGGCATGGCGGTAACTCAACATAGGGAAGGTCTAACCTGGCAAGAATGAAAGAATGGAGACCGCGCAAAGGCTGCAGTTCCGGCAATACGCCATTCTAGCAATTCCCGGCGTGAAACCCTACGATTAACGGTTTCGACGCAGTGGCATTGCTCTTTGCCGAATAGCCATCAAAACACCATGAATGGAAACGGGCACGGGGAATAATCCACGTGCCCGTCCTGATCAGGTGAGCCGCGTTAGTTCAAACGCACTTTTATGTTTGAACTGTTATTGCAGCTACCGCTTATTGCCTGGCCGCTGCAACCTCAGCACGCAAGGTGCGTGCCGCCAGCACCATGTTTTCCAGCGCTGCGGTCGTTTCCGGCCAGCCGCGGGTTTTCAGGCCGCAATCCGGATTGACCCACAACTGTGCGTCAGGAATCACACCACGTGCCTTGCGCAACAGACGCTGCATTTCTTCGACGCGCGGCACACGCGGCGAATGGATATCGTAGACGCCAGGACCGATGTCGTTTGGATAAGCAAACTCGCCGAAGCCGTCCAGCAATTCCATATCCGAACGCGAGGTTTCTATCGTGATCACGTCCGCATCCATCTCGGCGATCCACGGCAGAATGTCGTTGAACTCCGAATAGCACATGTGCGTATGGATCTGCGTGTCATCCTGCACGCCAGATGCGCTGATACGGAATGCCTTGACCGCCCAATCCAGATAATGCGGCCAGTCGGCAGCCTTCAAAGGCAAGCCTTCGCGAAAAGCTGGCTCATCAATCTGGATCATGCCTATGCCGGCTTTTTCCAGATCGACGACTTCATCGCGCAGCGCCAAAGCGATTTGCAGCGCGGTCGTGTCACGCGGCTGATCGTCGCGCACAAACGACCATTGCAACATGGTGACCGGGCCGGTCAACATGCCCTTCATCGGTTTGCTGGTCAGGCTTTGTGCGAACTCGCTCCAGCCGACTGTCATTGCTTCCGGCCTATACACGTCGCCGTAGATGAATGGCGGCTTGACGCAACGCGAACCGTAGCTTTGTACCCAGCCGTTTGCGGTGAAACCGTAGCCCCACAACTGTTCGCCAAAGTACTCGACCATGTCGTTGCGTTCCGGCTCGCCATGCACCAGCACATCAAGGCCGATTTCTTCCTGCTTCTGCACCACCAGACGCACTTCATCGCGCATCTTGTTCAGGTAATCCAGATGACCGATTTCACCACGTTTGTATTGCGCGCGCGCCTGACGAATATCCGTGGTTTGCGGGAAGGAACCGATGTTCGTCGTCGGGAAAGCTGGCAGATTAAAACGCGCTTGCTGCTTGACGATGCGATCGGCAAAAACATTATTGCGCGCTGCAGAAATCTTGTTGATTTCACTCAAACGCTTTTGCACCAATGGGTTATGAATACGTGGCGAAGTCTGGCGTGCTGCGACTGCCAAGGCAGCGGCATTGAATTGCGTCGCTACCGCATCTTTCTCGCCGTTCAACGCACGTTTGATTGCCGTGATTTCCGAGACTTTTTGCGTCGCGAACGAGAGCCAGCCTTTGAGTTCTTCATCCAGCTTGTTTTCATTTTCCAGATCGACCGGCACATGCAGCAATGAGCAGCTCGCACTCACCCACAACTTGTCGCCGAGTTTTTCGTGGAGCGGTTGCAATATTGCCAGCGCAGCGTCCAGATCGGCACGCCATATATTGCGGCCATCGACGATACCTGCAGACAGTACGCGATCTTGCGGCCAGTCTTTCAGAAAATCGTCCAACTGCCCTGCACCGCGTACCAGATCCAGATGCACGCCAGCGACAGGCAGACTGCACAACAAGGCTGTGTGTTCACGCACTTGATCGAAGTAAGTGGCCAGCAACAATTTAGGTGCAGCAGTGCTCAACGCTTCGTAAGTTGGCGCGAACGCATTGCGCCAGACTGCAGCCAGCTCCAGCGCGAGTATCGGCTCATCGATCTGCACCCATTCCACACCGGCCGCTTGCAAACGCTGCAGCACGTTTTGATAACCGGCGATGACTTTTGGCAGCAGATCGAGTTTGTTCGTGACGCCTGATTTGATCTTACCGAGGTAAAGCAAAGTCAGCGGGCCAACCAAAGTGACTTTGGTTTTGTGACCAAGCGCGACAGCTTCGGCGTTTTCTTCAAACAGCCAATCGACACCGCCATCAAAGCGCACGTCTGCCGTAAATTCAGGCACCAGATAGTGATAGTTGGTATCGAACCATTTGGTCATTTCCATCGCGAAGTGCTCAGGATTGCCGCGCGCCAGCGTGAAGTAATCAGCCAGCGTCAGTTTTTTCGGATCGAACTTGAAGCGGGTTGGCACAGCGCCCAGCAAAGCCAGCGTATTCAACACCTGGTCGTACCAGGCGAAATCGCCAACCGCTACGAAATCGAGACCCCCATCAGCCTGAATAGTCCAGTGACGCTGGCGCAGGGTTTTGCCGGTTTCCTGCAACGCTGCCAGATCGGTGTCGCCGCGCCAGAAGGATTCCACCGCGAACTTCAATTCGCGCTGCGCGCCTATGCGCGGGAAACCCAGAATGTGTGCCTTTGCCGCGTTTGCCATGCTAAAACTCCAATAACGATTTCGAGGCTTGCCATGTTGCGCGCACAAGGTCTATGATTCAAACGATAAATATTAAGAATCATCTTGAATTAAATTCATACACAGAATTTTTATAGAATCGCCATGCAATCCATCCTGGAACTACGTCACCTCAAAACCCTGCTCGCGCTGCGAGAAGCCGGCAATCTTCTGCGCGCCGCATCGCTGCTCAACGTCACGCAATCCGCCCTGTCGCATCAACTCAAGCAACTGGAAGACCACCACGGCACACAATTGTTCGAACGCAAGTCGGTGCCGGTACGTTTTACCCCAGCCGGCGAACGCCTGCTGAAACTGGCCGATACCGTGCTACCACAAGTCGCGGAAACCGAGCGCGATCTGGTACGACTGGCGCAAGGCGTCGCCGGGCAATTGCGCATCGCCGTGGAATGCCACACCTGCTTCGACTGGCTGATGCCGGCAATGGACGTGTTTCGCGGCCGCTGGCCCGAAGTCGAGCTGGATATCGTCTCCGGCTTCCAGGCCGACCCGGTTGGCTTGCTGTATGAACATAGAGCCGACGTCGCCATCGTGGCCGAGATCGATACGGATGAAACGGTCGACTACCACGCACTGTTCCGCTTCGAGATCGTCGCGCTGGTCGCGCACGATCATCCGCTGGCAGACAAGGAATTTCTGGTCGCAGAAGATTTCATAGGCGACACGCTGATCACCTATCCGGTACCGGACGACATGCTCGACGTCGTACGCCAGGTATTGAAACCGGCCGGTGTCAAAGTCGAACGTCGTACGACAGAACTGACAGTCGCCATGCTGCAACTGGTCGCCAGCCGGCGCGGCATTGCAACGCTACCGGTGTGGGCTGCACAGAATTATCTGAACCGGGATTACGTGAAGGCCAAACGAATCACCGCAGATGGTTTGACCGGGCGATTGTATGCAGCTTGTTTGCCGGAAGTGTCGGGAAAACCTTATCTGGCGGATTTTGTGACGACGACGCGGGAGAGCTGTTATCTGAATCTGGATAGCGTCGAACTGCTTTAATTTCTAGCCTGTTTCGGGATTGATGTGGCATAAAGTAGGTTGGGCCAAGGGTTTATCAGCCCAACGTTCAAATTAAATAAATACAATCATCGCGACATTGAAAGAGAAAATACGATCGTAAGTCGATGGAATTTTCTGTGACTGTAATAGCGGAACAGGTCATATAGCTTCTAAATGTTGGGCTGATAAACCCTTAGCCCAACCTACCGTGCTAACGCCAATCTTTTAGGATTATTTATGCCGCAAAGCATTCTAAGAATCGAAATAGAAACCTCTGATAGAGAGTTCTTAAAAGCGCTGCGGGCAGAAGAAATTACTGGGTTGCGCCTTATGAGTAAGGTATTCACTTGTGATTCTGCGGAATGGATTCCGCCTGTAGAGAAAATACTTACTTTTATCGTTGATGCATCGACCCAGATAGAAATAGGTTTGCTTTCAACTTGGCTCTACGAACGATTTAAAAACAAGCCACCTGAGAGGGTTACTGTAAATGATCAAGAAGTAGAGCCAGCTTCTATATCAATAGTGATAAATAACATCCAAATACATAATTCACGGGATAAATAGCCCAGTAGATTAGGCTAACGTTTTATCAGCCCAACATTTAAATAGATAAAAGTCAGAATTAATTAGAAATTTAATTGACTCTGATTTCGTATTTCGTAGTGGAACTCATGCAAGTCCGTAGCATCTACCACCCACTCAAGCCGAATCAAAACCGCATTGAAAGGAGAATGACCATGCCCACAGGTACCGTACAACTACATCGCGTGCTGCGCGCACCGCCTGAGCGTGTCTATCGTGCATTTCTGGATGCCGACGCAATGGCTAAATGGCTGCCGCCTTACGGTTTTACCTGCAAGGTTCACCATCTGGAAGCCAGGGTCGGTGGAACTTTCGAGATGTCATTTTCAAACTTCAACACGAGAAACAAACATTCTTTCGGTGGCGAGTATCTGGAGCTTGTTCCCCACGAGAAAATTCGCTACACGGATAAATTCGATGACCCGAACCTGCCTGGCGAAATGCAGGTGACGGTGACTTTGACACAAGTGTCATGCGGAACGGAAATCAATATCGTGCAGGAAGGGATACCTGAAGTTATCCCCGCCGAAATGTGCTATCTCGGCTGGCAGGAATCTCTGGCGCAATTGGCCACACTGGCCGAACCCGAGATTCCAGGCTAACGAAGTAATGCCTTCCTCCATCAGGCAGATCTGCCTGCGGCAGGCCGGTCTCAATTGCTACGCATTAGAATCAGCATCATGAAAATCCGAAAAGAAACTTCCGCGGATACTGCAGCCATTGAGGCCGTAACTATCGCGGCATTCCGGAACGCCGCCCACACCAACCATTCAGAGCAGTTTATTGTCAGCGCCCTGCGCAACGCCGGTCAGCTCTCTGTCTCTCTTATTGCAGAAGACAACGACTCAGTTATTGGACATGTCGCAGTGTCGCCCGTGACCATTTCCAGTGGCGTGACGAGATGGTACGGGCTCGGGCCAATCGCCGTAACGCCAGAACACCAGGGACAGGGAGTTGGCACTCAGCTCATGGAGCACGCACTGGCGGAGTTACGCACGCTAGGTGCTGCCGGATGCGTCGTACTTGGAGAACCTGGCTACTACGCGCGCTTTGGCTTCAACGCAGAGCCTTCGCTGGTGCTGCCCGGCGTCCCGGCAGAATACTTCCAGACCATTTCGTTCAACGGTTCGCTGCCTTCTGGTACCGTCTCCTATCATGACTCGTTCTCGGCCCAAGCCTGACAATTCATTCAAACCTCATATAAAAGTTAGGCGCTGTTATGTCTGTAAAGAATACTGAAGGCAATAACGTATTGCCCTTCAAACGCGGGATCAAGGGGGCATCAGCCTCTCCTGCGGCCATGGCAGTCACTGAACTGAATGAGATGCTGATCATTTACGACCACTTGATCGCACTGTTAAGAGAAACAGACAATGGCGATCTTGATGTTTTGACTGACAGTATTGTCGGCACTGTCGTACGTTGCAGAGAAACCTTGGCCAGCGGAATTGACGACGTCACAGGCCCGAAGATGGTGAAAGAAATGCGTGACGGATTGCATCAAATTCCCGGAGTGTTGCGTTCGATTTTGCCTGGCCTTGGGGCACGGCTCGGGGAAAGCATTGAGCGGAAATTGGGAGTGCAGTTTTCTAAATATTAACAATCGAAGATCAGCACGGTAGCTTGGATTGATTTTCCCTAAAAAAAAAGCCGCCATGCTTGAACATGGCGGCTTTCTTGTCGAACTTAGCCTTTGACGAAGTTCAACTCGCCATTCTCAACACTGACCTTAATCACATCCTTGGGTCCAAATTTCCCTTCCAGAATCGCCTTCGACAATGGATTCTCCATCTGTTGCTGAATCGCACGTTTCAACGGCCGCGCACCGTACACCGGATCGAAACCGGCCTCGGCAATCTTCTGCAAGGCTTCTGCGCTGACGTCCATGGACATATCCATGCGTGCCAGACGTTGTTCCAGCGTCGCCAGCTGTATCTTCGCAATCGAACCGATGTTCTTCTCATCGAGTGCGTGGAAGACGACGATCTCGTCGATACGGTTG
>DGBN01000018.1 GCA_002384815.1 Oxalobacteraceae bacterium UBA4003 | reverse complement strand
CATCATGGTGCAACATGCGGTAGGCTACTATCCGCAGTTCGGTGCGCAACTCAGCGCACTGGTGGTGTCGATACTCGTCATTCTGGAATTATTAGGCCCGATCTGCACCCGCTATGCACTGGTGGCTTCAGGCGAAGCAAAAAGCTGATCAAGGAAAATATTTATGCTGGAATTCAACAACTCGACGCCGCTGACCATGGGCGTGGAACTGGAACTGCAAATCGTCAATCGGCGCGACTACAATCTGACGCGCGGTTCCGACGATCTGCTGCAAATCATCAACAAGACCGAACACGGCTACGACATCAAGCCGGAAATCACCGAGAGCATGATAGAGATTGCCACCGCCGTGCATACCGACCATGTCGAGATGCTGGCGGAATTGACGGCCATGCGCACCTTGCTGGTAACGGCTGCCAACAAGCTCAATCTCGGTCTGGCAGGCGGCGGCGCACATCCGTTCCAGCACTGGGAAGATCAGCGGATTTATCCGACCGACCGCTATCGTCTGGTATCCGAACTGTACGGCTATCTGGCCAAGCAATTTACCGTGTACGGCCAGCATATTCATATCGGCTGCGCCAGCGGCGACGATGCCATCCGGCTGACGCACCTGCTGGCGCGCCAGATACCTCATTTCATCGCGCTGTCTGCGTCATCGCCCTTCTATCAGGGTGTGGACACCAGTTTCCAATCCTCGCGCCTGACCAGCATCAATGCATTTCCGCTCAGCGGCACCATGCCTTTCGTCAGCGATTGGGAAACCTTCAATACCTATTTCAACAAGATGTCGCATCTGGGCATCGTCGCCAGCATGAAGGATTTTTACTGGGACATACGTCCGAAGCCGGAATACGGCACGGTCGAAATCCGTGTCTGCGATACGCCGCTGGCGATCGAGACTGCGGTTGCATTGGGTGCCTACGCGCAAACCCTGAGCAAATATTTCTTTGCACAGACCGAACTGCAGCCGACGCAGGATACCTACCTGACTTATTCCTACAATCGCTTCCAGGCTTGCCGTTTTGGCTTGAATGGCGCACTGATCAATCCGATCACCGGCACGCAATCGTCGATCAAGGACGATATTCTGCAAACCTTTGAATTGCTGAAAGATGTGGCCGAAGAATTGGGCACCACTGACGCCATTGAATTGCTGCGCCAGCGTGTGCTATCGGGCCAATCGGATGCCGACTGGTTACGCGCAAGCTATGAAAAAAGCGGTTCGCTGAGCGATGCCGTGCGCCAGCAAAGTGCCGTATGGATGGCCGCCTGAAACCGCATTCCACCTGATACTTCTCCTCTGCCGTGTAAGCGCAATCCCACAACAGAATCGGAAAACCACCGATTCTGAAAGTTTTTCAATCCGGGCACAATCCATCCTGTAAAACTTGCATCACAGTTCACAGAGGAGAAACCAATGTCGGATGGATTGAGCGTATGCGGCAATGCCACCACACCGGGTGCAAAGGCGGTATCCGAATTGCAGGAAGCAAATTCCCTGCTCAACAAAGTCGATCATTGCGGCGATCTCTACGGCACATCCGAACCCATGCGCCATTTGTTCCAGATGATAGAGAAGGTTGCACCGACCAGCGCCAATGTCCTGATCACTGGTGAAAGCGGCACCGGCAAAGAGCTGGTCGCCCGCGTCATCCATCAAATGAGCCAGGCGAAAGACAAGGCGTTTGTCGCGTTGAACTGCGGCGCCGTATCGCCGCAATTGATAGAAGCAGAATTGTTCGGCTACGAACGCGGCAGCTTTACCGGCTCCATACGCATGCAAAAAGGCTGTTTTGAGCGCGCCGATGGCGGTACGCTATTCCTCGATGAAGTCACCGAGATGTCGCTCGACATGCAAGTCAAGCTGCTGCGCGTGCTGGAAACCAACCGCTTCTATCGCATCGGCGCCGAGCAGGAAACCGAAGTCAAGGTACGCGTCGTTGCCGCCACCAATCGCGATCCGCTCGAAGCGATGGCCAACGGCACGTTGCGCAGCGATCTCTTCTATCGCCTCGCAGTGTTTCCGATCAACGTGCCCACCCTGCATCAACGCGGCGAAGATATACGTCTGCTCGCCACACTCTTTCTCGATGAACTCAATGCAGAAGCAGGCAGCAGCAAGTATTTTTCAAAAACCTCGTATCGCATGCTCAATGAATACAGCTGGCCCGGCAATGTGCGTGAATTGAAAAATGTTGTGCATCGCGCCTACATTCTTGCCGACCGGGAACTGGACATCCGGCCCGGAATGGATCTGAGCAAAACCGGCGCCAGCGATCATGCCGGCGAATGCGTCACCGTACAGCTCGGCAGCAAGCTGGCCGATGCAGAGCAGCGCCTGATTTGCGCTACGCTGGGCCACTGTGGCGGGAATAAAACGCTGACTGCAGAGATGCTGGGAGTGAGTCTTAAAACGCTTTACAATCGTCTTAACGAATATCAGAGCAAGCTGTTTCTGCACGATGCCATCAGCCCTTCGCATCCATACAATATACAAGCTCGCAATTAGCGTTCACAGGAGGAACGCTCATTCATCATGATAAAAATTCTGGTAGTTGACGATCATGCAGTTGTTCGCGCCGGCGTGCAGTATTTCATCGCCCAGGTGCCGGACATGTGCATCGAAGGCGAAGCCGCCACGGCGCAGGAAGCCATGCGCCTGGTGCGGGCCCAGGATTGGGATATCGTTTTGCTCGATATCAATATGCCGGATAAAAGCGGCGTCGAAGTATTGAAACAGATCAAGCGTGAAAAACCGGAACTGCCGGTACTGATCCTGAGCATGCATCCGGAGAGTCGCTATGCAGTGCAGATTCTGCGCAGCGGCGCCAGCGGCTATGTGCAGAAGGAAGCATTGGCGGAAGAACTGGTGACGGCGATTCAAACCATTTTGCGCGGCCATAAATACATCAGTCATGCGGTAGCGGAATTACTGACCACAGAAGTCGATGCCAATGCCGACAAACCGCTGCATGAAACCCTGTCCAAACGCGAGTACGAGATTTTCTACAAATTATGTCAGGGCCATGGCGTGACCAAGATCGCCGATGAGCTCTGCCTCAGTGTGAAAACAGTCAGCACCTATCGGGCCCGTGTTTTGCAAAAAATGAACATGGAAAACAATGCAGGGATCATTTATTACGCCATCAAACAAAATTTGATTGATTAGATCGAATACTGTTAATGAGATGGTTTTTTGTCCGGGTTGCCAGCTGCTGGCTGTATATATGGTTCAAATATGAATGAAACGAAAAAAATTTCGGTAGATGCGAGCTGCAATCCTCTACATATTTTTCTGGTGGAAGATTCGCTCGATGTACGGGAGTTGATGATAGAGAATCTGGCGATGATTCCCGGCGTCGTGGTCAGCGGCGTATCGGAATCGGAAAACGATGCATTGACGCAGCTGGACATGAAGTCCTACGATATTCTGATTGTTGATATACAGCTCAAGAAAGGCAATGGCATCAATCTGTTGCGTCAGTTATCGGAACGCAGAACAGCCGATCTGGTGAAAATCATCTGCAGCAACAATTCGACGGAAGTATTTCGTCGCGTCGGCCGTCAATACGGCGTCGATCATTTTTTCGACAAGACTTCGGAGTTTCCGCAATTATTCGATCTGGTAAGGGATTTGAGCAGCGCCAATTACGAATACCAGGAAAATCCCTGAACGCTGCCTAGTGCAGCAAAAAGACATTCAATCCGGCATCCGGACAACCACCGATACCGGCATGCAGCTAACGACTCTCCCCCATCGCGGCGTCTGACGCCTCTCCGAGATTTTGCAGTGTCTTCGGAATGGTAATAACAATCGTCGTTCCCTTTCCTTCCGCTCCGCCGACCCTGACTGTGCCACCCAGATAAGCTACCCGTTCGCGCATGCCGCGCAAACCGTGCGTGACCATATTGTTCGGCCTGCTCTGCGGAATGCCGATTCCATTGTCGCGCACCGTGAGAACGATTTCATCATCGGTATCGTCCAGCACCACATCAACGTGTGTTGCCTTGGCATGCTTGGCGATATTGTTCAAGGCTTCCTGCACGATCCTGAACAATGCAATATCGACGTGTGCGGCATATGCCAGCTGGTCGTCCGGCAAATTCACATTGCAGACCACGCCGGTATATTTCTCGAATTCCGCCGCCTGCTCGGCAATCGCAATCTTGATGCCGAAAACATCCAGCTTGTCCGGCCGCAAGCCATTCTGGATACGTCGCGTTGCATCGGTAATCGAACTCAACAAAGCCTTGATCTTGACTGAACGTTCGGTAAATTTTGGGTCCGCCGGCATCTGCTTGAAGATCAGGGAAAGATGCATGTTCAAGGCCGTCAGGGCAGCGCCCAGATCGTCGTGCAACTCGCGTGCAATCGCGCGTTTTTCTTCTTCCCGCGTAGTCTCCAGATGGCCGATCAGTTCACTGACTTCCATCGTGCGTGCCGCCACCAGTGCTTCAAGTTGCGTTTCATGCGCCTTCAGTGCATCTTCCATGCGCTTGCGCTCGGTAATATCGGTACTGATGCCGACCAGGCCCATCAACTGACCGTTAGCATCCAGCCACGGCGCCTTGGTCGAATGCATGGTGCGTACGCCATGTACATATTTTGTCGTGGTTTCAAATATTCTGGCTTCGCCGCTCTCTATCACGCTCCGGTCTTCTGCGATGACGCGTTCTGCATCTTGCTTGTCCAGATAGAGTTCTTCGCTGCGCAAACCGATGACTTCTTCGCGCTCCTTGCCAAGCAGACGCAGTTTGGCGGGATTGGCAAATATCATGCGCCCATTACGGTCTTTGACAAAAATGGCATCCGGCGTGTTGTCGCTGACCGCACGCAGCAAGGCATTGCTTTCCGCCAGTGCAGCTTCACCGATCTGGCGATCTTCGTATTCGCGATTCAGCAGCGCAGCAGTACGGCAAAACATGATGAACAAGACCGTACCGCTGAGCAGTATCAAGAGCGGCGAAGCCTTGTCCTGATCGTAAAAATGATTTCTCACGCCCCATTTGATTGCAAAGTCGAGGAATACCAGCAACAGCAGGCTGTTAGGCAGCAGACGGCGCAGAATCGGCCCGCCAGGCGACGTACTGTTCCAGAGCTTCATCAGCCGATGTGTGGGGCGTGCAGACAGCATGCCCAGCGCCAGAATCAGGAAGGTGACGGAAATGAAGGGCAACATCGCGCGGGCAGCATCCGCTACATCGACCGTCATCACGTTGTACAAGTGACCAATCAGGGGAATACCCATCACGCCAATCAGCGTGAATGCCACGTATTCGGCAGGATAGTGGCCACCGGAAGTACGGTAATCCAGCAACAACAGGCCCGCACCAACCAGCGTAAATCCGAATGCCGTGAGTGGCGCCTGCTTGATCCATGAATTTTCCATCCAGCCCATTTTTGCAGACAGATATTCCAGGCCGGTATCGATACCGAAAAAATATCGCAGCAATGCCGACACGCCGACCCAGGCCACCAGCAGCGCCAGCACAGAAGCCAGTATCGTTACCATCGTTCTGGCCATTCCGTGCCTGATATGCAGGGAGCGCAATGCCAGCGCACATCCGGTCACGATGAAAATCACTCCCACAGGCCTGCGTATCGGCAGCAGATCCTGGAGCCGATAATTCAGCAGCCACCAATCCTGCGTTGCGTTGTAGATGGCAAAAATGCCAACAGCAGTGATGAACAGGGCCGCCAGAAATGGCGCAAGCAAGATGTTGAAGGACTTGCGATATCCCGACCATAGAAACATGAATTTACTCCGCTGCGAATGAGGTAATAGATGATGCTGGAAAACGATACTGAAAAAAACGATTCAGTATTCAGGACCGCATAGTCAGCCTGCATTGCATATTGCAATACGGCGCTTGTCTCCGTATCAAATGCCGTGTGAAATTCAGTGAAAAATGTGCGCCAGCTGAATCATTCAGCAGGCCATGCTTCGCGACAAATGCAGACCCTGCGAGTCTGCCTGAAATATTGTTATCTGTTCAAGTGAAGGATAGCAGCATCCGTGAGGAGTGAAAACGCTTTCCATCAATCAACAAAGTTCAATGTTTTTTTATTCTGGAATGTTGCATGCCGAAACAGGCATAGCGAAGAAAATATGCACTTGCAGTTTTTTGTTAGCTGAAAAATCAGCCCGACTGTTTTAGCAATCGCCTTTGCTGAAGTCTATTTAAAAAATCAGATAAATCAGTATCAGGACGACGACCGGCACACCCAGAAGCCAAGCAAGAAAATACTTACCCATGATATGCCTCATCGAAAATATTATTAAGAACGGGAAAGATGTCATCCAGTGCAGCACTGCATGACGAGCAGATTGTCATGCTTCATCTGTGAAGCATCGTAACAGCCTCAAAAATCAGGACCTATAGGAAATGAGCTGATACAGGCGTAGGAAAACAAGAAGATTATCTTTATAACGCGCCATCCTCGCCGCAACTTTCCACCACGTACACACTTCTCCCCGGCCCTCCTTCTTCCCGACAAAGCAACTCCTGCTTTCTCACATGTAGCGTTTGCAATGTACCCGGGAATATTTGCAAATAAATAAAACAGTTTTTATAAGTTGTTGATTTTTATAAGCTAAATAACTGGCCCGTACCTTGCATGGTAAAGCCCAGGCACTTTCGCCGTAACGCTGGAATTCTTTAAGGAGAATCATATGAATTGGGACGTTATCGAAGGTAACTGGAAGCAACTCAAGGGCAGCATCAAAGAACAGTGGGGCAAACTCACCGATGACCACCTTGACACGATTGCCGGCAAACGCGATCAGCTCTCCGGCAAGATCCAGGAAGCATATGGCGTCAATAAAGATGAAGCTGAAAAGCAAATCAAGGTGTTTGAAGAACGTAATCGCGACGACAAGCGTTTTTTCTAAAAACCAGGGCGTGCATTACATCTCTGCATGTCGCCTTTGCGTTGCAGGATTTCATTAAAAATAAATCAAGGACATACACCATGAAAAAAACCCTCTCCATGCTCCTACTCGCCACAGCCAGCTTTGGTTTTGTCGCGGTATCACATGCATCGCCAGCCGAATTGAAGGCAACCTATGACGCCACCAAGAAACAAGCGGATGCCGATTACAAGGTAGCCAAAGAAGCGTGCAACAGCCACAAAGGCAATGCCAAGGATGTCTGCGAAAAAGAAGCCAAGCTGACTCACGTGAAAACCGTTGCCGAAGCCGAAGCAACGTACAAAGGCACCGACAAGGCGCATAAAAAAGCGCGCATGGACATTGCCGATGCCAACTATGAACTCGCCAAGGAAAAATGCGACGACCAGACCGGCAATAACAAGGACGTCTGCGTGAAGGAAGCCAAAGCGGCAAAAACTGCAGCGGTAGCCGATGCCAAGGCAGGCAAGGAAATTTCCGAAGCGCGCAAGGATGCACGTGAAGACAAGGTAGATGCCAATGCCAATGTGCAAAAAGAGAAGTGCGATGCATTGGCCGGCGCTGAAAAAACACGCTGCCTGGATGCAGTCAAAAAATAAGATGCTCGGCGCGAGCCGACAGTCTTGTTGCCGGCTGCTGCCATAAACCGCTGATATGGAAGAACGGCCCCGGCAAGCGCTTGCCGGGGCCGTTTTATGTTAACTGTGCCTGTCGCTGCACGCTGAGGGAATACCACTCGCCTCACTCCGAATGACTTCAGGACGGATGTATCATGTCCTGCGGCTGCACCCAGCGATCGAATTCCTCGCCACTCACAAAACCCAGCGCGAGCGCCGTTTCCTTCAGGGTCGTGCCATCGTGATGCGCCTGCTTGGCAATCTGCGCCGCCTTGTCGTAACCGATATGCGGTGCCAGGGCCGTCACCAACATCAGCGACCGTCCCATCAATTCGTCTATTCGATCACGATTTGCTTTGATGCCGTGGGCGCAGTGTTCATCAAAACTATTGATACCGTCAGCCAGCAGACGCGCGCTTTGCAAAAAATTATGTGCAAGTAGCGGTTTGAAGACATTCAGTTCAAAGTTGCCGGATGCTCCACCAAAGTTGATTGCAACGTCATTGCCAAACACCTGGCAACACAACATTGTCACCGCTTCGCTTTGCGTAGGATTCACCTTGCCCGGCATGATGGAACTGCCCGGCTCGTTTTCGGGAATGCTGAGTTCGCCCAGACCGGAACGCGGCCCGGAAGCCAGCCACCGCACATCATTGGCGATTTTCATCATGCTGGCCGCCAGCGTTTTCAGGCCCCCATGCACGCTGACCAGTGCATCGTGCGCTGCCAGCGCCGCAAACTTGTTGCCCGCACTTTTGAAATGCACACCACTACGCTGCGTCAGTTCGGCGGCCACGCGTACGCCGAATTCCGGATGCGTGTTCAAGCCGGTACCGACAGCCGTGCCACCGACCGCCAGTTCATGCAACGGTGGCAGCAACACCACTATCCCGAGTTCGGCGTGATGCAACTGTGTGACATAGCCGGAAAATTCCTGTCCCAGAGTCAACGGCGTCGCATCCTGCAAATGCGTGCGCCCGATCTTGACGATATCGGCAAACTCTTCCGCCTTGCGCTGCAGCGTCACGCGCAAGGCATGGATCGCCGGCAGCAGTTTCTGCGTGACGCTGAGGCTGGCTGCCACATACATCGCGGTGGGAAAAATATCGTTGGATGATTGTCCGAGATTAACGTCGTCATTCGGATGCACCAGACGTTTCTCGCCGCGTTCGCCGCCGAGCAATTCCGAAGCGCGATTGGCCAGCACCTCGTTCATGTTCATATTGGTTTGCGTGCCGGAACCGGTTTGCCACACTGCGAGCGGAAATTCATGCGGATGGCGGCCAGCGATCACTTCTTCTGCCGCACTGACGATCGCGTCCGCTTTTTGCCTGTCCAGCTTGCCCAGATCCCGATTGACGATCGTTGCTGCACGCTTGACTTCGGCCAGCGCCACGATCAATTCCTGCGGCATGCGTTCGGTCGATATCCTGAAATGCTCAAGCGAGCGCTGCGTTTGCGCCCCCCACAAGCGCTCATCATTTACTGCGATCGGACCGAAAGTATCGCGTTCTATTCTTGTTTTCATGATGGACTCCTGCTGGCTGAATGAAGGATGCAGATTACGCTACTCATTTTTCCTGCGTTTTACATACGATATCAGACTGCGACGAACAGCACGCAATACCTGTCCAGCGACAAAAAATTCAGGCTGAGTTTATTTTTCATTGCCTTGACATCCGGCAACCTCGCCAAGGCAAGCATGGGCGCGCACATATCTGTTTAGTATCGCATCCACACATTTTTCGCATGTGCATATACGCATTCCGGCTTATGCAAAAAACGATGATGGATGCGCGAATAGATTCGTTCCTCTATTTGTATCCAGTCATTAAGCTGCTGTCCTTCAATCAACAAGGATTGCGTGATGCAAGCGTCATTCAATGCGCAGGCATTCACCATCCACCTCCGGGAAATCTCATGACATTCATATCCAATCTTCGTCGCCGCATCCTGATTGCGATGGCTCTGGCACCAATGTTAACAATTGCGCCGGCCCACGCGCAAAAAGTGCCCGATACCGTACGTATCGGCTATCAAAAATCTTCAACCCTGATCACGGTACTGAAAACGCGCGGCACTCTGGAACAACGTCTGGGTGCATTGGGCGTCAAGGTCACATGGCATGAATTCGCCAGCGGCCTGCCGCTGCTGGAAGCCTTGAATGTAGGCGCTATCGATATCTCGGCCGACGTAGCCGATACGGTGCCGGTATTTGCTCTCGCAGCCGGTGCGCAACTGACTTACATTGCACAGGAAGCGCCTTCACCTAGCGCACAGGCCATTGTCGTCAAGGCAGATTCGCCTATCAAATCGCTGGCCGACTTGCGCGGCAAACGTATCGGTTTTGCCAAGGCAGCCGGCGCACATTATCTGTTGATTGCCGCGCTGGAAAAAGCCGGCCTGTCACTGAAAGATATCCAGCTCGCTTATCTGGCGCCAGCCGATGGCCGTGCTGCATTCGAGCGTGGCGCCATTGATGCATGGGTAATCTGGGATCCCTTCCTCGCAGCGGTAGAGCGTCAATCGCAAGTACGCGTATTAAGTGATGGTCGCGGCCTGGCCGATTACCAACGTTATTACCTGGCATCGACACCATTTGCAAAAGCACGCCCGGACGTCGTCAAGGTCGTCGTTAACTCGCTGCTGGAAACCGGCAAATGGGTCAAGCAATCGCCACGCGACGCAGCGAATCTGCTGGCACCGGTCTGGGGCCTGGATGCCGCCACCATCGAGCAGGCCAATGCGCGCCGCAGCTATGACGTACGCGCAGTCGTTCCTGAACGTCTGGCTGAACAGCAAAAAATTGCCGATGCATTCCTGGCAGAAGGTTTGTTGCCGAAGAAGGTGAACGCCACTGCAGTGCCGGTTTTTTAAAAACACTTTTGCTTTGCATTGGAATAATCGGCCATGGGTCAATTACTGAAACTCGGCGAACTGCCACAGAGCGCGCCGACTTACACGCCGGCACATTTGGTACAACGCGATGTTGGCACGCTGACAGCCGCAGTTGAAAAAACTGCTGCTGCATTGGCGCTGACGGCGGCCGAGCGCGATCGCCGCGGCGGCACTGCATGGGTCGAACGGCAGGTGCTACGCGATAGCGGCTTGCTGAAACTGGCGGTGCCGGCAGCATTCGGCGGGCCGGAAACGCCATGGCCGACCATCTATAAAATCATCCGCCGCTTTGCTGAAGTCGACAGTTCGCTCGCCCATCTGTTCGGCTTTCAGCATCTGCAGGTCGCCAGCGTTGCACTGTTCGGCAACCCGCAGCAAAAGCAGCTTTATCTCGGCAAAACCGTCAGCGAGAACTGGTTCTGGGGCAATGCGACCAATGGTCTGGATACCCGCACCACGCTCATCTGGCGCGAGGGTGAAAACGGCACCGACGGCTATTACGAACTCAACGGCATCAAATCGTTTTGCTCGGGTGCCACCGGTTCCGACATGCTCAATATCACGGCACCGCGTTCTGCCGATCCGGCCGATCGCGTCTTCATCACGATCCCCACGCAACGAGCCGGTGTCACGGTCATCGATGATTGGGACAATCTGGGTCAGCGTCAAACCGATAGCGGCTCCGTCACCTTCGACAAGGTGCGCGTGGAACGCAATGAAGTGCTCGGCCCGCCGGGAACATCCGGCACACCGCGCGCGACCCTGCGCACGCTGGTGTCGCAACTGATCCTGATTGAAATCTATATCGGCAACGCACAAGGTGCACTGTTGAATGCGTGGAAGTACACGCACGAACAAGGCCGTCCATGGTTTACCTCAGGCGTGGAACGCGCAATCGACGATCCGTTCACCCAGCAGCACTACGGCGATTTATGGATCGCACTGCGCGGCGCAAGCGCACTCGCCGAAGCGGCAGCCGCGCAATTACAGCATGCATGGAAACGCGGCGATGAACTGAGCGCCGAAGAACGCGGGCAACTTGCTGTTGCGATCTATGAAGCGAAGATCGCTGCCGCCCGCGCCGCACTCGATATCACGGCGAAAATTTTTGAAGTCATGGGCGCCCGTGCCACTGCCGCCAAATTCGGCTTTGATCGTTTCTGGCGCAACGTACGGGTACATACGCTGCACGATTCGCTGGATTACAAACTGAAGGATGTCGGGCTATGGGTACTGACGGGTGAAGTGCCGACACCATCAATTTATTCCTGAATCGTTGAATTTCGCAGATGAAATCTTCCTTCGCCATTGCTTGGTATACTGTCCAAAGGCGATGCGGCACGCCAGGATGCCTGTGGAGAATGTATGAACACAAAGTGGAAAATAATAGTTACGATATTTACAATCGCTGTAACAGCGATTTCCTTATATGTAAATCCGTAAGGAGAGCGGCCCTCTTGTCAATTGGGTGTACGGCACGTCATCGGATGCAGGTCTTGTAATACTTAACAAAGCAGTACTTTCAGACGCCCACTTTCGATGGAAATTGATGACGTCATCTTTGCAAATCGGTCCGCTTGCGGTTCCCTATTTACTTGTTTTAATTGCTGCAACGGTTTTCTTCGGCAACGTCATTGCAAAACATGTAGACAAGGGTACTGAAAAGACCGTCGAGAATCATTTTTTCACGATCTTCATTGTTGCCGTATTGGCAGCTCGCGTCGTATTTGTCATTCAGTACAGATCAGCCTATCTTCCCACTCCGCTAGATATTCTCGACATACGAGATGGTGGATGGAACGCGCAGGCGGGTGTTATAGCGGCATGGGTCTACGCGCTTTTGCTACTCAAGTGGAAGTCTGGCATAAGGAAACCGCTACTCCTCGTGATGCTCGGTTCCAGCCTGGTGTGGATTGGCGGGACTATCGCCCTGGCAGTGCTGACAAAGGATCACTCACCTATTCCCGATTTGAAACTTCATTCAATAAATGGTGA
Organism: Oxalobacteraceae bacterium UBA4003; assembly: GCA_002384815.1. Classification (GTDB taxonomy): domain Bacteria; phylum Pseudomonadota; class Gammaproteobacteria; order Burkholderiales; family Burkholderiaceae_D; genus Oxalicibacterium. The sequence goes on along the minus strand of DGBN01000018.1, from coordinate 37,785 downwards.
TGATGTTTATCTGGCAAAGTTTGGCGACAAGCCAACGGTCATCAATCTTTGGGCAAGCTGGTGCCCTCCTTGTCAAAGAGAAATGCCAGTGTTTGAGAAAGCACAGCAACAGAACCCTGACATTAATTTTGTGTTTGTTAACCAGGGCGAATCAAAGCTGCAGGTTGAGCAGTTTCTGACATCAAACCATCTGACGATGCGAAATGTACTCATGGACTCATCGAGTACCGTCGGTAAGGACTTTGAAGTGAAAGGGATGCCTTCGACGTATTTCTTTGATGCGAACGGCAAGCTGACGGACTCTCGTCTTGGAGAGATGTCCCACGCAAGCTTGCTGGAAAAACTGCAAAAAATAAATCCCCGCCTCAATCCTCCCAAGAAGAATCAATGATTTCCAATCGCATCATTGATTTTGTACCCAGGGCCATTAAGCCCTAACAGGCCGGACCGTTCAGAACGTTTCCGAATTGCCGGCACAGCGAGTAGCACGGTCCACTCAATCGTATTGAGAGGCTGTCAGATCTCTGCTTGCAACATTCTTAAGCTAGAGGGGTTGCTGTGCCTCTAGTAACTCTCGAAAAAATCATGAAAACCGAACCCGTATATCACAAGCCAGACATCAATCCAGAGGCCGCCAAGCAGAAGCTGCCACTGTCTTCACTCCTTGCTTTAACCATGGCGAGCTTTATCGTCCTTCTCACGGAAGTGCTGCCAGCCGGACTTCTGCCGCAGATCGCGGCCAGCCTGAATAGCTCCGAGGCATTGATGGGGCAACTGATCACCGTCTACGCGCTCGGCTCGCTGCTGTCGGCGATTCCCCTTGCTGCCGCGACGCAGAGAATCGATCGTCGCACGCTTCTGTTGATAGCCATTGCCGGCTTCGGCGTCGTCAACACCATCACTGCGGTATCCGACAACCTGAGCGTCATCTTCGTGGCCCGATTCCTGGGTGGCGTTGCCGCCGGACTGGTGTGGTCGATGATTGCCGGCTATGCAGCCCGCATGGTTCATGAAAGCCAGAAAGGCCGTGCGATTGCGATCGCCATGGCAGGCCCGCCGCTCGCCCTCACCATGGGCATTCCGATTGGGGCTTTCCTGGGTAATGTCGTAGGCTGGCGTATTGCGTTTGGCCTGATCAGCGTGCTCGCTCTATTGCTGATCTTCTGGATCATGACGAAACTGCCTGCGTTCCCAACCAGCCGCGAAGAAAAGCGCCGGAACGTCGTTGACGTCTTTTCACTTCCCGGCATGCGACCGATCATGGCCGCCATGCTCCTGTACGTGCTCGCACACAGCATCCTTTACACCTATATTTCGCCTCTCCTGGCTTTGGCGGAACTGGTGCGACGCACGGATTTCATCCTGCTGGTCTTTGGCGGCACCTCACTCGCCGGCTTGTTCCTGGTCGGCATCCTCGTGGACCGCTGGTTGCGTCAGCTGGCATTGACCAGTACTGCGCTGTTCCTGTTCGCAAGTATCGTGTTTGCCTTGTTTCCTGCATCGCCCTCTGTCATCTACATCTCGGTAGGGCTGTGGGGCCTCGCGTTCGGCGGAGTCGCAACCTTGTTCGTGACCGCCATAGCCAATGCGGCAGGTCCGGCACAGGACGTTGCTCAATCCATTACAACCACGGTCTGGAACACCGCCATCGGCGCCGGCAGTCTCGCCGGAGGCATGCTTCTGGATCGCTTCGGCGCACACTCCTTCTCCTATGCCGCGACGGCAATCTTGCTTGCCGCGCTGCTGATAACCTGGCTTACCCGCAACAAGTTCTACTGGCGCGGCGCAACGGCTCTGGCGTGATTAGGCAAGCAAAAATATTGATGTGCTCGCAGAGGTGGCTCTCTAACTGATCCGCCTTCCACTGTCTGGCGAAGGCCGCGCCTCCGGTCATACAGTCCTTCAAATTCCAGTACACATAAGCCGATGTGCATCTGCTTCAAAGTTCGTCGCTGCTTGCACGACTTCGCAGCCTCGGTCTTTAGCCAGACTGAAAGCCTGTACGATATTTTTCGAGAAAGGTCGGGGAACGTCGGCCAGCATAGACTGGCTCGACAGTTTCAGCGCGCAGATAGCGCCTGACGGTATTTCGAGAACAGTCGTTACCGATAAAAAGGTTCGACCTTGCCCTTTAATTTAGTCATTAAGGGATTGCCCTTTCGATCCAGCGCCCTTCCGGCCGGGACTTTAATCCAGCCCTCGCTGATGCAATACTCTTCAACATCGGAGCGCTCTTTATCGTTAAGCTTAATACCAACATCGTGTTCAAAGATGGCAGCGTTGTAGTAAGGGCTGCGAGGATCGATTGAGAGTCGATCAGGAAGTGGGGGATTGTGTGCAGTATCGTTCATGCCGACAATTATCAACCATAAGATTAACTAAGACAATTTTTTGCCTGGCTTCGCCGAATCACTCGATCATCGCTATCGGCCAAAAGCAGCCACTCAGATGCACCTACCAGAACGAGGGTAAATCAAGCCCGAAAATACCCTACCCTTAGGTCAGGCCGAAACAATCCTGTCTTTACCCATGCTTTTGGCTTCATACAGCGCACGATCTGCCCGTTTGAGTGTGTCCTCGTATGATCGATCTTCCGGCAACATCGTTGTCACACCAATGCTCGCTGTGACGACAGTACCCTCTACTGAAAACCGACTTAGCTCTTTTCTGAAGCGGTCATGTAAACGCTTGGCGAACTGCATGGCCTGCTCAAGCCCGGCATTGGGCAGAGCAATGACAAACTCATCACCACCGAAGCGGCATGCGGTATCCGTTTCTCGGATCGCTGAACGACAAATGTCAGCCACATCCTGGATGATTTCATCCCCTGTGATGTCCCTTGGTGTCGTTGATTTTCTTGAGGTTGTCCAGATCAAAGATAAAGACGGGCCAAGATGTCATTATGCTATCGCTCGTTGAATGAATGTCCTGAATGCAATGCTCCGCCGGGCAGCCATGGGGTGAGAGCGGCGATTCGCCACATGATCGTCATTTGAAAACGACTATTTCCATGGTTATATTTTTGATAATTTCTATTGAATTCAGAATTAAATGAATTTCGACACTCGCCTGGACAGGCTTTATTATTCTTCATCACCGGCTTGAATTATTAAACAACCGTCCCTATACTTAGCACTCGCCGGAAGAGAGTGCTAACAACTTTCCCCCGATCGACCAACTTTCTAGTGCGGCATGTATGCACTGTAAAGCACGCTTTGCAGCCCATGCCGCAAATCACCATAACTTATTGAAAACTAAGGAGTTTGTATGAACCTTCGTCCTTTGCACGATCGCGTCATCGTCAAGCGCCTCGACCAGGAAACAAAAACTGCGTCCGGCCTCATCATTCCTGAAGCAGCTGCTGAAAAGCCTGATCAAGGTGAAGTTCTGGCTATCGGCAACGGCAAAATCCTCGACGACGGCAAAGTCCGCCCACTCGACGTTAAAGTCGGCGACCGCGTTTTGTTCGGCAAATATGCTGGTCAATCGGTCAAGGTCGATGGCAACGAAGTCCTCGTGATGCGCGAAGAAGACATCATGGCAATCGTACAAAAGTGATGCCATTTTTCGATTGCAGCGGCGATGCCCATGCAATCGAAACCCGGTGTCATCTCTAGTTGGAATTCAGTGATCAGTTAGTTAATGACTGTCACTTAACGAATATTCAGGAGCAATCAACATGGCAGCTAAAGAAGTAATTTTCGGCGACGCAGCGCGCGCCAAGATGGTTGAAGGCGTCAACGTTCTGGCGAATGCAGTTAAAGTAACCTTGGGCCCTAAAGGCCGTAACGTGGTTCTGGAACGCTCGTTCGGCGCACCAACCGTCACCAAGGACGGTGTTTCGGTTGCGAAAGAAATCGAACTCAAAGACAAATTGCAAAACATGGGCGCACAGCTTGTGAAAGAAGTGGCTTCCCGCACCAGCGACAACGCAGGCGACGGCACCACCACTGCAACCGTATTGGCACAAGCGATCGTTCGCGAAGGCATGAAATACGTTGCAGCCGGCATGAACCCAATGGATCTGAAGCGCGGTATCGACAAGGCAGTTGCTGCAACCGTCGAACAACTGGCCAAGATTGCAAAGCCATGCACCACCACCAAGGAAATCGCTCAAGTCGGCGCGATCTCGGCGAACTCCGATTACTCGATCGGTGAGCGCATCGCTGAAGCAATGGAAAAAGTCGGTAAGGAAGGCGTCATCACTGTTGAAGACGGCAAATCCCTGAACGACGAACTCGACATCGTTGAAGGTATGCAGTTTGACCGCGGCTACCTGTCGCCATACTTCATCAACAATCCGGAAAAGCAAACCGCTATTCTGGAAAACCCGTTCATCCTGTTGTGCGACAAGAAAATCTCCAACATCCGTGACCTGCTCCCGGTATTGGAACAAGTTGCCAAAGCCGGCCGTCCATTGCTGATCATCGCAGAAGACATCGAAGGCGAAGCACTGGCAACTCTGGTTGTGAACAACATCCGCGGCATTCTGAAAACCTGCGCAGTGAAAGCGCCAGGCTTCGGCGATCGTCGTAAAGCCATGCTGGAAGACATCGCTATCTTGAGCGGCGGTCAAGTCGTTGCTGAAGAAGTCGGCCTGACTTTGGAAAAAATCACGCTGGAAGAATTGGGCCAGGCGAAACGTATCGAAATCGGCAAGGAAAACACCACGCTGATCGACGGTAACGGCCAGGCTATCAACATCGAAGCACGCGTCAAACAAATCCGTGCGCAAATCGAAGAAGCAACCTCGGACTACGACCGTGAAAAACTGCAGGAACGCGTTGCCAAACTGGCAGGCGGGGTTGCAGTGATCAAAGTCGGTGCAGCTACCGAAGTTGAAATGAAAGAGAAAAAAGCACGCGTTGAAGATGCACTGCACGCAACCCGCGCAGCTGTTGAAGAAGGCATCGTGCCAGGCGGCGGCGTTGCCCTGTTGCGCGCACGTGCTGCAATCAAAGTCAAAGGCGACAACTCGGATCAGGAAGCCGGTATCCGTATCGTTCTGCGCGCAATGGAAGAACCACTGCGCATGATCGTGCAAAACGCCGGCGAAGAAGCTTCGGTTGTCGTGGCTAAGGTACTGGAAGGCAAAGGTAACTTCGGTTACAACGCTGCCAACGGTACCTACGGCGACATGGTGGAAATGGGCGTTCTCGATCCAGCCAAGGTAACGCGTTCGGCATTGCAAAATGCGGCTTCGATCGCTGCATTGTTGCTGACCACCGATTGCATGGTTGCTGAAGTCGTTGAAGACAAACCAGCCGGCATGCCTGACATGGGTGGCATGGGCGGTATGGGTGGCATGGGCGGCATGATGTAATTTGCCGTTCGGCAGAGGCGGATTTCCGCTTCTTGTCCTTCGCATGAAAAATCCCGCAAGGTTGACGCCTTGCGGGATTTTTTAATGCCTCATGCAAAAGCTCGGGCTTGCATACGGTACTGCAACACAATATGATGAACAGCAAGCTTGCGCGTTAAGTGTTTAAGACTCATGCCAGCAAGTCGCAACAAAACAGCTTCCAATAAAATTTACACTAAAGCTTCAAGCACGTTAATTCAATGCTTCCATTCGATTGCACTATCGATAGTGCAAATGGTTCTGATTCAATTGCAAGGCTAAAGGTATGACTGCCAATAGAAGTCATGCCATCCAGAACATGTCGCTTTCAAGCAAGCGTCGTGCAGCCCTGTCGATGCACAGAAAGGAAGACAAGATCATTTCTATTCGTCCTGCATATATCGCAATTGCCATGATTACGCCGCTGTCCTACACCTATGCCTCGGCACAATCGAATGTCGAGATGTATGGTTATCTTGACCTCGGCATCGTCAAGGAAAGTGGCGACGCACCAAAAGTGGAACGCGGCTATAACAACTGGCTAGGTTTGCGTGGTCAGGAGAATCTGGGAAACGGATTTGAGGCCATCTTCACCCTCGAAACCAGATTTAAACTCGACACAGGCGAAACCGAACGACCAGCAGCTTTCTGGCAAGGCGAATCGACCGTCGGATTGACGAGTAAAAAGCACGGCACAGTCCGCCTCGGACGCGCACTCACGCCGCTATGGAACACTGTATGGAAATATGAGCCTTGGGTAAACAGCGGCTTCAATGCCTCGCTTGCTTCTTATCAAACCGGCAGTTACAGCAGCGACGGAATACACGACATTGAATTGGGATACGCTGATTTTTCGCGCATCAGTAATGGTATTTACTACAGCAGTCCGACATGGAGCGGTATCGCGGTCCAGGCAGCAATGAAGATCGATGAGGATGCTGCCGCAAGCAGTCGCGCGCGCAGCATATCCATCAGTTATGGCACAGATGCTTTATTGGTCGCCGCATCGTACGAAGTCAACGCGCGCAGCGACGATATTTTTTATCTGGCGGCCAAATACTCAATGGGGAACGCAACCATTATGGGATCGCATACTCAAAACCGTCAGATCGGTCTTGCTCAGGAACGCACCTGGCTGGTCGCCGCGACGTATGCCATCGGTGCCGACATGTTCCGTGCGGGCTATGGTCGCAACCAGAAAAACGACAACCATAAAATCAGTACCGGTTATGTTCACAGTCTTTCCAAACGCACTACACTGTACGCCGATTTTTATCGTGAACAGCTTGCAGATGCCAAAACGGGAGTTGCATTGGGAATCACTCACACGTTCTAGATTCAGCAATATGACGGAGGTCTATCGTTGGTTAAAAGTATCGTCTGGCGTAGGTTGCACATCCGATAGATGGTTCGTCCCATGCATGACAGTGCACCTTTTAAAAGAGAGCAATGCTTGCTTAGGCATTTTTTGCACATGAAAAATCAGCTCGCTGACCTTCAGCTTCAATAACAATTCATGGGAGGGCGCTATGCAGCTCATTCTTTCCGCCGGTAGCATCTTGATGATTGTCTTGTGGGGAATTTTCTCACCGTCATCATTGAGTATGGTTTTTGAGACTGCACTCGTTAGCATTACCAAGAATTTTGGCTGGCTTTATTTATGGACTGTGCTGGGTCTGGTCGTGTTTGCTTTTTTCCTGGCATTCAGTCGCTACGGCGACCTCAAACTCGGCAACGAAGACGACGAGCCCGAGTTTTCCATGGGATCATGGTTCTCTATGCTGTTCGCTGCGGGCATGGGCATAGGCCTGGTGTTCTGGGGAGTCGCGGAACCGATTTCTCACTACATGACTGCGCCGCCGGGAGTGCAACCCGGTTCTCCAGAAGCGGCCAATGCAGGGATGCGTTATGCCTTCTTCCATTGGGGACTCCACCCATGGGCCGTATATGGCGTGGTTGCGTTGACAATCGCCTTTTTCCAGTATCGGCGCCAAGGTAAAGCACTAATTAGTGAGTCGATCAGTAGTCTGCCCTGGGCACCGATTCGACGGATGTCAGGAGTCTTCAATGTATTGGCAGTGATTGCAACTGCCTTCGGCGTTGCAGCATCGCTGGGCATGGGTGCACTGCAGATCAATAGCGGTTTGCACACAGTATTTGGCCTCGCCGTCAGCAAGACATCCCAAGTGTGCATCATCCTGGTAACAACATCGCTCTTTGTCACCTCTGCAGTCACCGGCGTAACCAGGGGCATCAAAATTCTCTCCAGCCTCAACATGATAGTGGCGCTGGTATTGGCACTGTTCATTTTCATTATCGGTCCGACGGTCGCGATCATCGACACGCTGACCAATACCCTGGGTTCCTATCTGAGCGAATTCATCAGAATGAGTCTGCGCATGACGCCTTTTCGCGAGAGTCAATGGGTCGGTGGCTGGACGATCTTTTACTGGGCGTGGTGGATTTCCTGGTCGCCATTCGTCGGCGTTTTTATTGCCCGCGTATCGCGTGGCCGCACCATCCGGGAGTTCATTTTAGGCGCCGTTATTGCACCTTCATTCGCAGCATTTATCTGGTTTTCCGTATTTGGTGGAACAGCTTTGTATATGGAGATCTGGCAACACGTGCCGATTGCGGCTGCAGCCAAACTTGACGCATCCACTGCACTGTTCACTATGTTCAATGCGATGCCATTTGGTCTGATCATGTCCATTATCGCAACGCTGCTGGTACTCGTGTTTTTCGTGACATCCGGCGACTCTGCCACACTCGTACTCGGAATCATGAGCACAGACGGCAATCCTGATCCATCGGCCAAGATCAAAACGATCTGGGGCATATTAGTCTCGGGAATTGCAATTTCGCTGCTGCTGGCCGGAGGTCTCAAAGCTGTGCAAACGGCAACGATTGTATTTGCCTTGCCCTTCACGATGGTGATTTTCTTGATGGTCATTGCGCTATGGCGAGCCATACGTGAAGACTGGAAGGAGCAGCAACGCCAGGAACGTGAATTGCGCCGTCGCTTGAAGCAAATGACAGCACAAGAAACTGCAAAACCAATTTAAATCAGGATAGCGAGCCATGCGGGGATTACTTTTACCACTATCTTCATTGCTGAGTGGCGCTGGTGTGATGGTGGTAGGTGTTGGCTTGTTGTTTTCAGTCTTGGGGCTGCGCGCCGGGCTGGCTGATTTTTCAGGTCTGGTAACAGGCCTGATTATGTCGGCCTATTTTGTCGGCTATATTGTCGGCACAAATTTATGCCCTGCCCTCATACGTCGCATCGGGCATATACGCGCATTTGCCGCAATGGCATCGATCGCGTCGACCATGCCGATACTGCATGCACTATGGATAGATCCATGGTTCTGGGGTGCATTGCGCCTGATCACCGGTGTGTGTGTCGTCGGCTTGTATATCGTGATCGAAAGCTGGCTCAATACGCTGGCACCCAGCCAGCATCGCGGCAAGGTTTTTGCGATCTACATGTCAGTGACATTTGTCGCGCTCGCGCTCGGACAGTGGCTCATCCTTGTCGGCGACAAACTTGGTTTCGTCCCCTTCGCTCTGGTTTCTGTCCTATTTTCCTTTGCCCTTTTACCCATTACGCTGACACCGGTATCGCAGCCGGCCGCGGTCGAACGTCCCCACCTGGGCTTGCGCAATCTTTACAAGATTTCACCGCTTGGGTTGGTAGGTGCAGTCGGATCAGGCATGCTGAACGGCGCCTTCTACAGCCTGGGGGCGGCATACGCACAAGGTGTCGGCTTTACCGATGTTGGTGTCGCAACATTCATGGCTGCAACAATACTGGGAGGTGCAGTTTTTCAATGGCCTGTAGGCCATTACTCGGATCGACATGACAGGCGCTACGTCATGCTATGGATCTGCATTGCCAGCGCTTCTCTCGCATTGCTCGGCTTTGTGTTCTCAAGAGCTTCAGAAGAGATACTCATTCTGGTTGGCATACTGTATGGCGGTTTTGTGTTCACGCTGTACGGATTGAGCGTTGCTCACGTCAACGATCTGATCGACTCGTCGCGTTTGCTGGAAGTCACTGGCGGGCTCTTGCTGTTGCACGGCATTGGCGCTGCCATAGGCCCAACGATTGCGGGTGTGGTCATGGATCTGTTCAATCCCGAAAGCCTGATGCTGTTCTTCGTCTTCGTGCTGGGAGTATTATCCATCTTTACCGTACTCAGGATTCGCGCTGCACCTGCGGTACCGGAATCGGAAAAATCCGGCTATGTCGTCATGACAGGTATCGCACCCGCAGTGATGCACGTCGATGTGCCTGACGCTGACACACAAAGCTCAGACACGCCTGAAACAGTGAAAGACGACAAGGTTGAAGAATGAAGGGGAAAGCAGGCAGGCAATCTACCTGCTCAATGCTGGCCGCAATTATTCGTCTTCCAGTTCTTGCTGCTCACCCAACGATGGCGGTGGCCGGAAGCTTGCCAGCAAAGCGATGCGGCTTTCCGGCGTTTCCAGACTGACGCGTCCGATTGCACCAGTCCGATAATCCTGCAGGAAAGTGTGCGCTGCCTTTTCCAGATCGAGTTCGCCGCCCTTGATGCGAAAACCGCGCCGTAACGCGACGCCTTCGATTACGCTGACACCGTCAATACCTTCGGTAGGAAATCCGTAGCGTGCAGTCAGCAATTCTGGATAATGCATCAATATGATGTCCGCCAGGAAGGTGGCGACTTCTTCTTCAATCAATGCGTTACTACCAATCGCATGGCTGGCTGCCAGCATCAGGCCATCGCTAGGATGTTCGATCTTCGGCCACATCATGCCCGGCGTATCGGTCAATACCATGTTATTGCCGAGATACAGACGCTGCTGCATCTTGGTCACCGCAGGCTCATCGCCAACCTTGGCAACGCGCTTTTTGAGCAAGGCATTCATCAAGGTCGATTTTCCTACGTTCGGAATACCCATGATCATGATGCGCAAAGGCTTCAAAGCCGTGCCACGATGCGGCGCGATCTTCAAACTCAAAGCGGGAATTTTTGCGACGTCGGACGGCTTCTTGCAGCTCAAGGCGACCGCGTGCACACCCTTTTGCTTGTTATAAAAATCCAGCCATTTTTGCGTGGCAATCGGATCGGCAAGATCACTCTTGTTGAGGATCTTCAAACAGGGGCGCTGGCGGAATGTGCGCAATTCTTCGATCATCGGATTGCAACTGGCCTGCGGTACGCGCGCGTCCAGTACTTCGATGATCATGTCGACCTTTTCCATGGCCTCCGCCGCTTTCTTGCGGGCGGCGTTCATGTGGCCTGGGTACCATTGTATGGACATGCGTGACTTTATCTGTAGGAAGCAAGGCGCTATTTTACCTGCTCACGAGCCCACCAGAGGTAGCCGATTGCGCGGCTGGCCTGATTTTGGCGTCAATTCCCCTACTTTGTCATACGCGCGTCATATCCTGAGCGCAGCATTTGCTTCCAGCGCCATCGGGGCCTGGCGCGAAAACGGCCCCGACCAATTTTTCGCTGCTTTTCATTACATTCAAAGCGGCATCTCGAACAAACTTGTCTATCGTGCATCGGTCTCGCCTCACCTTCTCTTGCCGCGAATTAAATTCTCTTGATGGGCCAGCGTTTGCGCGCTTGCGTTTCTCGCAATGATCGCGTCTTCCAGCCTTGGTTACGGCTCGGATCAGTCTGGCCTGATTTGGGGTTTTGTATTCGGTCGTGATGCCCGCGCGACGCTGATCAATTCTGCAGATGCGCTGGCATGGCTAAAAAATCACGAACAACATAGCGAGCACGAATTCATCTGGCTGCATTTCAATCTGAGCAATACCGCCAGCGAGAAATGGATCACCGAACATGCGGGCGTCGCCGATGAATTCAACGAAGTCTTGCATGACGGCTCGCGTTCGACCCGGATCGAGCTTGCAGACAACACCCTGATCGCAGTGGTAAATGATGTGCTGCACAACTTTTCACTGGATTCGGCTGATATCGCAACCTTGTGGTTAAGCGTGACACAACGCGTCGTCATCAGTGCACGGCGCACACCATTGAAATCCATTGAACGTCTGCGACAAGCGGTGGAACACGGCGATGCGATACGTTCCTCAATTGAGTTGCTCGTACATCTGCTACGTGATCAAGCCGACGTGCTGGTAAAGATCGTGCGGGATGCAGTAGCACGTGTCGACAAGGTAGAAGACAACTTGCTCGCCGGTCGCCTGAATCGGCAGCGCGGCGATCTGGGTGCCTTGCGACGCATACTGGTGCGTCTGCAGCGTTTGCTGGCACCGGAACCGGCCGCCCTGTTTCGCCTGCTGCAAAAGCCGCCGGGATGGGTGGCCGAACTCGATACGCAGGAATTGCGTCAATCGACCGAGGAATTCTCCGTCGTCCTGAGTGACATGAGTTCGCTGCAGGAACGCATCAAGTTGCTGCAGGAAGAAATCGCCGCCCAGGTCAATGAAAAAAACAGCCGCAGCCTGTACGTGCTGACCATCGTCACGGTACTGGCGCTACCGATCAATATCATCGCCGGCTTGCTGGGCATGAATGTCGGCGGCGTGCCGCTGGCGGATCACGAAGACGGCTTCTGGATCGTGGCCGGAATCGTCGCTACCTTTACCGTGGTGGCCGGCTGGTTTGTCGTACGCAAGCAAAAACAGGATTGATCGCTCGCTCGACATGCTCCAAAGCAAGTCAATCTCGCATAAAATCTGACAGCCATTACACATTCTGTCGGGCCTGCCATCCATAGTCAGGCTGCGTCTATCTTCAAACCGTCCACGGAAGAATCCATGTTCGCCAAAGTGCATGCAGTTGCAAAACAGGTCAGTGAAATTGTCGTCGGCAAGGACACGCAAATCCGTCAGGCTCTGGTGTGCCTGCTGGCCGGCGGTCATCTGTTGATCGAGGACGTGCCCGGCGTCGGCAAAACCACGCTGGCCCATGCGCTGGCAATTTCTCTGGGCCTGCAATTCAATCGCCAGCAGTTCACCAGCGATCTGCTGCCGGCCGATGTAGTCGGCATTTCAATCTTCGATCGCGAAAAAAATGCTTTCGTGTTCCACCCCGGCCCCATCTTCACGCAAGTGCTGCTGGCCGATGAAATCAATCGCGCCACGCCTAAGGCACAGTCTGCATTGCTGGAAGCAATGGAAGAAAGACAAGTGACTTCCGACGGCGTGACACGCAACCTGCCGCAACCTTTCTTCGTCATTGCCACACAGAATCCGACCCATCAGATCGGCACTTTCCCCTTGCCGGAATCGCAAATGGATAGATTCCTGATGTGTCTTTCACTCGGCTACCCGGACGCAGCATCCGAGCGTGCCCTGCTGATGGGTGAAGACCGGCGCACGCTGTTGAAAGCCATGCACATGGCCATGCAACCGGCCGACCTGCTTGCGGCGCAGGCCGAACTGAGAAAAATTCATGCGTCAGCCTCGCTGATCGATTACATCCAGGCGCTGGCACAGGCCTCGCGCCAGAACGGCATGTTCGCCGAAGGCTTGAGTCCGCGCGCAACGATAGCCTTGCTGCAGGCGGCGCGCGCATGGGCTGCAATGGAAGGACGTAATCACGTGATCCCCGAAGATGTACAAGCAGTGCTGGTGCCGGTCGCAGCCCATCGTCTGCGTCCCTTGAAATCGGTAGCCGGCAGTGCCTTGAGCAGCCGCGATCTGGTGTTGCAGTTGATGAAATCGGTCAGCGTTTAATTCTGCACGCATGCACACGCAGAATTCATGATCAAGTCTTTGCAAAAAATATTTCATCAATTGACGGGCCGCTGGCTGTTCAGGCTGCGTGATGCAGAAGTCAGCGAAGTATTTTTAAATCAGCGCCGCGTCTTTATCGTACCTACCCGCGCCGGCCTCACGTTCGGTGCAATGCTGGTGGTGCTTTTCCTGTGTTCGGTCAACTACAGTCTCAGTCTCGGTTTTGCACTGACGTTTTTGCTGGGCGGCTGCGCCATCATCGACATGCATCTGACCTTCCGCAATCTGGCACATCTTTATCTGAGTCCTGGCCGTGCCCCAGCCGTGTTCGCCGGTACCGATGCACAGTTCGAGTTGCACCTGGAAAATCGTCGCAGGCACGACCGTTATGCAATCTGGCTTGCCTTCATCGGCGATAAGCTCCCTGCGCGCGATCATGTCACCGATATTGCCGCCGACAGCAGCCGTAGCATCATGCTCGGCACACCCACGCAGGAACGCGGCTGGTGCCATGCGCCGCGCATACGCTTGCAGACACGCTTCCCGCTCGGCTTGCTGCGTGCCTGGAGTTACTGGCAACCGGCGATGCGCGTACTGGTTTATCCGCAGCCGGAAGAAGACGGCCCACCACTGCCCTTGCATGAAAATGAAACAGCAGCTGGCCGCGGCCATGTCGGTCATGACGACTTCGCCGGCATACGCCCCTATCAGGCCGGCGATTCGATACGCCACCTGGCGTGGCGGCAAATTGCGCGCATCGACGGCGGTGCATTGGTGACCAAACAGTTTGAGGGCGGTGCCAGCAACGAGTTATCCATCGACTATGCAAGATTGCCGCGGGCCATGGATGTGGAATTGAAGCTGTCGCGCATGACGCACTGGGTGCTGGCGGCAGAGATACGCGGCCTGCCCTATGCCTTCCGCCTCGGCAGCAGCGACTTTCCGCCTGCTATAGGAGCGGCGCATCAAGCTGCATGTCTGCGTGCGCTGGCGCTATTCGAACGAACGTCGGAGCATGCAGCATGAGTTTTCTGGGCAGGATGTTCCCATTCTCCACGCGTCCTGTGTCGCGCGACAAGGCCGATACCCTGCTCCTGCTCTTTGCTTGCGGCCTGGTGCTGGCGCCGCATGCCTTGCACCTGCCCTTGTGGATTACCATTCTCAGTATTGCGTTGATGCTGTGGCGCGGCTGGATCACCTTTCACGGCAATCGCATGCCTCCGCGCTGGCTGTTATTGCCGATTGCCGTAGCAGCAATGGCCGGGGTATACCTCAACTTCAAAATGTTTTTTGGCCAGGATGCCGGCGTGGCGATGCTGGTGCTGCTGCTGACATTCAAACTGCTGGAGATGCATGCCAGCCGCGATTTGTTTGTCATCGTGTTTCTGAGTTTTTTCCTGCTGCTGACAAATTTCTTCTATTCGCAAACCATCGCCACCGCCTTGTTGATGAGCGCGGCCGTGATTGCGATCCTGACGGCGCAACTATCGTTTCAATATACCGGTGCGGTACCGCCGCTACGCAAGCGCCTGCGACTGGGTGCAATGATCTTTGCGCTGGCGGTGCCACTGACTATCGTGTTGTTTCTCTTGTTCCCGCGCATACAAGGCCCGCTATGGGGCATGCCCGGCGCATCCCATTCCGCGCGCAGCGGTTTGTCGGACAGCATGTCGCCGGGGAATATCTCGCAGCTTGCGCTATCCGGCGATATTGCATTTCGCGTCAAGTTCATCGATCCGGCACCGGCCAACGCCAAACTGTATTGGCGCGGCATCGTACTTGGTCAATACGACGGCATTACCTGGAGCAGGCGGTCAACACGCAATCAGGCAAATCCACCACTGCCATGGGAACCACGCGGTCAAGTTTTGCGCTATCAAGTCACGCAGGAACCCACTTCACGCCGCTGGCTGTTTGCGCTGGAACTGCCGCAGTCTGCACCGCAATTGCCCAACAATCGCAGCAGCATCACACCCGATTTTCAACTGGTATCGGAACGGCCGATTGCAGATCGCGTCCGTTATGATGTGGCGTCCTATCTGGACTACGATCTGCAACCGAACGAAAGCCGGCTTGCCTTGCAACAGTGGCTGGAACTGCCCGTCGCTTACAACCCGCAAGCACTGGCCTTTGCCGCCGACCTGCGCAAGACCTCGGAAGATGATCTGAAACTGGTAAACAAGGTTCTGCAATTTTTCCGGCAGGAAAAATTTCGCTATACCCTGCAACCACCGCTGCTGGGACGCAATAGCGTCGATGAATTCCTGTTTTCCAGCCGTGCCGGTTTTTGCGAACATTACGCTGGCGCTTTCGTGGTTCTGATGCGTGCAATGAATATCCCCGCGCGCGTCGTGACCGGCTATCAGGGCGGGCAGATCAATCCTGTAGATGGCTACATGACAGTACGTCAATCGGATGCGCATGCATGGGCCGAAATCTGGATAGAAAAACGCGGCTGGTTGCGGGTAGATCCGACTGCCGCCGTTGCGCCTGAGCGGATAGAACGCGATCTTGCCGGTACCGCAACGACAACAACATTCGGCGGCTTGCTCAATGTGAACATCGGCCCCGACTCATGGCTGCGAAAAATACGTTTCCGCTGGGATGCCGTCAACAATGGCTGGAATCAATGGGTACTGAATTACACGCCGGAGCAGCAAAAGAGTTTGCTACGTACGCTGGGCTTCGGTAACATCGACTGGCGCGCGATGACGGCATGGATGTTTGCGCTCGGTGTGGCGATCATGGTGTTGATTGCACTGGTATTCGGCACCAATCGCAAAAAAACTGACCCCATCGATGCCAGTTATGCAAAGCTCTGCAAACAAATGGCGCAATGGGGTTATCCGCGTCATCCGCATGAAGGGCCGCGTTCCTACTCCAGGCGATTGCTGAACTCCGCTTCTGCACTCACGCAAGAGCAGAAACACGCCATCAAGAATTTCCTGATTATTTATGAGGCAGCACGTTACCGTCCGTTTGAAAAATCTTCGCTGCCAGACGTGCTGTCCAGACTCAAAACACTATTGAAACTATCTCGATGACATCTTCCTTTTTTTCCAGCCGTGCCTCGTTATTCGCACTTTCCTCCATCCTCGCCCTCAGCGGCTGTGCATCCGCCGGTGAAAGCGGCAAGAAGCTACAGACTGCGGCCCAGACAAGGAAAGCCGTCAAACCGGTGCAAGGCGATGAATTCGCCAACTTCAAGCAATGGCGAGAGGTAGCGGACTTTATCGACCAGATGGTGGAAAAAAACGGCTTCGACAAGACAGAACTGCAAAATACCCTCAGTAAAACGCATTACGTCGATAGGGTCATTCAGTTAATGAAACCGGCTCCACCGGGCAAACCGAAGAACTGGGCGGCCTACCGCAGCCGCTTCGTCGAGCCGGTGCGCATCGATGCCGGCGTCGCTTTCTGGAATACCTATGCCGATGCGCTGACCCGTGCCGAAAAACTGTACGGTGTTCCGGCGGAAATCATCGTTGCCATCATCGGTGTGGAAACCGTGTACGGCCGCAATACCGGCAACTTCCGCGTGATGGATGCCATCACGACGCTGGCCTTCGCCTATCCGGAAACGCCGAATCGCACGGCACGCATGAGCTATTTCCGCGGGGAACTGGAAAATACGCTGCTGTTTTCCCGTGATGAAAAAATTGACCCCTTCTCTTTGCTCGGTTCTTACGCCGGCGCAATAGGCTGGCCGCAATTCATGCCCGGCAGCATACGCAGATTTGCCGTCGACTTCGATGGTAACGGCCATATCGACCTGCGCAACTCACCCGTCGATGCGATAGGTAGCGTTGCCAACTTCCTCGTGCAGCATGGCTGGCGCACAGGTGAGCCCATCGTATTCCCGGCCAAGGTAGACATGACGGAAAATTGGCAGCGCTTTATCAATCAGGGTTTGAGCGCAAAGTTCAGCTTGGCGGAAATGAAGGAAGCGGGCGTAACGCCGCTAGCCGAACCGCCGGCCGACATGCAGTTCGGTCTGGTGGATTTGCAGAATGGTGCAGAAGCCAGCGAATACTGGCTGGGTGCACCCAACTTCTTTGCGATCACGCAATACAATCGCAGCTTTTTTTATGCGATGTCGGTAATAGACCTGAGTCGTGCAGTGCGCGCAGCGCGCAATTACTGAAACAATATCGGGGATACGCGCGTTTCCGCTCGCTGCCTTATCGTGCAACAGCCGTCGGTGCCTTCAATGTCTGTAAATCGATCAGTAGCGATTCGCCGTCGCCGTTGATCCAGACTTGCGCATCCTGAATCGTGCATTGCAGCTGCATATTGCGTTGCGCGAGCCTGGCCAGTGCCTGACTGGTCACGGCAGGCAGATTGAAAACGCTAAGGTTCCTCGCTCTATCCACCTTGTTCGCGATCTGGCTCCACCATATATTACTCATGCTGCTGTAACTGTAGATGATCACCTGAGTCGAACGACCGCACGCTTTCATGATGCGCTTTTCATCCGGCTGCCCGACTTCTATCCACAGATCAATCGCGCCGGTCAAATCCTTGCGCCACAAATCCGGTTCATCATCCGCGCTCAAGCCTTTACCGAATGCCAGAGCTTCGCTTGCGTGCAACACGAAGGCCAGAATTCTCACCATCATGCGTTCATCGGTTTCAGAAGGATGGCGCGCAATCGTCAGCATGTGACCGTCATAATATTGCCGGTCCATGTCGGCAATTTGCAGATCGGCTTTGAAAATGGTGGATTTGAGGGCCATGAATTGTGCTCTTGATGAAAATGTCAGGATGAAGCGTAGTGCTTAACGGTGGCAAGAATAGCCGATTCACCACTCTCGTAGCGATCATTTTTTGCATCAGCAGTTGATTTCGCAGTATTGCTGCGCCCGCAAAATCGGCAATCGATGCAAACGTTTAAAATAGAGGCCCTATTGAAATGAATCAAATGTATACACCTGCTCCCCCGGCATCGCATGACGCGATTATCGCCGCGACACAAACCTGGCTTGAAAAAGCGGTCATCGGCCTGAATCTGTGCCCGTTTGCCAAAGCGGTGCATGTCAAAAATCAAATTCGCTATATCGTCAGTGCGGCGCAGAGTGTCGATGCATTGCTAAGCGATCTGGAAGCTGAACTGCAGACTTTGCATGCTGCTGATCCCGCCGATATCGATACGATCCTGCTGATACATCCCGACGTGTTACAGGATTTCATGGATTACAACGATTTTCTGGAAACCGCCGACAAGGCTATTGAAGGGCTGGAACTGGATGGAGAAATCCAGATTGCCAGTTTTCATCCGCACTACCAGTTTGCCGGTACTGCAGCAAACGATATTGAAAACTATACCAACCGCTCGCCGTATCCGATTCTGCATTTATTGCGGGAAGCCAGCATAGAACGCGCAGTAGAAGCATTTCCACAGGCAGAAACCATCTTCGAAAAAAACATGGAGACCTTGCGTGAACTGGGGCTGGAAGGCTGGCAACAACTAGGCTTGCTCAAGCCCTGAATCATGGTTCGGGGCAACGCTGGCATGCAGACATCATTGAAATTGGCTTGCACTTACAGAAATTTCTACTTTGATAACATAAAACAAAGCATGAAAATCCGGCAAAACGATGTTGCAAAAAGAAAGCTTGTTTTCGGGAACTCTTGCCTCATTATATAGACATACAAGATATAAAAAGAGCATCAAGATTTATTGCTTTTTTGGAATTTTTTGCTATATTACTTGCTCTTAGTTAATTTTTTTATATGTAATATTGAAAAAATGCATCTTCGTTTGCAACTTTACCAACGCGGCAACGCTCCAATAGTAGCCGATGAAATTGCAGTAGCTTGCATTTTCCCATCCTCCTTTGACCTTTAGAATCGAAGATATTATGACTACTTCAGATAGCCAAACAACCAGCAACCGACTCGCCGATCAGGTTGCCTATGATCCCAACCACTTGCTGGATTCGTTGATTGAAAAACTGCATCTGAAGAACGATGCAGCCCTGTCGCGCGCATTGGAAGTGGCGCCGCCAGTCATCAGCAAAATCCGCCATCGCCGTTTGCCGGTGGGCGCATCGCTGCTGATACGCATGCATGAAGTAAGTGACTTGAGCATTCGCGATTTGCGCATCCTGATGGGTGATCGTCGCGATAAATTCCGCATCAGCGACAAGCAGTTCAAGCCGAAGAATGGCGTAGCGACAGAACAGGCAGAATAAACAGTCAGCGTATTGTTACGCTGACTTGATGCTTCGTTCGGTGATTCCCGGCTCAGGCCGGGAATACACCCGTTGAAAGATAGCGATCTCCACGATCGCAGACGACGAACACGATCGTCGCATTTTCAGTGGTCTGAGAAATTCGCAGCGCCACTTCGCATGCGCCTGCGGCAGAAATCCCGCAGAAAATTCCTTCTTCCATTGCCAGACGTCGCGCCATTTGTTCGGCGACGCCCTGACTGACGTATTCCAGCTGATCGACCTTGCTCGCATCGTAAATCTTCGGCAGATAGGCTTCAGGCCATTTTCTGATACCCGGAATCTGCGAACCTTCCTCCGGCTGCACGCCGATGATCTTGATGTCGGGATTTTTTTCCTTCAGATATTCGGAAACACCGATGATAGTGCCGGTCGTACCCATAGCACTAATGAAATGAGTGATTTTCCCGCCAGTATCGCGCCATATTTCCGGCCCGGTAGTTTCATAATGCGCACGCGGATTGTCGGGATTCGCAAACTGGTCGAGAATCAGACCTTCGCCATTTTTCTGCATTTGTTCCGCCAGATCGCGCGCATATTCCATGCCGCCGGTTTTCGGCGTCAGTACAATTTTCGCGCCATACGCAGCCATCGCCTGACGACGTTCTTCACTTAAATTTTCCGGCATCAGCAGGATCATCTTGTAACCGCGCATCGCCGCAACCATCGCCAGTGCAATGCCGGTATTGCCGCTGGTTGCCTCAATCAGGGTATCGCCGGGTTTGATGGTGCCGCGGTCTTCCGCATGCTTGATCATCGATAAGGCCGGTCTGTCTTTCACCGAGCCGGCAGGATTGTTGCCCTCCAGCTTGCCGAGAATGATGTTGCTACGACGCGCCGTATCTTCGCCGTCCATCCGCTTGAGTTGCACCAGCGGGGTGTTACCGATGGTGTCTTCGATAGTCAAATATTGCATAGGGGAGATTGAGTTTTTTCCTGAAGAATGTCATTTTAATCGACAGTGCCAAAGCGCGTACACACCCGATTGTAAACGGTATGCCTAATAAAAAACCCCGGCGATTGTCATCGTCGGGGCCTCTCGATACCACAGGTCGGGAATTTTCCTTACAAGCGCCTCGTAAATATCACGGCTTGGTAGTCTTTTTCGGTTCGACCACCTTATCGCTCGCTGCCTTTTTAACTTTATCAGTTTTACCCGCAACAGGCTTTGTGAGGCCTGGTTTGGCAGCACCATTAACAGTCAAGCCTGCCTGTGAAAATTTTTCCGAACTCTTGTCGCCGACACCCTTCACACGCGTCTGCAAATCATTCCAGTCCTTGAAATTTCCACCTTTCTTGCGCTCATCCAGAATTGCTTTCGAGGTTGTCGGGCCTATGCCCTTGATGCCGTCAAGTGCAGCCTGATCGGCTTGATTGATTTCAACATTCGCAAACGCAAAACTGATTGAAGCGAACACGCTTACAAGCGCCAGCAATAATTTATTCAACATGAGATGCCTCCAGTTTATTGATGAAAAAGCTCAGGAACGACAGGCACAATGCCTGAACTTATTGCCTATTAAGCAATAAATCGACTTGAACTCTAGCAGCAATTCAAGAGGCTGACCTTCCCATAAACAGGTGAGTTTTTCGTGATGGCGGAGATAAAAAATGCCAAAGACGCGGGCATGGCATTGACGGCGCATGATCAATGCATCGCCAATACCATCAATTCATGACATTCAATTCTTCAGTGCGGCGCGGCGGATAGCTTTCCCATTTGCTGCAACCGGGGCATTGCCAGTAATATTGACGCGCCTTGAAGCCGCAATTGCTGCATTGATAGCGCGCCAGCTTTTGTGTATAGCCATGTACCAGATTCTTGACCATAGACAGCTCGGAACGCATCTCCGGCGGCGCATCCATCAAACGTGCTTCGAGCAGCTTGTCCAGCCCCAGCAAGGTCGGCGTTCTGCGCAGTTCATCACTGACCATTTGCGTCGCCGCATCCACGCCCTCCAACTCCAGCACGGCCTGGAACACGACTTCCAGCAAATCAATGGAAGAGGCTTCGGTCAGATAGAATTTAAGCAGGTTCACGCCTTCCTGCGACCTTCCTGCGGCGCGATAACCATCCATCAAACGTTGCGCCACCAGCGCCACATGCGGCACGCTCTGATGCTCCACACGACGCCATGCAAGCAGCGCGGCTTCGATATCATCTCTGGCAAGGAGGGCATCGCCCATCAGCATCGTTGCACGTACGTTTTTACGATCGGCAGCCAGTGCTTTTTCCAGCAATGCAATGGCAGCATCGGCATGGGTATGCACCAGCTCATCCTGTGCCAGTTCGCAATAGAATTGCGCAATTTCCTTTTGCCGGCCACCGGCACCCGACTCCTGCAGCGCACCGGCCGCTTCGATGGCGCGCGTCCATTCTTTTTCACGCTGATAGATTTCCAGCAAGGCGCGACGTGCCTGCGCACTGTATTGCGTTTCGGCCAGCAGATTGAAGGTTTCTTCCGCGCGATCCAGCAAACCTGCATTCAGATAATCCTGTCCCAATTCATACTGCGCATGCACTTTGTGCTCCTGCGGCAGATCGGGGCGCGCCAACAGATTTTGATGAACGCGAATTGCCCGCTCGGTCTCGCCACGACCGCGAAACAGATTGCCGAGAGCAAAATGCAGTTCCACTGTTTCCGGATCCAGCTTGACGATTTCAATGAAGGCGTCGATCGCCTTGTCGGGCTGCTCGTTGAGCAGAAAATTCAAACCCTTGAAATAGCCGCGCGGCAAAGTGCGCGACTCGGAAACCAGTTGTTTGATATCCACGCGTGCAGCAATCCAGCCCAGGGTAAAAAAAGCGGGGATAGCGAGCAACCACCAGTTTTCAAATTCCATGCAATCTCGTATTCATGATTGATTGATCAAATTGGCAAACCTGCCATTTAGAGGGGCGTCACCGCATCCGGCTGTGGCGGCTGGGATTTGGCCTGCAGCTGCGCCTGCGCCTCGTCCTGTATTGCCACCAGCGCTTTCTTGTTCTTTGCTACTTCCCGGCGCGTACGGAACACCATGGGCAACATGGTCAGCACGCCCAGCACGGCACCCGCAACGAAAAAGCCCAGCAATAATAAAACCAGCGGTCCTTGTATTACGTAACCCAGGAAAAACCGCAATGTCACCTCGTCCGTATTTTTCAAGGCAAAGCCGAAAAACACGACGAAAAATATGACAGCAAGGATTCTGAACAGGATCTTCATGATGCTGATTCCTTTATTTAGACAGAATGGATGGCCTTTACGCCGACCAAATCGAGATATCTCTTAACTGACGAAATTGTACGTGAAAAAAAACGGCATCCGAAGATGCCGTTCTTATTTCGTTGCAAACAACTCAGTCTTCGATGATAGGCTGCCCTACCATCGCATCCACCCGCTCCCGCAACTGCTTGCCTGGCTTGAAGTGCGGCACCCGTTTTTCGGGAACCATCACCTTGTCGCCGGACTTCGGATTGCGACCGATACGCGGTGGACGGCTATTGAGTGCAAAGCTGCCAAAACCACGTATCTCGATGCGTTGTCCGGTCGCCAGGGCGTCCGACATTGCATCAAGGATGGTTTTGACCGCGTAATCCGCATCCTTGGCTACCAGTTGCGGATAACGCTCAGCCAAGCGAGCAATCAGCTCCGACTTTGTCATTGATGATTACTTAGTTCTTGCTGTTATCGAGCTTGGCTTTCAGCAATGCGCCGAGGCTGGTAGTACCGGATGCAGCGTTCGAATCCGACGACATTTTTTGCATTGCTTCTTGCGTTTCAACATTGTCTTTCGCTTTGATCGACAGCTGGATGCCGCGTGCTTTGCGATCAACGTTGATAACCATAGCTTCGACAGTGTCGCCGACTTTCAGGTGCGTACCGGCATCTTCAACGCGATCGCGGGAGATTTCGGAAGCGCGCAAGTAGCCTTCAACTTCTTCGGACAATTGGATCACCGCGCCTTTAGGCTCGACCGATTTAACAGTACCAGTAACCAATGCGCCTTTGTCGTTCATGGCAGCGAAGTTGTTGAATGGGTCGCCTTCGAGTTGTTTGACGCCGAGGGAAACGCGTTCACGTTCCACGTCGATTGCCAACACGATTGCTTCCAGCTCATCGCCTTTCTTGAAGCGACGAACGGCTTCTTCGCCGGTTTCTGTCCAGGACAGATCGGACAAGTGAACCAGACCATCGATGTTGCCAGCCAGACCGATGAACACGCCGAAGTCGGTGATCGATTTGATCGCGCCGCGGACTTTGTCACCTTTCTTGTGGGTGACTGCGAAGTCATCCCATGGATTGGCTTTGCACTGTTTCATGCCGAGGCTGATACGACGACGTTCTTCGTCGATTTCCAGAACCATGACTTCAACTTCGTCGCCCAATTGGACAACTTTGTTTGGTGCCACGTTTTTGTTGGTCCAGTCCATTTCGGAAACGTGAACCAGGCCTTCGATACCTTGTTCAACTTCAACGAACGAGCCGTAGTCGGTCAGGTTGGTGACTTTACCGAACAGGCGTGTGCCTTGTGGGTAACGACGTGACAGACCGGTCCATGGATCGTCGCCCAATTGCTTGACGCCCAGCGAAACACGGTTTTTCTCTTGATCGTACTTGAGGACTTTTGCGGTGATTTCTTGGCCGACGGTGAGTACTTCCGAAGGATGACGCACACGACGCCATGCCAGATCGGTGATGTGCAACAGACCATCGATACCGCCCAGATCCACGAACGCGCCGTAGTCGGTGATGTTTTTGACGATACCGGTAACAACCGTACCTTCTTTGAGTGTTTCCATCAGTTTCTGACGCTCTTCGCCCATCGATGCTTCGATGACAGCGCGACGCGACAACACAACGTTGTTACGCTTGCGGTCGAGTTTGATGACTTTGAATTCGAGAGTTTTGCCTTCGAATGGGGTCGTGTCCTTGACAGGGCGTGTATCGACCAGCGAACCCGGCAGGAATGCGCGGATGCCATTGGTCAAAACGGTCAGACCACCTTTGACTTTACCGTTAACGGTACCGACAACGATTTCGCCAGACTCCATCGCTTTTTCAAGCGAGAGCCACGACGCCAGGCGTTTAGCCTTGTCGCGCGACAGGATGGTGTCGCCAAAACCGTTTTCGAGGGATTCGATTGCGACGGAAATAAAGTCGCCTACGTTGACTTCGAGTTCGCCATTGTCGTTTTTGAATTCTTCGATTGGAATGAATGCTTCCGATTTCAAGCCGGCGTTAACGATCACGAAGTTGTGGTCGAGACGAACGACTTCAGCAGAAATCACTTCACCGGAACGCATGTCCTGGCGAGTCAACGATTCTTCAAAAAGAGCGGCAAAACTTTCCATGCCAACAGGGGTATCTTGCTTGGAGGTGACAACAGTAGTCATAGAGATATTTAAACAGGTTGACCAAAATTCGTATTTTTTCGCTTCACTGCAAACTGAACTGCACAGTAAAAACGAACGAATAATGGGTTAGGTTTTTCAAAGCCCGCCAGACTTTGCGTCTGAACGGACAACGGTTACAACAATTTAAAACAAGCAATTTATACGGTTCGCCTGCTTACCGCATACCAGCCAAGTACCTTTTCCACCGCCTGATTCACGGTCAAATCCGAGGTATCCAGCAAATATGCCCCTTCTGCCGGTTTGAGCGGAGCAACTGCGCGATTTGCATCACGGGCATCACGTTCGTTCAAATCTTTCAGGAGGTCTTGCATGTTAGCAGAAAATCCCTTGTCAATCAATTGCTTATATCGTCTTTCGGCACGTGCTTCCGCACTGGCGGTCAGG
Source organism: Oxalobacteraceae bacterium UBA4003 (assembly GCA_002384815.1). Classification (GTDB taxonomy): domain Bacteria; phylum Pseudomonadota; class Gammaproteobacteria; order Burkholderiales; family Burkholderiaceae_D; genus Oxalicibacterium. Next base: position 12,724 of record DGBN01000018.1, on the reverse strand, counting down.
AAGACTTTCAGCTCCGCATCGGGGAAGATCACGGTGCCCATATCGCGTCCATCGGCAATCAGGCCAGGCGCTTCGCGGAAACGCAGTTGCAAATCGACCAAAGCCTTGCGAACAGCTGGCAAGGCAGCAATTTTTGATGCTGTATTGCCAACTTCTTCTGCGCGTATCGACATGGTGACGTTTTCACGATCAAGGAAGATGTCGCCATCCTTGAAACCACAATTCAGGCTTTCTACCGATTTGGCCAACGCCTGCTCATCATCCAGGGCGATGCCGCGATACAAGGCAGACAAAGCCGTCAGTCGATACAAGGCACCAGAATCAAGGTAGTGAAAACCCAGTTCGGTCGCGACCAGTTGTGCGACTGTGCCTTTGCCCGATGCAGTCGGACCGTCTATTGCGATGACGGGGATATGTGAGGATGTGGTCATTTTAAAAAATCAGTTAAGTTCAAGCAACAGTCATGGTGCGTGGGCAAGCAAGCACTAACTTGCTGCCCGGCTTGCAGCGCTCAAAACAAGGTGTCTTCGGTGACCTTGGCAAAAACGTCAAAGTAATCCGGGAAAGTTTTGGCCACACATTGAGGATCGTTGATGCGCACTTTGCTGCCACGACGTGCTGCGCCATCCAGCGTCGCCAATGAGAAACACATCGCCATCCGGTGATCGTCATAGGTATCAATAACAGCCGGCTGAATTACAGCCGGCGGTGTTACCCGCAAATAATCCTCGCCCTCTTCCACGCTTGCACCCAGCTTGCGCAATTCGATCGCCATCGCGCTGATGCGATCAGTTTCCTTTACGCGCCAGCTGCCGATATTGCGCAAGGTGCTGGTACCATCGGCATACAGGGCTGCGACAGCTATTGTCATCGCAGCGTCGGGTATATGGTTGAAATCGGCATCGATGGCGCGCAATGCACCATTGGATTCGGCTTCTATCCAGTTGTCGCCCATGCGTATGGTGGCACCCATTTTTTCGAGGGCCTCGACGAAACGGACATCGCCCTGAATACTATCCTTGCCTACACCCTCTACCCTGACCGGACCATGGGAAATCGCGCCGGCAGCGAGGAAATAGGAAGCCGACGATGCATCGCCTTCCACATGAATAATGCCTGGACTGATATAGCGCTGCCCAGCTGCAATCGTGAACGACTGCCAACCATCGCGTTGTACTTCCACACCGAAACGACGCATCAGATTCAAGGTAATTTCAATATACGGTTTGGATATCAATTCGCCGATCACATCGATAGTGACATCCTGGTCGCGCGCCATCAGCGGTGCCGCCATCAGCAAGGCCGTCAGGAACTGGCTGGAAACATTGCCGCGTACCTGCATGCGTTGCGCATGTACACGTCCACGCTGGATATGCAAAGGAGGATAGCCTGCGTCGCCCGTATAAGTGATATGCGTGCCGATCGCGTTCAATGCATCGACCAGATCGGCGATCGGACGCTCGTGCATGCGTGATACGCCATGCAAAGTGTAATCACCGCCTGTCACTGCCAGTGCAGCGGTCAAGGGACGAATGGCAGTCCCCGCATTGCCCATGAAAAGATCGACTTGATGTACGGGAAATGCGCCGTTTACGCCATGTACGACGTAATCTTGCGACTCGCCTGTTTGCGCCCATTTGACGCCGAGTTTCTGCAGCGCCATCAGCATCACGTGCGTATCGTCCGATGCCAGCAAATCCTTGATTTGCGTGGTGCCGTCCGCCAGAGCGGCTAACAGCAAGGTGCGATTGGAAATGCTTTTGGAACCAGGCAGACGCACCACACCTTTGGCGTGCATCGCCGGTTGCAGATCAAGATAATGCGGATAGTGTTTATTCATCGTTGTCTGCTTTGGGCTGTACTTCAGCCCTTTCAATATTACGCTGCCAGTTCTGGCGCGCACTTTGTGCATGAGAAAACATCGCGTGTATCGCAGCGCCGTCGCCTGCAGCCAGTTGCCCGCGAAAACGCGTCAATTGCGCAATATATGCATCCAGCTCAGTCAGGATGGCAGTCTGATTAGTCAGGCTGATATCGCGCCACATCTCCGGCGAAGACGCAGCAATCCGCGTGAAGTCGCGAAATCCGCTAGCCGCATATTGAAACAGCAAATCAGCATGCGGCTTGCGTGCGATATCGTCCACCAGCGCAAAGGCCAGCAAATGCGGCAGGTGGCTGACTGCCGCAAATACGGCATCGTGATTTTCCGGTGTCAATTGATGGATGATGGCGCCGCAGTGCTGCCAAGCTTGCGCCACCAATGCGATCCGTTCTGAAGCGTTCTCGAGCAACGGGGTTAATACCACTTTCCTGCCGATGTACAAGCACTCGATCGCTGCATCCGGCCCAGTCGATTCCAACCCTGCAATTGGATGGCCAGGAACGAATTGCGCAATCTTTTCACCAAGCGCACGGCGCGCCGCAGCCACCACCTCAACCTTGATGCTGCCGGCATCGGTAACGACCGTGTTCGCTTGCAAATAGGGTTTGATCGCAGCAAGAATGGATTCAGTCTGGGCCACCGGTGCAGCCACCAATACCAGATCGGCGTCCTGCAAGGCCTCCTCCAGCGAAGTGCCGATGACATCGATGATCCCGATCTCCTTGGCCCGCAATAGCGATGCCTCGCTTCGCCCCACACCGACAACCTGCTCAACCGCACCAGCTTTGCGCAATGCAAGCGCAAACGATCCTCCTATCAAACCCACACCGAAGATGACGATTTTTTTTAGCATGGAAGGCAAAGGAAAGTAGTTGATCGGTTTAGGTTACAAAACTATCAAGCCAGCGCATTTTTCAGGGCGGCAAGACATATCGCATTTTCTTCTTCCAGACCGATCGAGATGCGCAGCCATTGCGGCAAGCCGTAATTGCCGACCGGACGCACGATCACGCCCTGTTTCAACAAAGCCAGATTGACGCGCGCGCCGGCACCATCATCATCGCCGACCTTGACCAGCACGAAGTTGCCGCACGATGGCACATACGTCAACTTCAATGCATCAAAAGCTTGCGTCAACTGGCGACAACCTGCTGCATTCAGTTGCGCACTTTTTTTGACAAACGCCCCATCGTTCAGCGCGGCAATTGCCGCTGCCTGCGCCAGCGAATTCACATTGAAAGGCTGGCGTATACGATTGAGCAAATCGGTAATGCCCGCTTGCGCAATGCCGTAACCGATACGCAGCCCCGCCAGGCCATAGACCTTGGACATCGAGCGCGATACCAGCAGATTTGGATACTGCGCTACCCATGCGATCGAATCGTATTGCAGTTCAGGCGCAAGAAATTCGGTATAAGCCTCATCCAGCACGACGACGACATTCGGCGGCACGCGCTTCAGGAAGGACTCAATTTCATGGCCGGGGATAAAAGTGCCGGTTGGATTATTCGGATTCGCAATGAAAATCAAGCGCGTATCATCTTCGATCGCATCAATCATCGCCTCCAGATCGTGGCCGAAATCCCGGGCGGCGATCACCAGCGAACGACCACCGACAGCCTGCGTTGCGAGCGGATAAACTGCAAACGAGTATTGAGAGTAAATGACCGACTGCCCCGGCTGCACGAAAGCATGTGCCGATAGTTCCAGAATGTCGTTGCTGCCGTTACCGAGCGTGATCCACTCCGCCGATACACCGTATTTTGCGGTAATCGCCGCTTTCAATTCAAAGCCGTTGCCATCCGGATAGCGCCCCGCATCGGCAATTGCCAGTGCCATCGCTTTTTTTGCCGACTCGGGCATGCCGAGCGGATTTTCATTGGATGCAAGTTTGACGATCCTGGTTTCGTCGAGGCCGAATTCACGCGCGACTTCCGCAATCGGTCTGCCGCCTTGATAAGGAGCAATCGCACGGACATAATCAGGACCAAACTGAATTGACATAAAGGATTCCAGAGCAAGAATGCCTATTGCCAGGATGGCGATGCCCGATTTTCCGGCAGACTCATCTGGAACAACAGCACAAAAAAATTACAAACTGAATGGATACGAACCCAGCACCTTGAAAAATGCAGCGTTATCTTTCAATTCCTTCAATGCGTCGGCGACCTTGCTGTCTTTCAAGTGGCCTTCCACATCGACATAGAAATAATATTCCCACGTACCCATGCGTGCGGGGCGGGACTCGAAACGCGTCATCGAAACGCCATGTTTCGCCAAAGGAGCCAGCAAACTGTAGACAGCACCCGCCTTGTTCGGTACCGACAGCACCAGCGAGGTTTGATCCTTGCCGCTCGGAGCCGTCAACAGACGACCGATCACGGCAAAGCGCGTGCGGTTGTGCGGATCATCTTGTATGTGCGCTTTGATGACTTGCAGGCTGTAATTTTTACCGGCGATCTCGCTGGCGATCGCCGCCACTGAAGTATCTTCGCTCGCCATGCGTGCAGCTTCCGCATTGGAAGCAACTGCACGACGTTCAATACTTGGATAGTTTTGGTTGAGCCACAACTGGCATTGCGCCAGCGCTTGCGAATGCGCGCATATACTTTTGATTTCGTTCATGTTGCCGGAACGCGTCATCAAGCTGTGATTCACCTGTATCGATACTTCGCCGCTCAGCGTCAAAGTCGTTTGCAGCAGCAAATCGAGCGTGCGATTGATCACGCCTTCGGAAGAATTCTCGATCGGTACTACGCCGAAATCTGCAGTGCCGGCTTCTGTTGCGCGGAATACTTCATCGATGGATGTGCATGGCATGCCTTCCACCGCGCGGCCGAACTGCTGATACACCGCTTGTTCGCTGAAGGTTCCTGCAGGCCCGAGATACGCAACCGTCACGCGCTTTTCCAGCGCACGACAAGCCGACATCACTTCACGAAAAACGGTTTGAATATCTGTATTCAGAAGCGGGCCGGGATTGCGTTCCGCCACGCTACGCAAAACCTGCGCTTCACGTTCCGGCCGAAAAACCGGTGCATTGGTTTCCGCCTTGACATGGCCGACTTGCTGGGCGACGCGTGCGCGCTGATTCAGCAAATCAAGGATTTGCGCATCGATTGCATCGATCTGTTCACGCAGCGGTTTGAGCTTGTTGTCCGTCGTCATATTAGGCAAACACCTTAGAGCTTCAGATTCGAAAGTGAATCAACCGTATTTTTTCTCGAAGTCTTTCATGAAGGCAACCAGTGCCTGCACGCCTTCGATCGGCATTGCATTGTAAATCGATGCACGCATACCGCCGACTGAACTATGGCCTTTGAGTTGCACCAGATCGTTTTGCTCAGCTTCAGCGATGAACTTGGCGTTCAACGATTCGTCTTTCAAGAAGAACGGTACGTTCATGCGTGAACGGTTCGCTGCCGGTACGTTATTGATGTAGAAATCGGTCGAGTCCAGATAATCGTAGGCCAATTTCGCCTTCGCGATGTTAACTTTTTCCATCGCAGCGACGCCGCCCTGGCGCTTCATCCACTGAAAGGTCAGGCCCGCGATATAGATGGGATAGGTTGGCGGTGTGTTGAACATGGAGTCATGCTCGGCGACCAGTTTCCAGTCGAAAGCGGATGGACAGATAGGCAGTGCATGCCCAAGCATGTCATCGCGCACGATCACGATGGTCAAGCCTGCAGGACCGATATTTTTTTGTGCACCGGCGTAAATCACGGCATACCTGGAGACATCGATTGCACGCGACAGAATATTTGACGACATGTCAGCCACCAATGGCACATTGCCGACATCCGGTGTGTAATCGAACTCAACACCGCCTATGGTTTCATTCGTGCAGACATGCACATATGCTGCATCAGGTGTCAGCTTCCAGCTATCGCGCGCCGGTACATACGTGAAATTTTTATCTTCCGATGAGGCAGCGATATTTACATTCGCGTACTTGTGCGCTTCTTCTATGCTCTTGACTGACCAGTGGCCGGTATTGACGAAGTCTATCGTGGCCGGTTGCGATTTATGGCCGACCAAATTCATAGGTATGATCGCATTTTCTGCGATCGCGCCACCTTGCATGAACAGGATTTTATAGTTATCCGGAATCGCCATCAGCTCGCGCAAATCGTTTTTTGCGTTTGCCAGGATTTCCGTAAATTCACGCCCGCGATGACTCATCTCCATGACTGACAAACCACTACCCTTCCAGTTTGTCATTTCAACCGCAGCTTGCTGTATTACTTCTGGTGCAATGGCAGCCGGTCCCGGCGAAAAGTTAAACACACGCTTCATTATTCCTCTTCCTCCGTACCGGATTGGTCTTCTTCAATATCTGATTCCAGAATACGTTGCAGGCCGCTCAGCTTGGTGCCGTCTTCGACAGCAATCAGCGTCACGCCTTGCGTGGCGCGGCCCATTTCACGAATTTCTGCAACACGTGTACGAATCAGTACGCCGCCGGTCGTGATCAGCATGATTTCATCTGCCGCTTCCACCAAAGTGGCCGCAACAACTTTACCGTTACGCTCACTGGTCTGGATTGCGATCATGCCCTTGGTACCGCGACCATGACGTGTGTACTCGGTAATCGGCGTACGTTTGCCGAAACCGTTTTCCGTTGCCGTCAACACCGATTGCTGTTCATTCTCAGCCACCAGCAGGGCAATGACTTGCTGGCCTTCTTCCAGATTCATGCCGCGCACGCCACGTGCAGTACGGCCCATAGGACGTACATCGTTTTCATCGAAACGCACTGCCTTGCCGGAATCGGAGAACAACATCACGTCATGCTTGCCATCCGTCAACGCAGCACCGATCAGGAAATCGCCATCATCCAGATCAACCGCGATGATGCCGGCCTTGCGTGGATTACTGAAATCTCTGAGCGAGGTTTTTTTCACGGTGCCAAGACTGGTGGACATGAAAATATAGCGATCTTCAGGGAAGGTACGATTCTCGCCGGAGACCGGCAGGATCACCGTAATCTTCTCGCCATCCTGCAGCGGGAACATGTTGACGATAGGCTTGCCACGCGAGTTGCGTGAACCTTGCGGCACTTCCCACACCTTCAGCCAGTACATGCGACCGCGATTACTGAAACACAGAATGTAATCGTGCGTATTGGCGATGAACAGTTGGTCAATCCAGTCGTCTTCCTTGGTCGCCATCGCCTGCTTGCCGCGACCACCGCGTTTTTGCGCGCGGTATTCGGTAATCGGCTGCGACTTCATGTAACCGGTATGCGACAGGGTCACGACCATATCCTGCGGTGTGATCAGATCTTCGGTACCGAGATCGGTGGCATTCAATTCGATGGTCGAACGACGCCCATCCTTGTTGCCGATGCCGTATTCATTTTTCGCCAGAGTCAGCTCGTCGGTGATGATGACAGTCACGCGCTCAGGTTTGGCCAGGATATCGAGCAGATCGGCGATCTGCGACATGACTTCCTTGTATTCATTGACGATCTTGTCCTGCTCCAGACCGGTCAGGCGTTGCAGACGCATCTGCAGAATTTCCTGCGCCTGATCGTCGGATAATTTATACAAACCGTCAGACTGGATACCGTAATGCACGGGCAGGTTTTCCGGGCGGAAGGCATTGACGCCGCCTACGCCTTCTTCGCCGGTACGTGCCAGCATTTCGCGCACGACGGACGAATCCCAGGCCCGCGACATCAAATCGACTTTTGCTACCGGCGGTGTAGGTGCCGCCTTGATGATCGCGATGAAATCATCGATATTCGCCAGCGCAACAGCCAGACCTTCCAGCACGTGGCCACGTTCGCGCGCCTTGCGCAATTCGAATATGGTGCGACGTGTAACCACTTCGCGGCGGTGCGACAGGAAGCACTCCAGCATCTGCTTCAGATTCAGCAACTTCGGCTGACCATCGACCAGCGCCACCATATTCATACCGAAGGTGTCCTGCAACTGAGTCTGCTTGTACAGATTGTTCAGCACGACTTCCGGTACTTCATTGCGCTTCAATTCAATCACGACACGCATACCGGATTTATCGGACTCGTCGCGAATATCGGAAATACCGTCAAGCTTTTTGTCACGCACCAGTTCGGCGATACGCTCCAGCAGCGACTTCTTGTTCACCTGATACGGCAACTCGTCGACGATAATCGCCGCACGATTTTCCTTGCCGTACTCTTCAAAATGCGTTTTTGCGCGCATCACGACGCGGCCGCGGCCGGTACGGTAGCCGTCGCGTACGCCGGACACACCGTAAATAATGCCGCCCGTCGGGAAATCCGGCGCCGGAATAATTTCAATCAGTTCATCGACCGTCGTCTCTGCATTACGCAGTACGTGCAAGGCGCCGTCGATGACTTCAGTAATATTGTGTGGCGGAATATTCGTCGCCATGCCGACTGCAATACCGGACGAGCCATTGATCAGCAGATTCGGGATGCGCGTCGGCAGCACCGACGGCTCTTTTTCCTTGCCATCGTAGTTAGGTACGAAATCGACGGTTTCCTTGTCCAGATCGGCCAGCAGTTCGCCGGCAATCTTGTCCAGGCGGCACTCGGTGTATCGCATCGCCGCCGCGTTATCGCCGTCGATCGAACCAAAGTTACCCTGGCCATCGACCAACATATAGCGTAGCGAAAATGGTTGTGCCATCCGCACCAGCGTATCGTAGATCGACGCGTCGCCATGCGGGTGATATTTACCCATGGTCTCACCGACCACGCGCGCGCATTTGACGAACGGGCGATTCCAGACATTGTTCATTTCATGCATCGCAAACAGAACCCGGCGATGCACCGGCTTCAAGCCGTCGCGTACGTCCGGTAATGCGCGCCCTACAATCACGCTCATCGCGTAATCGAGGTAACTTTTGCGCATCTCTTCTTCAAGCGAAATCGGAATTGTTTCTTTAGCGAATTGATCCATTGGCGGTTCGTCTGGTCTTAGGCTAGGGTTTGATAGTGAAGAATCGGCGCATTAATATTTCAATGCGATTCAAATACGCATTCAATACGCGCGATCCGGCAAATCGTAGATTTTAACACGGTAGAGGACTCTTCTCCCCCCTTTCGGCATCGCAGGAATTTTACAAACGATAACCATTGCTGCCACTGATTTTTCAGAAAAATATGTTTAAATGCTGACTGCTGAAATCCGCCCTGCTTCCTGAACACTCATTCCATTACGAGAAAACCATGATTAACAAACTGGCCCTAGGTCTACTGGTCGGCGCCGCGTCATCGTATGTTGCAGCACAAACCACCACTGACATCCAAGCTCCGTCGAATCCCGCCTACAGTCAGGATAGTCGCGGCACCATTACTCGCAGCAACTATGATCTTTGCTGGCGCTCCGGCTTCTGGACTCCGAATGACGCCGTCGCAGGGTGCGATGGCGCTCTAGCATCCCCGATTCCCAATCCAACCGCTCCGGAAATGGCAAATAGCCTGGAAAAAGAGGGGCAATCGATGTCGCTGGCAGCGAAACCGTCTTGCAACGTCGCACTCACACTCGCAAGCGACCAGACCTTCGCCTTTGGCAAGACCGTACTGAACAAGGCTGCAAAACAGCAGATTGATCAAAAAGTCATACCCATACTTGCACAATGCAAAGGAATTGACGGCATCACGATCACCGGACATACCGATCATCTGGGCTCCAAGCAGTTCAATCAAAATCTTTCAGAAAAACGGGCGGCATCGGTTGCCAACTATCTAAAGGCCAAAGGAATCAATGTAAAAATGAATATCCTTGGCGCAGGTGAGATCCAGCCAGTCAAATTGTGCGATGCAAAATTGCCGCATGGAAAACTCATATCTTGTCTTGCTCCCAACCGTCGCGTTTTTATTGAAATGCAGGAACAAGCAAAATAAGCATGTAATTAATTTAATAAAAATTTCCTCAAAACATGAACGATTTTCATATCCAAAGGTCAATGTTTGGCATACGGAAACATTAACTTGTATGCCGTTGTATCGACGCAACAACTTTGAAGAAACGGTGATCAGCCGATTTAACAAGGTTCCGCCAAACACTGCGGCTGTGGCAAAATGGCAGTAAGTTAAACCATTGCATGTGAACAATAAGTTTCATGTGGTTGTTGAAGCGCGTGTTAGTATCCACATCCGATGTCATTCACGTAATTTGCGCAGTTTATCTGCGGATATCTCACTCGAGAGGAGAAAGAAATATGAATAAATTAGCAAAACTCGTCTTCGCTGCGTCCGCAGTCGTTGCAATGTCTGCTCAAGCTCAAACCGATATCCAAGCAAGCACTCCAAACAGCGCATACGCTCAAGCCAGCAACGGCACGATCGTACGTAGCGGTACTGGTCTGTGCTGGCACACTGGCTACTGGACTCCAGCTGACTCAGTTGCAGGTTGCGACGGTGCATTGGTAGCCGCAGCTGCTCCAGCAGCAGCTCCAGCAGCAGCTCCAGTACCTACCTCGGAAAAAGTCACGTTTGCAGCTGATGCATTCTTTGACTTCGACAAGGCAGTATTGAAGGCAGACGGCAAAGCAAAACTTGACGACCTGGCATCCAAGCTCAATGCTTTGAACCTGGAAGTTATCATCGCTGTTGGTCATACCGACTCTGTTGGTTCCGATGCATACAACCAAAAACTGTCGATCCGTCGCTCAGAAGCTGTTAAAGGCTATCTGGTCGGTAAAGGTGTCGATGCAAAACGTGTCTACACCGAAGGTAAAGGCGAAAAACAACCAGTTGCTACAAACAAAACAGCTGCTGGTCGCGCACAAAACCGTCGTGTAGAAATCGAAGTTGTCGGTACACGTAAATAATTCGTTTCATACGAATAAAAAACCCCGCTGCGGCGGGGTTTTTTTTCGCACATTGATTCATTCATTTTTCAATTGGCAACATCAGCGCGCATCCCACTTTCCAGTTATCATTTAGCACATGAATGCCGACCCTTTAGAACTGAAAAAATTTAGCGATCTGGCCCATCAATGGTGGGATCCCACATCGGAATTCCGTCCCTTGCATGAAATTAATCCATTACGTCTTGAATGGATCAATAGTCGCGCTCCATTGGCAACCAAAACGGTAATCGATATTGGTTGCGGCGGCGGCATTCTGGCCGAATCGATGGCAAAAAAAGGCGCCAATGTGACAGGCATCGATCTGTCTGAAAAAGCGCTTAAGGTCGCCGATCTGCATAGCCTGGAAACTGGCGTACAAGTGCGCTATGAATTGATTGCAGCCGAAGACATGGCCGCACGTGAAGCGGGCAAATTCGACATCGTTACCTGCATGGAGATGCTCGAACATGTGCCCGACCCTGCCTCCATCGTTGCCGCTGCTGCCAAACTCGCCAAACCTGGCGGGACCATATTTTTTTCGACCATCAATCGTAATCCAAAAGCGTATCTGCATGCCGTACTCGGCGCAGAATACCTGTTGCGACTGCTCCCCAAAGGCACGCACGATTACGCCAAATTCATCACGCCAGCCGAGCTTTCCCGGTTTGCACGCGAGGCTGGTCTGACAGTAGACACTCTCAGGGGAATGGGCTTCAACCCGCTGACGAAGATCTACTCGCTCACGCACGACACCAGCGTCAATTATCTGGTCGCGTGCAGCAAATCCGCCTGACCTCTCACATCGGCACAGCACGCTTATCGTCGCTTGTACGCTAAGCGCTGTTTACTCCCTCGACCTGCACATTGAGTCTGCATGAAATTATCTGCCCCCCTAGCCATTTTGTTTGATCTCGACGGCACGCTTGCCGATACCGCACCTGATCTGGCAGGCGCAGTCAATCAATTGCTCGTTACACGCGGCCTGCCGCCTGCCGACTACGAACTGTTGCGTCCCGTCGCATCCGCCGGTGCACGCGGCTTGATAGGCGTTGCCTTCGGCATCACACCGCAAGATGCAGAATATGCGGAACTGCGCGACAGTTTTTTAAGCAACTATGCAGCAGCAATCGCCGTCAACAGCAGCTTGTTCGAAGGCATTCCTGAATTGTTATCAGGCCTGCAAGCGAAAAACATTGTTTGGGGCATCGTTACGAACAAGGCTGCACAACTGACCGATCAACTGGTACCCCAGATCGGCCTGCATCATGCGGCCTGCGTCATTTCCGGCGATACCACCGCCCACCCGAAACCGCACCCCGCGCCATTATTAGAAGCTGCCAAACGCATAGGCATTCAACCGGAACATTGCTGGTATGTCGGCGACGACCTGCGCGACATTCAAGCGGGTCAGGCTGCCGGCATGACAACCATCGCGGTCGCATGGGGTTATTGCGGCGGAGTTGCACCCGCCGCATGGAATGCCGATGCGCTGGTCGAATCGCCGCAACAGCTATTCGATCTTCTCGGCCGACTATCCTGAATTTGGGCCAACCGGCATCAAGCCCGCTCTGCACAGGCAGAGACAATCACATCGAATGCACTTGAATCAACAATGAAGCACCCCATCTATTGCGTTACAATGGCAATGCTTGGGGGCGACCTGGTTTCGACAGGGGTTGCAAAGCAGCGCAGGGCATACCGAGGACTGGTTACCTCGTAAATACATCCAGACAAGTAATAACTGCAAACGATAACTCGTACGCACTAGCCGCTTAATAACCGGTTAGCTTCACACCGTTTCTTCCTTGGGGCGGGCTGGCAACAGCAGTGAAGTCATATACAAGGAATCGCGTCATGCCGGGTCACTTGGCAAGGCGTTAAATAATAGGTGACTCGCCTGTCCGCAGCGTGCGCGTCCGCGTCGTACGGGTTAAATCAAATGGCAGCGCTAAGTATGTAGAACTGTCTGTAGAGTGCTTCTGGACGCGGGTTCGATTCCCGCCGCCTCCACCAATATTTAAAATCCCAACC
>DGBN01000041.1 GCA_002384815.1 Oxalobacteraceae bacterium UBA4003 | reverse complement strand
AAGTTCGGCATGACGCACTTCATCAATCCGGACAAAGTTGAAAACGTCGTCGATGCAATCGTGCAACTGACCGACGGCGGCGCCGACTACAGTTTTGAATGTATCGGCAATGTGCACACGATGCGTCAGGCGCTCGAATGCTGCCACAAGGGCTGGGGGCAGTCGATTGTGATCGGCGTGGCCGAAGCCGGCGCAGAAATCAGCACGCGCCCCTTCCAGCTGGTCACCGGCCGCGAATGGAAAGGTTCTGCCTTCGGCGGTGCACGCGGCCGTACCGATGTGCCGAAGATTGTCGACTGGTATATGGAAGGCAAGCTCAACATCGATGATCTGATAACGCATACATTGCCGCTGGAACGGATCAATGAAGGTTTTGATTTGATGAAGAGTGGCGAATCAATCCGCTCAGTCGTGATTTACTAAATTTGCGGGGAAGAAGTGGAACTGATCAGTCAGCATAAATGCTTTAACGGCGTACAGAGTTTTTACAAACACGAATCGACAGCGAACAGTTTGCCGATGACGTTTTCGGTCTATGCACCACCACAAGCCAAACTGCACAAAGTACCGGTATTGTTTTATCTGGCCGGCCTGACCTGTACCGAGGAAACCTTCATGATCAAGGGCGGTGCGCAACGCTACGCAGCCGAACACGGCATCATGCTGGTGAGCATGGATACCAGCCCGCGTCGCACCGGCATCAAGGGTGCCGGTGACAGCTGGGACTTTGGCCACGGCGCAGGTTTTTATATCGATGCCACGCAGGAGCCTTGGTCGGCCTGCTTCCGCATGGAATCGTATGTCGTGCAGGAGTTGCACAACATCATCATAGATAACTTCCCGGCACGTGCCGATCGCATCGGCGTGTTCGGCCATTCGATGGGTGGGCATGGTGCATTGACGCTGGCCTTGAAGTATCCGGATATTTATCAATCGGTATCCGCTTTTGCACCCATCACGGCGCCAACGGAAGTACCGTGGGGACAAAAAGCGTTTTCGGCTTATCTGGGCTCCGACGAATCAACCTGGCTGCAACACGATGCCAGCGCCTTGATGCGTACGCGCAAGACGCCGTTTCCGCAAGGCATCCTGATCGATCAGGGTCTGGACGATCAATTCCTGGATGAGCAGTTGAAACCACATCAGTTTGAAGCGGCATGCTGGGCGGCAGATCAGCCACTGACACTGCGTCGTCATTCCGGCTACGATCACAACTACTATTTCATCTCGACTTTCATGCAGGATCACATCGTCTTCCACAGTGCGATTCTGAATCGATAAGCTTGCATTCTGGCTTCTGTCAAATGGCGTCCCCATTTGAAGATAAAAAGCCTCAGCGAAAAATCCGCCGAGGTTTTTTTATTTCATCCATGACCCGGCCGGGCCGGATCCCTGATTCTAAAACTCTTCCCAGTCATCGCCGCTCGCTGCAACCGCTTTGGGTGCTGCAGCTTTCCTCGACTCAGTCACCGCCTGCGATGAAGATGACGGAGATTTTCTGACAGGAGCAGCGAGCGGTTTATGCATGGCTGTCGATTGCACTGTACGCGGCGCGACCGACTCCGTTACCGCATACCCGCTACCCACGCGGAACACACTGACAGCTTCCGCCAGATTCCTGGCCTGATCCTGCAGAGATTCGGCGGCAGCGGCGGCTTCTTCCACCAGTGCAGCATTCTGCTGCGTAACCTGATCCATCTGGCTGACAGCTTGATTGACTTGCTCGATGCCGTCGCTTTGTTCCTGGCTCGCTGCAGTAATCTCGGCCATGATATCGGCGACACGTTTGACGCCATCGACGATTTCATCCATCGTGGTGCCAGCTTCCGCCACCAATTTACTGCCCGCATCAACCTTCTCGACTGAATCACCGATCAGGGCCTTGATCTCTTTTGCCGCAGCAGCCGAACGTTGTGCCAGATTACGCACTTCCGTTGCCACCACTGCGAAACCGCGACCCTGCTCGCCGGCGCGCGCTGCTTCAACTGCGGCATTCAATGCCAGGATGTTGGTCTGGAATGCGATGCCGTCGATGACGCCGATGATGTCGACAATTTTTTTCGCCGAGTTATTGATTGCACCCATGGTATCGACCACTTGCGAAACCACCGTACCACCCTTCACGGCGACCGTCGAAGCTGCCACCGCCAGTTGATTTGCCTGACGCGAGTTATCGGCATTCTGCTTCACGGTCGATGTCAGTTCTTCCATCGAGGAAGCGGTTTCTTCCAGCGAGCTGGCCTGCTGTTCGGTACGTGAGGAAAGGTCCAGGTTACCACTGGCAATTTCGCTCGAGGCAGTTGCAATCGTATCGGTGCCGAGGCGAATCTGCGTAACGGTGCGTACGAGGTTAGCCTGCATGCGTCCCAGGGCGCTGAGCAGCAACCCTGCTTCATCCTGGGTTGCTGCCATATCGCTGCGTGCCGTCAGATCGCCCTCTGCTACCGATTCGGCCACCTTCAAGGCTTCATGCAAGGGACGCGTGATGCCGACCGTCAGGCGCCAGGCGATGAGCGTGCCCAGCAGGATGGCGATCACAGCGCCTATGATCAGCGCCATGCGACCGGACAGATAATCGGCGGTGATCGATTCGTCTGCCAGAGTGACTTCGTTTTCATAGTAAGTGAGCACATCCTTGACGCTATTAACGTAGGAATCCAGCGCAGGCACCATTTGTGTGTCGACCATCTGACTGGCTTCAATGACATTGCCATCGGCCTTGACACCGAGAATCGACTTGCGGATATCAATGTAAGCACTGCGTTTTTTTGCCACTTCGGCAAACAGTACTTTTTCCTTGTCGCTACTGATGCGATCTTCAATACTTTTCTGAATTTCGGTAATCTGTTTGCTCTGTGCAGTAATCGCTTTTTGGAAGAATTCCTGCGACTCCGGATCCGATGCCTTCACCAATGCCAAAGTACGCGACGCGTTGACGCTGGTTCCCAACAACCAGTTTTGCGCTGATTTTTGCATCCCCAGCGAATTATCCACCAGATGCCGACTGGCACCGTTGATGTTTTCCAGACGCATGATCCCAGTAGCACCCATTGCAGCGACCAACAGCAGGATCAAACCGAATCCCAGTCCCAGTCGAGTACCTATTTTCATATTTGCGATGCGCACGGTATTTCCTCCAAAATTATTTTCTTATGCTTTAAGCATTGTTTCTATTTCACCAAAATGTCGATAACGCAACTGACATCCTGAAAATAAAACCGACATCGCACAATGCCAGTCATACGTTTGTCATATAACGGCTATTAATACGCAAGCTTGATGGTCAGGTGCGATAAATTGCAGAAAATAGGCAGGGAGTTTTTTTAAACACGGGAAAACATGGAGGCACTTCGTCGTGCAGGCCCGGATTGTTATTGCCGACTCGCCGTGACTATGCGTCAGGTCGTCTATATGCAACATTTACGGTTCGCCAAAGATGATCAATAAAACAATGAGATGCTGGATACACTGGCAACAGAAAATCAAGATCCATCCATGCGCAGATGAATCATCAGATTGAGCAGCTTTGCACCTATGCGTTAGAAGCGTTCATAAGGCTTCAGGTAACGCCATTGTCCGGCCGGCAAGCTCGCCATCGGTATGCGTGCAATACGGATGCGTTTCAGATTGAGCAACGTCAGGCCCACCATTTCACACATGTGTGCAATCTGTCCGCGCTTCCCTGCTTTCAATGCAAAGCGCAAGCGTGTCTCGTTTTGCCAGCTGACTTTGATGGGAGGAAGGGGGCGATTGTTGAAACTCAATCCATGATTGAGCAAAGCCAGCCCGCCTTCGATCAAATCGCCACTGACTTCGGCAATGTATTCCTGCTCGACGGTAGATGCGTCATCGATCAATTTGCGTGCGACGTGCCAATCCTGCGTAAAAACAATCAGGCCGCTTGCATAGGTTTCCAGGGCGTCTGTCACCTTGAGTGCGTTGGTATGTTTTTTCAGGAAGCGAATGCCGGAACGATCGTCTGCATAGAGATTACCCGGCACTATGCTTTGCAAGGCAGCCTCCATGTCAAGGCCGGCTGGCTTGTGCAACAGGATCGTGACTGGGTCAACTGCGACCAGGGTTGCGTCGGGTGACAACACGATCGCTTGCTGCGGCGATACACGATAACCAGGCTCTTCGACGACGACACCTTCGACGCTCACCCAACCGCCTTCGATATATTGTTCGGCTTCACGGCGCGAGCAGGGAATCGCGTCAGCGACGCGTTTGACAAGTCGAATGGAATCGGTCATGGTCAGGCAATCTGGAAAAAGAGGCGTATTGTCGGCCTGCCCGAGATTGACTGCAAGGTTTTTGCGCGCAGCAGCAAAGCTTGCAGCCAATCACTGCACCCGCATATACGCTGAGCCTGCAACAGCTTGACGACGATCAAGCCTGGGTTGCTTCTTCTTTCGGTGCGAGGCTGACAGCGCCGGATGGAATGCCTGCGCTGTCCCAGCGATCGAATTCACCCATGATGGCGGCATAGGTTTTTTGACTGATGTCGGGCAAGGTGCCGCCCAGCATGTCCGTCGCTTCCTTGAAGCCTTTTTCGACGCCGGCGCGTATCGCGGCCAGTTTGGACGGATCGTCACCTATCGTGCTTTTCGCAAAATTCAAGATGCGTTCTGCAACCTGACGCACGCCGAATTCGCCCTCTTCGGCAATCGCGGCTTTGGCTTTCTCTATAGTGGCAGCATCCGTTGTCAGTTGCTGCTCGCCGCTGACGATTTTGCTGATTTCCAGGCCTTGCTGACGCATCAAGGGCAGGATCAGATTGATAATTTCCTGCACCTTGCGATTGGACTCTTCCAGCATGGATGCAATATCCGTACGCGTCTGCGCAATGCTGTTACGCGGATCGGGATAAGTCGCCGTGTCCGTGGCTTGCGCACCCAAAGTCACCTTATCGATCACGGTCGCGTCGTCCGCCTTGTCGGCAGCAGGCTGGGTGGTTTCGCGTGGTGCAACTGCAGGAGCAGCGACGGGTCGCGGTGCGCTTTGTATAGTGCTTGAAATTACGATACTCATGGCCATGCCCTTCACTCATCAAGCAAAGTTGAAAAATGATCGCAATGACAACATCGAGTAAGAAAGTTATCGCGATCCTATTAGTTGTATCGGCTGCAAATCAAAAAAGGTGAGTCTTGCAGTACATGGCGTGATTGTCATTATGCAAATATTTTTAATTGCAGCCGTAACTGTCTGTTTAAAAACGATTAATTACCACTGAAGCAAGGTCAGCAGCCGTCAAAGCTGTCATACTGTCGCCTTCCTCTCCATTCGCGACATGACGCCTGCTTTTACCGTCATTTGCCACTTTGCATTCCATGAGCGCCCAGCCCAAAAATCTGTTTTCCTATCCAGTCCGACGTGCACCGCATAGCAAGGGTGTGGTCAAACCTGTTCCGTTCCTGCCGATGTCGCGCGAGGAAATGGACAAACTCGGCTGGGATAGTTGCGATGTGATTCTGGTGACCGGCGATGCCTACATCGATCACCCAAGTTTTGGCATGGCATTGATTGGACGTTTACTCGAATCGCAAGGATTCCGCGTCGGCATCATTGCGCAACCGGACTGGTTGTCGGCAGAACCATTCCGCGCGCTGGGCAAACCCAATCTGTATTTCGGTATCACTGCCGGCAATATGGATTCGATGGTGAATCGCTACACGGCCGATCGCAAGATCCGCTCCGACGATGCCTACACACCACATGGCGAAGCCAACAAGCGGCCGGATCGTGCATTGACCGTGTATTCGCAGCGTGTACGTGAGGCCTATCCCGGCGTGAATGTCGTTATCGGCAGTATCGAAGCCAGTCTGCGCCGTATCGCGCATTACGATTACTGGTCGGACAAGGTGCGCCGCTCTGTGCTGCCTGATTCGAAAGCCGACATCCTGATCTTCGGTAACGCAGAGCGTGCGCTGGTTGATCTGACGCATCGCGTTGCTGCCGGCGAACCGATTTCATCCATACGCGATCTGCGCGGCACCGCCTTCATGGTTCCATCCGGCTGGCGGCCGACCCCGGAATGGACAGAAGCCAATTCCACCCGCGTCGATACGCCGGGCAAAGTCGATGTGCATCCCGATCCGTATGAAATGAAGATGAAAAATACGGAAGGCTGCAAAACCGACAATGCTGATCCAACAGCCCCATCAGCTCCTGCAGCACCGGTTGAGTCAGTCGTCAAAGTCATCAAGATCATGAGCCGCGAAGAACGTCGCGAAGCTGAAAAGGAAGTCCGCAACAAAACCGTGGTGCGCCTGCCGTCTTACGATGTGATCAAGGACGATCCGGTTTTGTATGCACATGCATCACGCGTATTCCATCTCGAATCCAATCCCGGCAACGCACGTGCATTGGTACAGGCGCACGGTGAACGCGATGTCTGGCTCAACCCGCCACCGTTGCCGCTGGCGATGGATGAAATGGATGGCGTATACGACATGAACTACGCACGCGCACCGCATCCAAGCTACGGCAAGGCGCGCATCCCGGCGTGGGAAATGATACGTTTCTCGGTCAACATCATGCGCGGCTGTTTCGGCGGCTGCACCTTCTGTTCGATTACCGAACATGAAGGCCGCATCATCCAGAGTCGTTCCGAGCCATCCATCCTGCGCGAGATCGAACTGATACGCGACAAGACCAAAGGTTTTACCGGCACGATTTCCGATCTTGGCGGCCCGACCGCGAACATGTATCGCCTGGCCTGCAAGGACAAGCGCATCGAGGAATCCTGCCGTCGTTTGTCCTGCGTGTACCCAAGCATCTGTTCCAACCTCGGCACCGATCACAGCAAATTGATTCAGCTGTACCGCAAGGCACGTGCGATTCCCGGCGTGAAAAAAATTCTGGTCAGCTCAGGTCTGCGTTACGACCTTGCCGTGCGTTCGCCTGAATACGTCAAGGAACTGGTCACGCATCACATCGGCGGCTTGCTGAAAATCGCACCCGAGCATTCGGAAGAAGGCCCGCTGTCGAAGATGATGAAGCCGGGCATGGGCGCTTACGACAAGTTCAAGGAACTGTTTGAGAAGTATTCGAAGGAAGCCGGCAAGGAACAGTATCTGATCCCCTACTTCATCGCCGCGCATCCTGGCACCACCGATGAAGACATGCTGAATCTGGCACTGTGGCTGAAGAAAAATAATTTCCGCCTCGATCAGGTGCAAACCTTCATGCCAACGCCGATGGCGCTGGCAACGACGATGTATCACACACGCAAAAATCCTTTGCGCAAAGTGACGGAAGATTCAGAAGCGGTCGAAACCGTTCGCACCGGCAAGATCCGCAAGTTGCACAAGGCCTTCCTGCGTTACCACGATCCCGACAACTGGGAAATCCTGCGAGAAGGATTGCAACGCATGGGCCGCAGCGATTTGATCGGTAGTGGCGAGCATCATCTGGTGCCACGTCATGATGCTGGCAATCGCAGTCTGGCGATTGCCGAACGTCGTCGCGAAACGCCGGGACCAAATCAACTCGCCAAAAAATTTGGCCAGAACAAACCCCGTCCGGGCGGCGCAGTGCAACGTACTCCCGTTGCGCGCAGCACGACCGGGCGCGTTATCGTGGCTGTAAAACCTGCACGCAAGGGCATGGCGACTGCAACCAAAGGCGGACGCAAATAAACCTTGCGGCCCGTCCGTTTCGCCGGTTGCCTGTACCTTGATATTCTGATTCAGGCCATTGGATGGCAAAACTCGTTCATATTTTTGTAGGCAGCCGCAAAAAATCCTGCCTCCCTACCTGATTGTCCATTTTCGGTTATTCTTCCGCCAAAGTTACCGCCCTTGAGCAGGCGGAATATCGATAGAGGATCACCAATTGAGCAATTTACTCACGCGCCGAATCGCGCTAGTGGCAAGCGATGCGCATCGCAGCTTGCTGGATCAAGGACGCCGCGGCATAGAACGGGAAACCCTGCGCGTCGATATGCAGGGCCATCTCGCCCTTGATCCGCATCCGCCTGCGCTCGGCTCTGCATTAACCAATCCGCAAATCACCACCGATTATTCCGAATCGCTGCTGGAATTCATCACCTCTGCAGAACATGATGTTGCCACCGCACTGGAGGAGCTGGATCGCATTCATCGTTTCACCGCGACCAAGCTGGAACATGAATTATTATGGAGTCAGTCCATGCCGTGCATCTTGCCGGATGAAGCGGATATTCCTATCGCCTGGTATGGCAGCTCGCATATCGGCATGATCAAGCATGTCTACCGGCGCGGCCTTGCGCTACGCTACGGCAAGGCCATGCAATGCATCGCCGGCCTGCACTACAACTATTCACTGTCGGAAGACCTGTGGCGTGTTTTAAAGAACGACGAGAACAACACTGCAGACGACAAGACCTATCAATCCGAAAGTTATATCGCACTGATACGCAATTTCCAGCGTTACAGCTGGTTGCTGATGTATCTGTTCGGGGCATCACCGGCGCTAGCCACGCATTTCCTGCGCGGCCGCCAACACGAACTGGAAACACTGTCCGACGATACGCTGTACCTGCCGTATGCAACCAGTTTGCGCATGAGCGATCTCGGTTATCAGAATAATGCACAAGCCGGTTTGATGCCGCCGTATAACGACCTGGAAAGTTATATGCGCAGCCTGTCGCGCGCAGTGCGGCAGCCCTATCCTGCCTATGAAGCGATAGGTACCCGGCGTGATGGCGAGTGGATACAGCTCAATACCAATCTGCTGCAAATCGAAAATGAGTATTACGCCACGATCCGCCCCAAACGCGTCATCAACAGTGGCGAACGGCCGGTTGAAGCACTATGCGCGCGCGGCGTGCAGTATATCGAAGTGCGCTGCATGGATATCGACCCGTTCGAACCGCTCGGCATCAGCCTCGAAACCTCACGCTTCCTCGACGCCTTCCTGCTGTTCTGTGCACTGGATGAAAGCCCGCTCACGGATGAAGCCAGCAATCGCGAAAAAACGGAAAATTTCGCTCGTACCGTCAAGGAAGGACGTCGTCCAGGCTTATCCTTGCAACGCGATGGAGCCCCGATCACATTGCAGGATTGGGGGCTGGAACTGCTGGAGAAAATCCAGGCAGTTGCCAATGTGCTGGACGCCACAAGCAAGGACCAGCAGCATGCACGTGCACTCGCCACGCAAAAAGACAAACTGCGGCATCCCGAGCTGACGCCTTCCGCACGCGTGCTGGCGGAACTGAAAACGACCGATAAATCGTTCGAGCAATTCGGCCTGCGTCAGAGTATTGCGCATGCTCAATATTTCCGTGCGCGTCCCTTGAATGCAGAAGAAAATGCATATTTCAATACGCTGGCACAAAACTCCATTGTCGCGCAGACAGAGATGGAACGTACACAGAGCGGCGATTTCGATGCCTTCGTTCTTGCCTACAGCACAAGAACGCCACAGCAACTGTGTGATTGATTTTTCCATATCTGTAAAAAAGCTTGTATATCTGACTGGATATGCAGCCTTTTTTCATGCCTCGCAACATTCATCCTTGATTGCATGAAAAAATAAGGCAGCGATATCCTTCCCTTTTACAACAGTACATCGGCATCAAGAATATTGGCATTCATAAATATTTCTTCCTCGAGGCTGCTGTATTGAACTGTGTTCGTTAGCGTACAGACCACCCCATTGCATCTCGGTAATCTTGCCCCATCGGCGAGTCTTACTGATATGCAAAACGTCGGCGGCTAACTCCATGGCTTGCATGGGGTTGCGGCATTCATCTTGTACGCGACGTCACTCAAACGAGTATCGCCTGCTGCACAGATAAACCAACTGGAGAAAAACCATGAGCAAAATGAAATGGATCAATACACTGTTCGCTGCCTTGATGCTGACCGCAGTCGTCGGTTGCGCCTCGACTGACAAAAAAGAAGGAACCGCTGAATACGTTGAAGACAGCGTCATCACCGCCAAGGTAAAAACGGCTATCTTGAACGAGCCTGGCTTGAAATCCACTGAAATCAATGTGGAAACCTTTAAAGGCACAGTGCAGCTGAGCGGTTTCGTCAGTGAAAAACAGGATATCGCCAAAGCCGGCACAGTAGCGCGTGGCGTAAAAGGCGTGCAATCGGTTAAAAACGATTTGCGTCAAAAATAAACATGACAGGAAAAATCACCACGGTGATTTTTCCTTTTGTTATTGCCTTCCCGCAGACAACATCGAGGACAATAACAAAACGATTGTTAACAAATGCGCTTATTTTTTCCTGCGTCAACACATTCATGCTGATTGCGTTATATTTACGCAAACAAATAAATTGCTGTGCCGGGCACCAAAAAGCCGTTCTGTAATCCAACTATTGCGTTTTCCTGATCGATAGCGAGTGGTGGTGGCATCAGATCTTCCATTCTTCGATCAGTAGTGAACGCATCATTCAAATAAATTCTTATAAGGAAACGTCATGCGCACACTAATGATCGGCAGTCTTGCCACCGTATTGGTCCTCTCCGGCTGTGCCAATATGTCCGAAACAGAACGCGGCACCGCGCAAGGTGCTGGTATAGGCGCAGGCCTGGGCGCTTTGATCGGCGGCGTAGGTGGCGGTTCGAAAAACATCGCGGGCGGTGCTGCATTGGGCGGCATTATCGGTGCAGTCGCCGGCAATGTCTGGTCGAGCAGGATGGAAAACCAGAAACGCGAAATGGAACAAGCTACCCAAGGTACCGGTGTCCAGGTCACGCAGACTGCCGACAACCGCTTGAAACTGGATATCCCCAGCGATATTTCGTTCGCAACCGGCCGCTCGGATGTCAATTCCAGCTTCCGCCCTATCCTGGATCGCTTTGCTACCGGCCTGGTAGGCAATCCTGCAGCTACCGTCACTATCATCGGCCATACGGATAGCACCGGCAGCGATACTATCAACAACCCATTGTCATTCGACCGCGCCTCGCGCACCCGCGATTACCTGGCCGGTCGTGGTGTTTCGCCACAACGTATTTTTGTTGATGGACGTGGCAGCCATGAACCGATTGCCAGCAACGCCAATGAAGCCGGCCGCGCACGCAATCGCCGCGTTGAAATCTACGTGGCAGAACAGCAAACCCAGCAGCAGCAGCAACCACGGTATTAATTCTGCTTCAAACGTCTGCTTTAGAACATCTGCGGTAAAACAAACTGCGCGCAAGAGTAAAAAAGCCCTCAAAGATGAGGGCTTTTTTATGTCGCCAGATATAAAATCGTCTCTGCCTGTTTCAGGCCGGCCTTAGAAACACAGACTAATCAAGACGCAATTGCGTATTCACGATCTTGCTCTCCAGATGCTGTAACACACCGCTTTTCTTTTGCCGTCCTGTACCGCTGAAAACAGGGAACAGTGCGACGCATAGCTGAGGAAAAATGATATGCGCGGCCAATGAACGAACAATAAAGCCGCTGACAGCGGCTTTATTTTCATACACAGACTTTTACTCTTGGCAAAGCGTGGCTAACGCGCCAGCCGGATACCGGAAAACTGCCAGCGCGCCGTCGCCGGGAAAAAATTACGGTAAGTTGCACGGCTATGCCCTTCTGGCGTAACGCACGAAGAACCACGCAACACATACTGATTCGACATGAATTTCCCGTTATACTCACCCAAAGCGCCAGCCGCCGTCTGGTAACCCGGATACGGTGCGTAACTGCTGGAAGTCCACTGCCAGCAGTGAGCAAGCAGCTGTTTCAATTCTGTTGCTGCATGTCCTGCTGCACACTCTGCTGCCGAAACCTGCAACGCCGCATGTTCCCACTCCGCCTCGGTAGGCAGGCGCGCACCCGCCCAGCGTGCATAGGCATCGGCTTCAAAATAGGAAATGTGCGTAACCACCGCATCCGGATCCAGCGATTGCAAACCGTGCAAGCCGAATGTCTGCCGTGCTGCAGCTGCATCGGCTGTGTCCCAATACAAGGGTTGCATCAATTGCTGCGTCCGCACCCAATCCCATCCTTCCGACAACCACCATGCCGGATTTTGATAAGCACCGGCGTCAACAAAGGCAAGGTATTCGCGATTCGTAACCAGACGCGATGCAAGCGCATAGGGCTCGATGAATTGCCGATGCGCGGGCGTTTCATTATCGAAGCAGAACCCGGTGCCGGCATGGCCGATCCGCACTACTCCACCCTCGAAGGACAGCCATTGCAACTCACCCGCTGACGCTGAGACAGAGTGCGGCGAGGCGCAATACGCCGGTTTCAACGGATTGCTCCACAGCAGATGCAGTACATCGGTCATTATCAATTCCTGATGCTGCTGCTCATGCTGCAAACCCAGTTCCAGCAAACCGGCAAGTTCGACGTATGCACGATCTGCCAGCGGCTGCGCGAGCAATGCCGCAATGCGTGCATCGACATCCCGACGATATGACTGTACTTCGACAAACGAGGGGCGCGTCAGCAAGCCGCGCTGCGCCCGCGCATGCTTATCGCCGATACCGTTGTAATAGGAGTTGAAAAGCACCCGAAAGGCAGGATGATATGGCTGGAAATTTGCTTCAAAACGTTCAAGAATGAAAGTTTCAAAAAACCAGCTGGTATGCGCCAGATGCCATTTGACGGGGCTGGCATCCGGCATCGATTGCGCACTGCAATCCTCTGCCGACAAGGGTGCCGCCAATGCAGCCGAGCGCGTGCGCACCGCTGCAAAACGCAACGCCAAATCACTCGGCTCATGCAAAGGGATGCGTGCTGTCTGTACGTTCATGCTTGTCCACATTATTGATGGCGAGTCATTTTCTGCGCATGACTTCCTTGCCGTTTACCGGAAATCAATTCGACCACGTGTTTTACCAGAATGTTCCAGCCTGTGCGCTATGCAGTCCGCGCATGGCACACCATGAACCACTGCTGCGGATCGCTCCAGCATCTGACATTGCCGAATCCGGCCTGGGTCAGCATATTGATAAAATCCTGCTGCGTATATTTGTAACTATTCTCGGTATGAATACGTTCACCCTGCTCGAAACAGCGCGTACCGCCAGTCCAGCATACCGTCTGTTTCGAGACGGCTTCCAGATGCATTTCGATCCGACTCAATTCCCTGTTGAAGAATCCGCGATGCCGCCATTCACGCACATCGAAATCCGCACCCAGCAAACGATTCAAATGCAGCAGCAAATTCAGGTTAAAGGAGGCAGTCACGCCCAAGGCATCATCATACGCCGCATCCAGAATCGATTTTTCCTTCAGCAGATCGACGCCTATCAATAAACCGCCTCCGTCGCATCCACTCTGCGTACAAGCATCCTTCAAACGCCGCAGAAATGCCAATGCCTGCTCCGGTGTGAAGTTGCCTATCGATGAGCCGGGATAAAAGAACAGCCGATTTTCCTGTCGCACACCATCCGGCAATGCCAGTTCAGCCGAAAAATCCATGCCGACTGCGACCATGTCTATCGCAGGAAAACGATGCTGCAGACGACTCACCGCCTCATGCAAGAATTCGACTGAAATGTCCACAGCAACATATTGCGCCGGCTGCAGTTGAGGAAACAGGCGCGCCGCTTTCGCGCAATTGCCGGCACCGAGATCAATCAGCGTCGCTCCGGCGCCTATCGACTGTGCAATATCGCGCGCATGCCGGCTGAAAATTTCCGCTTCGGTACGGGTCGGATAGTATTCCGGCAGTTCGCAAATCGCTTCAAACAGCCTGGAACCCAAGGCATCGTATAAAAATTTCGGCGAAGTATAGGCGCTAGAGGAATTCAAACCCGCGATCAACTCGTCCTCGACAGTTTGCCTGTCTTGTTCCAGCAATTGAATGAATTGGGTCAAGCCTGCTCCTCCTGAAATGATGCTGACACGCAAAACCATACGCCTATTGGCGGATAGCGGATATCGGCATTGGTACAATCAGACGGCAAAAAAACCACTGCCGTTCCTGCTGGCTGCGAGCGCCGCTTGCGTTGCGCATTGTCGCCCCCATATGCCAGCAGAACTAGTACGTACAACATAAGCATGTTCGCCTCTCTTGCCAAGCCGACTGAAAATACATCGCTGTAACTGATGCTAAGCTATGTGCCACGTCAGCGAACATACTGANNCGCGGCCTGCTGGAATTTCTGCGGCCCTATAAAAAACAATTTGCGCTGGCCGGCATCGCACTGCTTGTCGCTGCAGCGGCGACATTGGCTATTCCATATGCATTCCGCCAGATGATTGATCTCGGCTTCGGTGCCAACGGCATGCACGATACCGGCAGTATCAATACCTACTTCCTCGCCCTGTTCGGTGTAGCCTGCATACTGGCACTTGCCACTGCCGCGCGTTTTTACATGGTGTCATGGCTGGGTGAACGTGTGACAGCCGATGTGCGCAGCGCCGTCTATTCGCATGTTGTTACGCAAAGCCCGCAATTTTTCGAGACTACGCAAAGCGGTGAAGTCCTGTCGCGCCTGACTACCGATACGACGCTGATTCAAACCTTGATCGGCACCAGCATATCAATGGCATTGCGCAATACGCTGCTGTTTGCCGGCGGCCTGGTGATGCTGTTCGTCACCAGCATCAAACTGTCGTCGATTATCCTCGTGATGCTGATCGCGACAGTATTGCCTATTGTCTGGTTCGGACGGCGTGTGCGATCCCTGTCACGCGACTCGCAGGACAGGGTCGCAGATTCATCTGCTCTGGCCGGTGAAATCCTGAACGCAATGCCGACTGTACAGGCATTCACGCATGAAAAAATTGAATCCGGGCGTTTCGGCAAGACGGTGGAAGATGCATTCAAGACCGCAATGCGCCGCATCCGCGCCCGCTCACTGTTGACGATGATTGCCATCCTGCTGATTTTCGGCGCGATTGTTTTCGTTTTGTGGCTGGGTGCGCATGCCGTAATCGACGGCACGATGAGTGGTGGAGAACTCGGTCAGTTCATTTTGTACTCTGCCATCGTCGCCGGTGCCATCGGCGCCTTGTCCGAAGTACTGGGCGATGCGCAACGCGCTGCCGGTGCGACCGAACGTCTGCTGGAATTATTGGCTGTGCAATCGCCTATTTCGTCACCTCCGACACCAATCGCATTACCACCGCGTCGCGCCAATGGCGCCGCACTGGCGCTGGATCTGGTGAGTTTCCACTATCCTTCACGTCCGTTAACGCCGGCCATATCCAATTTCTCGGTTGCGATCAAGGCCGGTGAAACGGTAGCCGTTGTCGGGCCGTCCGGTGCCGGCAAGACATCCCTGTTTCAACTGCTCCTGCGCTTTTATGATCCGCAGGAAGGCGTGATCGAACTCGACGGCGTCGATATTCGCCAATTCGATCTGCACGACTTGCGCAATACCATAGGCATCGTGCCGCAGGACACCGTGATTTTTTCCGCCAACGCAATGGAAAACATACGCTACGGCCGTCCCGGTGCCAGCGATGAGGAAGTCGTCGCCGTCGCCAAACTGGCTGCCGCGCATGAATTCATAGAGCGCCTGCCGGAATCTTATCTATCCTTCCTCGGCGAACGCGGCGTGCGTCTATCCGGCGGCCAGCGCCAGCGCATC
>DGBN01000004.1 GCA_002384815.1 Oxalobacteraceae bacterium UBA4003 | reverse complement strand
TGCAAGGCCTGGATGAAATGGCCAAGGGCCACATGATTGCCGATGCAGTAACCATCATCGGCACGCAAGATATTGTGTTTGGTGAGATTGACCGCTAATCGCGGCTCAATATTTGAGGCATAGACATGCTGTTATCAGAGCAAGCGTATAAAAAAATCGATCGCGAGATCGCCAAATTCCCAGCAGAGCAAAAGCAGTCTGCCGTTATGGCGGCTCTCGCCATTGCGCAGGATGAAACCAGCTGGTTGCCACCGGAAGTGATGCAGGAAGTTGCCGATTACCTCGGCATGCCGGCGATTGCGGTGCAGGAAGTGGCGACTTTCTACAATATGTATGACACCAAGCCGGTCGGCAAGCACAAGATTTCAGTGTGTACCAACTTGCCTTGCCTGTTGTCCGGTGGCGAGAGAGCAGCACATTATCTAAAGGATAAACTCGGCATCGATTATCGTGAAACCACGGCAGACGGCCAGTTCACGTTGATCGAAGGCGAATGCATGGGCGCTTGCGGCGATGCGCCGGTGATGATCGTGAATAACAAGCGCATGTGCAGCTTCATGTCGGATGACAAGATTGACGCGCTGGTAGAGGAATTGAAAAAATGACCAGTCTGCACAATCGTCATATCAAACCACTGATTCTGGCTGACCTCGACGGAAAAAACTGGCACTTGGCGGATTACGTCAAGCGCGGTGGTTACGAATCGCTGAAACGCATCCTGAATGAAAAAATCACACCTGAGCAAGTGATCGCGGAGTTGAAGGCTTCGTCCTTGCGTGGTCGTGGCGGTGCGGGTTTTCCGACCGGCTTGAAGTGGAGCTTCATGCCGAAAAATTACGAGGGTCAGAAGTACCTCGTATGTAATACCGACGAAGGCGAGCCAGGTACATTTAAAGACCGCGACATCATTCGTTATAATCCGCACGCCTTGATCGAAGGTATGGCAATCGGTGCGTACGCGATGGGCATTACCGTCGGTTACAACTACATTCACGGTGAAATTTTTGCCGATTACGATCGGTTTGAAGACGCGCTGGAAGAGGCGCGTGCCGCTGGTTTCCTCGGCGATCGGATCATGGGTTCGGATTTTACGTTCCAGCTGCATGCGTTTCATGGTTATGGCGCTTATATCTGCGGCGAAGAAACCGCGTTGCTGGAGTCGCTGGAGGGCAAAAAGGGCCAGCCACGCTTCAAGCCGCCATTCCCTGCCAGCTTCGGCCTGTATGGCAAGCCGACCACGATCAACAATACAGAAACCTTTGCTGCGGTCCCATTCATCTTCAAGATGGGTGGCGAAGCGTATGCGGCACTGGGCAAGCCAAACAATGGCGGCACCAAGATTTTCTCGATCTCCGGCGACGTAACGCGTCCTGGCAACTACGAGGTGCCGCTGGGTACGCCGTTTGCCACCTTGATGGATCTGGCCGGCGGCATGCGCGATGGCAAGAAAATCAAGGCCGTGATTCCTGGCGGTTCGTCTGCGCCTGTTGTGCGCGGCGACGTCATGATGAATACCGATCTGGACTACGATTCGATCGCGAAAGCCGGCTCCATGCTGGGTTCCGGTGCGGTCATCGTGATGGATGAAACACGTTGCATGGTGAAATCCCTGTTGCGTTTGTCGTACTTCTATTACGAAGAATCCTGCGGTCAATGTACGCCATGCCGTGAAGGCACTGGCTGGATGTATCGCATGGTGCACCGTATCGAAAACGGGCAGGGCCGGGCGGAAGATCTCGATATGCTGAATTCGATCGCTGACAATATCCAGGGCCGCACGATCTGCGCGCTGGGCGATGCAGCGGCGATGCCGGTACGCGCGATGATTCTGAATTTCCGAGAAGAATTTGAATATCACATCGAGCATAAGCATTGCTTGGTACCCGCGTACGTTTAAGTCAGCTTGCTGAGTACGTAACTGAGAACACTAAGGCAAAAAAGTATGGCCATGGTTGAAATCGAAATAGACGGTAAAAAAGTCGAAGTGGAAGCCGGCAGCATGGTGATGGACGCAGCCAATAAAATCGGCACCTACATCCCGCACTTTTGTTACCACAAAAAATTATCCATCGCGGCGAACTGCCGCATGTGTCTGGTCGAGGTTGAAAAAGCACCCAAGCCATTGCCGGCCTGCGCGACTCCGGTCAGCCAGGGCATGATAGTCCGCTCGCACAGCGAGAAGGCAGTGCAGGCACAAAAAGGCGTGATGGAATTCCTGTTGATCAATCATCCGCTCGATTGCCCGATTTGCGATCAGGGCGGCGAATGCCAGTTGCAGGATCTGGCAGTCGGTTACGGCGATTCCTCGTCGCGCTACGCCGAAGAAAAACGCGTGGTCGTACCGAAAGACGTCGGCCCGCTGATTTCGATGCAAGAGATGAGCCGCTGCATCCACTGTACGCGTTGTGTCCGCTTCGGCCAGGAAGTTGCCGGCGTGATGGAATTCGGCATGCTGGGTCGCGGCGAACACGCAGAGATCACTTCCTTCGTCGGTAAAACCGTTGATTCCGAACTGTCCGGTAACATGATCGATCTGTGCCCGGTTGGTGCATTGACTTCCAAGCCGTTCCGCTACAGCGCCCGTACCTGGGAATTGTCGCGCCGCAAATCGGTTAGCCCGCATGACGGTCTGGGTGCAAATCTGGTCGTGCAAGTGAAAGCCGGCAAAGTGATGCGCGTACTGCCGCTGGAAAACGACGACGTCAACGAGTGCTGGATTTCGGATAAGGATCGTTTCGCTTATGAAGGTTTGAACAGCGAAGATCGTCTGACCAGTCCGATGATCAAGCAAGACGGAAAATGGCAGGAAACCGACTGGCAAACCGCCTTGGAATATGTTGCGCACGGCTTGCGCAACATCAAGCATGAACACGGTGCGGATGCGATCGCTGCCCTGGCAACACCAAGCTCGACGCTGGAAGAATTATCCTTGCTGCAAAAACTTGTGCGCGGCATGGAGTCCAATAACGTGGACTTCCGTTTGCGCCAGGCAGCACCGCTCGATACTGCGCTTACTCCATGGTTGGGTATGTCGATCAATGAATTCGCCGGTTTGAAACGCGCATTCGTGATTGGTTCCTTCCTGCGCAAGGATCATCCATTGCTGGCAGCGCGTTTGCGCGCAGCGGTCAAGCAAGGCGCCAGCGTCAGCATTCTGCACGCAACTGATGAAGAGCTGTTGATGCCGGTTGCCAACAAGATGATCAAGGCACCATCCGACTGGCTGGCCGCTTTGTCTGAAGTCGTGGCAGCAGTGGCACAAGCAAAAGGCGTTGCTGCACCAGCGGGCTTTGACAGCATTCAGGCGTCGACTGAAGCGAAGCAAATCGCCGCCAGCCTGTTGTCCGGGGAACCGAAAGCAGTCTTGCTCGGTAACGCAGTGCTGCAACATCCGCAAGCAGCACAACTGCACGCAGCAGCGCAATGGATTGCACAAAATACAGAAGCCAGGTTCGGTTTTCTGACGGAAGCAGCCAACAGCGTCGGTGGTTACATTGCCGGTGCCAATGGTGTCGATGCAACGCAGATTTTCGCGCAGCCACGCAAGGCATTCTTGCTGTTGAACGCAGAACCCGAGCTGGATGCCTACAATCCGCAGGCAGCGCGTCGTGCGCTGGAGCAGGCTGAAATGGTCGTCGTGATGTCGCCATTCAAGCACGGCGCGGATTACGCCGATGTATTGCTGCCGATTGCACCGTTCTCGGAAACTTCCGGAACCTTTGTCAACTGCGAAGGCCGTGCACAAAGTTTCAATGGTACCGTCAAGCCTCTGGGTGATACCCGTCCGGCATGGAAGGTATTGCGCGTGCTGGGCAATCTGGCGGGTCTGCAAGGTTTCGATTACGAAACGTCGGAAGCAGTTCGCAATGAAATCCTCGGCGTCAATATGCCAGCCGAAGCGGATCTGGGCAGCCGCCTGAACAATATCGCTAAAGCAGTGCCACAAGCGGCTGTTGCAACTGCGGCATCGTCGCTGGAACGTGTTGCCGATGTGTCGATTTATGCTACCGATGCCATCGTACGTCGCGCGCCGGCGCTGCAGGCAACTAATGATGCAGCAGTGCCGCAAGCATGGTTGTCGGCCGAGCTGGCAGCCCGGCTGGGTGTTGCCGCGGGTGATCAAGTCAAGGTTGCGCAAGGTGAGGGCAGTGCAGTGCTGGTCGCTGCGATTGCAGAAAACCTGCCTGCAAATGTGGTGCGCGTAGCTGCCGGTCGTCAGGAGACCGCAGCCCTGGGCGCGATGTTTGGTGCTATCAGCGTGGAGAAAGCGTAATGGATCAATTATTGGAATCCGTCCACGCAACGGGTAACGCATTCCTCGGCTATTACTGGCCGCTGGTATGGAATCTGGTAAAAATCATTGCAGTCGTTGCGCCATTGATGGGCGCGGTTGCTTATCTGACCTTGTGGGAACGCAAGGTCATTGGCTGGATGCACGTGCGTCACGGCCCCAACCGTACCGGTCCTGCAGGTTTGCTGCAACCGATTGCCGACGGCGTCAAACTTCTGCTCAAAGAAATCGTCGTTCCGGCGAAATCGAGCAAGGCGCTGTTCCTGATCGCTCCTATCATGACCATCATGCCTGCATTGGCGGCATGGGCGGTGATTCCGTTCGGCCCTGAAGCAGCATTGGCAAACGTCAACGCCGGCTTGTTGTTCGTGATGGCAATCACGTCACTGGAAGTGTATGGCGTGATCGTGGCAGGCTGGGCATCGAACTCCAAATATGCATTCCTTGGCGCGATGCGTGCATCTGCGCAAATGATTTCATATGAAATCGCGATGGGCTTTGTGCTGGTGATTGTATTGATGGTGTCGGGCAGCCTGAATCTGTCGGAGATCGTTTTGCAGCAAACCAGCGGTCGTGGTGCCGACATGGGTCTGACCTTCCTGTCGTGGAACTGGTTGCCGCTGTTGCCGATGTTCATCGTCTACATCATTTCCGGTACGGCCGAACTGAATCGCCATCCTTTTGACGTTGTCGAGGGTGAGTCCGAGATCGTTGCCGGTCACATGGTTGAGTACTCCGGGATGTCGTTCGCGATGTTCTTCCTGGCTGAGTACGCCAATATGTGGTTGATCTCGATCCTGGCAACGCTGATGTTCCTGGGCGGATGGTCTTCACCGATTGACATGGCACCATTCACCCTGATTCCTGGCTGGATATGGCTTGGTGCAAAAACGTTGTTCGTGGTGACTCTGTTTATCTGGTTCCGCGCTTCGTTCCCGCGCTATCGTTACGATCAAATCATGCGTTTGGGTTGGAAGGTCTTTATTCCGCTGACTTTGGTTTATCTGTTGATCGTCGCGATCTGGATGAAAACCCCATGGAATATCTGGAACTAATGCAGCAAGGCTGAGCAAAGAGGGAAGCCAAGATGGAAGCAATTAAGGATTTTTTCGGTAGTTTGATGTTGCGCGAGCTGCTCAAGGGTATGGCTCTGACCGGACGTTACATGTTCTCGCGCAAAATTACCGTGCAGTTCCCGGAAGAAAAAACGCCGCAGTCATCACGTTTCCGTGGTTTGCATGCACTGCGTCGCTATCCTAACGGTGAGGAACGCTGTATCGCCTGCAAACTGTGTGAAGCAGTATGCCCTGCGATGGCAATCACGATCGAGTCGGAACAGCGTGACGACGGCAGCCGCCGTACCACGCGCTATGACATCGATCTGACCAAATGTATTTTCTGCGGCTTCTGCGAAGAATCCTGCCCGGTTGATTCGATTGTGGAAACGCATATTTTCGAATATCACGGCGAAAAACGCGGCGATCTGTACTACACCAAGGAAATGCTGCTGGCGGTAGGTGATCGTTACGAAACTGAAATTGCAGCTGCACGCACCGCCGACGCGGCTTATCGTTGATTTAATAATATTGACAGCCGCAACATGCTGACTTTTTGCTGACTTTTTGGTTGATTATGGAATTTACAACAGTCTTGTTTTACGTGTTCTCGGCGATTCTGGTCTTCGCCGCCATACGCGTCATCACCGATTCCAATCCGGTTCATGCTGCATTGTTCCTCGTACTGACGTTTTGTACGGCCGCTGCGTTGTGGATGCTGCTCAAGGCCGAGTTCCTCTCTATCGTGCTGGTGCTGGTGTACGTCGGCGCAGTGATGGTGCTGTTCCTGTTCGTCGTCATGATGGTCGACATCAAGCTGACCAATGTGCGTGAAGGCTTCTGGGGTTATCTGCCGCTGGCAGCGACCATTGGTGTCGTGATTGTGCTGGAAATGGCAGCAGTGTTGTTCCGCGGTTTCTGGACGGCGCATACGCAAGTACCGGAAGCGGCAGCCATGATTGGCAATACGAAAGAACTGGGCAAGCTGATTTACACCCAGTATCTGTATGCATTCGAGCTCGCTGCTTTGCTGTTGCTGCTGGCGATGGTAGCTGCGGTGGCATTGACGATGCGCAAACGCAAGGACAGCAAGTATTTTGCGCCCGGCGATGCAGTCAGAGTCAAAGCGGGCGATCGTCTGCGCATCGTGAAGATGAAAGCGGAATCCACGCGCGCCAATGGCGATCAACCAGCTGCTCCTGCAGCAGAACAAAAATAAGGGGAGTGTTGTGGAGTTATCGCTCGTACATTACCTGATTCTCGGCGCGATCCTGTTCGCGATCTCGATAGTCGGTATTTTTCTGAATCGTAAAAACATCATCATTCTGCTGATGGCCATCGAATTGATGCTGCTGGCTGTGAATATGAACTTCGTCGCGTTTTCCTATTTCCTGGGTGACGCCGCCGGCCAGATTTTTGTTTTCTTCATTTTGACGGTAGCCGCTGCTGAAGCTGCAATCGGTCTTGCCATTCTGGTTTCCATGTTCCGTACTCTGGATACCATCAATGTCGAAGATCTAGACAGCCTCAAGGGCTAATTCCGAACAATAACGATAAGGTTTCATCATCATGGCGGGGCAACTTAACCCACACCTCCTTCTGATCGTACCGCTGGCACCACTTGCGGGATCACTGATTGCTGGTTTGTTTGGTACCAAATTTTTTGGCAATTTAATCGGCCGCAAGGCGTCGCATTCCGTGACGATACTTGGCGTACTGATCGCATTCATCCTGTCCTTGCACACGATGTCGCTGGTTCTTGACGGTGCCACGTTCAACGGTAGTTTGTACACATGGATGACGGTCGCCGGACTGAAACTTGAAGTCGGCTTCCTGGTCGACAGCCTGACTGCGATGATGATGTGCGTGGTGACTTTCGTTTCCCTGATGGTGCATATCTACACGATAGGCTATATGGAAGAAGATGAAGGCTATAACCGATTCTTCTCCTACATCTCGCTGTTCACGTTTGCGATGTTGATGCTCGTCATGAGCAACAATTTCCTGCAGCTGTTCTTCGGCTGGGAAGCAGTGGGGCTGGTGTCTTACCTGCTGATTGGTTTCTGGTATACCAAACCGACCGCAGTTGTGGCGAACATGAAAGCCTTTCTGGTTAACCGTGTCGGCGATTTCGGTTTCATCCTGGGTATCGGTTTGTTGCTGGCGTATGCCGGTTCGATGGACTATGCGGAAGTCTTTGCCAAGAAAGATCAACTCGCAACCTTGACCCTGCCGGGTACCGACTGGATGCTGCTGACAGTTGCCTGTATCTGCCTGTTTATCGGTGCGATGGGCAAGTCGGCACAGTTCCCGCTGCACGTCTGGTTGCCTGATTCGATGGAAGGCCCAACGCCGATTTCCGCACTGATTCACGCGGCGACGATGGTGACTGCAGGTATCTTCATGGTGGCGCGCATGTCGCCGCTGTTCGAGTTGTCGGATACGGCCTTGTCCTTCATCCTGATCATCGGCTCGATTACTGCGCTTTTCATGGGCTTCCTCGGCATCATTCAAAACGATATCAAGCGCGTGGTCGCTTATTCGACGCTGTCGCAACTTGGTTACATGACGGTGGCACTCGGTGCATCGGCTTACTCGGTTGCCGTGTTTCACTTGATGACGCACGCATTCTTCAAGGCACTGCTATTCCTTGCTGCGGGTTCCGTCATCATCGGCATGCATCATGACCAGGACATCCGCAACATGGGTGGTCTGCGCAAGTACATGAAGATTACCTGGATCACATCGTTGCTGGGTTCGCTGGCGTTGATTGGTACACCATTGTTTTCGGGCTTCTACTCGAAAGACAGCATTATTGAAGCGGTGCATGCGACCCATATTACTGGCGCAGGCTTTGCCAATTTTGCAGTGCTGGCGGGTGTTTTCGTGACCGCGTTCTATTCCTTCCGTATGTACTTTCTGGTATTCCACGGTGAAGAACGTTTCGGCAAGGCGCATGCACACCACGATGATCATGCTCATGCTCATGCAGATCACCATGATGCGCATGCTCATGACGACGATCATGGCCATGACGAACATCACGGTCTGGCTCCCGGCCAAAAACCGCATGAGTCACCTTGGGTGGTGACGCTGCCGCTGATTCTGCTGGCGATACCATCGGTTGTGATCGGCTACTTCGCGATCGAACCTATGCTGCACGGCGATTTCTTCAAAGGCGTGATTACTGTCGATCCAAGGCATGGCGGCATGGCAGAACTGAATGAAATTTTCCATGGCGCAATGGCAATGGCGATCCACGGTTTGCAGACAGCGCCGTTCTGGTTGGCGGTGGCTGGTGTGGCATCGGCTTATTACTGCTACATGATCAATCCGCGTGTTCCAGCCTGGTTCTTCAAGAATTTCCATGCTTTGCACACGCTGCTCGACAACAAGTACTACATGGATAAATTCAATGAGGTCGTTATTGCCCGCGGTGCGCGTGTGCTGGGCGGTGGTTTTTCCAATGTGGGCGACAAGACATTGATCGATGGATTGATAGTGAACGGCAGTGCGAAGCTGGTGGGATGGTTCTCAAGCATCGTTCGTAAGCTGCAGACCGGCTACATTTATCACTACGCATTTGTCATGATCCTCGGCGTGCTGGGTTTCCTGATTTATTTCTTGCCATTCCCATCGTTCGCCCAATAAGTTAGCGAAATAGAGCAAATAAAAACATGATGCAGTCAACATTTCCCCTGTTAAGTCTCGCGATCTGGTTGCCAATCGCGTTCGGTATCCTGGTTCTGGTTATTGGCCGTGACGATAATCCAAACGTTGCGCGCAGCGTATCGCTGGTCGGCGCCATCGTCAGTTTTCTGGTGACCTTGCCGCTGATACAGAAGTTCGATAACGCAGCGCACGGCATGCAGTTCGTTGAAAAATTCAAGTGGATTGATATTTTCAACATCAACTACTCGCTCGGCATCGATGGCTTGTCGATGTGGTTCGTCGTATTGACTGCCTTCATCACGATTTTTGTCGTGATTGCAGGCTGGGAAGTAATCGAGAAGCGCGTAGGCCAGTACATGGGGGCGTTCCTGATCCTGTCCGGCTTGATGATAGGCGTGTTCTGCGCACTCGACGGTTTGCTGTTCTATGTGTTCTTTGAATCGACACTGATTCCGATGTTCATCATCATCGGCGTATGGGGCGGAGCGAATCGCGTCTATGCATCGATCAAGTTCTTTCTGTACACCTTCTTCGGCTCGCTGTTGATGCTGGTGGCCTTGTTGTACCTGTACTTCAAGTCCGGCCACAGTTTTGATATTCTGGCGTGGCATACCTTGCCGCTGCCTATGGATGCGCAGATCCTGATCTTCCTGGCTTTCCTGATGGCGTTTGCCGTCAAGGTGCCGATGTGGCCGGTGCATACATGGCTGCCGGACGCTCACGTGGAAGCACCTACCGGCGGCTCCGTCGTGCTGGCAGCGATCATGCTGAAACTCGGCGCATACGGCTTCCTGCGTTTCTCGCTGCCGATCACGCCGGATGCCAGCCATTACCTGTCCGGTTTCATGATCACACTGTCGCTGATCGCCGTGATTTATATCGGTCTGGTTGCGCTGGTACAAAAGGATATGAAAAAGCTGGTCGCGTATTCATCGATTGCGCACATGGGCTTCGTCACGCTGGGTTTCTTCATGTTCAACGACATGGCAGTGCAGGGCGGTATCGTGCAAATGATTTCGCACGGCTTCGTTTCCGGTGCGATGTTCCTGTGTATCGGTGTGCTGTACGACCGTATGCACACACGTAATATCGCCGACTACGGCGGCGTCGTGAACACCATGCCTAAATTCGCTGCATTCTTCGTGCTGTTCTCGATGGGTAATGCAGGTTTGCCAGCCACCTCCGGTTTCGTGGGTGAATTCATGGTGATTCTGGGCGCGGTTCAATACAATTTCTGGATCGGCCTGCTGGCTGCCACCGCCTTGATCTTGGGTGCAGCTTACTCGCTGTGGCTGGCCAAGCGCGTGATTTTCGGCGCAGTTGCCAATCACCACGTGGCGGAACTGACGGATATCAACAAGCGTGAATTCCTGATGCTTGGTTTGCTCGCCATTGCCGTACTGGCGATGGGTCTGTATCCAGCGCCTTTCACTGATGTTATGCAGACTTCGGTCGCTGATTTGCTCAAGCATGTCGCGATTTCGAAGATCAATTAACGCTCTGCAACCGCGCAACTGAACGCACACACACTGCGACAAAATGAATAATTTGAATCTGATACCTGTCCTTCCTGAAATCTTCCTGGCAATTGCGACTTGTGCAATCCTGCTGATTGATTTGTTTCTGTCGGATGCGAAACGCTACCTGACTTATGTGTTGTCGCTTGCAACTCTGGTTGTGTGCGCGGTACTCAGCCTGTGTGATTTCAACGCGGGTGCGACTAGCTACAGCTTCGGTAATATGTTCGTCTCGGACCCCATGTCGAATCTGCTCAAGTTCTGCACATATATCGCGATCGGTCTGACGCTCATCTATTCGCGCCGGTATCTGGAAGATCGTCAAATGGTGAACGGCCGCCTGGGTGGCGAGTTTTACATCCTGTCGTTGTTCACCGTACTTGGTCAGATGGTCATGATCTCGGCCAATAACTTCCTGATCCTCTATCTCGGTCTCGAAATCATGTCGCTGTCGCTGTATGCGCTGGTTGCTTTCCGTCGCGACAATGCAGTGGCAATTGAAGCGGCGATGAAGTATTTTGTACTCGGCGCGCTGGCTTCCGGCTTCCTGCTGTACGGTATTTCGATGTTGTACGGTGCGACCGGTTCGCTCGACATGACTGAAGTTGCAAGTGTGATTGCAAGCGGTGCTGTCAACAAGCCAGTACTGGTTTTCGGCCTGGTATTTGTGGTTTCAGGCCTGGCCTTCAAGCTTGGTGCCGTACCATTCCATATGTGGGTGCCGGACGTCTATCAAGGTGCACCAACCGCGGTGACGCTGATGCTGGGCGGTGCGCCCAAGCTGGCTGCATTCGCCATCACGATACGTTTGCTGGTGGAAGCCTTGCCTGCGCTGATGATCGATTGGCAGCAAATGCTGACGATACTTGCTGTGCTGTCGATGGCGATTGGCAACATCACCGCGATCATGCAAACCAATATCAAGCGCATGCTGGCCTATTCGACAATCTCGCAAGTCGGCTTCATTCTGCTCGGTCTGTTGTCCGGTGTAGTGGCTGGTGCAGATGGTTCCACCACCAATGGCTACGGTGCTGCAATGTTCTATGTCATCACTTATGTGCTGACTACGCTGGGTATGTTCGGCGTCATCATGCTGTTGTCGCGTGCCGGTTTTGAAGCGGATAACATTGACGACTTTAAAGGTTTGAATCAGCGCAGCCCATGGTTTGCCTTCGTTACACTGCTGTTGATGTTCTCTCTGGCCGGCGTGCCGCCAGTTGTCGGCTTCTACGCCAAGCTGTCGGTCTTGCAAGCGGTTTTGAGCAGCGGACAAATCTGGCTTGCAGTGGTGGCAGTGCTGTTCTCACTGATTGGTGCCTTCTACTATCTGCGCGTGGTCAAGGTCATGTATTTCGATGAACCGGTTGATACAGCAAAGATTGTTGCCAACAAGGATGTTACCGTGGCCCTGAGCATCAATGGCGCAGCATTGCTGGCCTTGGGTCTGGTACCTGGGCCGTTGATGACAGCTTGCGCAGCTGCCATCGTCAAGACGCTCGCGTCTTGACGGCGGTGACAGGCTGTTGCTGAGTGGATGTCTCGCTGGCAAGCTGGTTTGTAATTTTGTTGGCGCTTTTTTGCGCCAACCTGCCATTCTTCAATGAACGTCTGTTCGCCATCATTCCCTTTCCACGCCCGGTCAAACCGATCTGGTTGCGCCTGATCGAATTGTTCCTGCTGTATCTGGCAGTCGGCCTGGTGGCCGGTTTGCTGGAGTCGCGTATCGGTAGCGTATTCCCGCAAGGCTGGGAATTCTTTGCCATCACCGCTTGTCTATTCCTCGTGCTGGCCTATCCGGGCTTTGTCATGCGGTATATGCGCAAGCACCGTCACTGAGCGTCAGGCAAAACGCTGTTCCATTACTTCCATCGGTCGAGTATTTCTCGCGCGTTATCGGAGCCGGAATATGGATAATCATCTGAAAGAAATTCGCATCGACAGTATGCTGGCCTACGATGGCCACTTCCTGAAGGTGCAGCGCGATACGGTTCGTCTGCCGAATGGTCGACCGACTACGCGTGAATACATCAAGCATCCCGGTGCAGTCGTGATTCTGCCGCTATTCGATGATGGTTCCGTATTGATGGAGCGCCAGTTTCGTTATCCGCTAGATCGTGTCTTTATCGAATTTCCGGCCGGGAAAATCGATCCTGGCGAACAGCCATTAGCCTGCGCCCAGCGCGAATTGCTGGAGGAGACAGGTTATACCGCGACCGATTGGCAATTCGTCTGCACGATACATAATGCGATTGCCTATGCTGACGAACATCTGGATTTATATGTGGCACGCGGCTTGACTTCCGGAGAGCGCAAGCTTGATGACGAAGAGTTTCTCGAAACCTTTAAGGCTGTGCCAGCCGATTTGCTGAGCTGGATACGCGAGGGAAAAATCACTGATGTGAAGACAGTGATCGGTGCCTTCTGGCTGGAAAAAATCTTGAGCGGGGAATGGAAAGTTTGAACGCAGCTCGATAAAAACTGATCGTAAAAAAAGCCGCAACGCGGCTTTTTTTCCTTTTAGGAAAATCTAGTTACATATTCGGATAGTTCGGCCCGCCACTACCTTCCGGCGTCACCCACACGATATTTTGGGTAGGGTCCTTGATATCGCAGGTTTTGCAATGTACACAGTTTTGGGCATTGATCTGCAGCTTGTCCGCACCTGCTTCATCCTTGATGAATTCATATACCGCAGCCGGGCAGTAGCGCGCTTCCGGACCCGCATATTCAGCCAGATTGACTTGCACCGGCACTGCCGGATCTGTCAGTGTCAGGTGAATGGGCTGGTCTTCTGCATGGTTGGTATTGGAGATGAAAACGGAAGACAGGCGATCGAAGGTCAGGACGTTATCCGGCTTCGGATACGCGATAGGCTGGAAGGCCGCGGCGGGGCGCAGGCATTCATGGTCTGCATGCGCATTGCGCAGCGTCCACGGCGCCTTGCCGCGCAACAGCAGTTGATCGATGCCGAACATGATGGAGCCGGTGTACAGACCCTTGCTCATCCACGGCTTGAAGTTGCGTGCCACATGCAATTCTTCATGCAGCCAGGATTGTTCAAACGCGGCAGGATACGCATGCAATTCATCGTGTTGACGACCAGTGGAAAGCGCGGTGAAGGCGGCACCGGCTGCCAGCATGCCGCTCTTGATGGCAGCATGGCTGCCTTTGATGCGGCTGCCGTTCAGGAAGCCGGCTTCACAGCCTATCAACGCGCCACCGGCAAAGACCAGTTTTGGCAGGGATTGCAAGCCGCCGGCGGTAATCGCGCGTGCACCATAGGAAATACGTTTGCCGCCTTTGAAGAACTTGCTGATTTCCGGATGCGTTTTATAGCGCTGGAATTCTTCAAACGGCGACAGATAGGGATTGTCATAACCAAGGCCGACCACATAGCCGACCGCGACCTGATTGTTTTCCAGGTGATACAGGAAAGAGCCGCCATAGGTATCGCTCTTCAGCGGCCAGCCGGCAGTGTGAATAACGAGTCCCGCTTGATGCAGAGCCGGATCGATTTCCCACAATTCCTTGATGCCGATACCGTAAGTTTGCGGCGCCTTGCCCTGACTGAGATTAAATTTTTCCATCAGCTGCTTGCCGAGGTGGCCACGAGAACCTTCGGCGAACAGTGTGTATTTGGCGTGAAGTTCCATTCCGAGCTGAAAGGCAGCGGTTGGCTGGCCGGCACGGTCTACACCCATATTGCCGGTAGCGACGCCCTGGACGGAACCATCCTCGTTGTAAAGAATTTCCGCCGCCGGAAAACCGGGAAAAACCTCGACACCCAGTGCTTCGGCCTGCTGTCCCAGCCAGCGCACGACATTGGCCAGTGAGACGACGTAATTTCCGTGATTCTGGAAGCAGGCCGGCAGCAGGAAGTTCGGTGTCTTGTAGGCTTTGCTCTCGGTCAGGAACAGGAAACGGTCTTCTGTGACCGGAGTATTCAGTGGTGCGCCCAGTTCTTTCCAGTCTGGCAGCAATTCAGTCAGCGCCTGCGGATCCATCACTGCGCCGGAGAGAATGTGCGC
Organism: Oxalobacteraceae bacterium UBA4003; assembly: GCA_002384815.1. Taxonomy (GTDB): domain Bacteria; phylum Pseudomonadota; class Gammaproteobacteria; order Burkholderiales; family Burkholderiaceae_D; genus Oxalicibacterium. Next base: position 8,144 of record DGBN01000004.1, on the reverse strand, counting down.
ACCCAGTTCGCCGCCTTTTTCCAGGATGCAAACGGAAATTTCGTGATTTTGTTCGGCGGCAAGCTGTTTGAGTCGTATTGCCGCCGCCAGGCCGGCCGGTCCTCCACCCACTATCACAACGTCGTATTCCATTGCTTCGCGCGGGCCGTATTGGGCTAACAGGCTGGATTCTGGGGGGGAGGTCTGGGTCATGGTAAAAACAGTCTGGTTATCTGCATGCGAAGGCCTTATTGTCTCGCGGTTTCGCAGTGAGGTCGAAGTGTAAAACGCGCATTGCTGCGCTTTCGTGTAATCATAACGCCTCTAAGGTCACTTTTTGTTTTCAGTACGCTAATAATCAACAGAAAGTCAGGAGAGTGTCGTGGGTATAGAAGTCAATTTTGAAGGCAAGGTCGCTTTGATTACAGGTGCTTCCGGCGGACTTGGCGCACGCTTTGCAAAAGTACTGGCGATGGCGGGTGCGCAAGTCGTGCTGGCTGCCCGTCGTGTCGACAGGCTGAAGGAATTGCGCGCCGAGATAGAAGCAGAGGGTGGCGCCGCACATGTCGTGACGCTGGATGTGACCGACTATGCCAGCATCAAGTCGGCCATCGCGCATGCAGAAACTGAAGCAGGAGCGATCGACATCCTGGTTAATAACGCCGGTGTTTCCAGCAGCGGGCGTCTGCTGGATGTGACGCCGGAAGAATATGCCTACGTGATGGATACGAACCAGCGTGGCGCATTTTTTGTTGCACAGGAAGTGGCCAAACGGATGATTACGCGCGCCAAGGGCGATGCGAAGAAGCAGCATCGCATTATCAATATTGCTTTGGTCGCCGGATTGCGCGCAGTGCCGGAACTTGGTGTGTACAGCATGAGCAAGGCGTCGCTGGTGCACATGACCAGGACGATGGCGGTGGAGTGGGGCAGGTTCGGCATCAACGTCAATGCGATCTGCCCCGGTTACATCGGCACCGAGCTCAATCAGGAATACTTCAAGAGCGAACAAGGGAAGAGGTTGCTGGATACCTTGCCGCGCAAACGCATAGGCAAACCGGAAGATCTGGATGGCTTGCTGCTGTTGCTGGCGGCGGAAGAATCGCACTTCATCAATGGCGCCATCATGACGGCTGACGACGGCATGAGCGTGCATTAGGTTTTTACACTTCAGGTTTGCCGCAGCATACCGGGCAGCGCGGCGATTTTATTTGCATCGCCGAAACCGTTGGGCACGATATGCGCAGTTTTGCTGCGCCAGTGCGTACGCAATCCATGCCGGAAGTGGTGCTGCTCATCAATGCTGCTTTACCGCTCGGAGTAGTGTTTTGCAGATGGGCGTTTCAGCCTGAGATTGCAGATGCCGGGATCTTTGCTAAGATTTCAGGCGCAAGAGTCGTAAAATACCGCATACATTTCATTTCGATTGTCATGACTCAAATCAAAACTGTTCAGTGTCTTTCTCCTGCCGGCCTGCACCAAATGGCATACAAGGAATGGGGCGATCCTGCCAATGCGAAAGTATTGATCTGCGTGCATGGCCTGACGCGGGTATCGGATGATTTCGATGCATTGGCGCAAGCGCTGTCGCGTGATTACCGCGTGATCTGTCCCGATGTGGTTGGACGCGGGCGCTCGGGACATTTGCGCGATCCGCAATATTATCAAGTACCGCAATACGTCAGCGACATGGTGATGCTGATTGCGCGCTTGGAAGTGGAGTCCGTGCACTGGTTCGGCACTTCGATGGGCGGCGTGATTGGTATGGCGCTGGCATCGTTACCGGATACGCCGATACGTAAATTGCTGCTCAACGACATCGGCCCTACTATCGATGCGGAAGCGCTGGCACGCATAGGCGAGTATGTAGGGCAGGACCTGCGCTTTGCCAGCTTCGATGAGGCTTGGCAATACGTGCGCGCGATTTCGCTGTCGTTCGGCGCACATAGTGATGAACAATGGCGCAAGCTGGCGGCGGATGTGATGCGTCAGAATGAGCAGGGACAATGGGTATTCGTCTATGATCCGGGATTGGCGATGCCCTTCCGGCAAGCGACTGCGGAAAGCGCGCGACTGGATGAGCAGCGCTTGTGGACCGCCTACGATGCCATTACCTGCCCTGTTTTACTGGTGCGCGGTGCCGATTCCGATTTGTTGTCGCCGGAAACGGCGCAGGCGATGTCGCAGCGCGGCCCGAAGGCCAGGGTGGTGGAGTTGGCAGGGGTTGGTCATGCACCGACTTTCTTGAGCGAAGCGCAGATTGCGATCGCAAAAGGTTTTTTCCTGGGCTGATGTTTGCAGCCGGATTTTTATACTGAAACAGCATGAACATCACACGTTTGCATATAGGCGATACGCTATCGGAAGTTGCCATACACAATGGCACGGTATACTTGGCAGGACAGATTGCAGAAGATACGACGCAGAACATTCTGGGTCAGACACGCGAAGTGCTGGGGCATGTCGATCGTCTGCTGGCGGAAGCCGGCAGCGATAAAACCCGCATTCTTTCGTGCCAGATATTTATTGCCGACATCAATGACTTCGACGGCATGAATGCAGCATGGAATGAGTGGGTGCCGGAAGGACATGCGCCGCCCAGAGCAACGGTTGCCGTGCAGTTTCCCGATTCGCGGCGCCTGATTGAAATAATTGTGGTTGCAGCATCTTCCTAGGCTGGTAATGGTTTCTTTAGCATCAACACAGAGCGACGTACCTGCGTTGCTTCGTTCCGGCTTGACAGAACACGATAGCGCCCGCGTGATGGATGCGCTTGCACTTGTAAAGCCGTTTTATACCGGCAAGACCGTTTCTGCAGGACAGGGAGCGTTCGAAAGCGAGCAGGATGCCTTCGAGTTTGCGCAAGGCGTGGCGACCGTTTTATCCGAACTGGAAACAGATGCCGATACGCGAATTGCCGCTTTACTGTTCGAACTGGAAATGATCGCACCGGCAGCCGCCAAGAAAATAGAAGAGCGATTCGGCAAAGAGGTCAGCGATCTGGTGGCGGGAGTGCGTCAGTTGATGCGTTTGCATGAAGCCACTTTCATACAGCATGAAGCAGCGCGCAGCAAGAACGCGGCACAGGAAGCGGCGGCGCAACTGGAAGTATTGCGCAAGATGTTACTGGCCATGGCCAGCGATATGCGTGTGGTACTGGTGCGTCTCGGTACGCGTGTCACAACGCTGCGCTACTTCGCCGACAACAAGTTGATGAATGAACGTTCGCGGCAATATGCGCGCGAGACTTTCGACTTGTATGCACCGCTGGCAAACCGGCTCGGTATCTGGCAATTGAAATGGGAGCTGGAAGATTTATCGTTTCGCTTCCTCGAACCTGAAGCGTACCGGCGCATTGCATCGCTACTGGAAGAAAAACGCGTCGAACGTGAAGCCTTCGTTGAAAATTCGATCAAGCGTCTGCAGTCGGAAATGGCCGTGGCCGGCATCAAGGCTGAAGTTTTCGGTCGGCCGAAACACATCTTCAGTATCTGGAGCAAGCTGCGCGGCAAGGAAATCGAGTTTTCGGATTTATACGATGTACGTGCATTCCGCGTGATCGTCGAAGATGTGAAAAATTGCTATACGGTGCTCGGTATCGTGCACAACATCTGGACGCCGATACCGTCGGAGTTCGACGATTACATCTCGCGCCCCAAGTCCAATGGTTATCAATCGCTACATACGATCGTCATGGCAGAAGATGGTCGTCCACTGGAAGTACAGGTACGTACCAACGATATGCACGACTTCGCCGAATACGGCGTGGCTGCGCATTGGCGCTACAAGGAAGCGGGTGGTTCGAATTTTTCCGGGCAAAAGTATGATGAGAAAATTGCCTGGTTGCGGCAATTGCTGGCATGGAAAAGCGAAGTCGTCGATACCGTTGTCGGGCAGGAAGACGTGCATCGTGACTGGGTAGAAAAACTCAAGTCAGCCACGCTGGATGATCGTATTTACGTGTTGACGCCGCAGGCACGTGTGATCGAGTTGCCGAACGGTGCCACGCCTATCGATTTTGCCTACCACTTGCATAGCGATGTCGGTCATCGTTGCCGTGGTGCACGCGTAGACGGTATGCTGGTTCCGCTCAATACCGTACTGAAAAATGGCCAGACCGTCGACATCATTACCGCCAAAGGCGCCAGTGCTGTGACAGGTACAGTCGGCCCGTCGCGCGACTGGCTTTCGCCCGGCTATGCTGCGAGCTCGCGTACACGCGCCAAGGTACGTGCCTGGTTCAATGCAATCGATCAGCAGGAGACGCTGTCCAGCGGACGTGCGCTGATTGAAAAAACCCTGCAGCGCGAAGGCAAGACAGCCGTCAACCTGGAAGAACTCGCACATAAACTGGATTTTTCCAAACTTGATGATTTGTTCCTGGCGGTAGGCAAGGATGAGTTCAGTTTGCGCACAGTGGAGCAGGCTTTGCGTGGCGACGAAGCAAGCGCTGCCGCGCAGGCCGAGCTGGAAGATGTGGTCATTCCGCGCAAGAGTCGTGCCTCCAGCGTTGTGCACGGCGCCAAGTCCGGTGTGCTGGTGGTCGGAACCGATGGCTTGATGACGCAACTGGCCAAGTGCTGCAAACCGGCACCGCCGGATGAGATAGTCGGCTTTGTCACGCGTGGCAAAGGTGTGTCTATCCATCGTGCTGACTGCAAGAATTTTGTCGAAATGCGTCACAAGGCGCCCGAACGCGTAGTGCAAACGGCGTGGGGGAAAACAGAATCGGCAACCGTGTATCCGGTTGATATTTTCGTGCTGGCCAGCGACCGGCAAGGCTTGTTACGCGATATTTCTGATATTTTCCTGCGTGAAAAAATCAATGTGATAGGCGTCAGCACGCAAAGCGTGAAGGGGCAGGCACGCATGGCGTTTACGGCGGAAATCGCTGCTACTGCGCAATTACAGAAAGCGCTGGCTGTCATCCGTGAAGTCAAGGGCGTGCTGGAAGCCAGACGTCATTGATGCCGGTAAAGTGAGGGCGCATAAGGGACGAATGCGTTGCCGCGTCTGCACGATAAAGAGTGCCGCACAGGGATTTTTCAAACAAGTTCACACAAGCACTAGCTAAGTAGATAATTTATCGCTATAATTTCGCTTCTTTAGGCGCGTAGCTCAGCTGGTTAGAGCACTACCTTGACATGGTAGGGGTCGTTGGTTCGAGTCCAATCGTGCCTACCAACGAAAAATTGGTAAAACCTGTAAGAGCGAGAAAGGCAAACCCGGTTATGACACCGCGAACGACAACCACACTGGTTTTCGAGCGACGCTAAGTCGGGTTCTTTTTCGTCATTACCATTTGAAAAAGCGCGGCTAGCCCGCGCTTTTTTTCGTCCGCATTTTTTGTCGTTCAATTAATCTAGCGTTAGCAAGCAAGTCCCCGCTGAAACGGAGAGCAAAATGATTACAGTCCGCCTTCCTGATGGTTCGCAACGCGAATTCGATTCCCCTGTCACCGTGGCGCAAGTCGCTGCCAATATCGGCTCTGGTCTTGCCAAGGCGGCACTCGCCGGCAAGGTCAATGGCAATGTGGTCGACACCTCGTACCTGATCGAGCAAGACAGTGATCTGGCCATCATTACCGACAAGGATGCTGAAGGTCTGGATGTGATCCGTCACTCCACCGCGCATTTGCTGGCGTACGCAGTCAAGGAATTGTTCCCCGATGCGCAAGTCACCATCGGTCCCGTGATCGATAGCGGCTTCTACTACGATTTCTCGTACAAACGTCCGTTCACGCCGGAAGATTTGCTGGCAATCGAAAAGAAAATGACCGAACTGGCAAAAAAAGACGAGCCGGTTACTCGCAAAGTCATGCCGCGCGACGAAGCTGTCGCCTATTTCAAATCGATAGGCGAGGTTTACAAGGCTGAAATCATAGAATCCATCCCGGCTGATCAGGAAGTCTCGCTGTACACCGAAGGCAAGTTCACCGATCTGTGCCGCGGGCCGCACGTACCGTCGACCGGCAAGCTGAAGGTATTCAAGCTGATGAAGCTGGCAGGTGCCTACTGGCGTGGCGATTCCAGGAATGAAATGCTGCAGCGTATCTACGGCACCGCATGGGCGAAGAAGGAGGAGCAGGAAGCCTATCTGCACATGCTGGAAGAAGCCGAGAAGCGCGATCACCGCAAACTTGGTCGTGCGCTGGATCTGTTTCATTTTCAGGAAGAAGCGCCAGGCTTGATTTTCTGGCATCCAAAAGGCTGGACAGTCTGGCAGCAGGTCGAGCAATACATGCGCCGTGTTTATCAGGACAATGGTTACCAGGAAGTAAAGGCGCCGCAGATTCTCGATCGCAGCCTGTGGGAAAAATCCGGCCACTGGGAAAACTACAAAGAGAACATGTTCACGACCGAGTCGGAAAACCGCTCGTATGCATTGAAGCCTATGAACTGCCCGGGTCACGTACAGATTTTTGCTTCGGATCTGCGCTCGTATCGCGAACTGCCATTGCGTTATGGCGAATTCGGTCAGTGTCACCGCAATGAACCATCCGGTTCACTGCATGGCATGATGCGCGTGCGCGGCTTTACGCAGGACGATGGTCATATTTTCTGTACCGAAGACCAGATTCTGGATGAGTGTGTCGCCTTCACTGCATTGTTGCAAAAGGTATATCGTGATTTTGGTTTTACTGACGTTATTTATAAAGTGGCAACACGCCCTGAAAAACGTGTTGGTTCCGATGAGGCTTGGGACAAGGCTGAAGCTGCATTGATTGCGTCACTGGATCGTTCCGGCTGCACCTATGAAATTTCACCAGGTGAGGGCGCGTTCTACGGCCCCAAGATCGAATACACACTGAAGGATGCGATCGGCCGCATGTGGCAATGCGGCACAATTCAGGTCGATTTCTCGATGCCGGCGCGTCTGGGCGCGGAATATGTTGCGGAAGACAACACCAAGAAGACTCCGGTCATGTTGCATCGTGCAATTCTCGGTTCCTTCGAGCGTTTTATCGGCATGCTGATCGAAAACCACGCCGGCGCCTTGCCTTTATGGCTGGCCCCGATCCAGATTGCCGTGCTGAACATTTCCGATGCCCAGGCCGGCTACGCACAAGCGGTTGCACAAAACCTGAAGAAACAAGGGTTTAGAGTGCATGTCGATTTGCGTAATGAGAAAATAACCTATAAAATACGCGAGCATTCCGTTCAGAAGCTGCCGTACATTATTGTTATTGGCGACAAAGAGCGAGATGCAGGGACAGTGGCCGTGCGAGCGCGAGGTAATGTCGATCTGGGTGTCATGCCTGTCGATTTATTGGTGGAACGTCTCAATAGCGAGATTGACGCCAAAGCCTAACGGGGTAACCCATAGCGCAAGAGCACGGCTTAATTATTTGATTTTAAAAGGAAATTGCAATAGCTACTGACAAGTCGCATCGGATCAACGGTGAAATTACAGCGCCTGAATTGCGTTTGAGTGGTGTCGAAAATGAGGCACTTGGTATCGTTAGTCTGGCAGATGCCTTCCGCCTTGCGGAAGAAGCTAATGTCGATCTGGTAGAGATTGCGCCAACTGCGCAACCGCCAGTCGCTCGCCTGATGGACTACGGCAAGTTCAAATACCAGGAACAAAAGAGGGCGCACGAAGCCAAGCTGAAGCAGAAAGTTATTCTGGTCAAGGAAGTCAAATTCCGGCCTGGCACCGATGATGGCGATTACAACATCAAGCTGCGCAATCTGATCAAATTTCTGGACGATGGTGATAAAACCAAAATCACGCTGCGTTTCCGCGGTCGCGAAATGGCGCATCAGGATATCGGGTTCCGCATGTTGGAACGCCTGAAAGCTGATTTGGAACCATATGGCCAAGTTGAGCAGTTTCCCAAGATGGAAGGTCGTCAGATGATCATGGTTCTGTCGCCGAAGAAAAAGAAATAATAGAATTTCGTACGAGTCGCCCGGCAACGAGCGGCTTGCACAAAATAGCAGTGGACTCGATTCCGCTGCATAACAAGTGAGAGCAGGCATCCAAGCGTAGCGAAATGCTGCCACCTGCAATCATGTTAAAAATGGAGCTGTCCCCAAAGGACAGATAGTGTCATGCCTAAAATGAAAACGAAAAGCAGCGCCAAAAAGCGCTTTCGTGTACGTCCAGGTGGAACCGTTAAACGCGGCCAAGCTTTCAAGCGTCATATTCTGACCAAGAAAACC
>DGBN01000071.1 GCA_002384815.1 Oxalobacteraceae bacterium UBA4003 | reverse complement strand
GTCCGCCTCGGCGAGCCGCGTGCCTACCTTACAGTGATTGCAAAGCGCGTACTGTTCAACTTCTGGCGTCGACGCGATCTGGAAAACGCTTACATCGAGGCACTCGCAAATTTGCCTGAAGACGTGGCTCCTTCAATGGAAGATCGCGCATTGGTACTCGAAGCACTGGAGCAAATTGACAGGGCGCTGGCAGCAATTCCTGCAAAAGCCAGGCAGGTATTCTTGCTGAGCCAACTTCAAGAGTTGACCTACAAGGAAATTTCCGAGCAACTTGCGATGCCAGTTATTACCGTACGCCGTTACATGAAGCTGGCGATTGTTGCCTGTTGCGAAGCGGCGCAATAACTCATGAATCATTCTTTTTCTGTTGCGCGCCCGGATGGCGAATCCTCGTCGGCAGTACATCAATCGATTTCACAAGTGGCACTGGATGCAGCGATAGACTGGATGGTCTTGTTTCTCTCGGGGGAAGCCAGCGACACCGAATATCAGCGCTTTGCACGCTGGAAGTCGGCAGACGGTCAGCATGAGCACGCGTGGAATAAAGTTGCTGGTGTGCTGGATCGCTCTTTCGCACCGATACGCAGTGTCAGTCAACGGCTGCCTGGACATGGCAAGGCAGCAGAACAGGCAATTTTGCAGGCGGCTGATCCGCGCCATTCGGCATCGAGAAGAAAATTGCTGGGTGGTTTGCTGACGGTGGGCGCCATCAGTGCCATGGGTGTCTTTGCAGTAAAGAATGGCAACGTATCTACCTTGGTTGCCGATTTGCGTACCGGCACTGGCGAGCGCAGAACCTTCGATTTGCCGGACGGCAGCACGGTCATGCTCAATGCATGCTCTTCAGCTGACGTGAATTTTGACGGTACATCGCGCGTCATACGTTTGCATAAAGGCGAATTGATTGTCACAGTCAAGCCGGATACTGATCGACCATTTGTGGTGCAAACAGATTGCGGAACGGTACGCGCTTTGGGTACGCGTTTTCTGGTACGCCAGGAGGACGATCGCAGTTTTGCATTGGTGTTTGAGCATACAGTTGAAGTTGCAACCCGCAATAGCCACAGCGATTCACGTGTGTTGCACGAAGGCGATGCGGTCTGGTTTGACAGGGATGATATCGGTGTTGTGCAAGCCGGGCTGGAGGGCAAGGCGGCGTGGGTGGGCGGCATGCTGTCGGCCAACGATGAAGCCTTGGGTGATGTGATTGCTGCGTTGCGGCCTTACCGTAATGGTTTCGTGCAGGTTTCTGCAGCGGCCGCGCAATTACGGGTGCTGGGCGCATTTCCGCTGGATGATACCAATCGCGTGCTGGAATCATTGGTGCAAACCTTGCCGATTCGGCTTGTCAAGTACAGCGATTGGCTGGTGTTGATTGATGTAGTCTGATTTGCGCAACGCTATTACTGCTGCTTGAATCTCATTAATTTATTTTCAGATTCGATGATCACTTTTCGCTGTGTCGATGCACATGTTCTTTGAAGACATGTTTAACGAACCCAGGAAATTGATCATGAACTGTTTCGTCCCCCTATCATTGCGTCCTCGCCCCGTCGTGCTGGCCATTGCGCTGGCGTTAACTACCGGTGCTTACGCGCAGAGCGCGCAACAAACCACATCTGCCTCAGAGCGTGTGCCATCTCTTTACAACTATCAAATTGCCGCAGGTCAGTTGAGCTCAACGCTGCTGGAAATCGCCCGCGTCAGCCGGACGGCGATTTCTGTGGATCCTGCGTTGGTGCAAGGCCTCAATGCACCGGCGATTCGTGGAGAGTTGCGTGTTGACCAGGCGGTACAGCGTGCACTGGCAGAGCATCCGCTTGTGCTGCAACGTACCGAGAACGGGACGCTAACTGTCGCCAGGCGAGCCGGCAATGACGCACGCGACACTGGCACCTTGCCAGAGGTGATGGTTACGAGCGGGATCATGCTTGCGGATACGGCTCAGCATTTGAACGCGCCAGTCAATAGCGGTGCATTAGGTAGTCGCAGCGTACTGGAGACCCCGTTTTCCAGTACAGTGGTCACCAGCGCCGATATCGCTGAACGGCAGATCAGCAAGCTGGGAGATGTATTTACAACTGATGCATCCGTATCCGATAACAGCGGTGCATACGGCGCATGGGCCAGCTATTTGACGGTGCGAGGTCTGGCGCTGGATTTTCAGAATTCCTATCGCATCGATGGCAAGCCATTCCTGAGCTATGTCATCACCTTGCCTTACGAGCATATGGAACAGGTTGAATTGCTGAAAGGCTCAACCGGCTTCATGTATGGCTTCGGTTCGCCGGGCGGTCTGGTTAACTATGTCACCAAAAAGCCGACGGATCAAACTCTGCGCAGTGCGGGCATCGGATATTCATCCAAGGGTTTGGTGAGCGAGCATGTGGATTTCGGCGGAAGAGTGGGGGCGGACGGCATGTTCGGCTATCGGCTGAATGCTACTCATGAAGAAGGTAAAACATTCAATAACGGTTCGCTGAACCGAAACTCCGTATCGCTTGCACTGGATGCGCGTCTGACCGATAAACTTACCTGGGATTTCCAGACGATATTGCAGGATCGCGATGCCTACGATCAAGAACCGACAACCAGAACAAGTGCTCTTGGCAGTGCGCTTCCTTCGCCGATCAAGAATGACGACGGCAAGATTGTTGGCGGCGGTACTTATGCCGACAACTCATTCCGCTTTTACTCTACAGGTCTTCAGTATGACTTCACGCCTGACTGGAAGTTGAGTGCTAACTATAGCCATAGTTTGACCAAAACGCGGCGTAACGAATCTGTTCTACGTTTGAGTGACAGCCTGGGTAACTATAACGACGATCATGCTGATTACGGCGAGGCATATCAGTTTAACCAATGGCAAGCGCTGCTGGAAGGTAAATTCCTGACAGGCTCGTTTGAACATCAGCTTGTGCTGGGAACCTCGTCGCTGAAATTGAAAAATGATTACAGCTCGAATGGTTTTTACGGTTTTATCGGTACCGGCAATCTTGCTACACAAAACACCAACAGTTATTACAGCACCGGCCCGTTGGACTTATATCGTGGCGGCGAAGTGACACAGAAGGCATTGTTTGCCAGCGATACAGTTCAGTTGTCCGAGCGCGTATCTGTACTGGCAGGTTTGCGCTACACCGATTACAGCCAGACCGGCTACAACGTCAATGGCGGCGTTTCATCTTCTTACAAACAGGATGGTGTGAAAACACCTACGCTTGCGTTGATGTACAAACTGGCACCGCGCACCATGGCTTACGCAAGCTATATGGAATCGCTGGAGCCGGGTTCGTCGGTGGGTGTTGGTTACGCAAATTACCGCTCCATGCTGGATCCTCTCAAGAGCAGGCAATATGAAGTTGGCGTCAAGACCGAGCAAACCGATTGGAGCGCAACGGCCGCTGTGTTCCGTATCGAGAAAAAATCGGAATATGCCAATAGTGCAAATGTACTGGTGCAGGACGGCACCGCGATTTATCAGGGTGTTGAATTGGGTGCGGCTGCACGTCTCGCGAAAAACTGGAACCTGGGCGGTAGCCTGATGTTGCTGGATTCCGAGTATCAGAATGGTTTTGCCTTTGCCGGCAATCGCGTCGCGGGTGCGCCGGATACGGTTGCTGCTGCGCAGCTTGCCTACACCGTGCCGCAGATTCCTGGCTTGAAACTGAATGCCAACATGAAGTACACCGGTGCCACGATGCTTCGACCGGGCAACAATCTTCAGGCACCGGGTTATACGCTGTTTAATGTTGGTGCAGTCTACGACACCCGCATTGGTGGATATGACACGACGTTCCGCCTGGCGATCAACAACGCCACCGACAAGCGCTACTGGATGTTCCAGTATTCCGATTACATCAAAGCGGGCGATCCTCGTTCGCTGACGCTGAATGCGTCCTTGAAGTTCTAGGCGCGACGGCTATTTGCGTTATTAATTGATGACGGAAGTTGCCGGAGCATTTTCCTGTCAACTTCGTCATCGATTTGCATTCAGCTATCAGGCAAATTCGCCGGAATGCCGTTGGGATTGCGCGCCATCTGGTAGCCGTACCAAAGACTTTGCGCAATTCTTTGTGCTGAAGCGGTGGCGCGCCGGCCCATGGCTTGATTGGCTTGTTCTTTGGCTGTTTCGTCAAATAGTGCCAGCCAGCGCTTGAAAAGCGTTTCGTCCAGATGTGCCATGCTTGCGTGTTTTTGCATGGGTGTGCCGCTATAACTACCGGTGCCACGCAGGATGGACGACCAGAAATTGACCAGCGTAAGCAAGTGATGATCCCAGTCATGTACCTGGCTGTTGAAGATAGGGCCTAGCACTGCGTCTTGTCTTACCTTCGCGTAGAAAGCGTGCACAAGTTGCGCAACTTCTTCCTCAGTGCAGAGTTCGGGGTTAAGCATTTTGTCTCCAAAAACTATCGCATCAACAACGTCGGGATCATCATGAGTGCGTGCTTATGCATCGGTCTCAGACCACACCGCAAATTCATTTCCGCTGGGTTCAATAAAATGAAAACGACGGCCACCGGGGAATGAAAAAATCTCTTTGCTGATCATGCCGCCGGCTTGCCTGATTTTTTGCTCGCTGGATTCCAGTGTCTGACTGTAAAAGACCAGCAAGGCGGCACCCCGGTCGGAATGCGATGCCAGCTCCGACTTGTAGAAACCACCATCCAGACCTTCGTTCGTGAAGGCCGCGTAATCCGGGCCGTAATCGATAAAATTCCACCCAAATGCAGCTTCAAAGAATTGCTTGGTCGCTGCAATGTTTTTGGACGGATACTCGACGTAATTAAGTTTTTCGTGAAGATTCATGGCAGATTTTCCTCGGTGCCTGGCAATATCAATGTTCGACTGATTATATTGCGTGTTGATTGCATCGCGCTGGAAATGCCCTGCTGCTGGTATTCGATCTGGCCTGATAAAGTAGCGAGCCGGATCCTCACATATTTTGAATGCTGCTGTTTGGGAAAAGTATCTGCTTGCTTAACGCTTGCGAGTCGGCGCACATTTGATCTGACGCAAGAATTAAAAGGAACGATGCGCCATAATGAAAACTACTATGCATCCAGGCTCAGACTCTTCTCCTCGCTTGCGATCCGATCAAGGATCGGCTACAGGAGCTGTTTTGCAAACGCTTGCATCGCTGTTATGGCTGCCGCAAGCGGGTTTGCTGGCCTATGCAGTGCAAGCCCTGGCGGACGGTGGAGGTTTGGATGCCGTCACAATTCCCGCGATACTTTTATTGCTGTTTGGGTTTGTACGTGCCGTATGTGATGCAGCAGGTTCAAGACTGGTGTTCAAAACTGCACGCACGCGTTTGTCCATGCTGCGCGCGCAGGTAGCTATTGCACTGGCCGCGCGTTCGCCGCTGGACGTGGGCAAGCCTGCGTCTGGGCTGGCCGCAAGTGTGATGGCAGAACAGGCTGAAGCAGTGATCCCTTATCTGACGCGTTATCGTCCTGCGCGTTTGCGTTCTACCATCGTTCCCATCGTTATTCTCATCGCCGTATTCCCGTTGTCGTGGATAGCCGCACTGGTTTTGCTGGTCGCTGCGCCACTGATTCCGATTTTCATGGCGCTGGTCGGCTGGCGTGCGAAAGCCGCAAGTGAAGCGCAGATGATCGAAATGGGAGACATGAATGCTTTTTTGCTTGATCGCCTGCGCGGATTGGCAACCTTGCGTACCTTGGATGCGGTGGATGTCACTGCCTTGCGTTTGCGTGACGCAGCAGAAGCGCTGCGCCTACGCACGATGGCGGTCTTGCGCATTGCGTTCTTATCTTCTGCCGTGCTCGAACTGTTTGCCGCGCTGGGTGTGGCGATGATGGCGGTTTATATCGGTTTTCATTTGCTGGGACAGCTTGAATTTGGCGCATGGGGCGGACGTCTGACGCTAGGGCAGGGTTTGTTCATTTTGCTGCTGGCGCCGGCTTTTTTTGAGCCGTTGCGTGATCTGTCCAGTGTCTGGCATGACCGGGCAGCCGGCGAGGCGGCGCTGGAGGCAATGGCGCGCCTGAGTGGAACAGGCATGTTGCTGCCGGGTGCAAGCGGCAAACCCGTCCTGCCGCAAACGGATTTGCCTGGCTCAGACAAGACCGCGCCGGCAGTCGATATTCACGACCTGCATTTCTCACATGCAGGAGCCGGTATGCCGGTGTTTGACGCTTATACACTGCATGTAAAAGCCGGTGAATCTATCGCGATCGTGGCGCCCAGCGGTGGCGGCAAATCGACCTTGTTGGCCCTGCTTGCAGGCTTGGTGCAGGCGCAGGGCGGCGAGATCAGGATAGACGACGTGCATTTGTTGGAAAACACCATTCATGACTTGCGCATGCGCATGGCATGGATAGGACAGAAACCGCATATTTTCGCCGGTTCGGTGCGCACCAATATCGTATTGGGCCGGCTGGATATCGATGCGCAGGATGTCGCGTCGGCACTGCGTTTTGCGGCGCTGGACAAAGTGCCGCAAGCGCAGCCCGGGGTTGCTCTGGGTGAAGGCGGTGGTGGTTTGTCCGGCGGCGAGGCGGTGCGGCTGGCACTGGCGCGTGCAGCGGTAGATCGGCACGTCGATTTGCTGCTGGTGGATGAGCCGACTGCGCATCTGGACAGCATGACAGCGCATCAGATCACCGAGGCACTGCTGCAACTGGCGCAGGGGAAAACCATGATCATCGCCACGCATGATCCGGTGCTGGCGGCGCGCATGGATCGCGTGATCATGCTGGTTGCCGACGCTAAAGCCAATACTGGTATGCAGGTGTCGACATGAAACTGTGGCG
>DGBN01000060.1:633-60987 GCA_002384815.1 Oxalobacteraceae bacterium UBA4003 | reverse complement strand
TTGACGAGCGTCGACTTGCCGGCGCCGGAACGGCCGACCAGTCCGACCTTCTCGCCCGGACATATCGTCAGGTTCATATGATCGATTACGGACCGCGTGCCGCCGTAGGAAAAACTGATCTGGTCGAATGTCAATTCACCCTTGGCCACCGTCAGAGGCAGCGCATCGGCGGCGTCGGTTACCGTATGTACGCGCGACAGCGTATTGATGCCATCCTGCACGGTACCGACCTGTTCAAACAAGGACGACATTTCCCACATCACCCAATGCGACATGCCGTTCAGACGCAAGGCCATCGCCGTCGCAGCAGCAACTGCGCCTACACCAATCTGACCCATCGTCCACAGCCACAGCGCGACGCCGGCAGTACCGAGTATCAGCATCATGCTCAGCGTGTGATTGACGATTTCAAAACCGCTGACCAAACGCATCTGCCCATGCACAGAGACCATGAATTCCTTCATCGCACTACGTGCATAACCGGCTTCGCGGCCGGCATGCGAAAACAGTTTGACTGTGCTGATGTTGGTATATGCATCAGTGATACGGCCTGTCATCAGCGAGCGCGCATCAGCCTGCTTGCGCGAGACCTTGCTCAGGAGCGGCACGAAATAACGCAAGGCACACAGATAAAAAAATGCCCAAGTCAAAAACGGCACCAGCAGCCAGCGATCAAAGCTGCCGACCACGCTCACCAGCGTGACGAAATAAATAAATACGAACACCAGAATGTCGCAGGTAATCATGCACACATCGCGCACAGCCAGCGCGGTCTGCATCACCTTGGTCGCGACACGACCGGCAAATTCATCCTGATAAAACCCCATACTCTGATTCAGCATCATCCGGTGAAAATTCCAGCGCAGCTGCATGGGGAAATTACCAGCCAGTGTCTGATGCTTGAAAAAGGTCTGCAACGCAACCAGCACGACACTCAGCATGATGACCGCTGCGAGCAACAACAAATTGCCACCTTCCTGCTGCCACAACAGCGCCGGCTCAACATGCGCCAGCCAATCGACAATGCGACCCATCATGGCAAACAGCAATGCTTCAAATGCACCGGTCGCAGCCGTGACCACCGTCATCGCCAGGATGTAACGACGTGCGCCTTTCGTGCAAGCCCACACAAATGCAATGAAGCCACGCGGCGGTGTCACCGGCACGTCTTCCTGATACGGGTGCAGCAATTTTTCAAACCAGCCCAGCATTCCATTCTCCACATGGCGATCATTCACTGATCGTCGCAACTACTTCATCTTCTGCTGCAAATTCGCAAACAGGATTATCGCCTACTCGGCATATCGATGCCTGCCATCAAACTACTTTGTGATGTGCGATCCATCGGCTACTCTATGGTTCTCGACATTCATTTTTCAAAGAAAATCCCATGATCATCGCGAAATTCCTTCACATCCTCGGATTCACTGTATGGGTAGGCGGCATGTTTTTCGCCCACAATGCACTGCGCCCTGTTGCCGCAGTTACACTGGAACCGCCACAACGCCTGACATTATTGGCCGGCATCTTCAGCAAATTTTTCGTATGGGTCTGGATTTCCGTTGCACTGATCTTCGGTAGCGGGCTGTACATGATGACCCTGATCGGCAAGCCGCCAGCTTATATCACCCTGATGTTCGTCCTCGGCGTGATCATGGCCCTGGTCTTTGCACATATCTTTTTTGCACCTTACCGCCGGATGAAACGTGCGGTTGCGGCGCAGGAATGGCAAGCCGGCGGTGCCGCGATGGGGCAGATACGCAAACTGCTCGGCATCAATCTGATACTGGGCTTGCTGACGATAGTCATCGGCTCACTGGGTCCGCTCGCGCTGTAACTGAAGGCGAAGGCAAGTGAAATGATTTTTTGCCCGCACAGTTTCCGCATGCCCTTATAATATTGATTGAAGCAAACATCAATGCGCACGAAACGGCGCATTGATTACCGCCATGCGCTATCGCTCATGGCACTCAACGCACACCCGTCGGGCTTCGGTTCGGCTGTTGAGAGTAATATCCAGTCACCGACTGTGACCGACGTACATCGTTCGCCCATCTCTGAGTATCTTGATGAGATATTTTCATCAATCAGAATTTCACGCGCTCATGCGAGCATTGCCTGCTGATGCTGGCTGATCGTTTTTGCTGAATTATTGACTGCGCATGCATAGAACCACCGAATCCTTATTGCTACTCGCCATCGTCATCGCGCCCTTCATAGGCAGCGTGATCGCCGCATGCATGCCTGCCAACGCCCGCAATCGTGAGTCAATACTGGCGGGAAGCGTCGCATTATTCGGATTGCTGGTATCAGCCTATCTGTATCAGCAAGTAGGGGACGGCGAAATCGTGCGCTACCAGGCAGCATGGATGCCGGCATTCGGCGTGGATTTCGTCTTGCGCATGGATGGGCTGGCATGGTTGTTCGTGATGCTGGTGCTGGGCGTGGGCTTGCTGGTGGTGCTGTATGCACGCTATTACATGTCAGAGCAGGATCCGGTTCCACGCTTCTTCGCTTTCCTGCTTGCTTTCATGGGTTCTATGCTGGGTGTTGTACTGTCCGGCAATCTGATTCAACTGGTCGTCTTCTGGGAGCTGACCAGCATTACCTCTTTTCTGCTGATCGGTTACTGGCATCACCGGATTGATGCGCGGCGTGGTGCGCGTATGGCGTTCACTGTTACCGGCGCTGGCGGCTTGTGCCTGTTGTGCGGCGTCCTGATCATCGGTCATATCGTCGGCAGCTATGATCTCGATACCGTGCTCAAGGCCGGTGACCTGATACGTGCCCATGACCTGTATTTACCTGCATTGATACTGGTGGCGCTGGGTGCACTGACGAAGAGCGCGCAGTTTCCGTTCCATTTCTGGCTGCCGCATGCGATGGCGGCACCGACGCCGGTATCGGCGTATTTGCATTCAGCGACGATGGTCAAAGCCGGTGTGTTTTTGCTGATGCGATTCTGGCCCGCCTTGTCCGGTACCGAAGAATGGACCTGGATCATCGCCGGCGCCGGCGTCTGCACTTTATTACTCGGTTCTTTGTTCGCGATCTTTCAGCACGATCTGAAAGGCTTGCTGGCGTATTCCACCATCAGCCATCTGGGACTGATCGTCGTCCTGCTGGGTATAGGCTCGCCGCTGGGCATGGTGGCGGCAATTTTCCATACAGTGAATCACGCGATTTTCAAGGCCTCGCTCTTCATGGCAGCCGGCATCATTGACCATGAAACCGGTACGCGCGACATGCGTGTTCTGCGCGGCCTGCGGCATGGCCTGCCTTACACGGCCACGCTGGCGGTGGTCGCCAGCGCTGCAATGGCCGGCGTGCCATTGCTCAACGGCTTTCTTTCCAAGGAAATGTTCTTTGCCGAAACCGCGCTGGTCGGAGGCTCGGAAAACTGGTGGATGTCGTATGCCGCTCTCGCAATGGGTATTTTCAGCGTGACCTATTCCTTGCGCTTTATCAGTGTGTTTTTCGGCAAGATGCCGCAGGATTTGCCGAAAATACCGCATGAACCGCCGCACTGGATGCGTTTTCCGGTTGAATGTCTAGTCTTGCTGTGCCTGATCGTCGGCATTGTTCCCGGCATGAGCATCAAGCAGTATCTGGATATTGCCGTCGTGTCGGTCCTTGGTGCGCGCGCGCCGGTTTATGATCTGGCGATATGGCACGGTTTCAATCTGCCGCTACTCATGAGCTTTGTCGCACTCGCTGGCGGCGTGCTGCTGTATGTCATCTTGCGCAAATACTTTACGCTGCAGTCGCGCGATCGCGTACCGGTATTGCACCGATTAAGCGGCGCGCAAGCGTACGAAAGCACGATGCTGCGTCTGTCAGCTGGCGCGGCATTGCTGGTGAAATGGCTGGGCACGCGACGTCTGCAACCGCAGTTGTTTTTGATGATAGCCGCGATGATTGCAGTTCCGCTGCTACTGGTACAGCCTCTGCCTACCCTGGCTGCAGTATCGCTGGCCGACATTGATCCGCTGTTCGCATTGGTGTGGCTGATAGGTTGCGTTTGCGCAGTGGCGGCGGCATGGCAGGCCAAGTATCACCGTCTTGCCGCATTGATCATGGTCAGCGGTACCGGCGTCGTTGTCAGCATGACCTTTCTGTGGCTTTCCGCACCGGATCTTGCGTTGACACAGTTGATGGTGGAAACCGTGACCACCGTACTGATTCTGCTCGGCCTGCGCTGGCTGCCGCGTCGCCTGGCACCGAAAGAACTCAATATGCAAATACCGCGCACCGTCTGGTTGCACCGTTCGCGCGATATGGTGCTGGCGATCGCTGGCGGTCTGAGTATTGCTGCCGTCAGCTATGTAGTACTGATGCAGCAACAGCCAAAAAGCATAGGTGACTTTTTCCTGCTGCGCGCGCTATCGGAAGGCGGCGGCAGTAACGTGGTCAATGTGTTGCTGGTGGATTTCCGCGGCTTCGATACGATGGGTGAAATCACTGTGCTGACCATCGTGGCACTCACCGTGTATGCCTTGTTGCGACGCTTCCGCCCGGCATCAGAAAGTATTGCCCTTCCGGAGCAGCAGCTCAATAACAAGGATTACGCCGCACAACAGACGCCAGCCGAACAGACCGATAGCGGCTACCTGATGGTCCCCGGCGTCTACCTGCGTTTTCTGCTGCCCTTCATGGGCATCGTTGTGGCGTACTTTTTCATGCGCGGACACAACCTTCCGGGCGGCGGTTTCGTCGCCGGCCTGATCTTTGCGGTCGCCATCATCGTTCAGTACATGCTGGCAGGTACTGCCTGGGTTGAATCGCACCTGCATCTGCGTCCGCTGCGCTGGCTCTCGTTCGGATTGATCATTGCCTGTCTGACCGGCCTGGGCGCATGCGTACTCGGCTATCCGTTCCTGACCAGCCATACGGCACACGTCACTTTCCCTGTGCTGGGAGAAATTCACATCCCTAGTGCGTTCTTCTTCGACCTCGGCGTATTCGTCGTCGTCGTGGGTGCCACTATGCTGATTCTGGTCGCGCTGGCCCATCAAACCATCCGCAGTCGCCGCCCGCAAGCCGGTAGCGACACGCCCAACAACAAGCGAGGAATCATCTGATGGAAGTAGTTATCTCACTCGCCATCGGCGTGTTGTTCGGTTCCGGCATCTGGCTGGTGCTGCGACCGCGTAGTTTTCAGGTGCTGATCGGCTTGATGTTGATGTCGTATGCCGTCAACCTGTTCATCTTCATCATGGGACGATTGTCGGTGAACCAGCCGCCGCTGACGCTGGGTACCGGCGTGCCCGATCCCGCACTGTTCAGCGATCCGCTGCCGCAGGCGCTGGTGCTGACTGCCATCGTTATCGGCTTCGCCACCACCGCACTCTACCTGGTGGTCATGATCGGTTCACGCGGCCTGACCGGCACTGATCACGTGGATGGCGAGGAATCCGAATGATGAAACTGGAGTGGAGCCAACACCTGATCCTGGTACCGGTGATACTGCCGCTGCTGTGCGGCGCGCTGCTGATTCTCGTCAACGAAACCCGCCATCAATTCAAGTTCCTCATCAACCTGTCTTCGGTGTTGATACAGCTGGCAGTTGCCATCATGCTGATGAAGCTGACCGATAGCGTGCAATGGGATGGCAACATCGGCGTGTATCTGGCAGCAAACTGGTCGGCGCCCTTCGGCATCGCACTGATCGCCGACCGTCTGGCCGCACTGATGCTGGTGCTGACTGCATTACTGGCAACTGCCGCACTGCTGTATTCGATGATGCGCTGGAGCCGCATAGGCGTGCATTTCCACACCCTGTTCCAGTTCCTGTTGATGGGCATCAACGGCGCTTTCCTGACGCACGATCTGTTCAATCTCTTCGTGTTCTTTGAAGTAATGCTGGCGGCTTCTTACGGTTTGGTACTGCACGGTTACAACACCAGCCGCATACGCGCCGGCATGCAATACATCGCTGTCAATCTGGCCGCGTCGTTGCTGTTCCTGATCGGAGTGGCACTGATTTACGCCAGCACCGGCACGCTGAACATGGCTGACCTGGCGGCGCGCCTGAGTGAAGTCGGAGCAGAGGATTTGATGCTGCTGAAGATAGGCGTCTCCATTCTGACGATTGCCTTCCTGGTGAAAAGTGCGATGTGGCCGCTCGGCTTCTGGTTGCCGACCACCTACGCCGCCGCCTCGCCGCCAGTCGCCGCGATGCTGGTCCTGATGACCAAGGTCGGCGCCTACATCATTCTGCGTTTGTGGCTGCTGGTATTTTCCCCTGATGCCGGTGCCGCCAGCGGCTTCGGTTCCAATGCGCTGCTGTGGGGTGGCATGGCGACCATCGTGTTCGGTGCGGCCGGCATGCTCGCGAGTGAAGTACCGGGACGCATGGCAGGTTACGCCGCCATCGTTTCATCCGGCACGCTGCTGGCGGTAGTGGGCTATGGCCAGGCATCGCTGATCACCGCCGGCCTCTATTACCTGCTGGGTTCGACGCTGGCAGTAGCGGCCTTCGTCCTGCTGATCGAACTGATAGAACGTATACGCTCCGCCGGCGCCAGCATGCTGGCCTTGACGATGGAAGCATTCGCCATTGAAGAAAGACCGGAAGAAACTGCCGGCGTCGGCATTCCCGGCGCCATGGCCTTCCTCGGCCTCGCTTTTGCCGGTTGCGCGCTGATTGTCGCCGGCCTGCCTCCATTATCGGGATTCGTCGCCAAATTCGGCCTGTTTCATGCGCTGCTGAATCCGGATGCAGCGAGCATCGCCGTCACTTCCATCACCTGGACGCTGATGGCGCTCATCGTCCTGTCAGGTCTGGCGGCGATTATTGCCTTGCTACGTTTCGGCGTACGAACATTCTGGGCTGCGGGAACCATCACTTCGCCCAGCCTCCATGTGACCGAAGTGTTGCCCATCAGTTTTCTGTTGTTGCTGTGCGTCGCCCTGACCGTGCAGGCCGGTCCTATGTTCGACTATCTGGCACGCACCAGCGACGATCTGCATCGCCCGGCACAATATATAGAACGCGTACTGTCCGAGCATGTAGTGCCGGGCGCTCACAAGGAAGGGACTCTGCCATGAAACGCTGGCTGCCTTCACCGATGATATCTTGCGTGCTGCTGCTGTTCTGGCTGCTGCTCAACGAAAGCGTGGAACCGGCGCAAATTTTGCTGGGCGCCATGCTTGCCGTTGTGGTACCGCTGCTGACGCAGCCGCTGCAGCCTCTCGGTTATCCCAAAGTGGCGAAACCATTCCTGCTGCTGCGTTTGCTCGGCATGGCGCTGATCGAAATCATCCGTTCATGTTTCAATGTCAGCCGGCTGATTTTATCTCCCCGCAACGACAAGCTGAACTCGCAATTCATCCGGATTCCGCTCGACATCCGCAATCCGTACGGACTGGCTCTGCTGTCCTGCCTGATCAATTCGACGCCAGGCACGGTATGGGTGGAGATCCTGCCTGGCAACCATGAACTGTCCTTGCACGTGTTCGACCTGCACGATGAGCAATGGTGGGTCAACACCATCAAGACGCAATACGAAAAACCGCTGATCGAAATTTTCAAATAGGAGAAAATTCGCATGACGACACTGCTGCAGCTGGCGGTCGGATTCACCTTCATCTGCATCCTGCTGGCGATGCTGCTCTGCACTATCCGTCTACTCATAGGACCGACAGCGCATGATCGTGTGCTCGCGCTGGACACATTGTGGATGTGCGCGATGCTGCTGTCATTAATGCTGGGCATACGTTTCGGCGACCTGATTTATTTCGAAATGGCGCTGATGATCGCCCTGCTGGGTTTTGTCTCGACCATGGCGCTGACCAAGTTCCTGATGCGCGGGGAGATTATTGAATGAGCGGATTCGAAAACGTCCCTGCATGGGCCGCGCTGCCGATCGCATTGCTGCTGATCCTGGGCGGCAGCATCATCCTGATCGGCGCCCTCGGCCTGATGCGTCTACCCAGCTTCTACCAGCGCATCCACGGCCCGGCGATCACCATCTCGCTCGGCACCGGCTGCCTGCTGCTGGCGTCCATGCTGTACTTCACCATACTGCAATCGCGGCCGGTAATACATGAAATCATTATTTCCGTCTTCATCCTGATGACGGCGCCAGTAGTGTCCATGCTGCTCATGCGGGCGGCAGTCTATAGAAATTTACGCATCGGAAAACACGAAGCCGATGTCGATGCCGACGAAGTCTATTCGTATCCCGAAGAGAAATAAGCGGAAAATTGCGGCAGTGGCAATGGCGGTTGCCACAAGCTGACTGCGGCCAGTCTGGCTCTCCACACGTCTGCTGGTATTGCCATCTTCTGTTCATATCGACAACATCCTTTCTGTCTGGCTGGTAGAATTCCCGGACACTCACTTGCGGCTCATGCTGAACTTCCATGCCTAACATCCGCCCTCGACTTGCCCAATACTTTCGCAATTTTTCAGCCCGCCCGGCAGTACGGCGCAGCGCTATCGGCGTGCTCGTGTTCGTGGTTCTGCTCGGCCTGTTCGGCTACTTTGCACTACCTGGCATCATCAAATCGCAAGCGGAAACACTGATTACCGAGAAACTGCACCGCCAGACCACGATAGGCCGGGTCGAAGTCAATCCCTACACGATGCGCGTTACCATCCATGACATGAAGCTGATGGAACCGGAAGGCGATGTCATCTTCGCGAGTTTTGAAAAGCTGATGGTCAATGTTTCCTACAAATCGCTGTTCCGCCTGGCACCTGTGGTGCAGCAAGTACAGTTGAGCGCACCCTACATCCATCTGGTACGCAAGGATGCAACGCACTACAACATCGACGACATCATCGAGCTGATCAACAGTCAGCCGCCCTCACCCGAGCCGGCAAAATTTTCCGTTTTCAACATCGAACTGGATAAAGGTCGCATCGAATTCGATGACAGGCCGGCGCAATCCGTACACAAGGTGGACGATCTGAAAATCGGCGTACCGTTTGTATCGTCGCTGCCGTCCCAGGTCGATGTGTTCGTCGAACCCATGCTGAGCGCCACCGTCAACGGCTCTCCGCTGCTGATCAAGGGAAAAACCCATCCGTTTGCCGATACTGTCGATGCCGTGGTCGATCTCAATCTGGACAATATGGACTTGACCTCTTACCTGAAATACATCCCCGGCACACCGCACTTCAAGGTACCGAGTGCGCGACTCGATCTGCACATGACGGCAAAATTCCGTCAGCCCAAGGATCAGGCTCCGGCGCTGCTCTTGAGTGGCGACATCAAACTGAAATCCTTGCAACTGGACGATGAAAGCGGCACAACCATCGTCAAACTGCCCGAGCTAAGCATCACCCTGAACGAAGCCCGCGTCTTGAGCGAGCGTTTTGAAATTGCCAAACTTTCCATCAACGGCATAGCAGCGGATATCACGCGCAAAGCCAACGGCCAGTTTAATTTTGACAATCTGCTGACGCCACCGACGCCATCTACTGCCACGGCAAAGACAGCAACAGCTGTCGCTACGCCAGCAAAAGCCCCTGCCGCATTCACCTTCGCGCTGGCAGAGCTGGAAGTACGCAATGCGGCATTGCGTTATGTCGATGCACAACCGACCCATCCGGTATTGGCCAATATCGACACATTCGATCTGACCGTGCGCAAGATAGAAGTCGATACCGGCAAAAAAATCGTCACTGTCGATGAAGTTGCATCGAACCAGGCCGGTTTCGCCTTGCAGCAAGGGAAGGCAGGGCGTAAGGCAGCGTCAACACCCAAAGCGAGCAGCACCAAGAAAAAAACATCTGCTGCAAATGATGCGGCCTATATCGTCAACATCAACAAGGTGGACATCAGCAACTGGGCGGCACGGCTGGAAGATCGCAGCCTGAAACGCCCGGCCGTAACCGTGATCGAACCGCTGAGCCTGGCGATGCAAAATCTGTCCACCAGGGAAAATGCACGCGGGCAGATCGACCTGAAAGCAACGGTCAACAAAACCGGGCAGTTGGCCATCAACGGCAGCGTCGGCATGACGCCGCTACATACCAATCTGGCGCTGGATTTCAAGAGCGTCGATATCATGCAGCTGCAACCCTACTTCACCGATCAAGTCAATATTCTGCTGACGCGCGCCGATATTTCCGGCAAAGGCACGCTGCAAGTCGACCAGGGTAAAGGCGATACCTTGCTGGGCGGCTTCAAGGGCGATTTGACGCTGGGTAATCTGGCAACTGTGGACAAACTCAGCTCCAATGATTTCCTGCGCTGGAAATCGTTGTACTTTGGCGGCATGGATGTAAGACTGGCGCCATTTTCATTGAGCATCGATCAGATTGCCCTGAACAATTTCTTCGCCCGTATCATCATTGATCCTACCGGCCGCATCAATCTGCAGGATGTGAAACGCAGTGAAACCGTCGGCCAGAAGAGCGTCACCGAAGAACAAAAACCGGCCACAGCAACACCTGCTGTGGCGACCAACACCACGGTTTTGCCGCCACCCAAACCTGCCAGCGACATCCCGCCGATTAAAATCAAAAAGCTCACGCTGCGCGGCGGCGACATACGCTTTACCGATAACTTCATCAAGCCGAATTACACGGCCGACCTGAAGAAATTCGGCGGCACGATCAACGGCCTGTCATCCGATCCCAACTCCAGCGCAAATGTCGATTTGAAAGGTCAGGTCAATAGCGCGCCGCTTGCCATCGCCGGCAAGATCAACCCGCTCAAGGGCGATCTGACAATGGATATCAAGGCGGAAGTGCACGGCATGGAGCTGGCGTCACTGTCGCCCTATTCCGGTCGCTACATCGGATACGGCATAGAGAAGGGCAAGCTATCCTTCGAAGTCGCATACACGGTTGCAGACCGCGTACTCAGCGCACAAAATCGCCTGATCCTGGAACAACTCACACTGGGCAACAAGCTGGAAGGCCCCGACGTGCCCGATCTGCCGGTCAGTTTCGCACTGGCACTGCTACGCGATCGCAATGGCGTGATCGACATCAATCTGCCTATTGGCGGCTCGCTCGACGATCCGCAATTTTCCGTCGGCGGCATCATCGTCAAAGTAATCGTCAACCTCATCACGAAAGCGGTAACCGCACCGTTCACACTGATCGGCTCCTTGTTTGGCGGCGGTGAAGAATTATCGAATCTGGAGTTCGACGTCGGTCGCGCCGCGATCAACGATGCAGGTGAAACAAAACTCAATAGCATGTCAAAAATGCTGCTCGATCGTCCGGCATTGAAACTGGAAATCACCGGCCGCAGCGATCCGGAAACCGACCGCGAAGGCTTGAAACGCACGTCCATAGATCGCAAGGTGCGTGCGCTGAAGCTGAAAGACATGGTGGCGCGCGGCGAATCCGCCGATGCAGGCAGCGTGAAAGTGACGACAGAGGAATATCCGGTTTTGTTGAAGCGCGTCTACAAGGATGCCGACTTCAAGAAACCGCGCAATATGATCGGCCTGCAAAAAGACTTGCCGGCAGATGAAATGGAAAAGCTGATGATCGCAAATACCACCATCAGCGATGATGATCTGACCACGCTCGGCAATCGCCGTGCGCAGGCAGTCAAGGATTGGTTGCTGCAATCCGGCAAGGTCCCGGAAGAACGTATTTTCATACTGGGTTCGAAGTCCGGCAATCAAGGTGCCAAAGATGATGTGGCCAAAGCAAAAGCGAACCGCGTTGATTTTTCATTAAAGTAAGGCAAGAGCCCGACCTGCGTATTTTCATCCTGAACATGACGCGCTGATCTGCGCGTCATGTTTCCCTGCAAGAATATTTCCTCTTTAACCTGCGATTTTTTAACCCTTGTCAAGACTGGCGCATTCGCGTCAATTGCGTATCATCTACGCTCGCTTTACTTAATCTGAAATCTCATGCTCCCTTCCATAGAACAACGTCTCGCCATCGAACTCGCGGCCAAGCCCGCACAAGTTGCCGCTGCAATCGCACTGCTGGATGAAGGTGCTACCGTTCCATTTATCTCCCGTTACCGCAAGGAAGCAACCGGAGGCCTCGACGATATTCAATTGCGCCTGCTGGAAGAGCGCCTGCGTTATCTGCGCGAACTGGAAGACCGTCGCGCTGCGATTGTTGCGTCTATCGAAGAGCAGAACAAAATGACGCCGGAATTACTCGACGCCATCATGCATGCAGAAGACAAGACGCGGCTGGAAGATCTGTATCTGCCGTACAAACAGAAACGCCGCACCAAGGCACAGATCGCGATTGAAGCAGGCCTGACGCCACTGGCTGATGCGCTGCTGGCCGACCCTACGCTGAATCCGGAAGAAGAAGCGGCAAAATATCTGAAGCCCGCCTTCACGGTAGATGGCATAGACAATCCGGGCGTGATCGACACCAAAGCCGCACTCGATGGCGCGCGCCAGATTCTGATGGAACGCTTTGCCGAAGATGCAACGCTGCTGCAAGCCTTGCGCGAATATCTGACCGAGCACGGCATCGTCGAAGCCAAGGTAGTGGAAGGCAGGCAGGATGCCGGCGCAAAATTTTCCGACTATTTCGATTACTCGGAAACCATCGCCACAATTCCATCGCACCGCGCACTCGCCATGTTCCGCGGTCGCCGCGAAGAAATGCTGAACGTGAATCTGCGTCTGGATACCGAAGAGGAAAAACCAAAATGGGATGCGCCGCTCAATCCTTGTGAAAGCCGTATTGCCGCCCGTTTTGGCATCAGCAATCAGAGCCGCACTGCCGACAAATGGCTGTCCGACACCGTACGCTGGACCTGGCGCGTGAAAACTTTCATGCATCTGGAAACCGAGCTGATGACCAATCTGCGCGAGAAGGCGGAAGTCGAAGCCATCAACGTTTTTGCACTGAATCTGAAAGCCTTGTTGCTGGCCGCACCCGCCGGACCGCGTGCGACGATGGGGCTCGATCCCGGCTTGCGCACCGGCGTCAAGGTGGCTGTAGTCGACGCCACCGGCAAGGTGGTCGATACCGCCACCGTTTATCCACATCAGCCGCGCAACGATTGGGACGGCACCCTGCATACGCTTGCACAACTGGCGGAAAAACATCAGGTGTCGCTGATCTCTATCGGCAACGGCACTGCCTCGCGTGAAACCGACAAGCTGGCGCAGGATTTGATCAAGCTGCGCCCTGAATTGAAGCTGACCAAAATCGTCGTGTCTGAGGCCGGCGCATCGGTGTATTCAGCCTCCGAATTCGCCTCGCGTGAATTACCCGATATGGACGTCTCGATACGCGGCGCAGTCTCCATCGCGCGCCGTCTGCAAGACCCATTGGCTGAACTGGTCAAAATCGATCCGAAATCAATCGGCGTCGGCCAGTACCAGCATGACGTCGGCCAGACCCAGCTGGCGCGCTCGCTGGATGCCGTCGTCGAGGATTGCGTCAATGCGGTCGGCGTCGACGTCAATACTGCATCTGCACCGCTGCTGGCGCGCGTTTCCGGGCTCAGCAGCAGCGTGGCGCAAAGTATCGTCAGCTATCGCGACACCAAGGGCATGTTCACCTCACGCGCCGATTTGCGCGCAGTACCGCGTCTGGGCGACAAAACCTTTGAACAGGCCGCCGGTTTCCTGCGCGTGATGGAGGGCGGCAACCCACTCGATGCCTCCGCCGTTCATCCGGAATCCTACCCGCTGGTGGAAAAAATCCTGTCCGACATCAAGAAAGATGTCAAAAGTATCATCGGCGATGAAAAAATCCTGAAGTCGCTGAATCCGGCCAAATATGCGGATGAGAAATTCGGCGTGCCAACCATCACCGATATCCTGAAGGAACTGGAAAAACCCGGTCGCGATCCGCGTCCCGAATTCACGACGGCTACCTTCAAGGACGGCGTGGAAGAAATCAGGGATTTACGTCCGGACATGATACTGGAGGGTGTCGTTACCAACGTTGCCGCCTTCGGCGCCTTCGTCGATATCGGCGTGCATCAGGATGGTCTGGTGCATATCTCCGCGCTTTCCAACACCTTCGTCAAGGACCCGCATACAGTGGTCAAGGCCGGCCAGGTGGTGAAAGTGAAAGTACTGGAAGTGGATGAAAAGCGCAAACGCATTGCACTGACCATGCGCCTGTCGGACTCTGCCCCTGTTGCCGGCAGCAAACCGGAGCAACGCGGCAATTACAACGACAGCCGCAACGACAGCAAGCGCCTGGCACAACACCAGCATCAACAACGCCCGGCGGATAGCGGCAGCGCGATGGCAGCGGCTTTTGCCAAACTGAAGGGATAATCGGCAGAAGCGGCCGGATTTTCTTATAATGACGCATTAATGCAAGATCACCTGCGCAAATACAGCGCATCAACTACAGCGAGGCAGTAATGAGTGACGACGTACAATCCTGGATCAAAGAAACCGTAAACGAAAACCCGGTCGTGCTTTTCATGAAAGGCACCGCACAATTTCCGCAGTGCGGCTTCTCCGGCAAGGCCATCGCATTGCTGAAGGAAAGTGGCGTGACTGATCTGGTTACCGTCAATGTGCTGGACGACGCCGAAGTCCGCCAGGGCATCAAGGATTTCTCGCAATGGCCTACCGTACCGCAACTGTACGTCAAGGGTGAATTCATCGGCGGTTCCGACATCATGAACGAAATGTTCGAATCCGGCGAACTGCAAGCATTGCTGAAAGCCTGAGATGACAGCGTCTGCTGACGCTGTTGCATTGCCGACACCGTGCCCGCAGCGACTCATCATCGCCATCACGGGCGCCGCCGGCGTCATCTACGGCATACGCCTGCTGCAGGTACTGCGTGGCATTCCGGGTGTGGAAACACATCTGCTGATCTCCGAAGCCGGCATGTTGAATCTGCATCAGGAACTCGACATGAAGCGCAAGGATGTCGAAGCGCTGGCCGATGTGGTTCACAATGTGCGCGATGTAGGTGCTTCCATTGCCAGCGGCTCGTTTCAATCCGGCGGCATGATCATCGCGCCCTGTTCGATGAAAACACTGGCCGCCGTCGCGCACGGCCTCTCCGATAATCTGATCACACGCGCCGCCGATGTGGTGCTGAAAGAACGCCGCAGGCTGGTCTTGATGGTGCGCGAGACGCCCTTCAATCTGGCGCACCTGCGCAATATGACAGCCGTGACGGAAATGGGCGGCATCATCTTCCCTCCGCTGCCCGGTTTTTATCACCGTCCTGCATCCATTGCAGAAATGGTCGATCACACAGTAGGACGCGTGCTGGATTTATTCGACATGCAGCACGCGCTGGCACCACGCTGGAACGGATTGAAAGCTCAACTGTAAGCAACCGTGCGCATGCAGCCGCATGTGCATACTTCACCTGGAATAAAAATACGTACAGAGCTCGATGCAGCTGATTGCGGCATCGAGCTAAACGCATTATTTCGTCTTGAAAATCAGCGATTTCAAACGCTGCAATTTTGGATAAACGATGGGGATCGTCATCATGGTGCTCGCGATTGCCATCAGCAACAAGGCCGTAAAGGTTTCACTGGTAATGATCTGCTTGTCGAGCAGGATATTAACGAAGATGATCATGATCAGGGCCTTGGTTTGCAATAGCCAGCCGATGATGGATGCCTCGCCCTTTTCCCATTTGAGGATCTTGCCCGCGGCATGAATCCCTGCCAGTTTGCCGCCCACCGACGCCACCAGCAGCACTGCCGCTGCCGCAAATACCATTACACCGCCGACATCCCAATTGGTGCGCAAACCGGTACTCAGGAAAAAGACCGGCATCATGACCATCAATACATGATGCCGCAACATATCCATTTTTTCCTGATCGAACCAATGTGCGTCCATCACTGCACCTGCGAGAAATGCACCGACCATGTAATGCAAGCCAGCCCAGTCGGCGGCAAAACTGCAGATGCTCAGCCAGATCAAGCTGACGTACCAGCGATCGCGCTCTTGCAGGTGCACCATGATCTTACGAAAGATCAAAGTGGCGATTGCAAAGGCAATCAAGAATCCTAGTTGCCGTCCGACCCGCGTCCAATCCAGCAGGATAATCGCCAGTACGCCCCAGATTGCAATATCGTCGAGGCTGGCATAACGCAAAATGCGCTGGCCGATCGGCTGGCGCAAGACTTCCAGTTTTTCCATCAGCAGGATCAGGATCGGCAAGGCTGTCACTGCGCATGCCATACCCACACCCAGAATGAATTGCCAGGTCAGCGCTTTGGGGCCTATCCAGCCGCTATACATCAGCATGCCGGCAGCGGCGATGCAACCGAACAGCAAGGGGCTGCCCAGCGCCAGACCTGCAGTAATGCAGCTTTCCCGCCTATGCTCCCATGCCTTCTTCAAATCCAGCTCAATGCCGGCAATCATGACGAACAGCATGACTGCCCACAACGCAATGCCATTCAAGGATTGAACTACCGGCGCATTGAATACAAAGTTGTAGTAGTCAGGAAATACTGCCCCCAGGATGCCGGGGCCAAGCAGAATCCCGGCAATGATCTGCACTACCACCAGGGGGGCGTAATAATCGGTTTTGCATACACGCCAGATCAGGTATGGCACACTGAAAACAAGCAGCATTGCAATCAGAAAAATTTCGGTACTGCTCATTTCCACATGCATGAATTTCTACCTTGTTGGATATATGGAGTGCGCACTACTGTGACAGTAGACGTCACGCCGTCTAACAACTCAACTGCAGGTACCGATGTACGATGCCAGCCGCACCCATTAATGTGTACCGGATTGTACTTTAGACAATCTTCATTTTGCGCGCTCATACTAAAAAATGATGCGCGTCTGCGCAGAACTCGCGACAGGCCAAGCTGTGTGCAGATACGCGCGCACTGAGCCGCGCCAAGCCAATGCAGGAGGGATATGGATGAAATACGAAAGGGAACCAGGAAAGATATTTCACGCGCTGAAAACCAAAACGCCTCACATGCAATATGTGAGGCGTTGATCTTGGTGCCGACTGCCGGTTTCGAACTGGCCACCTGATGATTACAAATCAACTGCTCTACCAAATGAGCTAAGTCGGCTAAACTTTTCGCAGCGCGTATTTTACGCTATTTAATGCGGGTAAGTGTAGGTCTCCCACCTTTTTTTGGTGGATCCGGCTCCTTGTCCGAATCATCAGCACCCTCTTTTTCACCATGCTGATGGTGCGTGGTTGGCACCGAGGTCAGCGTCGGCGCAGAAGATGTTGCGCCTGACTGTTCATCGGCGGAAAAATCATTCGCCAATTCATCGGCAGACTGCGTGTCGGCACTGCCGCTGATCGCTTCAAACGCCATACCCTGCCCGTTTTCGCGTGCGTAAATCGCCGTCACATTATCGACCGGAACCGAAATGTCACGCGATACGCCGCCGAAACGCGCACTGAAACGAATCAAGTCGTTTTCCATTTTCAAGCCGCTGGTAGCGCTAAAACTGATGTTGAGTACGATCTCGCCATTCTTGACGAATTCCATCGGCACGCGCGTACCGGCGTCAACTATGGCCGCCATATACGGCGTGTATCCGTTGTCGGTGCACCATTCGTATATGGCGCGCAACAGATAAGGTTTGGTAGATGTTTCAGACATGATGATGATGACAGGTTCCATGCATGCAAAAAGTGTGACATGAATTTCAAAAGATGTCGTTGAATAAAATATAAGCTTTCATGCAACCACATCTTTTGATACATGAGCTGACTTTTAGCGGCGCATGACCTTTTCAGAAGGGGTCAATGCTTCGATATAGGCAGGGCGCGAAAAGATACGCTCTGCATATTTCATCAGCGGTGCAGCTGTTTTCGACAACTCAATACCGTAATGATCCAGACGCCACAGCAACGGTGCAATCGCCACGTCCAGCATCGAGAATTCATCGCCCAGCATGTATTTGTTTTTCAGGAACAGCGGCGCCAGGGTAGTCAGACGATCGCGAATTTCGTTACGTGCCTTCTCCTGGATTTTTTCGCCACTGCGGCCCTTGTCGTTTTCCAGCGTATGCACATGAATGAACAATTCTTTTTCAAAATTGAACAACATCAGGCGTGCACGCGCGCGCATCAATGGATCGGCAGGCATCAGTTGCGGATGCGGGAAGCGCTCATCGATGTATTCATTGATGATATTGGATTCATACAGGATCAAATCGCGCTCAACCAGAATCGGCACCTGGCCGTACGGGTTCATCGTCGAAATATCTTCCGGCTTGTTGAACAGATCCACATCGCGTACTTCAAAATCCATGCCTTTTTCAAACAGGACCAGGCGGCAGCGTTGGGAAAATGGGCAGGTCGTGCCCGAATAGAGAACCATCATTTTTATAGTTCCTTAGAAACAAAAGGGTGAGACGCAGCACGGCTCACCCTTATACAAATGCCCGCAACATGCGGGCGAAAATTTACTTGATATCTTTCCAGTAGGAAGCGTTCAAGCGCCAGGTGATCACAATGAACAGGCCCAGGAACAGCAATACCCAAACGCCAAGGCGTTTGCGGGTATTTTGTGCAGGTTCCGCCATCCAGGTCATGAACGACACCAGATCAGCAACCGACTTGTCATACTCAAGCGCCGTCATCTTGCCCGGTGTAACTTGCTCGAAGCCGGCGAACTTGTGCACAACCTTGCTTGCATCATGCGGATCTTTTTCGTCGACAAACTTGGCTTCACGTATACCTTGCAGTTCCCACAGCACATGCGGCATGCCGACGTTAGGGTAAGTCAGGTTGTTCCAGCCGCTCGCCCGTGTATCGTCCTTGTAGTAGGTTCGCAGATACGTGTAGAGCCAGTCCGGGCCTGAGCCCGCGCTCGATGCCTTGGCACGTGCGATCACCGACAGATCCGGTGGCGTAGCGCCAAACCATTCTTTCGCGTCTTTCGGTGCCATGGCGATCGTCATCATGCTGCCGACCTTGTCCGACGTGAACAGAAGATTGCTCTTGATTTGCTCTTCGGTCAGGCCAATGTCCTGCAGCTTGTTGTAACGCAAGGCCGATGCAGAGTGGCAGTTCAGACAGTAATTCACGAAAAGTCTTGCGCCATTCTGCAACGCTGCAAGGTCTTTGGTGTGGTCAGGCGCACGGTCCAGTGGAAATTCACCACCGGCAGCCAGAGCCAGCCCTGGCAAAAGTACCAGAGCCGCAATCAGTTTTTTCATCAATTTCATGATTCTTTTATCCCTTTGCGGCTTAGTGCGGATGGAAAACAACGCGATCCGGCAC
Source organism: Oxalobacteraceae bacterium UBA4003 (assembly GCA_002384815.1). Classification (GTDB taxonomy): domain Bacteria; phylum Pseudomonadota; class Gammaproteobacteria; order Burkholderiales; family Burkholderiaceae_D; genus Oxalicibacterium. The sequence continues at coordinate 41,873 of DGBN01000060.1, read as the reverse complement.
AGGCTTGAATGTTCCCATCGCACTCCACCAAGGCATCAGCAGGAAGAAGCCAAAGTAGACGAACGTACCGATCTGTGAAACCGCAGTGCCGATCGGCGTTGGCGCTTGCACACCAAGGTATCCAAGGACAACGAAGTTAATACAGAACAGGACGTACACCCATTTGTGCCAGTCAGGACGATAGCGTATCGACTTGACCGGGGAGATGTCGAACCATGGCAGACCGAACATGATCATGACCGATACGCCCATCAGCACTACGCCCCAGAATTTTGCATCGGTCACAAACATCGTTGCGATAACAACTAGAGCGACCACTGCAGCGGCAGCCTTGAACTTGCTGGCCAGACGCGTTTTCAGGATGATCAATGCGACGTAAGCAGCGACACCTGCAGCCAGCCACACCATGAAATCTGAAGTCACTGCACGCAGTATCGAATAGAACGGCGTGAAGTACCANNAGGAAGTAACCACCCATTTCCGGCGCGAAGAACACCACACTGGTGAACACGAACAGGAAAATCGTCACGATGAAGATATCGTGTACCGAGTAGTAAGGATGGAAAGGAATGCCGTCGAGCGGAATGCCTTTTTCGTCCAGTTTTTCCTTGATCTCAACACCATCCGGATTGCTCGAACCTACTTCGTGCAAGGCGACGATGTGCGCCACAACCAGACCGATCAAAACCAGCGGAATCGCGATCACGTGGAAAGCGAAAAAGCGGTTCAAGGTTGCATCGGAGACGACGTAATCACCACGTATCCACAAGGACAGATCAGGACCGATGAAAGGAATCGCACCGAACAAGTTAACAATAACCTGTGCACCCCAATACGACATCTGGCCCCAAGGCAGCAGGTAACCAAAGAAGGCTTCCGCCATCAGGCACAGGAAAATCCCGACGCCGAACAACCAGACCAGCTCACGCGGTTTGCGATACGAACCGTACAGCAGGCCGCGCAACATATGAATATAGACCACGACGAAGAACGCCGAAGCGCCGGTCGAGTGCATATAACGCACCAGCCAGCCCCACGACACGTCGCGCATGATGTACTCAACCGAAGCGAATGCAAGCGCAGCGTCCGGTTTGTAATGCATGACGAGGAAAATACCGGTCACGATCTGGATCACCAGCACCAGCAGTGCCAGCGAACCGAAGACGTACAGGAAATTGAAGTTTTTTGGCGCATAGTACTCGGACAGATGCGCTTTCCATGTCGACGACAGCGGGAAGCGGGCATCCACCCAGTTCAAGGCCTTTTCTGCGACAGGCGCGTCGGCAGGGAGTTGTTTTTCGTGGAAAGCCATGATTACGCCTCGCCTTTCTCGTCTTTACCGATGACCAGTTTGGAATCGCTAACAAACATGTGACGTGGTACTTCGAGGTTGTCAGGCGCAGGCTTGTTTTTGAATACGCGACCAGCCAGATCGAAGGTCGATCCGTGGCAAGGACACAAGAAGCCGCCATGCCAGTCGTCCGGCAACGATGGCTGCGCGCCAGTCTGGAAGCGCGTAACAGGAGAACAACCCAGATGCGTACAAATACCGACCGCAACCAGAATTTCTGGCTTGATGGAGCGATATTCATTGCGCGCATATTCAGGCGTCAATTCATCCGGTTTGCGTTCCGAGTTTGGATCGGCCAGTTCACCATCGACCTGCTTGATACCTGCAAGCATTTCGGGCGAACGCTTCAGGATCCAGACCGGCTTGCCACGCCATTCCACCGTTTTCATTTCGCCCGGTGCCAAACCGGCAATATCAACCTCAACCGGAGCACCAGCGGCTTTCGCACGTTCCGACGGCTGAAACGTGGATACCAATACGCCTGTTGTGGCCAATCCAGCCACGCCACCTGCCGCACATGTAGCGACAAGTAAGCCACGTCGACCGGAATCGACCTGCTTTTCGTTACTCATACCAACCCCAATCAGTCAAAATGCGAAATCTGTACGAAACTTCTAGCAACCTTAGATTATAACGGAGGCAACGCCTGTTTTAAAGCGATTAGATGTTCTCAACGCCTATTTTGCGGAACTTTTCCAACAATTCCGTTGTTCCTTCGCCTTGTTTGCGACGCATTATCCATCGAATTCACCTGAAAAAGAGGAATTTAATTTGACGTTTATAGCGCAAAAAACTAGGATGGCGTGCGCATTGCACATTTATAAACTCATTTGATGGAGAAATGCCATGGGCATGATGCAGGAATTCAAGGCTTTTGCGGTAAAAGGGAATGTTGTCGATCTGGCAGTTGCCGTCATTATCGGCGCAGCATTCGGCAAAATCGTCGATTCGCTGGTGCAAGACATCATTATGCCTATCGTCAGCAAAGTATTTGGCGGACTGGATTTCAGCAATTACTATCTGCCGCTCAATAATCAGGATATCAACCTGACTCTGATCGAGGCTAAAAAACTCGGCGCCGTCCTGGCTTATGGCAGCTTCATCACGATTTTGATCAACTTCCTGATTCTGGCCTTCATCATTTTTCAGATGGTGCGGATGTTGAGCAAATTGAAAAAGAGTGAACCGCCGGCAGAAGCCCCCGCCACGGCAGAAGAAGTTGTACTGCTGCGGGAAATTCGTGATGCACTGAAGAAGTAACGCACAAGAAGAGTAAATAATAAAAGGGCCGCCAGCAAGGCGGCCTTTTTATTGATGGATACAAAGACAAGAGCAAAGCTGCGCTCAGGGCCTGGATTTAAGCTGATCCATGTGCAACAGGCCGCGACGATTTGCTTCATACACGGCTGCACCGCGTGAATGCACAGACAGTTTGTCGTAGATATTCTTGATATGCGTTTGCACAGTACCTACCGACAATACCAATTGTCTGGCAACCTCGCAGTAGCTGTCACCGCGGGCAATCAGGTCGAGAATAGTCGCTTCGCGCTTGGTCAGAAATACTTGTGCGCTTCCCGGGACATTCTCCGCGCCATTCGTTTTTTTCCCATCGCGCATTCTTGCCAGCACCTTGCGTGCAATCACCGGACTGATAGGCGAACCGCCGGCATGCAGCTCCAGCAGCGCACGTCCGATATCCAGCAGACCGCCATCTTTCAGTACATAACCGGAAGCACCCGCCTCTATACTGTCAAGCACACTCTCCTGATCGCTGGAAGTGGTAATTACCATGATGTTGGATGCAGGATGAAAATGCGCGCAAAAGCGAATGATGTCGATACCGGAACCATCCGGCAAACCCAGATCCACCAGCAAGACATCCACCGGCTGATGCAGCAACCAGGCCAACGCCGACTTCACGCAATCAAGCGCATCCAGCAGCTTGAGCGTCGGCTCCTTTTCAATTCCCAGACACAATGCACGTCGCGTTGCCGCGTCGTCTTCAACCAGCAAAACAGTGATAGGTCTGTCCACTAACGGTTGCGACATGATTGATCGCCTCCCTGCCCCTGGCACGCATTGCGATGCGCGCTCTGTTTATTGTTCGATTTGCCATTTATAGCATAGTAAATTGCAAATTTACCATCTATTCATCACCCTAGCCTGAATACGTCAGCATTTTTATTAAACAGGATTATCAATATCAACAAAGTCGTGTGCGATACCGAATTGCGCAACCAGATGCGCGCCCAGCGCCTGGACACCGTAACGTTCGGTAGCGTGATGTCCGCATGCGAGGTAGGCAACACCGCTCTCACGCGCCAGATGTACGGTGGGTTCGGAAATTTCACCGCTCAGATACACATTCGCTCCCACTGCAATCGCTTCGCCCAGCAAGCTTTGTGCGGCACCCGTACACCAGCCCGTCTTGCCCAGTTTTTGCGCCGGATCACCGATGAGCAGCGGCGCCCGTCCCAACTGCCGCTCTATCAGCAGCGCCAGATCACCCACTGTCGCAACCGAGGTATCCGCAACAGTGCCGAGCCAGCCCAGATCATCTTCGCCAAAGCGGGCTTCCGCCCGCAAGCCAAGCCGATGCGCCAGTTGTGCATTGTTGCCGAACTCGGCATGCATATCGAGCGGCAAATGATAGGCGAATAAATTCACATCCTGCGTAAGCAGCATTTTCAGTCGCTTGTGTTTTTGGCCGATAACGCGCGCATCTTCGCCACGCCAGAAATAACCGTGATGTACAAGAATCGCATCGGCACCTTTTGCGATCGCCGCCTCCAGCAAGGCCAGACTGGCTGTCACGCCGGTCACCAGCTTTTTAATTTCGCGACGCCCCTCGACTTGCAAGCCGTTTGGGCAAAAATCGCGAAAACGGGTAATATCAAGCGTTGTGGCTAGATATTTGGCGAGATCGTCCCTATCTATCGTTTTCTGACTCATTTTCCCTACCCTTTATGCGACGTCTCTGGCTGTTATTTGCGCAAACCGTAACTATCGGTTTGGCTATTTTATTTATTGTAACGACCTTGAAGCCTGAGTGGGCCGGCGGCGTATTCAGCGGCACGCAAAAGGTACGCAGCGCCACTTCGGTACCGATGCTGGAAGCGCCGCTGAATACCGCGCCGACTCAGGGCTCATTCCGCGATGCCGCCGAGATGGCGATGCCATCGGTTGTCAATATATTCACCAGTAAAACTGCCACGCCTGCACAAAACCCGTTCATGGACGATCCTTTCTTCCGAAAATTTTTCGGCGATCGTTTTGACGAGCAGCAGGAAAAGCAGATCAGCCTGGGCTCCGGCGTGATTGTCAGTGCGCAAGGCTACATCCTCACCAACAACCATGTAGTCGAAGCTGCGGATGAAATCGAAGTTGCACTCGCCGACGGCCGCAAAGCAATTGCCAAGGTAGTCGGCGCCGATCCGGAAACCGATCTGGCCGTGGTCAAGATCGATCTCGACAACCTGCCCGCCATTACGCTGGGGCATGTGGAAGAAGCCAGGGTGGGCGACGTCGTGCTGGCGATTGGCAATCCCTTCGGCGTCGGCCAGACGGTCACGATGGGTATTATCTCGGCGCTCGGCCGCAATCATCTTGGCATCCTGGATGCGTTTGAAAACTTTATCCAGACCGATGCTGCGATCAATCCCGGTAATTCCGGCGGTGCCCTGATCGATGCCAACGGCAATCTGCTCGGTATCAACACCGCGATTTATTCACGCAGTGGCGGCTCGCTCGGGATCGGCTTTGCCATTCCGGTGACTACGGTCAAATCCGTGATGGATGCCATCATCAAGAATGGCCAGGTGGTGCGCGGCTACATCGGTGTTGAACCGCAGGACATCACGCCAGAACTGGCAGAAAGTTTCGGTCTGAAGAAAAGCAAGGGCGCCATCATCGCCGGCGTGCTGAAAGGCGGACCGGCAGACAAGGCCGGCATGCAGCCTGGTGACATTCTGGTTTCGGTGGAGGGTAAGGCAGTGGTGGATATGGCGGACATGCTGAATCAGATCGCGCAACTGCCACCCGGTAAAAAGGCCGAGTTTATTGTGTTGCGACGGAATCAGGAAAATACCCTGAATGTCACGGTAGGCATGCGTCCGAAGGCGCCGTCGCGCGCCGCCGAATAATATCCCGGCAAGACAGCATGCATATACGCGACCTCACGCAATTCCTGGCAGAACTGTCGGAGAATAATAATCGGGCATGGTTTGTCATGAACAAGCCGCGTTACGATATTCTGCGTGCCGAATTTCTGGAACTGGTTACCGCGCTGATTGCCGACATCAGCAAATTCGATCCGGCAGTCGCCGGCTGCAATCCGAAGAAGGCACTGTTTCGCATCAACCGCGACATGCGTTTTTCGCGCGAAAAAATCCCGTACAAAACGCATTTCTCTGCCGCCATCAACCCCAGTGGATTAAAAAAGCCCAGCCAGGGCGGCGGCCCTACCTATTACTTCCACATCGATCAAACCGGCACGCTGCTGATTGCAGGCGGCGAATGGATGCCGCCCGCAGAGCGCCTGCGCGCCATCCGCCAGCATGTGATTGCAGATGCAACCGGATTTACCAAGGTATTGAAAAACAAAAAACTGAAAGAAACTTACGGTGATTTGCAGCAGGAAGGGAAACTGACACGCCCGCCAAAAGGTTTCGACACCGATGCAGCGCATCTTGAATACATCAAGCTGAAAAACTTTATTGTGTGGAATGAGCGCGACGTCGGGAAAGTCACTGATCTGCAAAAAATTCTGGTCTCAGAGTTCAAGGATGCATGGCCACTGATTTCCTGGTTGCGCCAGGCATAGCAACTCTGGTTCGCCTAAGTCGATTCCGATTCCTTCGGCGCCTGCGTGATTTTCACGAACAGCGGCGCCAGCAGCAAACCCACTTCATACAGCAGGCACAGCGGCACCGCCAACAGTAACTGACTCATCACATCCGGCGGCGTCACGATGGCGGCAATCACAAACGCACCGACAATCACATAGGGGCGAATCTGCTTGAGCTTTTCTACCGAAACCAGTCCCATGCGCACCAGCACGATCACAACGACTGGCACTTCAAATGTCATGCCGAATGCGATGAACATCGTCATCACGAAACCAAAGTAGCTGTCGATATCCGGTGCGACAGAAATCGATTTCGGTGCGAAGTTGTTGATGAAGTGAAAAATGATGCCGAATACGAAGAAGTAGCAAAACGCAACACCGGCAACAAACAATGCCGATGACGACACCACCAGCGGCGCAATCAGTTTTTTTTCATGTGTATACAAACCGGGAGCGATGAAAGCCCACATTTGATACAGCACCCAAGGCAATGAAAGAATAAAGGCCACCAGCATGGTGACTTTGACCGGAATCAGGAAAGGTGTGATCACGCCGGTCGCGATCATCTTGCTGCCCTCGGGCAGCGCCAGCATCATCGGACGCGCAAGAAAATCGTAAATAGTGCCTGCCCAGGGCATCAGGCAAAGAAAAATCACGATCACGACGATAGACGCTTTCATCAAGCGACTGCGCAACTCAACCAAATGTGAAATGAACGAATCTTCGTTACCTAGCATGTCTTTTTCTTCATTCAGTGTGCTGCAACAAAGGCCGCTGCAAGCGCCAGGGAGAATAATTAATAATCAGAGAAATAAAAATCGGCAGCACACAAACATGCGCCCTACTGCCACTTTATATCAATGGAAAAAAGGTGCCGACTTGCGGGCATTCGCGGGACGGAATTTCGCCATGCGTGCCGCACCGGAAATCACGCGCGATTTTTGCCCGCTTTGCCGCTTGTACCAGGATGGCACTGCTGAAGTAGCGGCCAGTTTCTTCTTGCGAAAATTTTTCGATTTATCTGAAGACTGGTCGAAAGTCGGCGGCTCCATCAAGGGGTTGATGTCCGCATCAGAACCATCCCAGGCGGAATGCAGACTGCTATCGGCTGCGGATATATTTTGCGCAATACTGCGCTCGACATCGGTGGCCGCGTCCTGCACATCCTTGTGCATCTTGCGCAACTCATCCAGTTCCATCTCACGGCTTACTTCTGATTTCACGTCACTGATATAGCGTTGCGCACGGCCAAACAAGGTCCCCGCCATGCGCGCTACCTTGGGCAATTTTTCCGGACCGATGAACACGAGTGCGGCAACACCAATGATCGCAAGTTTGGAGAAGGCAATATCGATCATAGGATGGGCGATAGGCTGAATAGTTTGCACGCAAGGCCACGGCAAAAACCGTGGCACGACGCGCAAGACATCAGCTGTTCGACTTCTCTTTCACTTCAACGTCAACCGTGCCTTTATCTGCAACTTGCGACGGCGCAGCATTCTGGGCGGCAGGCTTGTCGTCTTCGCCTTTCATGCCATCCTTGAATCCCTTGACCGCCTTGCCAACGTCGGTACCCATGCTGCCGATTTTTTTGGTGCCGAAAACCAGCGCCACAATCACCAGTACGATCAGCCAATGCCAGATGCTAAATGAACCCATTATTTTCTCCTCAAAGGACGTCGCCGTCCGGAATTCCTGATTATTCGTCAAGCCAATGAGCGACGCCACGGACGCGGCCCACCGATCACATGCATATGCAGATGGTACACCTCTTGTCCGCCATCGGGCCCGGTATTGAACAGAGTTTTAAAGCCACCCTGGCCAGCACCATTTTCATCCACACTGTAACCGCAACCCAGCTCTTGCGCCAACCGGGGAGCGAGCAAGGATATTCTACCCAACAAAGCCGTATCGCTTACCGTGCAATCAGCCAATGTCGCCAGATGTTTTTTCGGCACTATCAGGAAATGCACAGGCGCCGCCGGATTGATATCGTTGAATGCGAGTAAATCGTCGTCTTCATAAATAATCTGCGCAGGAATTTGTTTGGCGACAATTTTACAGAAAATACAATTATCCAATTAAGACTCCATCGTGGTCGATTATCAAGGCTGGCGTAGCAGATACGACAACGCTTAATCGGCTTTGCGGCCGGCTTTTTCTTCTATGCCAGAAATACCTTCGCGACGCGCCAGTTCATTGAGTACATCCTGTGGCGTCAAATCGAATTGTGCCAGCAGTACCATCGAATGAAACCATAAGTCCGCACATTCATACAGCACCTTGGATGTGTCGCCGTTAACGCGCGCATCTTTTGCCGCCATCACGGTTTCCGTCGCTTCTTCGCCTATTTTTTTCAAAATTGCATCATCGCCTTTGGCGAACAACCGCGCCACATAGGATTTTTCAGGATCGCCGCCATTAGCCGGTTTGCGCGACTCGATGACTTCTGCCAGGCGCTTCAGGGTTGTACTCATTGCGAATCTGCCCTCACTTGTAAATCGTGTCCGGATTTTTCAGTACTGGTTCTACCGTTTGCCAGTCGCCGTCGTTTGCATCGCCTGCGAATTTCTGGAAGAAGCAGGAATGACGTCCTGTATGACAGGCGATCTGACCGACCTGCTCCACTTTCAGCAACACCACGTCCTCGTCGCAATCAAGGCGCACTTCATGCACTTTTTGCGTATGTCCCGACTCTTCACCCTTGTGCCACAATTTCTTGCGCGAGCGGCTCCAGTAAACCGCTTCGCCGGACGCGATGGTTTTTTCCAATGCGTCGCGATTCATCCACGCAAACATCAACACATCATTAGTCCCGACTTCCTGTGCAATGACCGGCACCAAGCCATACTCATCCCACTTCACCTTGTTCAACCATTTCGCGCTGCTGCTCATACCAACCTCATAGCAATACCTTGTTCGGACATGAAACGCTTGGCTTCCTGCACTGTGTGCTGCCCGTAATGAAAAATGCTCGCTGCCAACACAGCATCCGCACGTCCTATTTTCACACCATCGGCCAGATCCTGCAGGCCGCCGACACCGCCAGAAGCGATGACGGGAATACTGATCGCATCCGATACCGAACGCGTCAGGTCGAGATCAAAACCAACCTTGGTGCCATCCCTATCCATGCTGGTCAGAAGAATTTCACCGGCACCCAGGTCTTCCATCTTCTTCGCCCATTCGATCGCGTCCAGACCGGTGGCCTTGCGACCACCATGAGTGAACACTTCCCAGCGGCCATCTGATGCTTTCTTGGCGTCGATCGCGACGACTATGCATTGCGAACCGTATTTTTGCGACGCATCGAATACCAGCTGCGGATTGCTGATGGCCGAGCTGTTAATGCCCACCTTGTCAGCACCGGCGTTCAGCAAGCGACGGACATCGTCCACCGCACGCACGCCGCCACCGACGGTTAATGGAATGAATACCTGCGATGCGACTGCTTCGATGATGTCGAGGATCAGGTCGCGGCCATCCGAGGTTGCGGTAATGTCCAGGAAGGTAAGTTCGTCCGCTCCCTGATCGTCATAGCGCCTGGCAATTTCCACCGGATCGCCGGCATCGCGCAACTCCAGAAAATTGACGCCCTTGACGACCCGGCCCGCAGTGACATCAAGGCAAGGAATGATGCGTTTTGCCAGGGTCATTCGTCTGTTTCCGGATCAACACCGCTCAGTTCGTCGGCTCTATCCTGCGCCGAACGCAGATCCAGCGTACCTTCGTAAATCGAGCGACCGCAAATCACGCCTTCGATGCCTTCATCCTGCACGGCGCACAAGGCTTCGACATCCTTGATGTTGTGCACACCGCCGGAGGCAATGACCGGAATCGCCATGCTCTGCGCCAATTTGACGGTCGCTTCGATATTCACGCCGCCCATCATGCCGTCGCGGCCAATGTCGGTATAGATAATCGATTCGCAACCGTAGTCTTCAAATTTTTTCGCGAGGTCTATCACTTCGTGACCGGACAATTTGCTCCAGCCATCGGTCGCCACTTTACCGTCCTTGGCATCGAGGCCGACGATGATCTGACCGGGGAAGGCGCTGCATGCATCATGCAGAAATCCGGGATTTTTGACTGCCGCAGTGCCGATGATGATGTAGCTCAAACCACCGTCGAGATAACGTTCGATGGTATCCAGATCGCGTATCCCGCCACCTAGCTGGACCGGGATTCGTTCGATGCCGTTTTTTTCCGCGTATTCGCGCACTGCTTGCAGTATCGATTTGACCGCCGCTTCATTTTTCGGCTTGCCGGCAAAAGCGCCGTTCAAATCGACCAGATGCAGGCGTCGTGCGCCTTGCGTCAGCCAGTGACGCGCCATGTCGGCTGGGTCTTCGGAAAATACGGTAGCCTGGTCCATATCGCCTTGCTTCAGGCGAACGCAGTGACCGTCTTTGAGATCGATGGCAGGTATGAGCAGCATGGATACGTTTGGAGTGTGAGGTTTTAAGTAAGAAAGAAACCGGTGGTAGCGAATTGCCTACGGATTCCAGTGGACGAAATTTTTATACAGTTGCAAACCGGCAGCCGCACTTTTTTCCGGATGGAACTGCGTCGCAAAAATATTATCACGTGCAATTGCGCTGCAAAACAATGCGCCATACGGTGTTTCACCTGCAATATGCGCACGCTGCGCCGGTACTGCATAGTAACTATGCACGAAATAAAAGTAGCTGTCGTCGGCAATCCCGCTCCACAGCGGATGAGACAAGGATTGATGCACGCGGTTCCAGCCCATTTGCGGCACCTTGAAGCGCGAACCATCTTCCTGCAATTGATTGTCAAAGCGGAACTTCACCACCTTGCCGGGAAACAAGCCTAGGCCGACGGTATCGCCTTCCTCGCTCCAGTCGAACATCAATTGCTCGCCGACACACACACCAAACAAGGGTTTGTTGCGCGCAGCATCGAGCAGAGCGTCCTGCAAGCCGGATTCCTGCAAGGAGCGCATGCAATCGGGAATCGCACCCTGCCCCGGCAGCACCAGCCTGTCGGCTGCACGAATATCGGCCAATTCGCCGGAAATACGTACGTCCACCTCCGGCGCAACCTTGCGCAAAGCCTGCGCAACCGAGCGCAAATTACCCATGCCGTAATCCACTACTACTATTTTGTTCATGCCGGTGATTCAGGTTTCAGTGAATTGGAGCGTCTTGCCCTATCGAACAGACAGATTACAGACTGCCCTTGGTCGATGGGATAGTGCCAACGGAGCGCGGGTCCAGCTCAATCGCCATGCGCAATGCACGGCCAAATGCCTTGAATACGGTTTCGCACTGATGATGGGCATTTTCGCCGCGCAGATTATCGATATGCATAGACACCAGCGCATGATTGACGAAGCCCTGGAAAAATTCGCGCGTCAGATCGACGTCGAAGGCGCCTATCATGGAGCGCGTGAACGGCACATGAAATTCCAGTCCCGGACGGCCGGAGAAATCGATGACCACGCGCGACAGCGCTTCATCCAGCGGCACATAGGAATGGCCATAGCGACGGATGCCTTTTTTGTCGCCGATAGCCTTGGCAAAAGCCTGGCCTAGCGTGATGCCAACGTCTTCCACCGTGTGGTGCGCATCGATATGCAGATCGCCTTTGGCTTCGATATCCAGATCGATCAAGCCGTGACGCGCAATCTGATCCAGCATGTGATCGAGGAAAGGCACGCCGGTATTCAGTTTTTGCTGACCGGTGCCGTCGATATTGATCGCGACGCGGATTTGCGTTTCGTTGGTATTGCGCGTGATTTCTGCAGTGCGTGACGTAGACATATTCGAGTAACAACCAGTAATGACAATGAGAGCGACGTTTTAACATGCCGCAGTAAAGGTATTTCCTGCCGCTGCCAGGCAAAGCGTGGCTGTTTCCCGGCAATACGGGCATTTTACCCATATTTTCAGCAAGCACTTTAGGTTCCGCCTGCTGATTGGCATATACGCGCGATTTTTGCCGCTTTAAATTGAAAATCAGTCGATATCAGATGCCTTCTGCCACTGTTCTGCCAATAACATTTGCAACGTCAAGAGGAGCCAGCGCAACCAGCCGTTTTTCAATCAATGCGCAGTATTCGGCATTCAGTTCAAAACCGACAAAATGACGGCCGCAGCGCCTGGCCGCTACAGCTGTGGTGCCGCTGCCCATGAAGGGATCGAGTACCACACCATCGGGTGGACAGGATGCTTTCAACATGCGTTCGATAATTTCCAGCGGCTTTTGGGTTGGATGATCAGCCCGTTCCCGATGCTCCCGATGCAGGCGTGACACACTCCAGACATCTTTCGGGTTGTAACCCAGCTCCAGCCATTTGGCGCCGACAAAGATGGAACGCGAGCGCGCCTTCTTGGTTTCAGCATCGTAGGGAACCCGTATCGCATCCAGATCGAAATAGTAATCCTTCGCCTTGGCAAAAAATCCTACCGTGTCATGTACCGATGAAAATCTGCGTGTGCTGCCGCCCATCGACGGCACTCGTCTATCCCAGATGATTTCATTGATCATCGTCATGCGCTTTTTCAGCATGACAAACACTTCCGGCGAATAACGCCAGGTCAGGAAAATATAGAGGCTGCCATTCGGCTTGAGCTTGGGTAGCGCGGCATCTATCCACTGCTCCATCCATTGAAGATAGGCCTCGGCAGCCAGCTTGTCGGAATCGTTGCCGTAATCCTTGCCCAAGCCATAAGGCGGATCGGCGATGATCAGATCGACGGCGGCATCGGGAATGCGCGCCAGACCGTCCAGCGCATCTTCGCAAAAAACGCGATTGCGCCAATCACTCATTGCACGATCCGCAAGCGTGTCATTTCTTCAACCGGTATTCTGCCGAACGCGCGTGCGCCTGCAAGCCTTCGCCATAGGCAAGTTCTGCAGCGACTTTACCTAAAGTCTGCGCACCGCCCTCGCTCACCTGCAGCATGCTGGAGCGTTTCTGGAAATCATAGACGCCGAGCGGTGAAGAAAAGCGTGCAGTGCGCGAGGTCGGCAGCACGTGATTCGGGCCGGCACAATAGTCGCCCAGCGATTCGGAGGAAAAGCGGCCAAGAAACATCGCGCCGGCGTGGCGGATCTTGTCTGCCCACTGCTGCGGATTTTCGGTTGAAATTTCCAGATGTTCAGCGGCAATCAGGTTGGCGATCTCACACGCCTCATCCATATCGCGCACCTTGATCATCGCGCCACGATTCGTCAGCGAGGTGGTGATGACGTCCTTGCGCGGCATATCGGCTAATTGGCGATTGATACTTGCTGCCACTGCATCGATATACGCCGCGTCGGGGCAAATCAAAATCGATTGTGCCAACTCATCGTGTTCGGCTTGCGAAAACAGATCCATCGCAATCCAGTCCGGATCGGTCGTGCCGTCACAGATCACCAGAATTTCCGACGGGCCGGCGATCATGTCGATACCAACCGTGCCGAACACACGACGTTTGGCCGCCGCAACATAAGCATTCCCAGGGCCGACGATTTTATCGACTTGTGGAATCGTTGTCGTGCCGTACGCGAGTGCACCAACTGCCTGCGCACCGCCTATCGTGAAAACACGATCGACACCGGACATCGCCGCAGCGGCCAGTACCAGTTCATTCTTCACGCCATTCGGCGTAGGTACCACCATGATGACTTCCTGTACGCCTGCCACCTTGGCCGGAATCGCATTCATCAATACCGACGATGGATAAGCGGCTTTGCCGCCAGGGACGTAAATCCCGACGCGATCGAGCGGCGTCACTTTTTGGCCGAGGATGGTGCCATCCGCTTCGGTATAGGTAAAACCGCTGGAGCCGATTTCAGCTTTTTGACGCTCGTGATAGGTGCGCACGCGATCTGCAGCAGTCTGCAGGGCAGCACGACGTGCCGGCGATAATTGGTCTAGTGCCGCCTGCAACTCATCACGACCGATTTCCAGTGCTGCCATGTTTGCAGCGTCGACATGATCGAATTTCCTGGTGTATTGCAATACTGCGGCATCGCCCTCGCGCTTTACATGATCCAGAATCTGCATCACACCGCGATCGATCGCTTCGTCTTCACTCGCTTCAAACGCCAGCACAGCGGCCAGTTGCGATTTAAAGTCAGGATTGCTGGAATCAAATCTGCGTATCTGTATGGACATCGTTTTTCTCAATCAAACCATGTAGAAGTAAATGCGGCAATGCGAGTTCAAGACTGCCGCTGCGTAGCCTTTTCAAAGGCCTCGAGTATCGGCTGCAGGCGCTCGCGCTTCAATTTCAGTGCTGCCTGATTGACCACCAGCCGCGATGAAATCTCCATGATGTGTTCTACTTCGACCAGGTGATTCGCGCGCAGCGTACTGCCGGTGCTGACCAGATCGACGATCGCATCGGCCAAGCCAACCAGCGGACCCAGTTCCATCGAACCGTACAACTTGATCAGGTCGACGTGCACGCCTTTGGCGGCAAAGTGTTCGCGTGCAGTCTGCACGTATTTGGTCACCACGCGCAGGCGCGCGCCCTGCCGCACCGCGCTGGCGTAATCGAAACCATCCTTGACCGCCACCGACATACGGCATTTGGCAATATTCAAATCGATAGGCTGATACAGCCCTTCACCACCATGTTCCAGCAACACGTCCTTGCCTGCCACACCGAAATCGGCTGCACCGTATTGCACATACGTCGGCACGTCCGATGCGCGCACGATAATCACGCGCACATTGGCATCGCTGGTTTTTAAAATCAGCTTGCGCGAGGTTTCCGGATCTTCGGTGACCTTGATACCTGCGGCTTCCAGCAAGGGCAGGGTTTCCTCAAAGATGCGGCCTTTTGAAAGCGCCAGCGTCAGTTGCTGCGGCTCTGCCTGCATGCGTACTTGCGTCATTATTTCACTCGCTGAATGTGTGCGCCGACGGCGGACAGTTTGACTTCCATGCGATCGTAACCGCGGTCCAGATGATAAATACGATCTATCAATGTTTCACCTTCCGCCACCAGTGCGGCAATCACCAGCGATGCCGAGGCCCGCAGATCGGTTGCCATCACCGGCGCGCCTACCAGCTTGTCCACGCCGTTGATGATCGCAGTATGACCTTCAATGCTGATGGCTGCACCCAGGCGATTCATCTCCTGCACATGCATGAAGCGATTTTCAAAAATGGTTTCGACCACCTGACTGCTGCCTTCGGCGATGCAGTTCATCGCCATGAATTGTGCCTGCATGTCGGTCGGAAAACCCGGATATTCGGTAGTGCGGAAACTGACTGCCTTGGGCCGCGACGACATTTGCACACGTATCCAGTCATCGCTGGCTGTCAGGATGGCACCAGCTTCGCGCAATTTGTCGAATGCCACATCCAGCGTATCGGTGCGTGTCTTGCGCAGGGTGACGTCGCCTCCCACCGCAGCCACGGCGCATAGAAAGGTGGCAGTTTCGATACGATCGGCAATCACCGCATGCGAGGCGCCGTGCAAGCGTGCCACGCCCTGAATCACCAGGCGGTCGGTGCCAATGCCGGATATCTGCGCCCCCATAGCTACCAGCAGATTTGCCAGATCGGTCACTTCCGGTTCGCGTGCGGCATTTTCCAGTATCGTTTCACCTTCTGCCAGCGTCGCCGCCATCAACAGATTTTCTGTCCCTGTAACAGTAATCATGTCGGTGACAATGCGTGCGCCCTTGAGCTTCTTCGCCTTGGCGTGAATATAGCCGGCTTCGATCGTGACTTCAGCCCCCATCGCCTGCAAACCCTTGATGTGCTGATCGACAGGACGCGAACCGATCGCGCAGCCGCCCGGCAGCGATACTTTTGCCTCGCCGAAGCGTGCCAGCAAAGGCCCCAGCACCAGAATGGATGCACGCATGGTTTTCACCATCTCGTACGGCGCTTCCAGTTTGTCGATTGCACTGCCGTTCAACGTTATCTTGTCGCCATCCTGTTCGGCCCGTAAACCCATCTGGCGCAACAGGCGCAATATCGTCGTGACATCCTGCAGATTCGGCACGTTGCTTAACTGGACAGAATCAGCTGTCAGCAATCCGGCGCACAGAATAGGCAATGCCGCATTCTTCGCACCGGAAATTTCGATCTCGCCAGAGAGGCGATGACCGCCTTGAATCAAAAGCTTATCCATTTAAAGCTTGTCCATTAATGAGTTGATTGATTTAGCACAAGTGAATTCTGCAAGCGCGTTACTTCTGAAATTCTTCCGGCGTCAGCGTCTTCATCGACAGCGCATGAATTTCTTCGCGCATGCGATCACCGAGTGCGGCGTAGACCAATTGATGACGCTGGATCAAACGCTTGCCTGCAAATGCATTCGATACAATCACCGCCTCGAAGTGCGCGCCGTCGCCGCTTACTTCAACATGCGTGCAATCCATGCCTGCAGCAATATAACTTTTAACTAATTCTGGTGTGGGCAACATGATTTTGCCTTTTAATATGAGGTGATGAGTAAATAAATAAAAATACTGCGCTAGCGATCAATGACGCAGCTTGTAACCGTTTTTCAGCAACTGAACTGCCAGACCTGAAAGCAGCAACAGGAAGAACACAACAGCAAGACAGCTGATCAAGGGATTAACATCCGACTGGCCAAAGAAACCATAACGGAAACCATCGATCATGTAAAAGAACGGGTTAAGGTGTGACACTGTTTGCCAGAATGGCGGCAAGGAATTCACCGAATAAAAGACGCCAGACAGGAAGGTCGCCGGCATGATCAGGAAATTCTGGAACGCCGCCAGTTGATCGAATTTTTCTGCCCAGATACCGGCGATCAAACCCATGGTACCCAGCATGCTCGCACCGAGAACACCAAAAATCAGTATCCACCACGGCGCGGCAAACGACATATCCGCAAACCAGGCCGTCACCAAAAACACGCCGCTACCTACCGCCACACCGCGCACGACCGCCGCCAGCACATAGGCACCGAACAATTCCCAATGCGACAAAGGCGTTAGCAGGACGAATACCAGATTGCCGGTAATCTTGGATTGAATCAGCGACGACGATGAGTTGGCAAATGCATTCTGCAGCACGCTCATCATCACCAGGCCTGGCACCAGGAAGGCCGTATATTTCACGCCGGGATAAACCTGCACATGATCTTCCAGCACGTGACCGAAAATCAGCAAGTACAACACCGCGGTCAAAATAGGTGCAGCGACGGTTTGCGTCGCTACTTTCCAGAAGCGCAGTATCTCCTTGTAAAACAAGGTCTGGAAGCCGGTCATTTTGCACCTTCCATGATCTGGATAAAGACGTCTTCCAGATCCGCTTGCTGCAGTTGCATGTCCTCGATTACCACGCCCGACAGCCGCAGTTTGGCGAGTATCGGCTCAACGTCGCTGTATTCATTCACGCGCAGGATATATTGATTGCCAAACGCCAGTTCATCCGGATGCAACAGCAGATTTTTCAATTCATCGGGGAAGACACCGGACGCAATACGCAGCACCAGCTGCGATCCGGAAATACGCTTGATCAGGGTCGAAGTCTCATCCAGCGCCACCACTTGTCCCGCCTTCAGCATCGCCACTCGATTGCACAGCGCCTGCGCCTCTTCCAGATAATGCGTGGTCAAGACGACTGTATGGCCTTCGCGATTGAGACGCGAAATAAATTTCCACAAGGTCTGACGCAACTCCACATCGACACCCGCCGTCGGCTCATCCAGCACAATCACCGGTGGCTTGTGCACCAGCGCCTGCGCCACCAGCACACGACGCTTCATGCCACCCGACAGCGCACGCATATTGGCATCGGCCTTGCCGGTCAGATCGAGGTGATGCATCACCTCATCTATCCACGCATCATTGTTTTTCAGACCGTAGTAACCGGACTGCATGCGCAGGGTTTCACGCACCGTGAAGAAAGGATCGAACACCAGTTCCTGCGGCACCACACCCAGCAATTTGCGCGTTTGCCGATAATCACTCACGACGTCGTGACCATGCACCTTGACACTGCCCGCATCGGCCCGGTTCAAGCCTGCGAGTATCGAAATCAATGTCGTTTTACCCGCACCGTTCGGCCCGAGCAGGCCGAAAAACTCGCCTTCTTCTATGGCAAGCGAAACGCCATTCAGCGCTTTCAGCGCGCGATAGCTTTTTTCGACCTGATTAATTTGAATTGCAGCCATGGTGGCTAATGACACTTTATGGAAAAGAAGCGCTGATCGATGCGCAATGCGCTTGTCGATCGGCAGAACCCTTGATTATATTGGATTTTCGCGATGAAACACCTGGACAGGCACTGACTATCCTCGCGAATGAGGAGAAGAAGCCGAGAAACCTCAATGATGCGGTAGATCGCTGCGCACCATATTGGCATCGTCAATCAGCTCTGCCACATCGTAAAGAGAGATCAGACTATGCAGATTTTTCGGGACATGATGGAAAACCAGCGGCACAGCACGCACCACCGCAACGCGGCGCCATGCAAGCATGATTGCGACAGCGGCAGAATCAACGGTAATCAGGGCGGAAAAATCGATTTCAGCCTGCCCCTCGGCAATCGCCTGCAAGCCTGCATTCAATGCCGTTTTGGCATTGTCGAAGGTCAGCGATGCGCCGGGCTGAAACATGATCAGGAAGCCTTACCCGTCTTGGCAACGCTGCCAGCGAGCTTTTTGTTTTTTTCCGTCAGCGTTTTGATCAAACCGTCGATGCCGGATTGACTGATTTCTGCCGCAAAGCTGCCTTTATAGGTTTCCACCAGCCATGCGCCAAGTACATTGACGTCGTAGATTTTCCAGCCGGCCGGCGATTTTGCCAAACGATAACTGAGTTGTATCGGCTCACCACGCGCTTGTATTACTTGCGTATTCACGATCACTTCCGTGTCCGCCGGATCGGCGCGCAACGGACGATATTCCAGCTTCTGATCGCGAATCTGCGAAATTGCACCCGAATAGGTATACATCAACAGACTGCGAAACTCTGTCGTCAACTGCTGTTTCTGATCAGGCGTCGCCTCACGCCAGTAGCGTCCGGCAGCCAGAGCCGTCATGCGCTGAAAATCGACATTCGGCAGAATTTTTTCATCGACGATTTGCTGTATGCGACGCGGATTACCGCTTTGGATATCCTTGTCCGTCTTGGCGATAGCCATTACTTCTTCACTGATACGCTTGATCAATGCATCCGGTGCTTCCTGCGCGGCTGCATAAGCGGCGAAAGTCATTGCAATGAGAGCAAGTGACAATTTTTTCAAGATATTCATATTTCCCCGAGTTGACTGGTTACTGTTGCCACAACGAATTGCAATTCAGACAAGTATCAATCAAACAAGATACGTCGAAATCCACTGCCATACTTACATGAGTACAAATGATTCGTTTGCAAGGTTTCGACTGTTACCGTAGTTGTGGTTTAACTGCTGCTACATTCACACCGGCAACTACATTGGTGATTGGCAACAACGTCGCATCGCTTTGCGGATCCACGGCCTTGTCTGTCTGCGGTTTTACCGCCGGCTCTTCACCATCATGGATCAGGCTTTCACGACGCTGCAAATAAGTACCTCGCACGAAGGTATAGCGGTCCAATGCGGCATCTTCCAGAAAATTCGTCGCGTTCAGGAGCGATGCACGCAAATCGACAGTGCGCACAACGACACCGACATTGCGCGTGTCAACCGGCTTCACATAAGTCCACGCGTCGCCATAGATATCGACCGGTAATGCCGCGGTATCGCGCACAGTCGATGGGCCGAAAAACGGCAACACGACGTACGGCCCCGATCCTACGCCCCATTTTCCCAGAGTTTGGCCAAAATCTTCCTTGTGCTTGGTAATACCGGCTTCCGATGCGATATCGAGCAAACCACCAAAACCGATCGTGCTGTTGAACGCTACGCGCATGCCATCCGACAGGCCTTTTTCAAGGTTGCCTTGCAGGAAATTATTAACCATCGTCCAGACATCGCCGAGGTTGCCGAAGAAATTGCCGATTGCCGTTTGCGCAAACGATGGCAACACCTCCTGATAAGCCGTCGCTGCAGGCTTCAGTGCAACACGATCGACCGTATCGTTAAAGTCGAACATGGTGCGATTGAAACCCTCGAAAGGGTCATTCGCGTTATTGCTGCTGGTCGCACATCCACCGAGGAGTAATGCAGAGACCAATAGAACGGCTTTGTTCGTGTTTTTCATTTTTATTCTTCTTTCGCTTCGGTTGCCTTGCTGAAGAGAAATTGACTGATCAAATTCTCCAGCACCATCGCCGATTGTGTCATGGTAATTCTGTCGCCTGCAGCCAGATTGACGATATCCCCGCCAGCCTCAAGTCCGATATATTGTTCACCCAGCAAACCTGCAGTCAAAATCTTGGCCGACGTGTCTTTTGGAAATTGATAGCGACTTTCAATGTCCAGCGTCACGGATGCCTGGTAACTTTTGTCGTCGAACTTGATATCGGCGACACGCCCAACGACCACGCCGGCGCTTTTAACCGGTGCACGCGGCTTCAAGCCGCCAATATTGTCAAAGCGGGTGATCACCGTGTAGTTTTTCTCGAATGAAAAGGAACTCATGTTCCCGGCTTTCATCGCCAGAAAAAGCAGGGCTGCCGCGCCCAGCACCACAAACAGGCCAACCCATAGGTCTAATGATTTTCGTTGCATAAACAGATACCTCAAATATGGGAGAAGGCTTTATTCATCAAGTTATTCATTACTTGAAGCATCCTCGCCATTCATACGATCAAAGCGCAAGAGGGGTCGCATATTTTAATCGAAAAGCACGATCACCGCTCTACCCGCCCCTTAGCTGAACATCAATGCCGTCAGCAGGAAATCCAGCCACAATACCGATAAAGAGGCGATCACCACTGTGCGCGTCGTGGCACGCGCGACACCCTCAGGCGTCGGCTGCGCCTGATATCCCTGATACAAGGCAATAAATGTGACCGCAAATCCGAATACGATACTTTTGATCACGCCGTTCATCACATCATTCCAGACATCGACACCGCCTTGCATCTGCGACCAGAACGCGCCCTCGTCCACACCTATCATTTTCACGCCGACAATGTAACCGCCTATGATGCCGACCGCACTGAAAATCGCCGCCAGCACAGGCATCGCGATCACGCCGGCCCAGAAGCGCGGCGCCAGCACGCGTTGCAGCGGATTGACCGCCATCATTTCCATTGCAGACAATTGCTCGCCGGCTTTCATCAAGCCGATTTCCGCCGTCAGCGAAGTGCCGGCGCGGCCGGCAAATAACAGCGCAGTGACCACCGGCCCGAGTTCACGCGTCAGCGACAAGGCCACCAGCAAACCCAACGCCTGCTCGGAACCGTATTTATTGAGCGTGTAATAACCTTGCAGGCCCAGCACAAAACCGACAAACAGGCCGGCAACTGCAATCAGCACCAGCGAATAATTGCCGATGAAATGTATCTGGCTGAATACCAGCTGCGGCCTGCGCAGCAAACTGCCGGAGACACCGACAACCTTGAAGAAAATGCGCGTGGCAAAGCCGAGATTCGTGATGAATTCACGTACGCCGTGTCCGATTGCCGTTAAAAATGCGGCGATCATTTGCGCCCTCCAAGCCCGAGATCTGCGGCCAGCGACTTGCCGGGATAATGAAATGGTACCGGACCATCGGGTTCTGCATTGACGAACTGTTTCACGTATGGATCGGTCGACACCATCATTTCCGCCGGCGTACCGCGCGCGACAACCTTGCCTTTCGACAGGAAATAAACATAATCGGCAATCGAGAATGATTCGTGTACATCGTGCGAGACCAGGATCGTGGTCGAACCCAGCGCATCATTCAGTTTGCGGATCAGATTGGCCGTCATGCCCATCGAAATCGGGTCCAGGCCGGCGAACGGTTCGTCATACATGATCAATTGCGGATCGAGCGCAATCGCCCGCGCCAGCGCAACCCGTCGCGCCATGCCGCCGGAAATTTCAGCCGGCTTCAATTGCGCCGCATTGCGCAAACCGACCGTCTGCAACTTCATCACGACCAGATCGTGTATCAACTGCTCCGGCAAATCGGTATGTTCACGCAACGGGAAAGCCACATTATCGAAGACCGACATATCGGTAAACAATGCACCGTGCTGAAACAGCATGCCCATCTTGCGGCGCATCTGATACAGCGCCTGCGTGTCTCCCGCGTTCACGACTTGCCCGTCTACCGTTACATTTCCTGCTTGCGGCACCAACTGACCGCCGATCAAACGCAGAACGGTAGTCTTGCCCGAGCCGGAGCCGCCCATGACGGCAATAACTTTACCGCGCGGGAAATCCATGGTGAGCGCCGACAGTATCGGGCGCTCGCCATAGGCAAAATGTAGATCACGGATTTCGACGAGATTAGGCACAGCGAAGTATTTCCATTGCAATGCCGTAATTGTAGTTCAGAACGAGAAATCGCTCTTGGTCATGCTCTTTTTGAATAGGCGCATCTTTGCAAAGCGTTGTAAAAAACCCGCAGCTTCGTGGAAAACAGCGGGCTTTTATTCAAGCGATGCCGATTAACGCTACAGTACCGACCACCCATCAGGAGGCATCGACTTTCCGTACGCATTGACTGACAACCCTCACGGACGTGAAGCGGATCAGTTGAACGAGCCTGCGCTTGTTCGCCCCGCTGAGCGCGGCCCTGACTTGCAGGTCAAAGCCGCGCAATCCACTACCGTGGCAAGACCGATTCACCCATCAGGAAAATATCAACTTCGCGCGCGCACTGACGCCCCTCACGGATTGCCCACACAACCAGGGACTGCCCGCGACGCATATCGCCGGCCGCAAACACTTTATCGACGGAAGTACGGTAGCATCCGTCACCATCCGTTGTTGCCTTGGCATTGCCACGCGCATCCTTGTCCACACCGAATGCATCCAGCACTTGCGCAACCGGTGAAACAAAACCCATCGCCAGCAGCACCAGATCGGCTTTCATTTCAAATTCAGAATCCGGCACTTCCTGCATGCGGCCGTCTTTCCATTCGACACGGGCCGCAATCAGTTTTTCAACCTTGCCGTTTTTGCCTTCCAGGCGCTTGGTGGCAACCGCCCAATCGCGTTCGCAACCTTCTTCATGTGAAGACGAGGTACGCAGCTTGGTCGGCCAGTAAGGCCAGACCATAGGTTTGTTTTCCGCTTCCGGCGGTTGCGGCAGCAATTCAAATTGCGCAATCGATGCTGCGCCATGACGATTCGACGTACCAACACAATCGGAACCGGTGTCGCCCCCGCCAATCACGATCACATGCTTGCCGGTCGCCAGGATTTGATCCTTGACCTTGTCGCCCGCATTGACCTTGTTTTGCAAAGGCAGGAAGTCCATCGCAAAATGCACACCCTTCAGCTCGCGGCCAGGTACCGGCAAATCGCGCGGCTGCTCGGCGCCGCCAGTGAGGATGACGGCATCGAAATCTTTATTCAGCTGTTCAGGTGAAATCGTTTCCTTCGCCCAGTTGAGGATATTGGCCGGGAAATCCCTCCCCACCAGTACGCTGGCACGGAAAGTCACGCCTTCTGCCTCCATCTGCTTGACGCGCAAGTCGATGTGCGATTTTTCCATCTTGAAGTCGGGAATCCCGTAACGCAGCAAACCGCCGATGCGATCATTCTTCTCAAACAGGGTCACGTCATGACCGACGCGCGCCAGTTGCTGTGCAGCTGCCATGCCGGCAGGACCGGAACCTACGACGGCGACTTTCTTGCCGGTCTTGATGCCAGGCGGCTGCGGCACAACCCAACCGCTTTCCCAGCCTTTATCGATGATGAAATGCTCGATCGACTTGATACCGACCGGATCGCTGTTGATGCCCAGCGTGCAAGCGGATTCGCATGGCGCCGGGCAGATGCGGCCGGTAAATTCTGGGAAGTTATTGGTCGAATGCAGTGTATCGAGCGCCTGCTTGTAGGCGCCGGAATAAACCAGATCGTTCCAGTCCGGAATGATGTTATTGACCGGACAGCCGTTGTTGCAAAACGGAATGCCACAATCCATGCAACGTGTTGCCTGGATCTTGGCCTCTGCATCGCTCAAGTGCACAGTAAATTCTTTATAGTGCTTGGTACGCTTCTGCGGCTCTTCGCTTGCTTCCTGCAAACGCTGGAACTCCATAAAGCCGGTAATCTTTCCCATATTTCTCTCGCCTTCTAAATCATTCGTTTCAGCCCGACCGCCATGCGATCGGGCCAATGACTTCATACTGGATTGCGTCTGTAAAGTCTTACACTGCGACTTTGGTCGACACGGCCTGTTCCGCCTGATTAGCATGCATCTCGGTCAATGCGCGCTTGTATTCGGACGGGAAGACCTTGACGAACTTGCTGCGCGCCGAGCTCCACTCATCCAGCAAGGCACGCGCACGCGTACTGCCGGTGTATTTGAAGTGACGCTCGATCAGGTTTTTCAGAATCGCCTCATCGGTCTGCGCTTCGCTACCGCGCTTATGGCTGTGCCAGGTTCCATGTTCAGCCTTGCTTTCCTGCTCGGCAGCCGTTTGTACATGTTCCAGCGACACCATCGCCATATTGCATTTGCCGGCGAACTCGCCTTTCGGGTCATAGACATAGGCGATACCGCCCGACATGCCGGCTGCAAAGTTGCGGCCGGTTTCACCGAGTACAACGACCGTACCGCCGGTCATGTATTCACAACCGTGATCGCCGGTTCCTTCAACCACTGCAATCGCGCCTGAGTTACGTACAGCAAAACGTTCGCCTGCAACACCATTGAAGAAGGCTTCGCCGGCAACCGCACCGTACAGCAAGGTGTTACCGGCAATGATGTTTTCCACTGCGCGACCGCGGAACTCGGTGTTCGGACGCACGATGATGCGTCCGCCCGACAAGCCCTTGCCAACATAATCGTTGCCTTCGCCAACCAGATCCAGCGTAATGCCATGCGCCAGGAAGGCACCGGCCGATTGACCGGCCGTACCTTGCAACTGGATGTGGATCGTATCGTCAGGCAAGCCTTCGTGGCCGTATTTTTTCGCAACTTCACCCGACAGCATCGCGCCCACGGTACGGTTGACGTTCTTGATCGTCGAAATGAACGAGACTTTTTCGCCATTGTCGATTGCCGCTTTCGCTTGTGCGATCAGCTTGTTGTCCAGCGCTTTTTCCAAAGCATGATCCTGGCCTTCGGTGTGATAGCGTGCCACGCCTTCTGCAACCGGAGGTTGATAGAACATGCGGCTGAAATCCAGGCCTTTGGCTTTCCAGTGTGTAATCGCTTTCGATTTGTCGAGCAGATCGGCGCGGCCGATCAGTTCGTCGAATGTACGAATACCCAGTTGCGCCATGATCTGACGCGCTTCTTCTGCGATGAAGAAGAAGTAGTTAACCACGTGCTCAGGCTTGCCGGAGAACTTGGCACGCAAGACTGGGTCTTGTGTCGCAACGCCGACCGGGCAAGTATTCAGATGGCATTTGCGCATCATGATGCAGCCTTCAACCACCAGCGGCGCCGTCGCAAAACCGAACTCATCGGCACCCAGCAAGGCGCCAATCACCACATCACGCCCGGTTTTCATTTGGCCATCGGCCTGCACGCGAATCCGTCCGCGCAATTTGTTGAGCACCAGCGTCTGCTGCGTTTCAGCCAGGCCCAGCTCCCATGGCGTGCCTGCATGCTTTATCGAAGAGATCGGCGATGCGCCCGTACCGCCATCATGGCCGGCAATCACCACGTGATCCGCCTTGGCTTTGGCCACACCGGCGGCGACCGTACCAACACCCACTTCGGACACCAGCTTCACCGAGACCGAAGCTGCCGGATTCGCGTTTTTCAAATCGTGGATGAGCTGCGCCAAATCTTCAATGGAATAAATATCGTGGTGCGGTGGCGGCGAGATCAAGCCAACGCCGGGCACGGAGTGGCGCAAAAAGCCGATGTATTCGGACACCTTATGTCCCGGCAACTGGCCACCCTCACCCGGCTTGGCGCCTTGCGCCATCTTGATCTGCAATTGATCGGCATTGGTCAGATATTCCGCGGTCACCCCAAAGCGGCCAGAGGCCACTTGCTTGATGGCGGAGCGCAGGCTGTCGCCCTCTCGCAATGGGATATGCGCCTCAACACGGTCCGCGCCGATGACACTGGCCACCGTCTCGCCAGCGCCGACTTTTTCAAAGCGGCGCGGATCCTCGCCGCCTTCGCCAGTATTCGATTTGCCGCCAATGCGGTTCATCGCAATGGCCAGCGTGGTGTGCGATTCGGTCGAGATGGCCCCTAACGAGATCGCGCCCGTGGCAAAGCGCTTAACGATTTCCTTGGCTGATTCAACCTCGTCCAGCGGCACGGGCGTACCGGCCGGGCGCAGCTCAAACAAGCCGCGCAAGGTCAAGTGGCGGCGGGTCTGATCGTTGATCAACTTGGCATATTCTTTGT
This sequence comes from Oxalobacteraceae bacterium UBA4003, assembly GCA_002384815.1. Classification (GTDB taxonomy): domain Bacteria; phylum Pseudomonadota; class Gammaproteobacteria; order Burkholderiales; family Burkholderiaceae_D; genus Oxalicibacterium. The sequence continues at coordinate 15,319 of DGBN01000060.1, read as the reverse complement.
AAGTGCCATACTGGCCCGAGCGCGTCGCATGCTGCAACTTGGCAATCGAATCCGGCGTCCATAGGTGATCTTCGCCACGGATGCGATAGGCATACTCGCCCCCCGCGTCCAGGTTATCGACCAGCACTGGGTCGCCAGAAAATGCCGCCCGATGCACACGCACGGCCTCTTCCGCCACTTCAAGCAAACCAATGCCTTCAATTTGCGTGGCAGTGCCTTTGAAGTACGCCGCCACAAAGGCAGAACTCAGGCCAATGGCTTCAAAAATCTGCGCGCCACAATAAGATTGATAGGTCGAAATCCCCATCTTGGACATGACTTTGTTCAAACCCTTGCCCACTGCCTTAACAAACTGCTTCTGCGCATCCGGCGCGCCCTTGCCTGCCTTGCCGGCCTGCTCGGCAAGGGTAGCCAAAGCCAACCAGGGACATACCGCCTCAGCGCCGTAACCGGCGAGCAGCGCCACATGGTGCACTTCGCGCACGGAGCCAGTATCAACAACCAAGCCGGTGTTGGTGCGCAAACCCTTTTTGATCAAGTGGTGATGCACCGCGGCGCAAGCCAGCAAGGCCGGAATCGCCACAGACTCGGCGGACACCGCGCGATCAGACAAGACAATGATGTTGTAACCATCCGCCACCGATTTCTCGGCTGCCGCAGTCAATGCCTCTAGCGCAGACGCACAACCCTCAGCGCCCGCTGTGACGGGATAGGTCATATCCAGCACCAGCGATTTAAAGCGCCCCTTCGTGGTTTTATCAATGGACACCAGACGCGTGAAGTCCTCATCCAGCAGCACGGGGTGCGTGACTTCCAGACGTGGCGTCAAAGGCTCATCATCGTCATTGGCAATACCGAGCAAATTCGGCTTGGGGCCGATGAAGCTGGTGAGCGACATGACGATTTCTTCACGGATCGGATCAATCGGCGGATTGGTCACCTGGGCGAAGAGCTGCTTGAAGTAGGAATACAGCGGCTTGGACCGCGCGGACAAAATCGGCAAGGCGGCATCATTGCCCATCGAGCCGGTGGCTTCTTCGCCGTTTTCGGCCATGGGCGCCAGGATGAATTTCAAGTCCTCCTGGGTATAGCCAAATGCCTGCTGAACATCCAGCAATGATGCATTTAATTTCAGGCCTGACTTACGGCCCTCGGGCAAGTCAGACAAGAACAGGCGGGATTCCTTTACCCATTTGCCGTAAGGCTGCCCGGTCGCTATTGCATGCTTGAGCTCCCCGTCATCAATGATGCGTCCGGCTTCCAGATCAATCAGGAACATCTTCCCCGGTTGCAAGCGCCATTTCTTGATGATTTTTTCTTCCGGGAACTTCAACACCCCCATTTCGGATGCCATCAATACAATATCATCATCCGTTATCAGATAGCGCGCCGGGCGCAAACCATTGCGGTCCAGCGTGGCGCCGATCTGGCGGCCATCGGTGAAGGCCACCGCTGCCGGGCCATCCCACGGCTCCATGACTGCGGCATGGAACTCATAAAAATCGCGCCGCTCTTCGTCAATCAAGCCGTTGCTGGCCCAAGCTTCGGGAATCAGCATCATCATCGCGTGGGGCAGGGAATATCCGCCCATCACGAGCAGTTCCAAGGCATTGTCAAAACTCGCCGAGTCGGACTGCCCATCAACAATCAGCGGCCACAATTTATCCAGATCCTCGCCCAACCACTGGGAACGCATGGCTTTTTGCCGCGCCGCCATCCAGTTGATATTGCCGCGCACGGTATTGATTTCGCCGTTGTGCGCAATCATGCGGAACGGGTGCGCCAGATCCCAGGTCGGGAAAGTGTTTGTGGAAAAGCGCTGATGCACCAAGGCAATAGCAGAAACCAAGCGCTCGTCTTGCAAGTCGAGAAAGTAACTACCCACTTGCTCGGCCAGCAACATGCCTTTATACACAATCGTGCGCGAGGACAGCGAAGTAATGTAGAACTGCTTGACGTCCGCCAACCGCAAACGCCGCACTTCATGCTCAACACGCTTGCGAATGACAAACAGCTTGCGCTCAAAAGCAGCCTGATCAGCGCATTGCCCGCCTTGGCCAATAAACACCTGGCGCACCACCGGCTCAATATCCTTCGCCGCTTGCGCCAAACCGGAATTATCCCGTGGCACATCGCGCCAACCTAGAAAATGCTGCCCTTCTTCATGAATCACCCGCGCCATCACGGACTCGCAAGCTGAACGCCCATTGACGGATTGCGGCAAAAAAATGTTGCCGCAGGCATACTCACCCGCACCGGGAAGCGCAATATCCTGCTTTAACGCCTCTTCGCGCAAAAACAAGTCAGGCAACTGGAGCAAAATACCTGCGCCATCCCCTAACAATGGGTCGTAACCTGTTGCACCGCGGTGTTCAAGATTGCTCAGAATGTTCAAGCCTTGCTGAACAATCGTATGGCTTTTCACATTTTTAATGTGGGCCACAAAGCCGACGCCACAGGCATCATGTTCTCGTAGGGGGTCGTACAACCCTTGGCGCTGGGGGAATACCATCGTGTCATTCCTTGTAATACAACGGATAAGAAAGCAGGGGGAAAGCCAACATCCCCGGCTTGGATTAGGTCACCCTCAAAAAGGCGGCGGAACTGATAAATATACCGTCAAAACCGTGCAAACTCAATACAGTTAAGCGAGTCCCCACACTTAAGCCGGGTTACGCCTCACCGACCAAAAATAAACGGCGGTGTTCTTTGATCGCGTAACGGTCAGTCATGCCGGCGATGTAATCAGACGTCGCCCGCGCCAAACTTTCAGCACTGGCAATTTCCTGATATTGCGGCGGCAATAGCCGCGGCTCAGCCATGAATGCGGAGAACAGCTCACGAATCACGCGTTGCGCCTTGGTTGTCATGCGCACCACCTGATAGTGACGGTAAAGCTGCTCGCGCAAAAACATTTTCAAGGCGCGATTCTCTTCATGCATGGCCGCCGAAAAAGCGATCAAGGGCGGCGCGGCAAACACATCCGGCGCGGTTTGCGGTGCGGACCGAGTTATTCGGCTTGCCGACTCAACCAGCAAATCAGCGACTTGCGCGCCAATGATGCAGCGTATTGTTTCATGAATGCGGCGCCGGTCGGCAAGCCCCGGGAACTGACGATCCACCTCGGCCAAGTGCCGGCTAAATAGTTTCACGCTGCGCAGTTGCCCCAATGTGATCAAGCCCGAGCGCAAACCATCATCGACATCGTGATTGTTATAGGCGATTTCATCCGCCAGGTTGCACACTTGCGCCTCCAGCGAAGGCTGCCTGCCGTTGAGGAAACGCTCGCCTAGCGCACCCAACGTGCGCGCCCGGGCGGGCGAGCAGTGCTTGAGTATGCCTTCTTGCGTTTCAAACATGAGATTCAAGCCGTCAAAACTGGCGTAATGCTGCTCCAGCTGCTGAACTATGCGCAACGACTGCAAGTTATGTTCAAACCCGCCATGGGCTTGCATGCATTCGTTTAACGCATCTTGCCCCGCATGGCCAAAAGGCGTGTGCCCCAAGTCATGCGCCAAGGCAATCGCTTCGGCCAGATCATCATTGACCCGCAAGGCGCGCGCAATGGTACGCGCGATTTGCGCGACTTCAATGCTGTGCGTCAGGCGCGTACGGAACAAATCGCCTTCATGATTGACAAAAACCTGGGTTTTATATTCCAGCCGACGAAAAGCGGCCGAATGGACAATCCGATCCCGATCGCGCTGAAACTCACTGCGCGCACTGGGCGGCGGCTCTTTGACAACACGCCCGCGGCTCGCGCCATCGGTGATGGCATAGGGTGCCATCTCAGCCATGACAGCATGCCCTGATCGTCGCGGCAATATCCTCATTCGCCGCATCGCGATAAGTCACGGCACGGCCAATCGAGCGCAGCAGCACCAGGCGCAAGCGCCCAGCCAACACCTTCTTGTCATGCGCCATGAATTCAAGATAACGCTCAGCCCCCAACACGGGGCCCGCTGTTGGCAAGCCGGCCCGCTGCAATAAGGCGCGTATCCGCGCCACCTCCTCCGCAGACAACCACCCCAGGCGGTGCGAGAGCTCAGCGGCCATCACCGTCCCGGCCGCCACCGCCTCGCCATGCAGCCAATTGCCGTAACCCATGCCCGATTCAATCGCGTGGCCAAAGGTGTGGCCTAGATTCAACAGCGCACGCCCGCCTTCCTTGGCGGTTTCAAACTCATCGTCAGCGACCACCTCCGCCTTGTTGCGGCAGGATTGCTCAATGGCATGCCCCAGGGCATCCCCATCCTTGGCGAGCAGGCGCTCCATGTTGGCCTCCAGCCATGCCAGAAAAGGCAAATCCCGGATCAAGCCGTATTTGATCACTTCCGCCAGCCCGGCAGAAAGCTCGCGCATCGGCAAGGTTTGCAAGGTCGAGGTATCAGCCACCACCAGCCTGGGCTGCCAAAAGGCGCCGATCATGTTCTTGCCGCGCGGATGGTTGATCCCCGTTTTCCCGCCCACAGAAGAATCGACTTGCGACAATAAAGTGGTCGGCACTTGTATAAACGGAATGCCCCGCTGATAAGTCGCCGCCGCAAACCCGGTCAGGTCTCCGATCACGCCGCCACCGAGGGCAATCAGCGTTGTGGTGCGATCGCAGCGCGCAGCGAGCAGGGCATCGTAAATCGTGTTGAGTGACGCCCAGGTCTTGAATTGCTCACCATCGGGCAGGATGATCGCCGTCACGCCAGCGCCGACTTTTTGCGCACTGGCCGTCAGCGCCTCAAGATACAAGGGCGCAACCGTTGTATTGCTGACAATGGCAACCCGCGTGCCATTGATATACGGACGGAAAACTTCCGCATCGCGCAACAGGCCGTCGCCAATCAAAATGGGGTAACGGCGCTCGGCCAGCTCGACATTCAGGCAGCGCATCGCTTGCGTAACTCCCGCTCGATATGAGTAACCATGTAAAAAACACTGCCGCCAGCGCTGGTGACCACCAAATCGGAAACATCCTGGTACACCGGGTCACGCTGGGTGAACAACTCTTCAATTTTCATCATCGGATTGGCTACCTGCAATAAAGGGCGATTCGTATCGTGCCGCGTGCGCTCATAAAGCACGCGTGGCGCCACACGCAGATAGACAATCAACCCGCTTTGCTTCATCGCCGCGCGGTTCTCTGGCCTTAAGACCGCCCCGCCACCGGTTGCCACAATCAAATTCGACTGCCCTGCCAGATCCTTGATCACCCGCGCCTCCTGCTCACGAAAACCCGCCTCGCCTTGCTGCTCGAAAATGAGCGGGATTTTGATACCGGCACGCACTTCGATTTCATGGTCCGCATCTACAAACTTGCGTTGCAGCCGACGCGCCAATTGGCGGCCAACCGTTGTTTTACCGGCGCCCGGCATGCCAACCAAGAATATATTTTCATTCCGCATGATCGTTGAATTCTATCAGCGCACGGTTAAAGAGCCGCAAGGGCGGCTCTTTAAAAGACACAAGCCCGAGGTTTGACGCCTACCGTTGCGCCAGCGTCTCCGCAATAATCCGCGGCGTAATGAATACCAGCAATTCAGAACGGTTTTGCTGGCGCGTTTTCGCTTTAAACAAAAAGCCAACGTAAGGTAAATCACCCAGCAACGGAACGCGCTCTTCCGAACTAATATCGTTATCCCGCGCAAAGCCGCCGATGACCACTGTGCCACCATTTTCGACGATCACATTGGTATTCAATGTATTGGTATCCAAGCTACCGGTGGTGACATTGGTAATCGTGCCCTTCTCAATTTTCAACTCCATACTGATCTTATTATCGGGCGTGATCGATGGCGTCACATCCAACGTCAGCGGCGCAGAGTAGGTTTGATAAATCGGCAAGCCTGTCTGCGCATTCACACCCACCAGCAAGGTCACTTGTTGCGTATTGTTGATTTTTGCGCTCTTACGGTTCTGCGTCACTACGCGCGGCGCGGAAACTGTCTTATTTTTAGCATCCGCTTCTGCCGCCAGTAACTCAAGGGTAAGCAAGCGGGTAGCCGCTTTATTAAACAGCATCAAATTAATTGCCGTGCTGCCCACTGCGTTAAAGTTCGTACCGAACCCTTGACTCGATGTCGGCGTTCCAAGCGCAGCCTGAACTCCCCCCCCCAATGTGGTAACGCCACTACCAAAGTACCTCAAGCGGGTTCCCAAAGACTGTGAGAAACCAGTTGATGCTTCAACGATGCGCGCCTCTATCATCACCTGCTTGGGCGGGACGTCCACATTCCGGATAACCTCTCGAATCGCCTCCACTACAGATCCAATATCGCGCAGAAAAAACTTCTGTGTCACGTCGTGAACGCCCATGCTGCCACGTGGCGACAGCATGCCCCCCCCCTTTACGTCTTTGGTTGAACTAGGCTGCGCATTAGCCCCAACTTCTGTTTTGACAAGATCTTTCGCCCCTCCTGCCTGGGCGGCATTGACTAGAATCAATGCCGCCAGCTCTGATGGCTTGATATAGCTCAAGGTGAATGTTTCTGACACAAGCGGCGCCGTATCCGCTGCCCGCGCCGTTTCGTCGGCTATATCCTGGTCACGCTTTTGCAGTGCCGCACGGTCGCCAAACACAACCACTTCATCGCGTACACGCATGGCTGCATTAACCTGCGTCATGATGATATCCAGCGCCTGATCGTAAGGAAGGTTATCAAGATTTGCCGTCACCCGGCGGCCGCTCAGGGAAGGGTCAATCAATACGTTTTTGCCTGAAATCTCTGCGAGCGTGCGGAGCACCATCGCCGCATCGGCATCAAAGAAGTTAATGGATACTCTTTTCCCTTGCTGGCCTGATTGCACCAGCTTGTTGGCATCATCCACCGGCGGAATCTTCACCTCAATCACCAGCTGGTTGTTAGTCACATGCGCCTGATGGAACCACCGGCCAGCCGCCTCTATCTCCAACCGCGTCAGATCGCCATCCGCGCGCGATGTAATCGTTTTTACGGGTGTTGCAAAGTCAGTGACATCACGCCGATTTTTCAGGCGATCAGGCAACTCGACCCCCTTGAGCTCGACAGTCAATCCACTCCCTGCGCGACGGATATCCACGGGGACAGAGCCATCCGTCAAATCAACCAGGATCAATGCCTCGCCATCACCGCCACGACGGAAAGCAAGGTCACGGACTGCGGCATTCGGCTCGGCAATTTTGCTACGCTTTGTTACGGCAGGTTGATAGCTGCTTGGTGCCGCTTCCTGGCTTGCAACTCTGGGTTGGGTTTGTAATTTAACGAACAGCACATCCCCGACAAGCTCCGTTGAAAACTTTGTCGACCGGTGCAAATTAAGCACCAAGCGCGTCAAGCTTTCAGTCTGAACAATATTCAGGCTTTTCAAATCGCCCACATTTAATTTTTGTGACGTTTTCCCCGACTGATTCTCTGTGTCAGGAAAATCAAACACCACGCGTGGCGGCTCAACCACACTCCAATTGCCCGGCAAGGACTTTAATGGCGCGGCCATTTGCACCTTGAGCAATACCTGATCACCCTCCTGGCGCACCTGGATCTGCTTTACTGCATTCTCGAACGCTGCAGCAATCCCGCCATGCCCAAACCATAAGCCCACCAATGCCAGCATGAGACGATATTTATATTTCATCAAAAACCCCCTTCTGTTGGCACGGATAGAACTTTTTCTTGCTCAACCCAAACGCCATTGATATCCCGAACCGTTTCGCGAATTTTCACGCCATCCTTATTGATCGCAACGATCTTGCCAAAACTTTGCCCCACGTATTCCCCCACGCTAACGCTCTTAGGCTTGTTCGGCGGGGGCGTTTGCACAATCGCATACGGTTTGCTGCCAGACAAAATCACGCCGACCACTTTCAAGTCCTCCAAAGGAAAACTCTCGAGTGGCTGGAGCGGGCGGTTGCGGTCTGGCGCCGATTTATCCAGCACCGCATCGATGGTCATAATTTTTGCTGCCGAAAAAGGCGATGGCATCAGCCCAGCTTCATAGGCCACCGGTGGAAAAGGCTTGATTTCGGGCAGCCGCGACACCCTGCCACGCATGGTGGAGGACTGCTCCTGCATCCAGGCCTTGATGTCCTCATGGTCTTCAGAAGCACAACCAGACAACAGCAGGCCACTAGAAAAAAGCACCATTAACCGATTAAGAGCAAGCCCCATTACCTGCCTCCCTTATTCGCTTTTTTCTGATTTGCCAGCTCAGCGTCATCAAGATAGCGAAAGGTTTTTGCCGTTGCCCTCAAAGTCATGACGCCATCCTTTGTGCCCGTAGCCAAGTTAATGTCATTCAAGGTCACGATACGTGGCAATTTGGCAATATCACCCGTAAAGGCACCAATATCGTGATAGCCGCCGATAAGATTTAACGTAATGGGCATCTCGGCATAAAACTCTTTCACCGCTTCGCCACCCGGCTTGAACAATTCAACCGACAGGCCCCGCCCTTGCGCGGCCTTATTGATATCAACCAATAAGTCACCCATCTCGGAACGATTAGGCAGCTGCTTGAGCAACGCACCGAATGACCTGTCGATCTCTGCGAGTTGCCGACGGTATTCTTCAAGATTGACTGATTGACTTTTTTTGGCCACCCAATCGTCCCTTAAGCTCGACTCCTGAGCCTTTTGGGCATCCAATGCTTCCAGTTGGCCGCTCCAGCCAAACCACCAGGACGCAGCCACCAGCAGCACAAACAACCCCAGCAAAACAACCACGCGCGGCGCCAGCGGCCACAACCCCGGATCCTGCGGATCCAGGGTTTTGAAATCCTCGGCCAACTGGTGAAAATCAATCAAAGGCGCCTTGGCCCCCACTTTAACTTCAGGCATCTGCTTTTCTGTATGTTTAGCATGCTTTTCCTGACCCAACGCCAAACCAAATGGAAGCTTCATTTCCTGCCTCCTTTAGCGGACTTGTCAGCCTCATCTAACTGGCGCGTAATAAAGGTATTGATGCTGAACGCGTTCAAGCGGCGGTTATTGATAACCTCGGCCCTGGTCTCAATCAACGTCGAGTTCTCCAGCAATGGGGACTCATCCAGGTTGTTCATCAGTGTCGTGATGCGCGCATTCGACTGGGCAACGCCGGTGAGGGCGAGCTTTTGCTGCGTTTGCACCAAAGTGCGCAGATAAATACCTTCAGGTACGCGTTTGGCAAGCTCGTTAAACAGATGCACCATCTCGGTTCGATTGGCCTGTAATTCCTCAATCACCCGCTTTCTGGCCAGGAGAGCATCTGTTTGGCTTTTCAGTTTTTTGATTTCGGCAATATCCTTATCCAGCACGGCTATTTCGGCTTGAAGGAACTCGTTCTTGGCCATTTGCTCATCAATTTGGCGATTTATGAGACCAAACCCAAAAAACCAGACAGTCGCCGCCAGCAGCGCAGTTAGCCCCAGCAGCACATAAAACTGCTGGCGCCTTGCGTTGCGGGCTTCCACTCGATGGGGAAGAAGATTAATTTTGATCATCAGTCAAACTTTCTCAACGCCAAACCGCATGCAACCAAAAGCGAAGGTGCATCCATCGCCAACTGCCGAGCTTTAACGCCCGGTGCGATCGCCATGCCTGCAAACGGATCAGCCAGCAAGGTGTTAACACCCGTTTGCAGCCGCACGGCCTCTGCCGCGCCGGGCACAAGAACCGAACCGCCCGCCAGAATAATGTGATGAACTTCGTTGTGCGGCGTGGACGAGAAAAAAAACTGCAGGGCCCGCGCAGCTTCCTCGGCCATATTGGCTACGAAGGGATGCAAAACTTCGGCTTCGTAGTTATCGGGATGCGCGCCCGAACACTTCATCTTCTCCGCCTCATCGGGGCTGACCCCATAAACACGTGCAATGCTGTCCGTTAACTGCGCACCGCCAAACGCCTGCTCACGCGCATAGAGCTGCTGGCCATTGTGCGTCATGGTCACCTTGGTCACATCGGAGCCCACATCAATCAGCGCAATCACCTGCCCCAGCCCTTGCTGCGGCAGGTGCTTTAAAACCAGCTCATAAGCTGCCTGTATGGCATACGCCTCCATATCCATCACCACCGGCTTTAAGCCAGCCATCTCGGCCACGGCAACACGGTCATCAATGCGCTCCTTGCGCGATGCCGCCAACAAAACCTCGACGTGCTCAGGATCCGTCGGAGACGGGCCCATCACCTGAAAATCCAGATTGACTTCTTCGAGCGCAAAAGGAAGATACTGATTCGCCTCAGACTCCACCTGGATTTCCATTTCCTGCTCGCGCAAATTGGCGGGGAGCGTGATTTTTTTGGTGATCACCGCCGCCGTAGGCAAAGCCAGGGCAACATTACGCGTACGCGTACCCAGCTTGCGCCAGCATCGCTGCATGGACTCGACAATCTCATCCAATCCGGACATATTGCCATCAACAACGGCGCCTCTTGGCAAAGGCTCTATGGCGTACCGCTCTATCCTGGGCACCCCCTTGCCCATATCGACCAGTTCAACCATACGAATTGAGGTAGAACCAATATCAACACCAACCAACGGGCGCAACTTTGGATTGAAAATAGTTTTCAGCGAAGAAATATCTATCTGCAAAACTTTTCCTTTAAAAATATAGCCCTGAGAGAAATTCGAACAAACTACTTTAAATCCTAGCAGCAACTATTCGCAGTGTAAAGAAAAATATTGCACCATCCTTGGCGCTTTGAGCATTTTCTTGCGTGACTATAATGTATTACGCTCATTCTTTTGCAAATAACCGCATTGGCTCCCAACATCTTGAAACATCTACCCGCCCTTTCTTTTGGCCACTGGACAATTCGCGTCGTGCTATTCATCCTTGGCGCCGCACTCAGTCTCGTCGCCCTCATCGGCATCGTGATCATCCTGGCTTATCCGCGCCTGCCCTCGCTGGAGGCCGTCACAGACTACCGCCCAAAAATTCCGCTGCGCATCTATTCCAGTGATGGTTTTTTAATCGGCGAATTTGGCGAGGAAAGACGCGATTTCGTGCGCATTGAAGCAGTTCCTGCCATCATGAAGCAAGCGATTTTGGCTGCCGAAGATGAGCGTTTTTACCAACATCCCGGCATTGATACCATCGGCATCCTGCGCGCCGCGGCCGCCAACATCGTCAGCGGCGGAAAACGCCAGGGCGCCTCAACCCTCACCATGCAGGTCGCACGCAACTTCTTCCTGTCCAGTGAAAAAACGCTCACCCGAAAACTGTATGAAGCGCTCTTGGCGATCAAGATTGAACACAGTTTGACCAAGGATGAAATTTTTCAGCTTTACATCAACCAGATTTACCTGGGGCAACGTGCCTACGGCTTTTCTTCTGCCGCACAAATTTATTTCGGCAAATCACTCAATGAGATCACCATTGCTGAAGCGGCCATGCTGGGCGGCCTGCCCAAAGCGCCTTCTGCCTATAACCCGGTGAGCAACCCCAAGCGCGCCAAATTGCGCCAGCAATATGTATTGCGGCGCATGGCTGAACTGGGCTTTATCACCCCGGCGCAGCAAAAAGAAGCATTGGAAAGCGTCTTGAAAATCAAACGCAACCCGACTGAATTTAGCGTGCGCGCTGATTACGTTGCGGAAATGGCACGGCAGATTGCCGCCGAGCGTTTCTCTGACGACATTTACACCCATGGTTATCGCGTCATTACCACCATCACGCGCAGCGACCAACTCGCGGCCTACCGCAGCCTGCGCAAAAATGTGCTGGCCTATGATCGCCGCCATGGCTATCGTGGCGCGGAAACCTATGTCGATCTCGCCGCCATTGCGCCAGAACAAGACGAAGCCGTCGAAGACTTGCTCGATGAATTTGTCAGCTACGACGACCTGCTGCCAGCCATCGTCCTTTCCGCAACGCCACAAAGCGTCCGTGCCATTTTGCGCAATGGCGAAATTGTAACGGTTCAAGGCGAAGGGCTGAAATTTGCCGCGCACATGCTGAACGATAAAGCGCCGCCCAATAAGCGCATTCGCCGTGGCGCCGTCATTCGCGTGCAAAAAAATGATAATGCCTGGCAAATTTTGCAACTTCCTGACGTGCAAGCCGCATTTGTAGCCGCCAGTCCCATTGACGGCGCGGTTCGCGCCCTGGTTGGCGGCTTTGACTTTAACCAGAACAAGTTCAATCACGTCACCCAAGCCTGGCGCCAGCCAGGATCAAGTTTTAAGCCTTTCATTTATTCCGCTGCATTAGAAAAGGGGTTTTCGCCCAATTCCGTCCTGCCGGATGAACCCATCTCTTTCTCGGCCAATGAAACCGGCTCCCAGGTTTGGGAACCCAAAAACTATGACGGCAAATACGAAGGCCCCATGACCTTGCGCACAGCGCTGGCGAAATCAAAAAACATGGTCTCGATCCGGCTATTGCGCGCCATTGGCGCCAGCTATGCGCAAGACTACGTCACCCGCTTTGGCTTTGACGCTGACAAGCATCCGCCTTACCTGACTATGGCGCTGGGCGCAGGCATGGTCACGCCGTGGCAACAATTGACCGCCTATTCCGTCTTTGCCAACGGCGGTTATCGCATCACGCCTTACGTCGTGCGCCAAATCCAGGACAACCATGGCAATGTCCTTGCGACGACCCAAGCCCTCATGGCAGGGGATGAATCCATCCGCGCCATTGACCCACGGAACGCATGGCTCATGGACAGCATGATGCATGACGTCGTGCGCCGCGGTACGGCAACACGTGCGGCGGCAGCCCTGAAACGCAGCGACCTGGCAGGCAAAACAGGCACGACGAACGATTACATTGATGCGTGGTTCTGCGGCTATCAACCCACCGTTGTGGGCATTGCCTGGATAGGCTTTGACATCCCACGACGGCTCGGTAGCGGAGAAACCGGCGGAACTGCGGCCTTGCCCATCTGGATTGGCTATATGGAAAAGGCGCTGGCCGGTGTACCGGAGAGCTGGCAAGATGTGCCAGAGGGCATGGTAGCGATTACAGCACGCGACCCCGCAGGCAACACCACGAGCGAAATGATTTATAGCGAGCAACTGCCTGCCGCGCCAGCGGATGACGCAGGCAGCCAAGCCAAAGAAGTGCAGCAAACGCCTGCCCCCGTGGAAGTTGCGAAGCCAAAGCCCATCACGCCCCCTTCACCAACTCAAGCGCCGCCCAAAGCGCACTGAAAAGGCGCCAGGCACCGAAAGCCGACTAGGAAAAGCGCACCTGCTCCCCAGTTTGTTCTGACAACACGCGTTGAATGGCGAGCCAGAGGGTTTCATCGTCACGCGTTGCCACCCAAGCATCATTTTGCAGGCGGAAGTGATAACCGCCCGACTTTGCCGCCACCCAGATCTCACGTGCCGCGACATGCCGATTGATAATGATTTTCGAGCCATTTCCGCACTCAACTTCAATCACGCCGCCGGGCTTGGTCTCGACGTCAAAATCCGCCCCGCCCGCCTCGCCGGCCTTATCCAAGGCGGCCTCAATGCGTGCCAGCTCTTGATCTGCCAACTGTATAAATGTTTGCTCATCCATCGCGTGCTACCATCCTTATCCATCGTTAAACCGTTATAACGCCAAGCCTATGCGTACCCTACCTGCTCTTGTCGTGCTGATCCTTATTTCGGCCTGCGGCACAAAAACGCCCCTGCAGCTACCCGCTAACGCACATAGCGCGCCTGCCCAAAGCCTTTCACGTTAACGACACCGCGCTGAACAACCCGGCAAACCGCCTGTAACCTCACCCAAGCCCCTTATTCCCATCATGCATTTAATCACTTCACAGCCTGACTCATCACACTCCAGCGCCACCGTCGAGGGCGTTGCGTTGGCCGACATTGCGGCTGAATTTAACACGCCCTGCTACGTCTATTCCCGCGCTGCGCTGGTTGCCGCTTATGCCGCTTACCGCAGCACGCTGGTGACGCATGGCATGGGCGGGCGCTCGTTGATCTGCTACGCCGTCAAAGCCAATGCCAACTTGGCGATCCTGAACCTGTTCGCCCATCTTGGCGCGGGTTTCGACATTGTTTCCGGCGGTGAGCTGGCGCGCGTCCTGGCCGCTGGCGGCCATGCGGAGAAAATCGTGTTTTCCGGCGTGGGCAAATCACGCGCAGAAATGCGCGCGGCGCTCAGCGCAGGCATTCATTGTTTTAATGTCGAATCGGCCAGCGAGCTGGACCAGCTCAATGCCGTCGCCAGAGAACTCGACACCCGCGCGCCAATCTCCCTGCGCGTGAATCCCGACGTTGACCCGAAAACCCACCCGTATATTTCCACAGGCTTGAAAAGCGCGAAATTCGGCATCGCGATTGACGCCGCCTTCGCGCTGTACCAGTACGCCGCATCCCTCCCGCATCTGGCGGTGAAAGGCATCGACTGCCACATCGGCTCGCAACTGCTTGACCCGGCGCCTGCGGCCGAAGCGGTGGATAAAGTGCTGGCCCTGGTGGATCAACTCGCGCGAGCAAACATTCCGCTCGCGCACATTGATATTGGCGGCGGCATGGGCATTCAATACCGCAGCGACGAGCCCGCGCCTGCCGTCGCGGATTATCTCGCGCCGATTCTGGAGAAGCTCGCCGGACGCAAGGAACACATCATTCTCGAACCCGGCCGCTCGCTCGTGGGCAATGCGGGTTTGTTATTGACGCGCGTGATGGTGACCAAGCCCGGCGAAGAAAAAAACTTCGCCATTGTGGATGCCGCGATGAATGACCTGATGCGCCCGGCCTTGTATGACGCTTATCACGAGATCAGGAAAGTCGGC
>DGBN01000060.1:269-607 GCA_002384815.1 Oxalobacteraceae bacterium UBA4003 | reverse complement strand
CCGGCGCCTACGGCATGGCCATGGCATCCAACTACAACACGCGGCCGCGTGCGGCGGAAGTGATGGTGGACGGCAACCATGTGCATCTGATCCGCCGCCGTGAAACGGTCGCTGAATTGTTCGCGCTGGAGTCCATGCTGCCCGCGCACCGCTAAAGTTACAGCCCGGTTTGCGGCAGCGCCTCACAACACATAGCGCGCCAAGTCCTCGCTTTTCGCCAACTCGCCCAGCCGCGCATCGACATACGCCGCATCAATGCTGATCGGCGCCGCACCCGGCTTGCCCGCGTCGAACGAGATGTCTTCGAGCAGTTTTTCCATCACCGTGTACAGGCGTCG
>DGBN01000060.1:0-242 GCA_002384815.1 Oxalobacteraceae bacterium UBA4003 | reverse complement strand
GCCTGATACTGGCGCGTGAGGCACGCATCGGTCTGCACCAGGATGCGCTGAAAATCATCCACCGAGAGCGAATCGAGTTCCACGCGGATCGGAAAGCGCCCTTGCAACTCGGGAATCAAGTCCGACGGTTTGGACAGGTGGAACGCGCCACTGGCGATGAACAAAATGTGGTCGGTCTTGATCATGCCGTACTTGGTGGACACCGTCGTGCCTTCGACCAGCGGCAGCAGGTCGCGCTGCAC
>DGBN01000039.1 GCA_002384815.1 Oxalobacteraceae bacterium UBA4003 | reverse complement strand
ACGAAGGTTCTCGTAATTTTAAATTCATCCCACTCGTCTGGCCGTCAAGCAAGTGATTTGATGCACGAACTCGCGCATCGAATCC
Organism: Oxalobacteraceae bacterium UBA4003; assembly: GCA_002384815.1. Taxonomy (GTDB): domain Bacteria; phylum Pseudomonadota; class Gammaproteobacteria; order Burkholderiales; family Burkholderiaceae_D; genus Oxalicibacterium. The sequence continues at coordinate 166,670 of DGBN01000039.1, read as the reverse complement.
GAGGACATCAAACTCATGAAATGGAAGTCTCTGCGGCAGGCATGATGCTTCTTCGTAGCTACGACAAACTGCAAGAAGAAGAGGCGGATTGGTTGTCTGCTTGCTTATTGTTGCCTAGAGAAGCATTAGTATTGATAAAGCGCCAAGCTTTAGATTTACAAGATGCGGCAGATCTCTTCGGCGTAAGCAAACAGATGTTGAGCTATCGCCTGGCGACAAGTGGCGTTAATCGTCAATTCACGTAGCTTGACTGAATATTGGCGTCGATACCGAATTGACCTAGGCCGCGCCAACACTCTACCTAAACATCAAACCTAGCCCCCGCCATCTTCAGCCATTCTTTGCATTCCAGATAATCTGGCACGATCCGTTCTACCGATTTCCAAAATGCCGGCGAGTGATCAAGGTGCTTCAAATGACAGAGCTCATGCACCACCACGTAATCCACGATGCGATGCGGCGCCATGATGACTTTCCAGTGAAATAGAATCTCGCCTCGCACATTGCAGTTGCCCCAGCGAGATTTGAAAGTCTTGACACCCACTGCTGTCGGGCTGACGCCGACGACCTTGGCGTAACGCGTCACTTTCTCTGCAAACCGCTGTTCCGCCTGCAGCCTATACCAGCGCACCAGCGCGTTCCTGACCATGCTTTGCGTACTGGAATCCTTCGGCAGCGTAACAACCAGCCTGCCTTGCAACAATTTGGCAGGCTGAAACGGGCCGTTAACAACTTTCAGTCGGTAATTACGCCCCAGATAGGGGAAGGCTTCGCCGCTGACAAATTCCTTTTCACTGACCGGCATCGCCTGCTGGTGCAGGTACAGTTTCTCTTTGATCCAGCGATTCTTGTCCTGAAGGATTTTCTTGATGCGGGATTCGGGCAGCGCCACGGGTACGGCAATCGATACCGCACCTTCCTCGACCTGCAATCGTGCCGACTTGATGCGCTGGGTGCGGATCACCTCGGCCACAAAGCCGCGCGCCTGGATAAATTCGGGTGCGCTGATCATTTGAACTTGACCTTGGCCAGCTCCATGAAGCGGTCCTGCAATACTTCGTACAGAGCTTCATCGTTGAAGCTGGAAGCAACGATCGCCCGCTTAATATTCTTCTTGACGAGTTTGACCTCATTCGGCTTCTTGAAGAAATCAACGATATTGGTCGCCTCATCCATCATGTCCACCAAGGCCTTGGTAACTCGGATGATTTCATCGTGCGTCGCCTCGCCCAGCGACTCGTTACCTGTAATACGCGTCACTTCTGCATTCAGGATGTTATGGAAAGCGAACTCGGTATCGTTCAACCCCAGATTGTCGGCTGCCTGCTTGCGGTCGGACTGGATGGTGTCGCGGAAATTCAATAGCAGCTGCACTAGCTCATCCCAATGCTCGGCCTTCTTGCGCAAAATCTCGTCAAGCTTGGCGCTCAGCGATTTGTAGTATTCCTCGTCTTCGGCCAGATTGATGTCGATGTGATGCTTGATCGCATTCTCGATTTCTGATGCCTTGGACTCGTCCGATTTGTGTTCCTGCAGTTTTTTCTTGTAATCGGCGGCCAGCAAATCGATAGGCGCAATTTTTGGATCGACGCCGGTGGCGCGGATATGCTCTTCGATCAGCGCACGCACCTTCTCACCCACGCCGGCCAGATCGAGTTGCGCATCGCGGTACAAATTGCGCGCGCCGAAGTTGATCTTACCCAGCGCTTTCAGATCCGGCAGGAACGGTTTGGCGCTCGCATCCGGCATGATGATATCCATCTGCTTGGCAAACTTCTTGAAATCGATCTCGAAGTGCTGGCGCTTGTCTTCATCCTTCAGCGCCAGGATGCAGGCGTCCAGATTATCGATATCGATACCCTTGAAGTGCCCCATCACGCGGGTGTGCATTGCTTTCAGCTTCGGGATCTCATCCTTCAAGTCTTGCAACGCGCCGGCCACATCCTCCTGCGAGAACATGTCCAAGGCTTCCGTCAGATAATCGCTCAAGCCGAAATAATCGACGATGTAGCCCCTTGCCTTGCCTGAAGCGGTCCGATTGACCCGCGCGATCGCCTGCAGCAATGAATGCTCCTTCAGCTTGCGATCCAGGTACATCACCTGGCAAACCGGTGCATCGAAGCCGGTCAGCAGCATGTCCTTGACGACGATGATCGACAAGGGCTGCTCAGCAAGCGGCTTTTTGAAATTATCGATCTGCTGCTTCTGCACCACGCTATCGGTATAGGGGGCAAAGAAAGCTTCGTCGTTATGCTTGCCTGAAATGATGACAGCCGTCTCCGGCCCCTCCAGTTCAGCGATGGCCTGTTGGTACAACACGGCGGCACGACGCGAAGACGTGACGATCATCGCCTTGAAGCCGTTAGGCTGAATATGCTCACGGTAATGCTTGAGCAAATCGATGCAGACCCAGCGGATGCGCTGTGGCGCTTCCAGCACGGCTTGTTCTGTGCCGTATTTCTTCTTGATCGCAGCCTTGTCTTCCGCACTGCGATCGGCAAAATACTCATCAAACAGCTTGTCCAGCGAGTCGCCAGTGACCTTGGTCTTCGCTTCCCGCCCCTCATACAGTATCTGGCAGGTTGCACCATCGGCCACGGCTTCTTCTATCGTATAGGTATCGATGTAGGTGCCGAATTCATGGCTGGTCTTTTGCGACGCAATCAGCGGTGTGCCGGTAAAGGCGATCTTGGGTGCATTCGGCAAGCCGGCATTGATAGCCACGCCCAGCGTGCCATATTGTGTGCGGTGTGCCTCATCAGCCAGCACGATGATCTTCTCGGACGTGTTCAGCTCAGGGAATGCAGTGAGCAAGCCCTTGTCTTCCTCAGACTCCTGAAACTTCTGCACCATCGCCGTCACCAGATCGGCACTATCCCTGGCCAACAATTCCGTCAAGTGCGCAACTGACCTGGCGTGATAGACGGTTTCGCCCTGCGCCCGCTCAAACTGTGCCGTCAGTTGGGTATCCAGCTGGGTACGGTCAGTGACAAATACCAGCTTGTAGTCACGCAATGCCGGATCGCGCCGCATCTTGATGGCCAGCATCACCATCGTCAACGACTTGCCCGACCCCTGCGTATGCCAAATGATGCCGCCCTTGTCCTTCTTGGTGGCACCAGTCTTGAGCCTATGTATGGTTTTATGCACCGCGCGAAACTGCTGGTAGCGCGCAATTTTCTTGATCACACGGCCATCGACTGGCTCGTACAAGGTGAAGTTCTGGATCACATCCAGGAAGTTGGCGTGACTGAACAAGCCCGCCAGTAGGATTTGCTGCGAATTAGCTACCACCGGATTATTCAGAATGGCTTCATATGGCACCGCCTGTTCAGCCACGCCGAGCTGGTTCTGATGAATGCCTGCGCCCATTGTCGTCTGCAATGTAGCAACATTAGCCGTGGCCGCAACTTGCACCTCAGTCAATGGGTAAGCATCTTTCCACTCTAGGTAATGCTCTACCTTTGAACTGATGGTGCCGACGCGCGCCTGATCGCGATGGGTGCAGACCATCAACTGGTTGTACCAAAACAGCCGCTCAACGCCTTCGTCTTCATGCGGAGCGCGCCGGTTGGCATACCGACGCAATTGATTGATACCGTTTTCCATCGGGTTGGTGACGTAAGGCGACTTTGCCTCGATCACCGCCAACGGCAAGCCATTAACGAAGCACACGATGTCAGGAATGACAGACTCGTTGAGTCCTTCAATCTTGAACTGGTTGACGCAAAGGAATTCATTGTTAGCGATATTGTCGAAATCAATGATGCGAACCGTCTGCCCCTTGCGTCCCTTCCCCAGATCCTGTTCGACCGATTGGTAATGCACGATGTTCTGCCAAAGGTTCTGGTTGGCTTCCATCAGGGTCGCCGTGACCGGATGCGTGATCTCGCGCACCACCTTGCGCAGGTTCTCTTCGCTGATCCACGGATTGATGCGTTGAATAGCGGCAGCGAGACGCTTTTCCAGTACAACTTCACGGAAGTACGTGCGCTCGCCAGTAGGCGACGGTGCGAACTGCGCGCCATGCAGATAGGTCCAGCCTAGCTGTTGCAATTGCTGCAGCGCGGGCAGTTCGACTTTGTCGTATTCGTCGTTGGTCATAGCTTAGTCAACTTGTACGCGGACTTTGCCGGTTAGGAGGTCTTGCATTAATGATTTCTTCAAATCAGTTGCGATTTGCATGCGCTTTTTCTTCAAGTTGATATTGTCGTCAATCGCCTGAAGCCTCATCCGTATTTGAATTTGTTCTTCCAGGGGAGGTAAAGGAACTAAAACCTCTTTCACTATCGTGGCATTCAAGTTTTTTTGTGTACCTTCTTGGACAAGCAAGCGAAGATTTTCATATTCCTTGGTGAAAAAATAAAACAGAAAATATTTATCTATTTGAGAACTTGGCAACATTGCGAGACACGCTTGATTCAAACAAGCATCGATTCCCAATATTGCCACTTTTCCTCTGGTAATCCCCTGCCCATACATCGCCATAAGCACAGAGCCAGCTGGTATAAGCTTTGTCGAAGAGTTTTTGAGTCCTGCTTCTGTTATGTACTCTTCAGAAGAAAAAATAGTCGTGTAATTTATTTCACCTGTCTTTACCCAAGGAATTTTCCCATTCCAATATGCTGCAATCGTTCTATCCGGGGTTCCGCCTGAAGTCATCTTACAAATGTCTTCAATCGCTTTAAATTCCCACGATTTTGGCATCCGCCCAATCGGACTATCCTTGAATTCCGTGTGACCTAGCCCCTTGGTCAACAGCTCCTGCATCATGCCGGCCTTCAAGTCTTTCAGCTTGTTGATTTGCGCCTTGGTGGATTCGATCACGTCGTCAACGGCGGTAAGAATGGCGGCGATTTTTTGTTGTTCAGCGCGCGGCGGAATTTGAATTGGTATTTTCTTCAAAGTAGGCGCGCGAACCTCTTTGATTGTGCTGCCTTGGGCAAGCGAATTCAGTAACGACCGAGAATTTAAAAAAAACTGATACAAATACTCCACCGACAAATTAGCTTTGCAAACTATTCCATTAATACCCTGTTTTGTTGTTAGAGGTACTTGCGCAATCCCTACTTCTCCGATAGTCGCACCGGTAGACAGGATAAGTGTTCCAGGCTTCCATATTTTGGCTGAAGACTTTGCCAATCCGAGTTCTGTAATTGTCTGACGCGTTTTGAATATTTTTCTAGTTATATCGTCAATCACGACCCACGGTATGCTCCCACCAAAATACTCAGGCTTTGACGTCGAAGGAGTTCCACCATCTCCAATTTCTTGTGTGACATCACCAAGTAGCTCTAGGGACCAACCGTTAGGGAGAAAGTTACTCATACCCCAACTCCGCCAAATACCCTTTCATCACCGCTTCCGCCTGCACGACTTGCGCATCCAGCTCATGCAAGGACACACGGTACTTGTCCCACCAGCGCTCAAACTGCGCGATCAATGCCTGGTTGTCGCTTTGCAGATGCGTGCGAAGCATTTCCTTGCTGCTGATCTCAGACTTGAAGTCGTAATAGTCGGCATCGCGCTTGACGAACACGGATGTTACGTCGAAGCCTTGCAGCATCTCTTCCTGTATGTAGTCGTCATGCACTTCACGCACCGGCACGCCGCCGTGCAGCAAGGCGCGCACATCGAAAATCTCCGGCGGCGGCGAGGTGTCGGCGTAGCGGCGAATATTGAGGTTGTAGTCGTTCTCGGCAATCTCGGCCAGCGTGACTACCTTGGCATAGCGCTTAATGTCAGCGTATTGCTCGAAGGTGTTGACGATCCTGGCGATGTCCTCGGCGCGCAGGCTGTTCTGGTTCTTGCCCTCTGCATAATCCAGCTCGCCATTGATGAACAGGACTTTGCCTTTGCGTTCTTGCTGCTTGTTCTTGTTGATGATGAGCAGGCTGGCGGGGATGCCGGTGCCGTAGAACAGTGCGGCTGGCAAGCCGATCACGGCCTCCAGCAAGTCATCGTTCAAGATGCCTTTGCGGATTTCCTTTTCGCTGGACCCGCGAAACAACACGCCATGCGGCATGACCACGCCCATCATGCCCTTGGCATTCAGCGATGCAATCATGTGCTGCACGAAAGCCAGGTCGCCAGAATCCTTGGGTGGCGTGCCGTATGGGAAGCGACCAAAACCGTCGTTGTCGGCTTCTTCTTTGCCCCACGCTGCCAGGCTGAAAGGCGGATTGGCGATCACGCGGTCAAAGTGCATCAACTCGCCATGTTCAACGTGCTGCGGCTCGCGCAAGGTATCGCCCTTGCGGATGTCGGCGTTGAACACCCCATGAAGGAACATGTTCATCTTGCAGATGGCCCAGGTGTTCAAGTTCATTTCCTGGCCATACAGCGACAGGTTGGCGGCGTTCTCGCCGTGACTGACCAGGTAATTGCGGGTCTGGACCAGCATGCCGCCTGAGCCCACTGTAGGGTCGTATATGCGCATGCCGGCGTGGGGTTTGAGCAAGGCGACCAACAATTGCACGACTTCACTCGGCGTATAGAATTCCCCACCTTTTTTGCCGGCCGAGTCAGCAAACATCTTGATCAGGTATTCGTAAGCAGTGCCGAGCAGATCGGTAGATTCAAAATCGACGTTGCGCAGCCGGTGCTTGCTGAAGTGCGAGAGTAGATCGCCGAGCTTCTTGTCGGACAGCTTGTTCTTGATATTGAAGTCGATCGACACCAGCACACCCTCCAGACTGGTGTTGTGTTCTTCTATCGCTTCGGTGGCTTTGTTCAGCTCGGCGCCGATGTCGTGCTTGAGATCCTTGAGTGTGTTCCAGCGCGCCCGTTCCGGAACGAAAAAAGTCTGATCGTACTCATCCTCATCCTGCGCCAGCTTCTCAGCCTGCGCCTTCGACTTACCAATGCCGACGTAGTGGGCTATGACCTTTTCCTGCTCTTCGTCAAAGCTGTCTGACAGGCGCTTCAGGAACATCATGCCAAAGATGTAGTCCTTGAACTCAGAGGCATCCATATTGCCGCGCAAGATGTCGGCGGCGGTCCATAGGTAGGATTCGAGCTGTTGCAGGGTGAGCTTTGGGGGCATGCGATGATTGATTATTCTAGGTTGGTCGTATTTCGATTGCAGCAATTAAGCTTGCTTTTGACGCTAGAGAATAACATTTCATTGCGCATAATTTTCGTTTTCTATCGCCCCCCTTAGAACGTGTCCGTGGTTCTGGGGGAAGCCCATTTGTCGCTTGTTCATGTCAGTGGTACTTTTCTTTAAGCTATAGTCGCAATGCGGTACTGTCAAAACGCTCACGAATTCGTCCAACGTCCATTTATTGAAAATACGACGCACGTGCGATCACCGAAATTAGCAAAAATCCTTTACGGATTTTGACGACGTCGTCTTTCGACACCGGCAGTTAACAAGGTTGGTATATTCAAAAATGCTTGAACGCGAATCCAATCATCTGAACACCACGCAAGATCTATTTGACGGCGTTGCACTGCTATCCTGGCTCCCTGACGAAATACTATTCAGCCTCGTCAGCCGCCATCACCGCTTTTGGGGCCATCGCCTGGCGAAACACACGAATGTCCTGCTTTTTGGTCGACCTCTTGGCGGCAGCCAACATGACTTTCCAAGTTGTATTGATGAATTTGTAAAACGTACCGATCAATGCCACGGTACCGCCATCGAAATATGCACTGAGCACACCTTGCTCAATTATTATCGAAAATTCATGGATGCCAGCGAAGAAGACAATGTTGTCGCGACCCTTCGTAGTCCGACGGTCGCGAACCTCAAATTCCGGCTTGGCTTATTGACAAGTCGATTTCGTGCACACCATCCACTTAAAGCATGCACTGTTTGTATGGCAAGTGACTTGGAAACAAGGGGCTGGGCCTATTGGCATTTGCAGCACCAATACCCCGGGGTGTGGGTATGCCCGACGCACGGCATAGCACTACAGGAATCTGACATCAAAGCTAGCGGAGTCGAGAGATTTCTTTGGCATCTCCCGGACAAAGCTAACTTTCGCCTTTGGCCATCAGCGCTCCACGAAATTGACCGCACATCCTTTGGTATCTTTTCTCGCATATCGAATCTAACGGTGAGCCTTGTACGCTGCCAGTCACCTTATCGAATCAATCTGACGCAACTGCATCGGTTGTATCACGCAGAACTCGATCGGCGAAATTTGTTAACGGCTCATGGAGGATTTCGGCTAGCGGAAATTGCCGCCGAGTTCGTCAATCATGTTCAAACGCTACGATTACTGCCGGAATTTTCGGCCCTACCGGCGACCAACGACGAAGCATATTCCCAACTATCACGTTATCTTCGTGCACCACGCACTGGAACGCACCCGCTTCGTCACATAGTGCTGATCGATTGGCTGCTCGGTGACAGCGAAAATTTTCAAAAACAGTATGCACAAACCTTATCCTCATTTCCAACGACCAACCTTTTTGCGCCTTCTACTCTGAACCACACACCGCATCCAGCGATAGTTCAAGACAGCAGAAAACTTGAACTGGTGAAGATAATTCAGGACGACGGTAAATCCGTACGGGCTGCAGCGGTAGAAATCGGTATCGATACCGCTACCGCAATGGTGTGGGCGGCACAAATGGGCGTTGCTGTTGCGCGTCGGCCGAAGAAGCTAAAGTACGAGCGCCGCCAAGCCTTGGTGGCACAACTTCGGCAGGGTATGGATAAACTAAATGCCGCCAAGGATTTCCAAATATCCGTTGTCACTGTCACGCAGGTACTCCGCACCGAGATTGGCCTGCACGAACAATGGCAACGAGCAAGGCACCAGGCCGCGCAGAATGATGCTCGTGAATCCTGGGCAGCATTGACGACCGAGTACGCGAACTTAGGTGTCAAACTCTTACGCGGACTAAATCCGGCCGCTTATGCATGGCTATACCGGAATGACCGTGCATGGCTATCAGAGCACACTCCACCTCGAATCGCACCTCAGCGTAATCGCAATGCGCTATGGGACAACAGAGATTTACACTTGAGCGACGAAGTCGAACAGGTGACGTTGACATTACGATCAACGTTGGGAAAGCAAAAATTAATGCTCTGGCACCTCTATCAAGCGATCCCCGAACTAAAAGCGAAATTGTCGGCTCTTGATCGCTTACCACTTACGGCACGCGCCATTGATATCGCACTACAACGCCGCGCTCCGACCAAAATGCAAACGGACTTGCCGCTTTAAATCGCAATAGCCGTCGCTGCGAAGCAATCTGTTGCATGCATATATGCATTTTGTTATGCTTAATCTGTGAAAATTAACGACCTACAAGCACGCGCACTTCGCGCTGCAAATATCTACAAATCTATTGGACTCACTCAATCTGAAGTGGCTTCCGTTATTGGCGCCAGTCAATCCCAGGTGAGCAGGATCTTAAATGGGCGCGGACTTCGTCAATCGCGATTGTTTGAAGAATTATGCATTTATGCAGAAAATTTAAATAATAGAACAAACGTTGATGCAATTCTTTCCAATCAGGAATTGGTCGGCGCATTAGCGGGTACGTGGGATGGGACGGCTGCTCATTCGAAAGCGCTTGCTGCTGTAATCCGTTCCTTGGCTCTTCTTGCCCCACCTGAAATTAAAATTTTATCTGCCGCGAAAAGGGGCAAATCGTCATGATTGCGCTCTCGCCTTTACCAGACGAGTTAGATCGCGCCTATTTGGGTCGCCTAATGCGAATGAACGGCTTACGGTCCGAATTAGAAATCGTAAATCTAATGGCGCAATGGGCAAACGTCCCGCCTCCTTCTCGCCATGGTGTGTGCTGCCTGGAACTCCTCTGCCGGGCTGCACATATGGAAATGACACAATTTGTTTGTCGACATACAACGCTTCCGCTGCGCAGATCATTCACCTCATACTTCCCTGATTTGGCTCATGGTAGCCCCGAAGGTCAATCAATGTTACGAATGACCGGCATGCGGTTTGCGCGGCCCTGCGCCTATCTTTGTGTTGACTGTGTTAAATCAGATCTTACGACCTACGGTATGAGCTATTGGCGGCGCGACCACCAGTTGCCGGGAGTGGTCTTGTGTACGAAGCATCTGAGGCCGTTACGCTATGTCGACAATAACGACGTTTTCTTAGAACCGCCATCACGATTTGTCGATAATAGTCATGAAGTTGGCGAAGCATGGGCGAGGTTGAATCAACACCACTCTGGAATTCAACGTTTTCTCGTAATCTCGCGTGAACTGTTGGATCTCGATAAACCAATTGATGTGAAAACAGCCCGTATTGTGCTGCGAGACCGTGCCAGCGAGCGGGGTTGGCACACCCATTCCGCAAAATCTACAAAACCTTTGTTGAGCGATCAGGTATTGGCGAATTTTCCGCGCGATTGGCTATCGACGATATTCCCTGTTCTAGCCGATAAAAAGCCAGGCATTGTATTAAATCAAATGGACGGGGTGCTCTACCTGTCCACCTCAGCATCTTCCGTCACGCCTTACATTTTGGCGTGCTGTGTCTTGTTTGAATCAGCCGACGAAGCGCTAAATGCATTGACGGTACCCCGGTCAATAACAGTAATACCTCGACGGCGTCAGGCAATCACGCCGATCGATACGGGTGAACTTCGCGCTGCTTATATTGCTGCCAAGGGTCAATACGCTCTGATTCTTCCCGAATTTTCTGGTAGCAGAAGAGCTATCTTTAATAGCCTTGAAGCCATCGGACTACCGAATCTATCCGTCAGAGATAGTCAATCGCTACTCGCCGCAGCAACTGCATTTTTTGTGAAAAAGCGATCATTGGCTGACAGTGCGGCGCTGGGCGGCATCGAATTGGACGCTTTAGAGCACATCATCCGACAAGGGGGTGCCCACTTGGCCACCGCGCTTACGGATATCTGGGCACCGCCTACTGGTCCAGGAACCGGCGTCTTACGTGTAAAACCGAAAACGCCGGCCGAAGCCGGCGCTACGATCACTCAAGCCGTTGAACAATCTCCCTGTCATCGCATTTCCGAATTGGAAAACTCGACCTAAATTGCATTCGTCGAACGCCAAAATGTGGCTGAAAAGCCATCGTCGAGCGGCATCAAGTCTTTGAACCGGCCCATACGTCATGGATCATCTGAACGTAGCGCGGTAACAGATTCAAGACTTACTACGAATTCACAAGTATTGGAAATTCGGGCTAACTTCGATTCATCGAGTTCCAAAACAGGGCCCAGAAACCATCGTCGCGCGGCGCCAAGTCTTCGTACTGCGCCATGCGTTGCGGATCATTTGAACGCATAGCCGCAATAGCCGGCGCAACTGGCGCGAGATAAGTATCTGCCGCTTTTTTGAAATCTTCAAATCTCAAATCATCACTGGCGCGTTCAAACGCCACGCGATGGGCAGCAATCCAAAGTGCGATGATTATTCGTTGAATACCTCCCGTGAGTTGAATGATCAACTCCGCGAATCCGTCACTCACAGGCAGCTTCTTTTTTACATATTGGTACTCGCATAACTTGGGGAAAAATACATGACGAAAGCGATGATCCAGAGCTGCTTCAAAGTGAGGCAGTGGATGATAGCCCGCCGTGACGAGTCTCTGCGTCGTACTCATGCGTTTAGTTAAAGCACCAACGCCGTCAGGGGTCCCTGAAAATAACAACGGAATCTGGCAGGTATTGGTAAAATTTAATATCCCCTTAAGGCAAGCATCTTCCACAATGCTTAGCTCAAGGCCGCCCTCATTGTTTTTACGCCTACTGCGCCGTTCAATGCTTTGGATCTTGAAGAAATTCTGCACCTCGTCAAGATGCAAAATCCCGAGAAAATGACTCGATGCTACCTGGCGCCATTCGTCAAGCATCTGAACACCATCACGACGATTTTTGGCAAGTGAATTAGCGAATCGCCCCCCTTTGGTTACGTTGTCCCAAGCCATCATCAAATTTGCCGCCAGATCATCCGTGCGGCCACTTGCAGGCACGTCTGTGGATAGCCAAACGACTTGAGACAAGCCATTAGCCATCTGCGGAAAATTTTCATGGAAAATTACCTGCTGAGGATAAGTGTTCAATCCTCGCAGCACCGCCTCGGTCTTCCCGGTTCCAGAGTACCCCACAGCTATAGCCGCGCACGCTGGCGAACGTGATGGTTTGCGCGCACCGGCTTCACCGCCAACCATGCGCCAGGTTTCCGCAAACAAGGGATCTCGATATCGATATCCTTGCCGAGTCATCAGATCCATTGTCGTTAACAACTGTGCACCTTCAAGTGTAGGAATGTGCAGGTCACGCAGGCTCATCAAATAATGTAAACGGATGTGCACCGGCATGCCCTTCATTTCCCCGGGCAACGGCGGTAAATGAACTAATGATGCCAGCGCTTCTTCACGTGACAAAATGGGACCGAGACCGCGGGTTAAAATATTGCCGTTATACGGATCGTGGTTTGACATATGCAAAATCAATCCCCTTCGCCGTTAGCAGCTGCGAACATACTTTTCATCATATCGAGATAAGCTGCCTCCGTTTCATCTATCGAAGGCGGCTCGGATGCTCTCGGTTCGGCCATCGTCTGCTCGTCAGTTTGCGTCTCCATTTTTCGAGAGTCTGTCATCGTTGGCAGGGCACCTCGATGTCGCTCTATCGCCTCCGCAGTAAGCGCCTTGGCTCCAGCTACAAGGGCTTCAACTCTTTGGCGTGACTTCAACGCGGCCAGAACATTAGCGTGTTCCACTTCCGCGCGATTCAATTTTCCGATCATAAATGCATCGAGCACTTCATCAAAGGTCTGATCCTTTGACGCCCGGGTCTGCTCGGATAAACGTAGATCCAGAAGCCCAGGCCCTGTCACATTAGGGACCCATATACGTGACACAGACCCGGGATAATGATTGGCAGTAATCTCCCAACTGCCAAAATTGCGTGCATGCGCGGTCCATTGCTCTTCATTGACCACTTCCGACTCGTAGTGCAGACCACCAAATCTCACGCCAGCTCGTGACACCGTTGCAGATTGGTTGGGCAAAAGGGAAGTCACAAGCTCCGACTGAGTAAATCCTCGACGTGTCCCAATGCCGACTTCGTGTCCCCAGCGCCACAAACCAGCGGGGCTAGGCATCACACCTGCAGCAATCATGTGGGTATCCACGCGCGCAACACGATTAGCTGTCAGGTTGTACTCGGCAAAAATCGTGTGGAGGTATTCAGTGTATTCCCGCACGGACAAGACTGCTTCATTGGGATCAAATCGTCGCAGTTCATATTCTTCTCTGCGTGCATCGATGGCTCCAGGCACCCACAGGTATTGACGATCTTTCTCAATGCGGTGAAGTACCTCCACCAACCCTTTCATGTCAGGTCGATACGGCGGCGCATAACTCAAGCACGGAATCAGTTTGGCACCAGTCAAACTTGCTGCACGCGACAGATATTCACCGCGGTCACACATGAGAACTGCCGGTATCGTCGGAAAGGGATGCAGACACAATACTGGCTGGTATTGCCACAAATCTGCGACCAAGGCAGGGTCTGCTGCGGCGTTGAATAAGCTTACTTTAGCCGTATCCCAACTTGGCCCAGTCAAACACACATAGAAGCCCACCACTGCGGTCGACCATATATCCACAATGATATAGACCACCGGCCGGCCAATGATCCAAGCTCTGTTCACGCTTGACCGAAGGTAAATGTCACCAATAGTAGAATCGATGGCCCATGTATGCCCTGGCCCTGCGACGCCTTTCCAGTTGCGCCCTGTCATTCCTCTAAGGCTTCGAAGAAAATGGCCCTTGGTAGTTTTCTCCAGCAGTTTTTGGAGGCGGGGCACTTCGGTAAGCAAGACTCGCTTTACTTGCCCTCGGTTTGGGTACTCGCCCATTTTTAATTCAAGAGGGATGAGATCATTATTCTCCTGTCGGTACCGTTTCACAAACTCGCTATTCATTATTTGTGTGTAGCGAGCCGGAAAATCTGGCTTCGGAGATGGAATTTTTTTGTCGGCTGCCATGATCCAGTGACGCCACTGCGTACTTATCCCAGGCTGCTCGGGTGGCAACAATTTTCCTGACGCACGCGCGACTCTCTGCTTCTCAGTTTTTCTGCCAGCCTTTTTGCGGCCATCGGTATCACAGGGGCGTGCAATACCAGGCGCACCACACCGATCACGGCGTGGTCTTAAGCTCTCCTCACGAAAACCAAGGCGACACAGTTGCGACCAACATTTGTAGATCAATGCACGACTTAATCCACTAGCATCAACTGCGCTTTTTACCAAGCCACCCATACCGCCATTAACCAAGATACTGGTTCTAAGGTTATCGTAGTCAAGGAAACCAGCCATCGCCGCCTTCCGTGTTTCATATCGAGCCTGATCACCCTTTCCCTTTATTGGCGAAAAAATATTTTCAATTTCGATTCCTGCGAGCGTACCTTCGTCTTCAAGCTGCTTCAGATCAGCATATTCGGCCCAAATTAATTCCCCAATCAGCGACAATGGCTTTTTCTTTCTGGGTGACTTGGTTACCACTAATTTTGGTCTGCCGCCACGCCGCTTGTCCTTATGCGGTGCATCTGTAAAATTGATCAAGACTGCCTTGTTGATGCGCGGCTCGACCAGGATCACACGGTAGAGACCCTCGTAATTCCCAGTCGAAATGCGTATCACTTGGTTGTGCATCAGAATGCCCATGCGGACCTCCGCGATGCAATTGGATTCAGATTCCAGAAGGTAGTATCAGTTAAGAGTGTGATAGGTTCATGTGGCCGCCATCCTCTGCGCAAATCCACGGGTAATCGTCCAGAGCACACCGCTTGCCAAAACGCCCGCTGGGCCAAGTCGATGTCATTAAACACGTTACTCAATCGTTCAAGCACATAGGTCAACGAACGTCCCGACCACTCATTTTGATTTGCAATGACGAAGTCGATCACAACTGGGTCCGCTGGTATGCCCAACGCCCACGGCATGCACCTACGTAGCGTATCAGCCACCAATTCGTCATACATTGATGGCGTTATCAGCAACCACAGAATGCCGCGCTTAAGCCAATATTGGCGTTCAATGGCCAATAACTCTCGGGTACGATTGTTATCAATTTCTTTGTTGATCTTAATTGCAACAGCTAGCAATTCGAGCTCACCAGTAACAAGTTTCAAAGTTAGCAGCAGATCGGTGGTCATCACCCAGTCTGCGGAGCGGCCATTTCCATGTACCTTGGGATGTTTTATTCCCAATTGTTTTGCAAGCTGCAATGTCCCTGGAGATTCTGACGCTAAGGGATTAAAAAGGTATGCAAAAAGTTCGCTGGTTGAATTTCCATGGCTCAATGGGATCTGCTCCCTGATATCGACGACAGATGGAAGCATGGTAGAGAACAAGAGCCCAACCCACTCCTTGTCGCTCAAGAGCTCCCTTTGACGTCCTTCCCATAATTGCAAATGAGAACGTCCTTCGCTTGCAGGATCGCTCCGGCCCACCCGGTGCCAAGGAATATAGGTTTCATATACCCCGTGTCCTCTGCCTATGCTCGCGTAGCGGTCAAGCAAATCTGGGGTAAATCTTTTTTGAGTTCGCATCGATACTCCCGTGAATAGAAACAGCAAAGCTTTGTCGTCCACATGCCGGAGACAAGCGGACGACAATCAGAATAGAAAAGTGGACGACTGTTCGAACAGCGTAGAGGCGTGCGAATCCATTCGAGCCTTTCCATGGAAAGGTCAAAGTATTGACAGTGGATTCGGGAGAGACGATACTTGATGCTGGAACAGTCAATATCCAAGCAGCAAATACAAAGCCCGAGAGCTAGAACTCTCGGGCTTTGGCCTTTTTAGCGCCCCAACTGTAGTTCTGGAATTGTTATTTCCGGGCTAAGTCATGGTGCCCTCCCCAAAAAGTTACTACCGGTTTCTGCATCTGGATCGGCAGGGAATTTTGCTCCAGCCTGTTGTTCAAGCCAATTTGCAATGTCGGTCGTCAGTGCAAACCAGCCGCGCCGACCAGGCAAGATAAAAACGTTTACCCCGATTTCACTTCTCTGCTTGCTGCGATGAAACGCTGCATAGGTCTTGAAACCCAAGGCAGAGTAAAGATCACGACCGCCAACAGTCGGCCCATATAAGGTGATTAGTTGATCCACAAGACTTCTCGGTGCTGAGATCATGAAGACCCTTTATTTGGATTGATTTGACTTGATCTTGACAATTTCGCGCGAAACAATCTAGGCTGCACGAATCCAGATTCAAGTGACACCAAAATATGAAACGAGCGCGCGGCGGGCAAAAAAAACACTGGGCCGAGCAGGCGCGTGTGCAATGTTGGTACGGTGAGGTCAAGCGACGTTGCGACTGGTCGGACTACTTGCTAGACAAAAAATTTGCGTGGACAGAACCAGACGGTGATGATCGTGAATCCGCCACCAGACCCAGAACATTCGAATGGATTCGCAAGAAATCCCGAGTTCCGCGGGGTCTCGACCCTCGTTGGCGAAGCATGGCTGATCTGGTTGTTGCTGTTGAGAAAAATGTGCAGCTTGCAGGAACGCAAGAATTTTACGATGCTATCTTTTGGGACCTCCTCCAGGATACGACTCCAAGCCCTGAGACAGTACAGCATCAAATAGACAAACTTTTGGCTACCAACGGTCTGGTTCGTGTGCCAGCTGAGAGGGTTTCAGCAAAGGATTCACATTCGCTCGCGAGTTATGACGAGCCAGAATTATTCGATCGTTGCCTAAGACTTTCACTGCACAGAATGAACCAGCTTTCGCAAATTGCACTTGCTTGGCTGCTCTACATACAAACTGAACCTCCGCACAATGCTAGATTCCGAGTTGCCGTCGAAGCAATTGTTGACCAGCTCCTGGATCATTTTTTCGAGGATCATTTCCCCGATCTGCACCTCGATTACTACCCGGAAGCCATAGGTACTCTTTGCCAAACTCGACTGGATTTGTCTGCGCGCAATTTGAGCGGCTATGGTTACATTGAAACGATCGGAACTTGGCCGGTGATTCCGGAAGAATTGGTTGGAAAACTTACAGAAAATCACTTAATTCCAGAAATTCACTTTTTTTTCCCCTGATTCGTCCAGTCCGAGAGGTTCACTCCACTTTGGAGAGATGGAAATGCAATAGCTGAGATTCGCATCAATACCGCTACCAAATCGTATCTGAAAGTTGCCATATAAACGCATTTCAAAGTTACTCAAAGGCGTTTAATTGGCAACTTGAGATGCACCTTAATCGCATCATAAAGTAACCGGCTATTCGCTTCAAAGTAACCGAGATAGCTAAAGTGCCAGCGGGTTGACAAAGCCTAGAATCGTGGAGCGAGGGCGATAGCTGTAAGCCAACGCGTGCGCATCGTGCAAGGCATGGTGTTCGGGGCGACCAATCTTATCTTTTACGTGATATTCATGGCGCAGCAATTCGTTTGTGTCACGACTCGAAATACGTGCAATCTGCAGCCAGTTCGGTACGGGATCAAGCGCGGTGCGAATCATCCGCTCATCGAATTCGCTGTCAAAATGAACGAATAATTCATCATCTGGATGCCGCACCAACTGCAACCAGTTAATTATGCGGCTTCGTATTTCTTCCTGCGGACACTCTGCACCAGAATAACGGCCTAATAAGGGCAATACCGTGTCGCGTACAAACGCACTGCATTCGCCTATTGGCGGCTGAGGCGACACTTCGATGTAAAGCTCGTCTAGGGACTTTTCGACGACAAGTCCAAGTGAAATAAGCTTGGCATCATTCAAATTCAACTGGGTAAATTCGGTGTCGAGAAATATGCGCATGTTTTATAAGGTTCGTTTTTTCGTGGCAATGGCGGACATCGCAGATTGATATGTTACACAGACATTTAATAGAAGTGGTGCCGTTGTAATGTGCGAGGCAGCTACTTTTAATGCGGATACATGATTATCTTCACGATAGCGAAACGATGTCGTAGTGCAGTGTGATGGTGTTGCGGTAGCATAGAGAGGCGGATTAGAACTCGATTGCGCGTTTAACTCGTTCGAAATGTGCGAAATCAGCGAAATGTTTTTTATAACAAGCGCTTGCACGGCTTAAACAGCCTGCGAACTGAGCGAAATGAGGGTACCGCCGATGGTTGGCGTATTTGATGTGACTACGCCAATCGATAGATCCGGGTTGGTGTGCCCGGTGCATCCAAAGGACGTTGGAGCCATTGCACACAGATCTTGGGCGGCGTTGCCGCTAGTAGATGATCGAGGCTGGCATCCATCTGCGCCTTGGGTACGCGCCCCCGAAAGCACTCGGCACTGATTTCACTGCGCGTGGCTTTCCCGCGCTCCTGCAAAAACGCCAGTACCCGATTAGCGAGATCGATGGTTTGCGCCATTTTGGCTTCTTCGTAAGCACTGACAAAAACGTACCTGACCGATGCCGTGCTGTACCGCATCCACGCCATAGCAGCATCAATGTGATGAACATCGACGCGCAATTGCAGATCGGACAGCGCAAACAGCATGGCCATACGCAATAGCATCGGGGCGCGGCGTTCCAGCATGGAACTAATCAGTTCGCTGCCGAGGTCTTCGTTGAGCTCGCCCCGGTAAAGTTGCGCGTAGCGCCACTGCGCCTGCGCCGACAGATCCATTCGTAAGTGGTCACGCTGATCATGCCGGTCGGCTCCGACAAACTCCAGGACATCCAAAATCCTGCGCGCTATTGCATCCACCGTTGATTGTGGCGTCGCCTTCGGGAAGGGTAATACCTGTGATCGCTCAGCCCAGATCATCAGGAATCGGTTGGCGAAACCATTGGTCAATTCGCGGGTAGTCATCATGCCCGTCAGCTCGCTGGGCGAAATTGCTCCGCTCAGGCAAACGTGCGGGTGGCTGGCATATAGCCGATTCGACTTGGTGGCTGGCTTGAGGCAAACACCATCCCAGCAATCCCGTAGCGCGGCGGACAGTGTGTTGCCTTCACGACGCCCCTGGTGCAACACATTGGAAAATTCAGTTTCGACTACCCACAGGCGCTTGTCCTCGATAGCAGGGATTTCTTGCCTGCCTTGCCGATAACCGTCATGCATCAAAGCCACCAAGCCCTCGCGGCTGGACAGGCCACCACGATGGATCTGCGGCGGCAAGAAATCGTTCTGCTCGCGCAATGCTTGGTCCATTCGTAGCACCAGTGACAGAGCATCGCCCTTGCGGCCGCGACCGGAACGCCCGATGTGCAAACAAAACATGCGCGCGTGATGCCAGGTATTGCCAATGGGCAGATAGACCCCGCGGCCAATTGCACATGAGAGGTAGGCCATGAAATTGGCCGCAATGGCATAAGCATTGGTTTCAGTGCCTTCACTGCCTGCTCGCGCAACATCGCCAACCAGGCCATATAAACATGCCGGATCAGCGTGCGGTGAGTTGCGGTGTGTGGCCATCTGCGTCTCGTTGATCGGCTCGCCATCGACAGCAGATTGACGTGTCGGGGCCGATGTTGAAGATTCAGGTGCAGGCGAGTCAGCGGCCATTCCATCGTTGTTCATTTACTTGTCCAGCGATACCGTCTGGACAATGCTTTCGAATTCGACCAACACGTCAGGCTGATTTTGGGTGAGGAAACGGATGACCGCCTCGTTGTCCAGCAGCTTGACCAGATAGCCCTTGGCCAGCACCAGATTTAACACATCCTGGCCGTAGGTTTGCTCGACCATTTTGTACTGTCCTTGAAGGTTGGCCATTTCCCTCTCCATTTTTGCTATCTGCTCCTGCGACACGCCTGTCATTTTCTGTGGCTTTTTGCCTTCGACCAGCAATTCGGCCGGCGTCGCCACCAACATGGCTTCGGCGTAGGCCGTCGTCACCGTATTCGCAGATACCATCAATTCGACACATTCCACCTGCCTGGTAGTCTTCATCTTGCGCAGCACCCGAGAAATCTCGGCAGAAAACTGCCGGTCCTTCAGCATTTCTGCAGCCTCGGGGCAAATACCATCCAGCAAGTTCATTTTCTTGATAATTTGACTGACATCTACGCTGAGTGCCCTTGCCAGACGTTCGGTCGAGACGCCGCGCTCAATCGCGCGTCGGATCATGAAATGCTCCTGGATGGTCGACAGGCGATTGACTCGGCTGTTGTATGTATATCCCTCGTCATCCGTGGCTATCAAACACGGCGCTTCGACATAACCCAGGTCACTCAAGACAATGAGGCGGATATGCCCATCCAGAAGCATGTGTTGATCCGACTTCTTGATCGCCTGGGTGACTGAAAGAGGTTCGATCAATCCGACCTCCTCGATCGAGGAACGAATTTGTTTGAATTTCCGTGACGTCACGAGTCCTTCCGGTACTTTACGCGAGGCCAAAATGTTCGCCAACGGAACCGACAAGGCATCCATCGAAAACCCGAGGGAGATACCTGTCATGACATGCTCCCGCCGGGCCACACCCGTTCAGCCAGATACTTCGGTAGGGTATCCAGTCCTTCGGCGCGCAGCAGATTCGTAAAGTTTTCGTCGGTAAGAAGTTCGCGTAAAGCGCCCACTATAAAAAGCAGGCGCTGTTGCGCGAACTCCGCCTTTTTTACCATCAGTCGCTGCCGTTCAACTTCCTTCCGATAGGTTCTAACCAGGCTGGACTGCGTCACGTCGACTTGCTTTCTTGGCGTACCACGCGCCACCGAGCGCCCCAGCGTGTGGCGACGTTCAATTACTCGCCTGGCTTCAATTAAATGTTTGCCGCGCAGCTTTCCAGACTCGTAGGCATCCTGCAAGGCTGCCTGGACCGCTTTGTCATCATCGCCGGCACCAACGATTGCCAAGGCCGCATTAAGGGGAATTTGGCCTTTTTCAACGCCGACGATAAGTCTCTCTTCCCCGTGTTGCAGCAGTATCAGGATGCCGCACACATATTCAGGCGTAAGGCCGGTTTTGGCGGCGATCGCTTTCTTGTCATAGCCCTGATCGCGCAATGCCACTATGCTGGCGAGAATTTCCAAAGGACGGCATTGGCGGCGAGCGATATTTTCAGCGAGGCTCATGATGAACGCGTCCTCATCACTGACAGCGACGACCAGCGCGGGGATGGTGGTTTCGCCTGCTGACTTGAACGTCTTGAGGCGCCCCTCGCCACAAACAAGCAAATACCGTTCGGCGCCATCCTCCCCTGCGCGCGGGGTCACGGTAATTGGCTTCTTAAGTCCGATCGCATGAATATTGCCGGCAATTTCGTCAAAAATTTTGTTGTTACGTTCGCGAGGGTTATGGACATCGATGCAGCCCACCGGAATCATGCGTAACTCGCCGGCATTGTGGTTCTTGATCATGCCACTCTCCTTAGCCGAGTGCGTTCTGCCATTCCGTAGAGGTAATCGAGGGTGTCAAAGCGGTAGCTTTCCAGTTCAACGGCGTTCTGCTCTGCCAGGCTGAGGCGCGGCTGCCCAAAATCCAGTCGCGGCAAAAGGTAGTAATCGAGAGCGCTTTTATTGTCATGGTCGAGCCGCACGGCCACGGTGATGTCAGGCAAGAGGCTAGTGTCGAACCTGATTTTCCAGTGGTGCCGGCCAGAGTCGTGCGTCTGGCAACGTGCGAGCACCAGAGAAACGTTGAATTCGCCGTTCACCCACAATATGTCGGTCCCCGGATCGCGCACAACACGGCCTCCCAATTCGGCGATTTGTTGTTCGGTCTGTGCCACGATGCCCGGGTGCAGGCTGCGCAAGAAACGATTCACTTCCAGATAACGATAGTCCCGGTCCGGGGTGAAGCCGACCATTTGATAGGCTTTGACCAAGCTACCAAAGCGGAAGGCGTACACCGACGAAGAGGGCATCCCATCCGTTTCGTTAATGATCAAGCCGGAGAGGAGGCCACGTTTTTTGTAGAGGGAGCGGAGCCGGTCGACCAGTTCCTCATTGGTGTAACGTCTGGTCCGTGCGCGGATGATTCCCTGCGCCGTGTAAAAGATGTCGGGCGGCACGATGGGCTCGAAGGCGCCTTCCTTTTTGATCCACATGTCAGGCGTGTTGATCACCCGCAGTTTTTTGAGTTTGAAGGAGATGCGGTTGTAGACGTTGTTGCCGACGTATTTCTCATTGATTAACACCTGATGCACAGTGGCACGGGTCCATGCCCGATCCAGATCAGTCAGCATGTTCATCCCGTTCAAGCGCACGGCTATTTCTGACTCCACCAACCCGTCATCAATAAACCAACGGTAGATCTGGCTCACGATGCGGATTTCTTCCTCCGGGCCAGGCATCAGAATCACGCGATCTGTCTGCAGACTCTTGTGCTCGCCGCGGCACAGTTCGGTTTTGATGGAGCCGTTCTGGTCAATCAATACCCGGCGCAGACCGTAGCCGGCAGGGCCACCTTGCCGGTAGCCGAGTTCGATCAGCCGACACTGTCCGGCGAACACCTTGGCGGATAGTTCCCGGCTGTACTCGCCAGCCATAGCACGTTTGACGCCCTTGACGATGGTCGATACCGGGGACCCATCGTTCTCGAATTGCTCGGCGCAGTAAGCAACCTGAATACCGGCGCGTCGGCATCGGTATTCGTAATACGCGCTCTCGTCAGCGTCCTGGAAACGTCCCCAACGGCTGACGTCATAGACCAGGATGATCGTGAAATCCGCCGTGCCGCTTTCAACATCCTTGATCAGCTGCTGTAGCGACGCGCGTCCATCAATGCGCAGACCACTTTTGCCGGCGTCGGTGTAGGTGCGAACAATCTCAATGCCGCGGTGTGCCGCATATTCGCGGATCTTGTCCGCTTGGTTTTCGGTAGAGTACTGCTGGTGTTCAGTCGACATCCGAACATACTCAACCGCCCTGAGCAGGGATGGCTGCTCTCCCCCAACATCGCTTGGTTCGTCATATTGCATGATTGCCGATCGCTCCAGTCATTTGGAATTTCGGCTCTCGGAACTTACCTACATGGCGATAGTCGTCAAGGCACGCTCCAGTTTATGAACCAGGAGGGCCACAAGTCGAAGTCGCGCATCGCGTGTCGAGAGTGCATGTGTGCGATACGTTAGCATTCATGCATGAAATCACCGAACACGTCCTCTCTTTGCAATTTTGACTTGTGGCACGCACGGGCAGGTGTGCACTGTAATTTCAACGGTCCACACATCCATCTTTGCAATTGCACCAGCCGCGACCCTACTGAGACGATAGATCCCTGATGGCAGGGGCATTTCTGGAATTGACACGTCCATCTTTGCAATTGAGCCATTTTGCGGTCGTCCGTCGCGCTCGCGTTGCAGAGCGCGATTTCGTTCGGCATACTCTGGATGCGTGCTGCGGTATTCGCGCCAATAGTCAGGATTGCGCTGGACCCAGGCATGCTGCGCCCGAGTTTGGTTGTCCTGGTAGTCTGGATCGCTCTGACGTTTGAGCAGTTGCCAGCGTCGTCGACGTTCGAGCTGGCAGCGCGGCGTTGAGCAGTAAGATTGTTGCGGTGTTTGAGGGCGTGGTTGAAAAACCTGGCCGCACGCTGCGCACTGCTTGATTTCCATGAAATTTCTCCATACATGAATCATGTATGGAGCGTGCGTGAATATGAGCGAACCCTCATGTCGGATGTGCATTCATCAAGAGTTCGATGGCCGAAGGCGAACTAGTCTCGGGGCCGGTTTCTGTCACTGTATATTGAGCGCGTGTGTTGAATGGTCCGATGTGAATGCACATGGTGTATTAAAAAGCCGGTCGAAAAAAGCCGGCTTTTTAATTTTGGAGTATCCCAGTTCACTATTTGGAAGAAAATCAGTATCGTCCGTGGATACTACGATTCCCGAAAAACTACAGGGCAAATATGATTACTAAGATTAGGCAGTGGGTAAAGCAATGGTCCAAAAAATGGACGAAAAAGTATGTTGCCGAATGGCTCTTCGCATTAATCGTATTTGTATTCATGATGTTTCTCGCCGGTGGGCTCATTTCAGCGCTTGAAATTAAAGGGCTTGAATCAAGTGAAGCAGCCGGTTGGACGCAAGCTATCGGTTCTATCGCCGCAGTAGTTGCCGCTTACTTTATAGCTAACCATCAGTCAAAATCCTCTCTTGAAGCAATCGCTAATGCACAAAAACTTGCAGAAAATTTCAAGAAAAATGGAACGCTCGCTGTGGTACGGGCGGCTAATACACACGCTACAAATATCGGCAACGCCGTTGCTTCAGACTCTCCAGTGCAGATATATGAGGTTTACGATAAATCGATTATCAACGGCGTAGTCGCGGCACTCTCGGCGGCACCGTTATACGAACTTGGATCGACCAACGCCGTAATCGCTTTACTTGCGTTAAGGGATCAATTTGTTTTTTTGGGAAATGCGGTTGAGACCTATATAGCCGGGCCTTGGCAAGATGAAGATATACGTCGCATGCTGGAAAGTTTGCCTGCGGGCGGTCCTGCTAACGAACGAGCCAAAGCACATAACAGTGTCAGCCAGCAGTACGCGAAAAATGTTCAAGACCGCGTCGCTTACATTCATTCTCGCTGCGATGAAATCCAAATTGCACTCACTCCGTAGTCCCAAAACTAAGCGTTGCCGCCGTTGGCCCGTCTACGCAACTACCAACAGGAAGTTTACGAAGATGGGCGATACGCGCAGTGGGTACGGACCCAGACGGTTAGTTTTCGACTTTATTTGTTGGGCGCGCACCACTTCGGCGACCTTTAACTTAATGTGTTTTCGACTTTGGACAATAAGTGACTGAATTTGCATGATCAGAAAGCCGCATGATTGCTACAGCCCTGTTTTCGACTTTAATGGGTCTGAATAGCGCGTTTGCGGGCGACAAATAGAGTTCTATCCCTGCCCTTGGCGCAACTCCACGGTATCCAGTACGGAACTTATTTGGGAGTACGACTTCAATGATGCCTCGATCATCTTTGTTACTTGATTTCTGCTGCGTTTATTAAAATAAAAGGGTCAATTTTGGTCAATGTCATTAAAGAAATTTCATCTAAAAATACAATAAGCATTTTGTGCATCAAACTGATAGCCGCCGCAGTATTGCTGCTTTGCACATACCTTGCCACACCATATTTACCCCTGCATGTTGGCTGGGAAAATGGACTGTTCGAAGTTGCTCAGTGCGGTCTGCTGGTAATTGGTTTTATAGTTGCGGCCTTATGCTTCACTCGCGCTGAAACAGTAAGCGTCAAAATGTTGTGGCTGATCGCCTTGCCGCTGTGGACTCTATTATTTCTGCGAGAACTCAGCTGGGGCGCGGTATTGATGATGCCGCTGGAATTTTCTGAACTTGTAGGTTTGCGCAGATGTTGAAAAAATCATCATGGGCGTGCAAAAAGATAAGCGTATTAGGTGCAAAAAATATAGCAACTTTTACGCTCAAATAAAAAGGACCCTTTGGGTCCTTTTTATTATAGGTAGCAATAAAATGGTCGAAGCAAAATTTGCTAGGTAGTTGAAGTCTTTTTTATTGTCCGTGTATTATTATTTTAATAAATAAAAATGAGGTATCTGAAAGAGCCAAAGAAGACAATGGGCATACTGGATTTTGTGTTATCGGCATCATGTATTTTTGGGGGCATCTAAGAACGCGTTAGCTTCAACCCTTCAGAGCTAGAGTGGTCAGTCCGGAATAACTGCTAAAGTCTTGAGCATAGCCATAACTTTCTCAAAGGAACTAAATTCTGCATTGTCCGGCAATAGGGGAACTGCACCAACGCCATTAAGAGAGTGAAGTTTTGA
Source organism: Oxalobacteraceae bacterium UBA4003 (assembly GCA_002384815.1). Taxonomy (GTDB): domain Bacteria; phylum Pseudomonadota; class Gammaproteobacteria; order Burkholderiales; family Burkholderiaceae_D; genus Oxalicibacterium. The sequence continues at coordinate 141,017 of DGBN01000039.1, read as the reverse complement.
AGCGTCGTTTATCAATCCAACTGCATCATCTCTGTGAAAAAATAGAAAATCGTTACCTGGATACACTGCCATAGCTGATACTGCATCGCCGATGGCATCCACATAGCAATGCATCTTATAAAGATCGTCTGGTTTGACTGATCTTCTTTGCACGACTTCCTCGAAGAACTCATCTTCAAAAATTCCAATAGCCCTGCTCCGATACTTTGCGTCAAACAAAATGACCAACGTTCCCGCTCTTGTACGGATTCTGACTACTACGTCTGGCCGTAGAGTTAGGGAGTAAGAGCCTCTGTTACTTCGTACAAATGACTCATTAAACGCCACAGATATGTTTCCGTTCTCCAGTGAGATTGAATTTGCTATCCGTCCGTTTTTAGTAACAAGGCCTCTCGCTGTAACCAAAGCTTTTTCACCTAACAAGCTTGTTGTGATTTTATAGAACACCCAGTACTCATATAGTTGAGCCACATCCTTTAGCTCGATGTAAAGTGACTGACGTTTCAGGTCATCGAAAATATGCTTTGCCGCTACACGACTTTTTAGAAAATGGCCAAAAATTTCCTTATAGCCGAATCTTGAAGTTAATGCCGGAGAGGTCGTCGGCAGAAATTGCAAAGTGCCTAATAATTTAAAAAAATCGTTTCTCAACCAACACCTGCTCTTTATCAACATTTCTTGCGATGCTCGCAGGATAGTCTCGGAAGTCACAAATGAATTGATTGAAACGCAAACACTTTCTATGTCTAGTAATACGTGTTTTATAAACCGATTTTCAGGCGTATCGAATGATGTTGTACCACGACTTGTCCATGCACGACTTGGAAGGTAACCCATTCACTTTCCCGGAGGTCAAAACGTTATTGGATGGTGTAACTGTTGGCGGGCGAAAGGTTTCAGACCAAGAGCAAGTGCTCAACCTTGCTGAAAGCGCGAAGCATCTACTTGCGCTGGTGAAAACCGGCCGGTTCACTTTGGACAAGGCGACCTTTATTGATCTTCACAGTATCGTTGCCCCCAACGAAGCATTGGAATGGGGCGTATTCCGTGGTGAGGGGCTTGAAACGAACTACACCCCAGATGGTGGCCTTGGCGAACATGGCAGACACACTCCGTTGCCCGCCGTAAAAGGTGCGTCAGAATTGAACCGTGTTTTTCAAGAAAGCATAGCGGCATTAAATGAATGCGAGCCTTTTGAAAAAGGCACTGCCTTCTTTTTGTTTTGCGCTTTACAACAATTATTTTTTGACGGCAACAAGCGCACATCACGGTTTATGATGAACGGCACATTGATGTCAAACGGCATTGACGCGATCAGCGTTCCTGCTGCAAAAGCACAAGACTTTAATGAAAAGATGGTGCGATTTTATCTCACCAAAGATGCTACTGAAATGATGGAATTTTTGGTCGATTGTCACCCTGAAGCTGAACAGATGCGCGCTATTAAATAAAGTATCGCTATCCACCCGTAGGCGCTTAATAGATCAAGGAAAATTTTGATGGTCAAAAATTTTACAATTAGGAAGAGTGAGAAGCTTGGACTTTCATTTCCTTATGATTGGTCGAACCCTGATATTTCAGGCGAAGCATTGGTCTTAAACGTTCTTGAGCGCGGGATATTCAACGACATTTGTAAAATGTGCGCTCATTACGGTATCGCGAATGTTGAGTCGATGTGTGTCCATCTGAATGCTGATCCACTGGCGGTACGGTCCCGTCAAAGAATGCTCGACAACATTAAGAAAGGATTCGCTCATGCTCGAGGAATTATTCATGATGAAGTCTTATGCGATCCATCATCGAACTAGATCGCGTGACCTTTTTGATTTAAAAACGTTTGTCCAGATGGGGCGAACGCTCGATGACATTTTTGCTGCTGGACGCAAGGCAGACCCCGCCTACTCCGAAGAATATGCAAAAGCAGTCTTGATAGGCGAAGTGCCTCTCGACAAGGAAGACGAGGGATTTGAGACGATCGGCCTTAATGAAAACATTCATGACATTTACCAATTCTTTTTAAACGAAGTTAATTGTCATGAACAGCGCGTAGCAGAAGAGATCGCAATGTCTCAGACGTTAGCCCTAGCTTTAAAGCAAGAATCCATTACAAAGAAAGAGACTTAACGTTCGACTGTACCAACATGGTATTCAAGTAGTATTTCCACATCTGTTTCTGCAACAGCAAGTAATGTATTTTTTATGAGCTGAATTGGCAACTCAGGGTTATCTTCAGCAGCCTTTCCGAGGCGTGCCCAATATTCGATCTGCTTCGGAACTGAACGATGGTTAGCAACGGCATGTGGTTTCGTTAACTCAATAAGTTCATCCGATAATTTCAATGCGGTTGCCATAAAAACTCCTTATATTTGACGTTTATGGAGGCTTGCTTTTTGATATCCTTCTAAATACAACTCCCGTGCATTTTTACATTTTGTTGGGGGGAATGGAGATCAGGTTATTGGTATTTGGAAGGTGTGCGGGATCATTCCGCTGAGCAGCAGCTCACAATAAGGAAATAGCGATGTCGCAATCAAAGAAGAATCACAATGCACCTATCTCTCAGCGTTGGCAATTGAGGCTTGAGGATGCCGGAGATGGCAGCGGCGACGCCATACTGATATTGCCCGACGATCTACTAGATCACTTGAATTGTCATGAAGGTGATGTGTTGAATTTATCGTTGTCTGAAGACGATACTATTCACATTTGCAAAAAATCGTAATCAGGAGTTTGAGCAGTCAAACTGGTCTGTATGCAAGAGCATTTTTCCGCATTCAATCCCATGCTTATCGTGGGAATTTAATGTGGTTTGGTCGGAAGCCGAAGGGGGAATACCAGTGGGATTGGCCCTCATCGTAATGGCTGCTTTCGGCCTTGGATTCAACCGGTCAATGCAACACACTAAACATTGCGTAAGCAGAAGGAGTGTTGCAAATGGTACCGAGACCTCGGATCTATTACACAGAAAGTCAGAAGGCATTGATGTGAAGAGCATTTCTAGTTGTGCACTATGTGATGTCGACGTTGCAAACAAGAATGATTCAGGAGAACACATCCTGCTGCAGTCATTGGGAGGAAGGCGCCAAGTCTTTGGGTTTATCTGCAAAATTTGCAATAGTCGAACGGGGCAATTGTGGGATGCCTCGCTGAACCAAGAGCTTGCACATGTAGCGCTAATGCACGGAGTGAACCGTCAACGCAGTAGAGAACTTCCTTCTAAAAAAATCTCCACAGTCGACGAGACGCAACTGCTTCTACATGCAGATGGCAGTATGAGTCCTGCTGAACCGACATTCAAGGCTATCGAAGTGGATGGCAAGCTGACATATTCAGCAATTGCACGCAATGTGGCTGAGGCAAAGAAGATGATCGGGGGATTACAGAAAAAACATCCTAAGTTCGAAGCGACACTCACCACAAAAACTGAATACAACAATATTCTGAAAATGGACTTCTCCGTTGGAGGTCCGCAGTCTGGCCGGTCATTGGTCAAAACTGCAGTTGCGTTTGCACATGCTATGGGAATTCCTCATAACGACTGCTCTAATGCAATGCATTACCTTCGAAAAGAGCAAGCACCTCCTTGCTACGGGCATTTCCATGAACGGGATCTTGTGTCAGGGCGCTCAAGCGAGCATCTGATTCATTGCGTTAGTGTTAAAGGGGATAGTAGTAAGCAAGCTCTTTTGGGTTATGTTGAGTATTTTAGTATTGCCAAAGTGGTTGTGCTGCTGAGTGATAAATATCTTGGGCCAGATGTACAACAAATTTATGCAATTGATCCCTCCTCAGGTCATGAATTACCTGTAAAGATAGACCTCTCCCTTACTCAGGATGAGCTAGATAGGGTCGTACATGTTGATGAATCAGACTTTGCAGCATACCGCCGTTCGCTAGATCAGGCATTTCCCGTTTTGATGGGGCGAGTATGGCAGCGCTCCCAAGACCAAGCGATTCATAACGCAATTGGACAGGCGTTCAAGGAGCTGGGTATAGAGTCAGATGAGGAGCTATTGCCAAACCAGTACTGGCAGTTCTCTGAACTATTCGTAAAGCACCTTCGACCATATCTTGAGGCGACATTTGTCATCCCAGCTCTTTAAAGTAAACCGAAGTCTTTGAAATGAGCTAACTCTATGTTCGGCGACAATGGAATCCGAGAGATGCTTCGGACACATTTCGGAGCGGCGCCGTTAAGCCCGTTTAAGTTTTTGCAGGTTCGTTGAAGGATCCTCGCGTATTTTTCACTTACTAAGAAAAGATTTTTTCCGGCGTAATGACGAAAAATCGAAAAAAGCCATTGAAATCAATGGGCCAATTTTTCAGTATCGGCGCGAACCTACAGAACTCACGGGGCCGGTTTTTTCCTCTACTCAACAGCTTTGGTATAAACCCTGGATTTCCCCTATCGCTGCCGCCACATTGGCAATCAGCATTTCAATTTTTGCTTACTTCGGCGTTTATCGAAAATGCTGTGACTTATTAAAGGCAGGACATTTCCCGATAATCGAAATAATCTTGAGCGCAGTCTTCTTTTCACTATCGTCCATGGCTGAAATGCATGAAATAAAAATAAAGCTTTTCGCTGGAGGCGACAGTGCTCAGGTGTTTGAAGAAATTGTGGAGTTTTACGCTTATGGCTGTCTTCTGTTTGCTCAGTTTCGCATCATGATGAATATCGGAAAATAACATGGCTGATCAATTGCGCCCCTGAGACGCCAGTTTCAATCCAACAATCCCGGCTAAAATCAGCCGAGGCACAACATCCAGGAAAACTTCTTTCTTCTCCCAAGAAGGCTATGCCATAGATTGCTGTTCCAATGGCGCCAACACCTGTCAGCCTAGTTCCAAGCAAGCCATTCCCAATGCTATCGGCAAATAAACAAAGGGATATCCAAACGATTGGATATCCCTCCAATACTCATCGATACACCAGAACAGGTACTTTGCTATGCACGAGGACCTTTTGAGTTTCACTGCCGATTAGAAATCCTTGCATACCCTTGCGACCATGCGATGCCATCGTGATCAAATCACATTGCTTATCATCCGCGGCTTTAATGATCGCTTCATAGGGATGTTCATTTGTCACATGGAGAAATGATGCCGTCACGCCAGCTTCTTTTGCCTGCTCTCTGATCACGGCCAGAAATTTCTCTGCCTGAGCCAAAGAAAATTTCTCAAAATCGCCACTAGTGTCTGTCAACATTTCTGCCTGCCATGTAAAGGTGTGGTATTCCGGGATAACATACAAGCCGGTCACTTTGGCACCAAGAGTCTTGGCAAGCAATATGCTCTGCTGAATGGCGCTTTCAGACAAAGGAGAACCATCGGTCGGAAGTAGGATGTGTTTGAACATTTTATTCTCCTTCTGTGATTGTATTTTCAGTCTAGGATTTATTTGCATTTTTTCAACATGAGAGTTTGTTTTTCAACTTTTCATTGCTGAATTGCATCATGTTTAAAACACCATCTGCGGCAACACCACGTCAAAATCAGCGCGATACACTGCCGGATCATCGATGAGCGCCATCGGCCAACCCGATTGCCATGATCTGTCTGGTGCACTGATGCTGGTTTTTCCTGGGCAGCGCGCAGCACACAATGCGATACTCGACGCCATCAAGCACGTCCTGGCAAACGGTCCTCGCACTCCCGACCTGGGTGGCAATGCCGGGACGGCAGATATCGGTGTGGCAATTGCCGCTACTGTTGCCGCTTAGCTTGCGACGGGATGAAGAGACAAGGAACAAGAGATAAACAGCATGGAACAAGATAATTTAATCGAACGCCTAACCATTCTGGAATATGCGATCAGGCAGTCGATGACGGTCCGGGAAGATCAGGATGAGCCAGCCTATCCTGAACACGCGGAAGAAGCGCAACGCCATGGGATATTGATTGAGGTCGGCCTTACAAAAGGCGAGCTCCTCAACGCAGTGCAGACTCTGGTTCGTGCAACAAAGAAAGAATCGCTAGCTGTATCAAACGACGCAAGGCTGAAGAAATGAAGTCTGGCGAAATTCACTTCGACATCACACCATCACGTTTGATATTGAAACAGACAACAGGGGATTAGTTCATCCCCAACATACCAGCCAAGCTGTTGTCTGATTTTCCGTTCATTAGTTCTATCCGTTCTTCCAGCACCGAGAGATGTGCCTGCATCGCTTGCGTCGCACCTGCTACATCACTCCGTTCTATACAGTCGACGATCAATGTGTGTTCGTCATGTTCACACGATGCATGACCACCGGGCTCGTGTAAGGCGACGATCAGCGAGCAACGCGACAAGAGTTCACTCAGATAGCGTTGCAGCAATGTGTTGTGCGACAACTCGGCGACGCGCAAATGAAAATTGGATGCCAGACGCGACCACTCAACCTGCTGGTACGTGTGCATTACCTTGTGCTCTTCATCCAGCATGCCGCGCAATTTTGCGATATCTGATTTAGTCGCGTTTTTCACTGCAAGCGGAAGAATCGCTGCTTCCAGCGCACGACGTGCTTCAAAAAGCTGTCGCGTTTCTTCCTTGGTCGGCATCGCCACCACAGCGCCGCGATTCGGGCGTAGATCAACGATGTGATCATGCGCAAGCTTTTGCAGTGCTTTTTGAATCGTGGTTCGTCCGGCATTGAATAGCTCGCATAACGCAGCTTCCGGCAATTTGGTGCCGGGCTTCAGACGCTGACTCATGACACTCTCGAATACAGTCTGATAAATGCGGAGTACCAGCGTATCGCTGGTATCTGCCCTATCAGTTTCTGCAACGAGGTCCAGAATTGGTGCAGGTGATTTCGCCATCTTTTTCTCTTCGTTTTTCACACGTTCATTGTTATAACTGCTGCCATACCGCGACGGCAAGCTTTATCAAGGCGAGGTCACTACCGGCCGGCCCTATCAGCGATATGCCTATCGGCAATCCGGACGGCGAGGTAAACGGCAAGCTGACTTGCGGCAAACCTGCCAGACCAGCGACGCAGGTAATGCGAAATGTACGACTGCGGAGGTCGTCGATTTCAGCGCCCGACGCTGTCAGTAAGGGGGCGATACCGGCCGCCGAGGGAATGACGGCCACGCCGTCTGTACCCAGAAGATTTCTGATGGATGCACGAATTTCTACCTGTCGCGCAAGCGCAGCGTCTGCTGCGACGTGACTGGTATTACGTGCCATCTCAAAGCGTGCGGCGACTGCTGCGCCAAAGGTCGGTTGATTTTTTTCTATCCATTCACCGTGCACTTGCCATGCCTCGCGCGCCGACGCCGTGATGTAGGTCTGACGCCAAGCATCCAATTCTTCACTCGTCCCATTCGCTGTAACTTTTACGCGCGACGCATTAAAATTGCGGCCCAATACGGCGAATACCTGCTCGGCTTTTTCGTCGAAAATTGAATCTGCCTGCGCCATCACATCATCCAATATCATTGCGCGACGAAAGCCCGATACCGTCGATGTCCGCAGCAACACATTCGCTACGCGCATAAAAGTATCGGCGTCATGTGCCAACCAGGTCGGCGTATCGAAGCTTGGATTCAGCGGCACCAAGCCTGCGCCAGACAATAAACCGTGCGTGGTACGCAAGCCCCATAGGCCGCAATAACTTGCAGGCACGCGCGTCGAACCGCCGGTATCGGTACCCAGAGCAAAATCGCAAAGACGCGCAGCCACCGCCGCCGCTGATCCGCTCGATGATCCGCCCGGCACACGCCCCATCGCCAAGGTATTCACCGGCGTACCGTAATGCGCGTTGTCGCCGTTGATGCTGTACGCAAGTTCATCGGTCAGCGTTTTGCCCATCAAGGTTGCACCAGACGCCAATAAGGTATCGATGATAGGACTGCTCTTGCCTGGTATTGGATGCGTGGCTAGCCACGTCGGATTGCCGGCACCGGTTGGATGGCCGGCCACATCGAAGAGATCTTTGGCAGCGAAAGTCAAACCTCTCAGCGGTCCGCTAGCTGCGCCATTCACCACGAAGCGACCATGTGGCACCCATGCGCCTATGGTGTCCAGAATAGGAAAGATGGAATCAGTTTTGCTGGCATTTGTATGTGAGTTCATGCAGATTTTCCGCTCTATATATGTTGGTTTATTCGTTATTTCAGTGCGTTTATTTCAGCGCATGAATTTCAGCTTATTCATTTCAGGACTTCCAGCGTATCGACGTAATCGCAGATAGCACCAGGCGTGGCAAACCAGACTTGATCGCGCGCGCTGGTGAGATGCGTCAGTGCCTTGCGCAGATGTCGCAAGCGATAGGGCTGACCCATCAAATAAGGATGCAATGCGATCCCCATCACCAAAGGTTGATGGCGCGACTGCTCCAGCATTTCATCGAAATTGTCGACTATCAGTTGCGCGAAATCCTTACCGTCCATTTGTCGCGCGATGATCATCGGGATGTCGTTCACTTCTTGCGGATACGGCAGCGACCATAGCGATTTGCCGCTGCGTGTCTTCATGCGTATCGGTTGATCGTCATGACACCAATTCAGTGTGTAGCGGTAACCGGCCTCTGCCAGCAAATCCGGCGTCAGCAGGCTTTCCGAAATCCATGGCGACAACCAACCTGCCGGTGCACTGCCGCTTTCTGACTGCATGCGTTCCCGGCAATGTTCCAGCAGCAATCGTTCTTCATTTTCAGGAAACGTTCCCTGCTGGCGCGCATTCGTATGACCATGTCCTATCAACTCATCGCCTCGAGCGACGAAGGCAGCAATCAATTCCGGACAGTGATCGTAGAGCGCGGTATTCGCCAGCACACCAAGCGGCAACTCAAGTGCATCGAACAATTCCAGACAACGCCATGCACCGACGCGATTGCCGTATTCACGCCAGGCGTAATTCAAGACATCCGGTTCGGGACAAGCCGGACCAAGTTTTGCACCCAAGCCTTCGCCGAAAGCGAAGTGCTCAATATTGAAACCTATATAGACAGCCAAACCGGCACCGTTCGGCCAACGATAGTTTGGCCGCTGCGTGATCGCAGAATAAGGAAAGCGATCATGCATGGCCAGCGGAGAAAAATTCTGTGCGCTCATAGGGCCGCCAAGCCTGCACGAACCAGTAACCACTCCGCACTGTCATTCCAGACATCCATTTGTTTGATCAGTCCGCCGCTCACCACATAGCGATCCACATAACGGTTGCCTTCAAACTCCGTTCCGTCCGGCCACGCACCGTACAGAGTTCCATAGCTATATACGATCGCGTGATCTGACGTCCCGCCTACGACAACTTCAGTGCTCTCTATACGTTTTTTTACCCAGGCATAGCGCGTCGCATTGAAGCGTGCACATTCTGCCGGCTCACGCATTGCCTTGCCACCGGTGAAGCGGATCTGCAAATCAGCGGCCGCAAATCGGCTGGCAGATTCAGGATCAGGAATCATCAGCAGACGCAGATATTCGTTGACGATCTCACCCGGTTCGACGAATTGAGTCGGGCTTGTTGTGCTGTTCGTTGTTGGTGCGTGATGCATCATTTTCTCCAAAGTACGCACATTTCTTGTGCGCGAATTAAACAAGTCAAATCTCTTCCTCAACAAATTGTCGGCAATTCACAATACAAATTGCCACCTAAACAGAGATCACTTTGTTGCGATGGCATGCACCTTGCATAAGTCGTGCCGGGCACTCCCATTTCCTTAATCTCACCAAGAGGAACCATCATGCTTAGTTTTACCCGTCGTACTATCGTCTCCGCCTGCGCGCTTATTAGTTGCGGCGCCTTGATGCCGAGCGCATTCGCCGCCGATCCAATCAAGATCGGTCTGGTCACCGCTTTGTCGGGACAATCCGCACAAGCTGGCGAATCGATTGTTCGCGGACTCAGCGTGGCGATTGATGAAATCAATGCCAAAGGTGGCTTGTTAGGTGGTCGCAAGATCGAGCTGATACGTCGCGATGACGAAGGCAATCCGGCTAAAGGCGTGATCGCCGCACGCGAACTGATCTATAAAGAAAAGGTCTCTGTAATCTTCGGTGGACTTGATACACCTGTATCGATGGCCATCGTGCCGCTAGTGAATCAGGAGAAAGTACCGTTCATGGGACCGTGGGCTGCCGGCACCGGCATCACCAAGAATGGCGCGAGTCCAAACTACGCATTCCGTGTCTCCGCAGTGGATGAGACTGTCGACAAAGCGATGGTGCAATATGCGCAAAAAACTTTTAAGTCGAGCAAGGCTGGTCTGATCCTGGTCAACAATCCTTGGGGTGAATCGAATGAAAAAGGATTGATCGCAGCACTTGCTGAAAAAGGCAGCAAGCCGGTCGGCATTGAAAAATTTGAAGGCAGCGATATCGACGTCGTGCCGCAACTCAATCGCTTGAAAGCAGCTGGTGCCGACACCCTCTATATGGTCGGCAATGTCGGTCCTTCGGCACAAGTCGTCAAATCTCTGGATCGCATGGGCTGGAAAGTACCGGTCGTTTCACACTGGGGTCCAGCGGGCGGACGCTTCACCGAACTGGCCGGCCCGAATGCAAAGAACGTGCATTTCGTTCAAACCTACAGCTTCTTCGGCAAGCAATCACCAGTCGGCGAGAAGGTCATCAACGCACTGAAAGCCAAATATCCAAACGTCAAAGGGCCGGATGACATCACGCCTGCAGTCGGTGTCGCCAATGCTTATGACGGTATGCAACTGGTCGCCCTGGCAATCACGAAAAAAGGTTCCAGCGATAGAGAAGCGATCCGTGAAGGACTCGAAAGCATCGATCGCTATGAAGGTTTGATCAAGACCTATACCAAACCATTCAGCCCAACCGTGCATGACGCGCTCAGCGAGAACGATTATGTATGGGCGCAATTTATCGACAACCGCATCCTGCCTGTCGGCCTGTCGAAGTAAGTAATAAGTAGCAGTACCGCCGTAAAGCGGCAAGGTGTCGCTTTACGGATCGCATGATTTGGAGAATCAAAAATGTTGTTATCAGCACTGATTAGCGGCTTCGGCCTGGGAAGCATGTACGGCTTGCTGGCACTCGGCTTTTACATTACCTACGCCGTTTCAGGCACGGTCAATTTTGCGCAAGGCAGTTCGATGATGCTGGGCGCAGTCTTGTGTTTTGGCTTTACACAAACCTTGGGTTGGCCGATGTGGCTGGCCATCGTGTTTGCACTGGCCTTATGTGCGGCCTACGGCTTGCTGGTGGAGTTTTTTGCAGTGCGTCCATTTGCCAGTCGCGGCTCGAATGCGTGGCTGATGTCGACGGTTGCACTCGGCATCGTGCTGGACAATGTCGTGATGCATACATTTGGCAAAGAGCCCCGCAGCCTGCCTTCTTCGCTGGCAATGACGCCGATTGAAATCGGCGGTATAGGCTTGGGCGTCTATCCTTTGCAATTGCTGATTCCGATTCTTGGACTCGCACTCGCTGCACTACTACATACAATTTCGCGCCGCACTCGTTGGGGCATTGCGATGCTCGCAGTAGTACAAAATCGTCAGGCCGCACAATTGATGGGTATCCCTATCAAACGCACAATTGCTGCTGCATTTGCACTCTCCGCTTTGCTCGCCGGTGTCGCGGGCATCCTGATTGCGCCGCTATTCAACGTCAATGCCGATATGGGTACGCTATTCGGATTGAAGGCATTTGCAGTCGCCATCCTTGGCGGCATCACCAGCGCATGGAGCGTCATGTTCGCCGGCCTGCTGTTCGGCATAGTCGAGGCACTGGTGACATCAACGCTGGGTTCCGGTTATACCCAGATCATTACATTTACATTGGTCATCGTCGTACTGGCTATGCGGCCTAACGGCTTGTTTGGGCAAAAAGAGGTGAAAAAAGTATGAAGCAATTTTCTTTCCCCCTGCAGCTCACGCTCACGCTTGTCTTCCTTGCAGTTGCTTGCGGTCTTGCGCTTGGCTTGAATGGCTACTACGTCTTTGTGTTGGCCGGTATCGCGCTGACTGCGATTGTCGGCATAGGCTTGAATGTATTGCTCGGCCTCACCGGCCAGGTCTCATTCGGGCATGTCGGCTTTTATGCAATCGGCGCTTATGTCGTCGCCATACTCACTACCAGCATGGGCTGGAGCTTCTGGCTTGCATGGCCGGTTGCCGCCATTGTTGCGGGTCTGTTCGGCTTGTTACTCGCACTGCCGGCTTTGCGCGTGAAAGGCCCCTACCTCGCGATGATCACCATTGCTTTCAGCTTCATCGTGCAGCACGGCATTGTGGAAATGCCCGGACTGACCGGCGGACAAAACGGCATCATGGGCATTGCAGCGCCCAGCTTTGGCGGCATCGTCAGCGGCGAAACCGGCATCGCATTACTTGCATTGATCACTGCAGCAGTTCTCTTCATTGCGTTCTCCCGACTTTCCAACGGCACCTGGGGTGCCGCGATGCGCGCGGTAAAAGACAGTGAAACCGCGGCAGAATCGATAGGCCTCAATCCACTCACCATCAAGACACTGGCGTTTGTCGTATCGGCAATGCTGGCAGGATTGGCCGGTGGCTTGTTCGCGCCACTATCTGCCTTCGTCACGCCTGACAGCTTTGGCTTCATGCAATCGATTTTGTTTGTATTGATCGTTGTGGTCGGCGGTGCCGGCTCGATTGCGGGACCATTGGTCGGTGCACTGATCGTCGGCTTGCTGCCCGAGTTGCTGTCAGGCCTGGCGGAATACCGTCTACTGTTTTTCGGCACACTGTTGCTACTCGTTCTCTGGATCGCTCCGGAAGGTGTAGTCGGCGCGCTAGGCCGAATCGGAAAATCGCGCAAGACAAAAAAACAAATTCCTGCGGATATTTCAAACACACCGGCGCTCGCACTGGCCACACGACAACGCCGCACCTTGCGCACCGATGGCATCAGCATGGTCTTCGGTGGCGTACGTGCAGTCAGTGATTTGAGCTTTGAAGTAAAGCCCGCCGCGATCACCGGTTTGATCGGCCCGAATGGCGCAGGCAAAACCACTGCGTTGAATATGCTGAGCGGTTTTTATCAGCCAACATCAGGAAGCTTCAGTCTGGATGGCGCAACGCTGCAGGGGAAAAATGCGTTCGCGATTGCACGAAAAGGGATTTCGCGCACCTATCAAACCTCCGAGCTATTCGACACACTCAGTGTGGAAGACAACGTAGCGCTTGCGACGAGCCGCGGCAAGCTGGGCGGCTTGCTCGATACCGCACGCTTCAACGCAAGCGACGTGCGCACCTTCAGCCGACAATTGCTCGCTTACTGCGGCTACTTCGGGGCAACCGATACACCTGCTGCCGATCTCGCGCATGTGGACAGACGCCTGGTCGAAATCGCACGGGCACTTGCTACCGACCCAGATATTCTGTTGCTGGATGAACCGGCAGCCGGGCTCTCGACTGAAGACAAGAAACAGCTCGCGACTTTATTGCGGCGCATTTCGGCAGCCGGCATCAGTGTGGTCGTGGTTGAGCACGACATGACTTTGGTGATGGACATCTGCGACCAGCTTGTGGTGCTGGATGCTGGGCGACGCTTGGCAATAGGTACGCCGACAGAAATCCAGAACGACTCGGCCGTGCGCCAGGCTTATCTGGGCGATGCCGATATGGGTAGCCAGGATATTGCGAATCGTACACATCGCGCGGTCGACGGAAAAGAAGTGCTGGGCGTTGGTAATCTGGTGACCGGTTACGGTGCAGAACCTGTGCTGCAAGGCATAGACATACAGGTGAAACGCGGCGAAATGGTCGCACTGCTGGGCGCCAACGGTGCCGGCAAATCAACCTTGATGCGCGCGCTTGCCGGCTTGCACAGGCCAGTGAGCGGCGGCATCCATTTTGAAGGCACAGAGTTAAGCCAGTTGTCGGCAGACGCAATCGTCGCAAAAGGCCTGGTACTGGTGCCGGAAGGACGACAAGTGTTTAAAGACTTGTCGGTACTGGATAACATTCGACTGGGCGCCTTCCTGTATCCGCAAGACATGAACACTAGAGTCGAAGAAATGCTGACGCGCTTCCCTCGACTGCGCGAACGACTGCACCAACGCGCCGGCCTGCTCTCAGGAGGCGAACAACAAATGCTGGCAGTGGCACGCGGCTTGATGTCACGTCCGCGGATTTTATTGCTGGATGAACCCTCACTCGGCTTGGCCCCAAAAATAATTACCGAACTGTTTGCCGCACTGGATAGACTACGTGCAGAAAACATGACTATTCTGCTGGTTGATCAAATGGCAGCGCTGGCCTTGGCGCTGGCTGATCGTGCTTATGTTATCGAAAGCGGCCGCGTCACTGCGCAAGGAACGGCGGCTGAGATTGCCAGCAACGATGGCTTGGCCAAAGCCTATCTTGGCGGACACTAAAAGGAGACTATCGGTATGGAACAAGAAATCAATCTGCCTGAAGTAGTTGCCGAAGTGACTGCTGCATTCATGCGCTATGAAGCTGCGCTGACGGGCAATGATGTCGCGGTGCTGGATGAACTGTTCTGGAACCATCCTTGTACGCTGCGTTACGGCGTGGGCGAGAACCTTGTCGGTTATGAGGCGATACGTGCGTTTCGACTGGCACGTCCATCGAAAGGATTGGAACGTGAATTGATGAACACCGTCATCACCACCTACGGGCGCGACTATGCGACTGCCAATACCGAGTTCACGCGCAAAGGCGAAGCTCGTATAGGGCGCCAAAGTCATACCTGGCTGCGGCTGCCGCAAGGTTGGCGCATCGTGGCGGCGCATGTGTCCTTGATGTCTGCATAAGAAAGTTGCGCATATTTCGTTACGGGCTATGCGCAACTCTTCCGTCATTTATTTCCACCCGACCTCCGCATCATCTCGCTAGGCGTCATTCCCATGATCTGCCGAAACGCATGACCGAATGCAGCGACGCTGCTGAAGCCCAGTTGCGCCGCGAGTTGCTTGATCGATGTCTTGCCACTACCCAAAGCTTCGACAGCCGCCATGATGCGGGCGCGTTGTCGCCACTCCTTGAAGGTCAGATTCGTTTCTGCTGAAAACAGGCGCGTGATAGTGCGCGCTGATGCGCCGGCCGCGTGTGCCAGCAATTCCAGTTCGCGATCATTCGCCGGGTCCGCGAGGATCATGTCGGCCACACGTCGCGCCCGCGGATCGCCAGGCAATGGCACAAAGGTCGCCGCATCTTCATCCTCGACGAGCTCGAATAGCGCGACCTCCACCAACAGATTGATGCGCTTCGCATTCGAAGCATGCTTGAACGCGGCAAGGATGGTTTCGCGCAATAGCGGACCGACGGTGACGACGAACTCGCGATTCAAGCGTGACGCTTCTGGATGAGCGGCCAGCCAGTCCGCATGAACCAGCAAGGCGCGCATTTCAATATCAGCCAGCACATCCACTGCATGTTCGATTCCGGGCGGCAACCAGACGGCGCGCGCAGGCGGCACCAGCCAGCGACCTTTCGGTGTCGTCACCTGCATGATGCCACTGGACGCAAACAGCAATTGCGCCTCGCGATGCACATGCAATCCCAGCCGTGTACCGCGCGGATAAGAAGTCGCGCCAATGATCATTAATTTCTCCGAATTTCAAAACTGCAATTTGGCGTGTAGGCGATGTTAGTTGTCTGCCAGTCGATGAGCAGTCAGATTAACCTAAACGCACTCTTTTTGAAAAGGCCAGTTCGTGAACAATCCTCGCACCGTTATCGCTTACATCAATGTCGCTCACTTCATCGACCACTACGCCATGCTGGTTTTCGCCGCGGCGGTTATCGTCATGGCACCGGTTTTCAGCATGAGCTATGCCGACTTGCTGCCGTATGCAACACCCGGCTTTGTCGCGTTCGGCGCAGGTTCGCTATTGACCGGATGGCTCGGCGACCGCTGGAGCCGGCGTCACATGATGGTGATTTTCTTTATCGGCATCGGCCTTGCAATGATGTCCGTCGGGCTGACGCAGACGCCGCAACAACTCAGCATCGCCTTACTCGCAGTTGGCCTGTTCGCTGCGATCTATCATCCGGTCGGTACTGCGATGCTTGTCGCGCATGCCGACAAGCTCGGCCGCGAAGTCGGCGTCAATGGCGTGTGGGGCAATCTCGGCGTGGCATCGTCAGCACTCGTCACTGGCGTGGTGTGTGCATACGTAGGCTGGCGCTGGGCATTCGCATTACCGGGATTTGCCGCAATCGCAATCGGGATTTTCTTCGCGAGCAAGGTTAAACATGAGGCGCGCGGTGCTCGCAAAGCAGCGAATCACACAGCCGCACGCGTATCGAAAGAAGCGATGTGGCGCGTGATCGCGGCACTCGTCATCACCATCATCGCCAGTTCGACGACATTCAATGCGCTGACCGTGGCCTTGCCGAAATTATTTGAAGAACGGCTGTCTGAGCTGACGACCAATACCGCACTGCTCGGCGTCATCGCTGCAGGCACGTATGTGTTCGGCGCACTCGCGCAATACATCATCGGTCACCTGCTAGACAAGCATTCGCTCAAAACATTGTTCCTGCCACTTGCGTTGATACTCGCACCCCTGCTTTTCTTCGGCGCTGCCTTGTCCGGCGTACCGCTGGTTCTGGTTTGCATTGGCATCATCATCGGCATCTTCGGACAAATAACAGTCAATGACGCGATGATAGGAAAATACACCAGCGACGAATGGCGAGCGCGTGCTTACTCGGTGCGTTACTTCCTTGGATTTACTGCCGCTGGTGCATCAGTCGGCCTGGTTGCATCGCTACACGAACGCGGTGGCTTTACGCTGATGCTGCAAGCATTGGGAGCGTTGTGCGTGCTGGTGATTATTGGTGCAATTGCATTTCCAAATGAAGATCGCTCGCCGACATAAGCACCTGTTCGAGGCATGCATTGTTTAACGACAGCCCGATCACAAAGCAAAATGGCTGCGTTTTTACGTAACCATTTTTGTTTGAACTAATTTGAGAAAATCACGAGTGGTGCCAATCATGCTCAGACTTCACGCTACCAGTTCATCAGGTCCTGTTTATCTGCCTGGCTCAAGCCGTGATAGACATCCACATTGGCAAACCACTCTTTGAACATTGTAATAAAGTCGATATAGAAGGAAACGATAGTCATGGTCATGATAGCCTCGCGATGAATTGTGCATGGCGCACTGTGATTAACAAATGAAAAGTACCGGGCCAAACCCATCATCGGAAAAACACAGCCGCACGGCCCGCCATATCAGAGCGGTAGCTATCCGCTTTAGTTCAGCGTCATCATCATTCGCGATCGCAATTTTTGTAACGATGATTCTGAAAAGAAAACGATTTGAATAGCAACGTAATTCAGGTACGAAAGATAGTTAAAACATCTCGACAGCTTATTTCACATTTACTGAAAAATTAAGCAAGGCATCGCTCGTAGAGCGAACCAGATTTTGACAAGGAAAGTGGCTGTTCGGAAAGTGCAATTGGAGAACAAACAAACCCGTCTATGACATAGATCGCTTGAGTTTCATCGCGATGCGCATCGCATCTTTCTCGTCGATCACATTGGCAAACCCCAGCAACAATCCCTGCTGTGGTTTCGCATTGATGTACCAGCGCGATAAAGGATGCATGGCCAAACCTGCTTCACGTGCCCTATCCGCCAACAGAACATCATCTTCGTGATCACCCAGCTTGGCCAACATATGCAAACCGCCCGGTCGCAGATCTATACGCACGCGATCACCCAATACTTGCTGAAAAACACACTGCGTTACCGCCCGACGTTCTGCATACAGCAGACGCATTTTTTTCAGATGTCCCGAGAAATGACCTTCGGCGATAAAATCGGCTACGCCTGCCTGGAACAGATACGGGCAGCCTGCGTTCAAGTTGTAAGCAACCGCCTGGAAACGTGCAAGCACACTGACAGGCGCAACCACATACGCCAGCCGCAAACCCGGAAACATCACCTTGCTGAAGGTGCCGCTGTAGATGACACGATCATTGCGATCCAGACTTTTCAGCGCAGGCAGCGGTCGCCCCTGATAGCGGAATTCACTGTCGTAATCGTCTTCGATAATCCAGCTGCCGGCTTTGCTAGCCCATTCCAGCAAGGCCATCCTACGTTCGAGAGACAGCGTCATGCCGAGCGGACTTTGATGTGAAGGCGTGACCATCGCGAACTTCGCATACGGGCTGAGGCGCTTGCCTTCTTCTACCATCAAGCCATTTTCATCGACCGGCACCGGCACCACCTTGATTGCTGCATTCTGCAAAAACGGGCGCGCCAGAATATAGCCGGGATCTTCAAACCAGAATTCATCGCCAACCGTGGACAAGCTGCTCAAGGTCAGTTCCAGCGTGGTGCGCAAACCTGTAGTGATGAATACCTGTTCCGGCAAACAGGTCACGCCGCGTGCCACGCGCCAGATTCAATTCGGTTGCCAGCGCCCGCACCGCCGGTACGCGATCACCCGCATGCAGGTGCCCCTGCTCGATCGCCGTCTTGAAACGCTGGCAGATCTGCAGGTACATGGGTAATTCCAGCGCACGGTCAACGCGCAAATCAAGGTCGGGCTTGGCGCTTTTTGCGCTAACTGCCGAATTTTTCATGGACTAGTCCTTTTTGTATTTCTTGGCCCTTTTAACACGGCCATGATATTCGCATACTGCTCATCAAGGAAACGCCAACTTATTTACCCCGACTCATTAACCCGATGTACTTAAACAAGGAGCTTCACATGCAACCTCGCCTCGACTTCTACACCGCCGACCCAGCCATCATGAAGGTATTGATAGGCGTTGAAAACCAGCTAGCCAAAGGCACGCTCGACGTTCTGCTCAAGGACCTGGTCCGCCTGCGCGCATCGCAAATCAATGGCTGCGCATTCTGCCTTGACATGCATGTAACCGACGCAGTCAAAGCCGGCGAAACGCAACGCCGCCTGGCGACCGTCTCTGCCTGGCGCGAAACCCCATTCTTCAGCGACCGCGAACGCGCCGCATTGGAGTGGACAGAATCGCTAACACTGGTTTCGCAAAACCACGTACCGGATGCAGTATGGAACGCAGTGCGTCCGCACTTTACCGATGCAGAACTGATGGAACTGACCGCGCTGATCACGTCGATCAATAGCTGGAATCGCTTTGCAATTGCCTTCCGCAAGATGCCGACGTAATCATCAGCAACATTAGCAACGCACACAATCCTTCGCCCTTAGCTGGGCACCTTGAAAGGTTTATATGAAAATTCTTGTTATCGGCGGCAGTGGTTTGATCGGCTCCAAAGTGGTCGCCAATCTTCGTCAGCTCGACTACGAAGTATTGGTAGGTTCACCCAGAACCGGCATCAACACCATGACCGGCGAGGGATTGGCGGATGCAGTCAAGGGCGCGCAAGTCGTGATCGATTTGAGCAACTCGCCTTCGTTTGAAGACCAGGCCGTACTCGACTTCTTTGAAATATCCGGCCGCAATCTGCTCGTTGCGGAAGAAGCCGCCGGCGTCAAACATCACATCGCGCTGTCCGTGGTCGGCACTGAACGCATGCTGGAAAGCGGCTACTTCCGCGCAAAGATGGCACAAGAAAATTTGATCAAGTCAGCCAAGGTGCCCTACACAATCGTGCGCTCTACGCAGTTCTTTGAATTCCTCAGTGGCATCGCGCAATACGGCACGGTCGGCAATGAGATTCGCCTGTCCCCTGCGCACGTGCAACCGATTTCATCGGACGACATTGCAGCGATTGTGTCTGACACTGCACTCGCACAGCCTATCAACGACACCTTCGATGCCGCAGGCCCGGAAAAAGTCGGGCTCTCCGAATTGATGAAGCGTTATCTGACCGCACTCAAGGACACGCGTGTTGTCGTTGCTGACAAAACCGCAGCGTATTACGGCGCACAACTCAACGATCTATCGTTGACGCCTACCGGTGAAGCTCGCCTTGGCGCCGCCACATTTGCCGCCTGGCTCAGCAAGTCGCAATCGGCGCGATAGCGCGACACTTATTTTGGAGAAACACATGCAGTCTCTGGTGGATATCAGGCACATCGAACACAGCGACTATGATTTAGAAGCCTCGTTTTCGGTAATGAAAGAGTTGCGCCCACATCTAAAAGATCGCGCAACGTACGCAGTACAGATCGCTCATCAACGCGCGCAAGGCTATCGTCTTCTCGCAGCATGGGGCAATGGTGCAATCGTCGGTCTCGCCGGTTATCGCCAGATGGATAATTTACTGTACGGTCGCTTTGTTTACATTGACGATCTGGTGGTGACTGCGTCCCTTCACCGGTCGGGCGTCGGCGAACGCTTGCTGCAAGCGGCACGACAACAAGCGATCGCTTTGAATTGCGAAAATTTTGTTTTGGACACCGGCTTGCATATGGCGCTGGTACAGCGTTTTTACTTCCGCCAGGGCTTGCTTGCCCGCGGCATGCACTTCGTCGAACCGCTTTTACAGGAATGAATTACATGACACGCATTTTGTTATTGAACAGCGGCCCGCACAGCGACGCCAGCCACGGCTACCAACTTGTCAGGGAAACGATTATCGCGTCAGGTCTGAGCAACGTGCAGATCACAGAACGCGATCTGGTGCGGTCACCCATTCCGCCCATAGCACGCGACTACGCGCTGGCCGTCACTTCACACACGCCACACGATGCTGAAAAATTCGCATGGTCGGAGCGCCTAATCGTCGAGCTTGAGCAAACTGACATGCTGTTCATCATCACGCCCATGCACAACTTCACAGTACCCGCCGCGCTAAAACTGTGGATAGATCATGTGATCCGCATCAATCGCAGCTTCAATTCCACACCGCAAGGCAAGGTCGGCTTGATGGAAGACCGACCAACTTTCGTACTGGTCAGCTCAGGCGGCTTTCACGTGGGCGAACGCGCGAAACAGGCTGACTTCCTGACACCCTACCTGAAGTATGCGCTGGCATCAATCGGCATCAACGATGTGCATTTTTTCCCGCTGCAAGGATTGGTCTTTGGGCCGGAAGCAGTTGTGCAGGCGGTCGATGGAGCACGTCCGCAGTTGTCCGAAAAATTGTCGCAGGCCATTGCTGCCGCAAAGTAATCAGACTACTCAGCCTTCGCGCAAGTAAGCACAAACTTGTATAGGCTCGCCACAATAAAAAATGCCCGATGCAGTGCATCGGGCGTTGTCAATACAAGAGCTGACCAGAAAAATCGGCAGCAATTTCCGGGCTAGCGGGGAAGCTTACATCTCTGGCACGCCAGCACTTACCAGCCGATCGCCTTCGGCAGCCAGGTCGCAATCTGCGGGAAGTAGAACACCAGTACCAGCGTCAAACCCTGCATCGCGATGAAAGGCAAAACTCCCTTGTAGATATCCCTGGTGGTCACCTCCGGCGGTGCGACTCCCTTCAGATAGAACAGCGCCCAGCCAAATGGCGGCGTCAGGAAGGAAGACTGCAAATTGAGCGTGATCAGCATCGCCAGCCATACCGGATCGACACCGTGCGCCAGCATCACCGGCAGGAACAGCGGCACCGCAATGTAGCTGATCTCTATCCATTCGACGAAGAAGCCCAGCACAAAGATCAGCAGCAGCATGAACCAGATTGCGGTGTTTACTCCGCCCGGCAATGTAGCGAACAGGTCGGTGATCAGATCCTCCCCGTGCAAGCCACGGAACGACAATGCAAATACCTGCGCGCACATCAGGATGAACATCATCATCGCGGTGATTTTGGCCGTATCCCGCACTACATTCCGCAGCACGTTCCACGTAAAGCGCCGTGAAACGACGGTCACGATAATCGAACCCAGTGCACCCATGGAGGCAGCTTCAGTCGGCGCGGCAATCCCGCCGACGATGGAACCCAGCACAGAGACCACCAGCAGTACCGGCGGCACCACGACCTTGATGAAACGTATCCACAGTTGCTTGCTGGTCACGCTGTCACGTTCTTCCTGCGAAATCGGCGGCATCGCGTTAGGCTTCAACCAGCCCATGAACAGAATGTAGACAATGTAGACCAGTGCCAGCAAAACGCCCGGACCGACCGCTGCAGCGAACAGCGTGCCGACCGACATCTGCATGATGTCCGACAGCAGAATCAGGATCAGGCTAGGCGGAATGATTTGTCCCAATGTGCCGGACGCGCAGATCACGCCGCACGCCATGCTCTTGTCGTAACCGCGTTTGATCAGGGTTGGCAGCGTCAGCAAACCGAGCGTGATGACAGTTGCGCCAACGATCCCTGTCATGGCGCCCATCAGAATACCGAACAGGACGATACCGACCGCCATGCCGCCGCGCAAGCGACCGGCAAGGTGGCCCATCACATCCAGAAGATCGTCCGCCAGCCGCGACTTCTCCAGCATCACACCCATGAAGATAAACAGCGGTATCGCCAGCCACTGATAGCCGGTCGCCACGCCGAACAGACGTGCCGGCAGCAGGTTGAACAGCGTGGTGCCAAAGCCGATGGTACCGAATACAAAACCGACTGTCGCCAGTGTGATTGCAACCGGCACGCCTATCATCAGCAGCAGGAAGAATCCCACCAGCATCATGATGGCGAGAATTTCAAATTCAGGCATGGGAAGCCCCTTCCCTTTCCTGATATTTGGCAATCAGCTTGAGCAGTGCGCCTATCGATTGCAGCAACAGCAGACCAAACCCGATCGGCAGCAGTGCCTTGATGGCCCAGCGGAAAGGCAAACCACCAGGATCGGACGAGATCTCGCCAATCGAATACGATTGCTGCACGTAATTGATCGACAGCCAGATGATCACGCAGCAGATACAGATCTGCAGTCCCATGGAAAGCAGATCAACCAGAAATTTTGTACGCGCTGAATAATTCGCGTAGAACAAATCCACGCGCACGTTATCGTCCTTCAGCAGCGCATAACTCATGCCGAACAGGATGAGTGCACCCATCAGATGCCACTCCATTTCCTGCGACCAGACAGCGCCGAAGCTAATTGTGTAACGCAGTATTACGTTGACAGTCATCAATACGATGATCAGCAGAGCCAGCCATGAGGTGGCTCTGCCTATCGCGTCAATGACCGCCTCGATCGACCTGACGGTCGACCAGATGGCCTTGTTAGTCATGAAAACTCCGTTTTATTTCTGCACCTTGTTGTGATACGCGGTTTCGCTGTACTTCGACCACGCGTCGTACTTGGCCTGGTAAGCCACGTACGAATCGTTCACCTTCTTGGTCATCGGGTCTTTGGCAACGGCTTCGGCGATTACCTTTTTTGTTTCTGCACGCAGCGCTTCGATCACGCTATCCGGCAACGGACGCGCGATAACACCCTGCTTGTTGACCAGATCGTCCATCGCTTCGGCATTGTTGCGCTGGCACCAGGCTTCGCTGATCACGTTGCAGGCAGCGGCGGCATTGGTCACGATGGCTTGCAGATCCTTGGGCAACTTGTCCCACGCGGCCTTGTTGATCAACAGCTCGGATACGGTCGACGATTCGTGCCAGCCGGTGGTGTAGTAATACTTGGCCGCTTTTTGCAGACCGAGCTTGCGATCCTGAAACGGGCCGACGAATTCTGCCGCATCGATTACACCGCGTTCCAGCGCAGGGAAGATTTCGCCGCCTGGCAGCAACTTGACGTCAACACCGAGCTTGGCGTAAACCTTGCCGGCAAGGCCGGGAATACGCATCTTCAAACCCTTCAAATCCGCAACTGACTTGATTTCCTTCTTGAACCAGCCTGTCATCTGCACACCGGTATTACCGCAAGGCATGGCGACCATGCCGAAAGGCGCATACACCTCATTCCACAAAGCAAGACCACCGCCGTCATACAGCCAGCCGTTGATCCCCTGGAAGTTCAAACCGAAAGGTACTGCCGTGAAGTACTGCGCAGCGAAGGTCTTGCCGGTCCAGAAATAACTATTCGCGTGATTCATCTCGACCGTGCCGGAACGCACGGCATCGAATCCTTCCAGCGCCGGGATCAACTCGCCTGCACCGTAGACCTGAATTTTCAGCCTCCCCTGGGACATTTCGGTAATGCGCTTGGCCAGATCGGTCGCACTACCCGGACCTTCCATATAGAAAGGCGAGCCTTTTGGATAAGCACTGGTCATTTTCCAGTTGAATGTAGCGCCTTGCGCCTTGGCCACCATAGGAAAAGCCATACTCGCGCCTGCCACACCTGCGGCAATACCACTCGATACAAATTTACGTCGGCTGTTTTGCATGATCGTTACTCCAAAAAAGTTGCATAGAAAGAAATCTCGCGAAAGCGTCTTACCTTTTCCATGGTGCATTAATTGTGCCATGTCAGTTTTGAGCAAAAACCCCTGAAAATGCGCAGTTTTGAAGATGTAAAGGGAATAAACGCACCAAAATAGTGCGAAAAATAGTGTTTTGCACGATCACATGCGTTCGAAAGAGCGGTAAAAGAAGAAGCAGGTAGCCGAAAGGGACTTCAGCATAGGTGAAATGGGCGCCGACGAGGTGCAGCGACATGAATAGCGTAAACAAACCGTAAGACAGATCGGAAAAGGCAAAGCGCCGGTAAGTGAATAGCAGCCAGTCGCGCGGAAACAGAGGGGTTTGGCGGTAATAATCCACAGCGCGATCAGCCACAACACCATCAATCGCAACGGCCGGTTGCGATGAAAAGAGATAGGCGCCAAGGGTCAGGCCCGATTAATGTTCAAAGGATACGGGCACCTGCAATCGTCTTAAGGCACTACGCGATTTGTTGCCGCCAAGCCAAGCTATCACGAAGCTATTCACGCTCCGGCAGACAAGCTGCGACGCCTGGCTGCTGACGCACAAAAAAAGAGGACACAT
The DNA here is from genome assembly GCA_002384815.1 of Oxalobacteraceae bacterium UBA4003. Taxonomy (GTDB): domain Bacteria; phylum Pseudomonadota; class Gammaproteobacteria; order Burkholderiales; family Burkholderiaceae_D; genus Oxalicibacterium. The sequence goes on along the minus strand of DGBN01000039.1, from coordinate 116,324 downwards.
AGTGCGTCCTCTCACTGGCTTGCTCTGCGGCATCGGCCCGCGTCGCACATGCATTGCGCGACACGGTCAATCCGGGCGCACACTATTTCTTGAGTTCATGCTTCTTTTTGAAGTCATCGGCAAATTCAAGCAACAGATACAAGCCTGCAAATACCCACAGCGGCAGGATCAGACAAAAGAGTGCGTAAAGTAAGACGTCCATCATTACCTCGCTTGGAATTTGCCGATCATCGCGCTCGAGACCGGTACAGAACCGTGCTGGGGAAGCTTGAATCTACACACTCAAATGTACTCATGCGGACGGCAGGTTTCAAGTGTTCCGGGAAGAAATGCGCACATTATCAGCAAAACGACCACAAAACCTGTGGCTGTTTATCATTCCTTGTCAAGATGACGTACAAACAGGCAAGTTAAGTTCACCCTGGTTCAGCGTTCGCCCAGACATATTCACCATGCAGCATCAACGGCACCGGCCGGGTATGGAGCGGAATCTGTACCTCCTGATTGCGGCGGCGCCATTCCTTCGGCGCGGCGCCGATCGCCTGATGGAAAGCCCGATTGAAATGGGATTGATCGCAAAAACCGTGGATGTAAGCAATCTCGGTCAGCGCATGCTGCGTCGTCAGCATCATCATGCATGCGGCTGCAATGCGTCGTTGCACTATATATACACGCGGCGGAATTCCGTTACTCTGCTTGAAGGCGCGCGAGAAATGACTGGCGCTCAGATCGAGTAGCGCAGCCAGATCGAGAGTGCGGATTCTCGCTCCCATATTTTGATCCACATAAGCATTCAGGCGTTCCATCTGCCAAGCGGCTAGACCGCCCTTGCAACTGCGTTCTGCGCAAGGCAATGTCTGATTCTGGCGAACCCGTGCAATCACACACACCAGACACCGGCATGTCAGCTGGCTGTCGCTTTCAGAACAGGCACCGACAGCGCGGTACTGGAGGGTGTGCACGATAGACTCCTGTGGCATGACGCGAAGCGCCATAAACAGGAATGATGCGGGTGCACGGCGTTGCCGCACAGACCCAGGCAGGGGGATGGATGACCACACTAAAGTGTGGTCAGGAACTACAACTCGATAAAGCCGCGCTCTATGCCTATGGTCACCGCGTGTGTGCGGTTGTTCGCACCCAGCTTCTCCATGATGCTGCGCAGATGGCCCTTGATCGTGTCTTCCGACAGACCCAGTTCACCGGCGATCTGCTTGTTGGCACAACCGCGCGCGATCAATTGCAGCACCTGTATTTCGCGCGGACTCAGGCAATCCTGTCCCAGATAATGCGTCAGCTCGGCTGCAATTTCAGGCGGGAAGTAGCGGTTTCCTGCCGCCAATACACGTATGGCTTCCGTCAATTCCTTGCGCAAGGTGCTCTTGAGCAGATAGCCCTGCGCACCGGCCTTGATCGCATGCAGGGCGCGCACATCACCGCGATAAGTCGTCAGTATCGCGATGCAGGCTTGCGGAAATTCGGCACGGATAGCGCGTATCGCATCGATACCATTGGCATTCGGCATCTGCAGATCGATCAGCGTAACATCCGGCAGCAGCGCGCGAAACTGCGCCAGCGCTTCATTACCATCGGCCGCCTCGCCTACCAGTTGCATATCGGGCTGACTGGCAATCACCACGCCTATGCCTTCCAGCATCAGCGGGTGATCGTCTGCAACCAGTATGCGTATCGGCTTTTTTTCATCGATCACAGATCATTCCTCATTTCATCCAATGGTAGCGCCAGTGAAACCAGCGTCGCGTAGCGCGTTGATAGGCCAGAGACGCCGGAATACTCAATACAATTCTGCTGCCGCTCGCAGGTTTGCCCTGGATGAGCAAACGCGCACCTATACGCTGCGCCCGTTCATGCATGCCGCGCAAACCCCAGTGATCCGGGCGTCCGTTTTCACCGAGGTAGGCGGGGTTGATTCCCACACCGTCATCGCTGATATCGATACGCAGCGCTGACGCCGCATAATCAATAGTGACATCTATGTGTGCTGCCATTGCGTGCATGAAGGCATTGACGACCGCTTCGTGCACGATACGATATGCCTCGTCCCTGACCATCGCCTGTAAGGACGTGGGCACACCGGATATGGTCAACGAAAATGTCGCGCTGACCTCATGTTCCAGACCCACGCCCAGTGCCCTCACTCCATCCTGCAAGCTACCGTAAACGGCTGTGTCCTTGCGCAGATCGCGCACCCGGTCGCGGCCTTCGCAGACCAGTTGATCTGCCCTGTCCAGGGCCTGCTCCAGTCCGAGTCGGGCCGGATGAGAGTCCGGAATCGATTGCGTCACCGCCTGAAAACGCAGCATCAGCCCGTGCACACCCTGCAGCAGCGTATCGTGCAATTCACGCGCAATGCGTTCGCGTTCGCCATGCCGTTCTTCCAGCCGTGTGCGCATGTGTTCGGCCGCGCGACGCGCATTGCTGCGGTAAAAAAGCCATAGCAAGCCGAATACCAACGCACCGACAAAAAACAGAAACAGTGGCCGCTCGTAAAAAACCGGTGGAATGGTAAACACAAATACCGCTTCCCGCTCGCTCGGCAAACCATCGCGATCCTGCGCCAGCACGCGAAAACGATACTCGCCCGCACCGAGCGCGGTATACACCGCTTCACGCTGGCGACCGGCATCGTGCCAGTCGCGGTCGTAACCATCCAGACGGTAGCGAAACGACAGACTCTCGGGAGCGGATAAACTCAAGGCGGTGTAATCAATGACGATGCGCTGGGCATTCGGCGTCAGTGTAGCCGGCGTGTTCATCGGCAGAAGAGCGCCATCCGCACTGACCGACTCGATCATGACCTCAGGCCCGCCCTCATCCTGCCGTGGGCGTTCTGCATCTATCCATACCACGCCACTGCTGGTGGAAAACCACAAGCGCCCGTCAGCGCTGCGCACCGCCGTTGGCAAAGGCAGAACCTGATACGGATCATTTGCCAGACCACCCATCAGATCGTAGGAACGATACCGGATCTGATGGGTGGCATCGGCAAAGGCGCGCGCCAGCTCTATCGCCGTCAACTGGAATATGCCGGCCTTGGCATGTATCCACAAATCTTCGCCGCCATCCCTGCTAGGCACCGCAATGATCGCGTATATATTGTTGAACAATCCGTTATCGGGCAAACGCAGGGAATGAAAGCGATCGTCAACGATGACGCCGATACCGCGCTGACCGCCTATCCAGGTGCGCGCCCCCTGATGAGAAATGGCGGTGACGTGGCCGATGTCCAGACCATCGGCAACACCCCATCGCCTTTCACCCTGCGCATCGCGCGTCACCAGCAGATTGTCGCGATACCCAAACCACAATTTTCCTTTTGCGTCTGCCGAAGCCGTGACCGGCATCAACTGACTGGGCGCACCGGACGGCGGCAAGATTGCCTTCCACACGCCGGCTTGCAGTTTGAACAGGCCCAGCCGATTGATGGACACCCACAGATCACCAGCCGCATCGCGTGCCATCGCGCGCACTGAGGAATCGGGCATAGCGCCGCCCGGCAAGGACGTCACGAAAACCAGAGCGTCGCCTTCAGAGCGCCAGATACCGCCCGGCCCGGCCATCCAGATCGTGCCGCTGCCATCGCGCATCGCGCAGGTAGTCGGCGCCGGCATGGCCAGAACATCGAGCCGATTGCCGGCCAGACGCATCGCCGAACGATTGCTGGTGCCGGCCCACACACTGCCGTCGTCGCCGGCAACCAGCGCATAGCTGAGTGCATCCGCCGGAAATTTTGCCGGCATCAGAGTGCGCGGCCGAAAGCGATCCAGCCCGGCGCTGGTGCCTACCCACAGATTGCCATCTCTATCCTCCAGCATCGGCCAGATATAGTCCGCACTCAAACCGTCTCTGGAAGTAAAACGCTGATTCGCACTCAATGCCTTTACACCGGTCGGCGTGGCGACATACTCCAGCCCATGTCCCAGTGTGCTGACCCACAAGCCGCCAGTGCGATCAAACAGCAAGCCGTTGGACGATGCATGCATTACGCTGGTGGTCACGGAAAATATGCCGCCGACCAGCACGCCGCGATGCACTTTTCCACTGTAACGCTCGGTCAACCAAATCGATCCATCCGGTGCCTGCGTGATCTTGCTGACCCAATCGGTCGCCAGACCGGTACTGACAAATTTATCGGCACCTGCCGGCAGATAGAACAAGCGGTTTTCATTGGCGGCCCACAGCACGCCGTCGCGATCGACAAAGGCCGCACGCGCCTTGTTGCCGGGGAAATTCCATTTTGTGGAAACTGCTTGCCAGCGCGTACCGTCGAAGCGCGCCAGGCCATCGTCTGCAGCAGCCCAGATCGCGCCGCTGCGATCACGCGCCAAACTGTAAATCACACCGCCGGGAAGATTGGTGCCCGCTTCGTAACGCCGCATCCCCGCGCCATCAATGACATCGACGCCGCCGGCGCGCAAACCGACCCACAATTCATTTTCCACCGCCAGCAAAGACGATACGATGCCCGAGGATTTGCCGTCTGGCGTTTCATGGCGCACGAAACGGAAGCCATCGAAGCGGAACAAGGAATCATTCGTGCCCAGCCACAAGTAACCGTCGCGCGTCTGTGCGATCGCGCCGACCTGGCTGGGGCCGCCATCGGCAGCGATCCAGCGCCTATGTTCCATATGCGCGAGCAGGCGACCATCGGCCTGCGCACTGGCACTGAACAAATTTGTGATCAGCAAAAATAGAAAAAGCGTTATCCACCATGCGCGCATTTGAACAGGTATATGCTCCGCTGCTACGGGCTGGCTATTTGTTGTTGCAGGATGTGGAGACGGCGCCATCGAATTTCATTTTCCTGCATAGAATCAAAACCGTCCGGATTGGATTTGCGACCATTCAATACCGGCATCGGCCACTTCTTCCCAACCCGTTTCATTGATCAGCCAATGACTGCGTCCGGGAAAGCACATGAAATCGGTAACCGCGGTCGAAGCGCGATGCCGCTTATAGCAGGAAGCAACCCTCGCCATTTTCATCATACGATCCTGCTGCGCCGCGATGAACAGCAAGGGCGGGCGGTAATCGTTACGGAAGTCTACTTGATTGTCGATGCCCAGCGCAGCCTGCCGAAAAATTCCTGCCGGCGTCGCAATCACATGCGCGCGATATGCCGCCTGCGCTTCAGTCGGCGTCAAGGTCTGTGCGAGAGCACTTTTGAACTGCAGATATGTCAACGGCATCAGGCGCACTGCATTACGCCATGGCAGCAGCATGGGAGCTATGCGGCACAGTGCAAACCAGCCGGGAAACAGGCCGTAAGGCGACGCCGGTGCAATCGCAATACCCGCCGTACCCAGTCCACGGTCCAGCAGCATTTGTACAAACAGCCCGCCAAAGCCGTGCCCCACCAGCAAGGGTGGCGCGGAATGGGCGTGTATCAATTTTTCGTAGTGAGCGAGAATATCGCTAATGCGCAAGCTCGCCAGCGCGGCCGACGGCGCTGGCTGTAAACGCGCAAGCGGCTGGCCCAGCAAGGGCCAGGCTGGTGCCGTACATGTATAGCCGCAGGCAGTGTAGCGACCGGCAAAGCGATCCCATGCAGCGGGAGTCAACCATGCGTCATGTATAAATAAAACGGTCTTGCTCATCCGGAATACGCTGCTGAAAAAATAGTCAGCAGCGTATCTGCTTGATCAGCGTACCTGGGCCGCGACAGGCGCCAGTGTTTCGTGCGTGCCGACCGAGCGCGTCTGACCCTTGTGCACCATCGTCACTGCATAGTCGATGCCCATGCCGTACGCGCCCGAGTGTTCCTTGACGATGCTGGTGACTGCATCATAAGTTGCATGGTTGGCCCAGTCGCGCTGCCATTCCAGCATGACTTGCTGCCAGGTGACCGGCACCACACCAGCCTGGATCATGCGCTGCATTGCCAGATCATGTGCCATCAACGATGTACCACCGGATGCATCTGCCACCATATAGATTTCGTAATCGCCTTCCAGCATCGCGCACAGCGCAAAGCTGTTGTTGCAGACTTCTGTCCACAGGCCGGCGACGACGACTTTCTTGCGACCGTTTGCCTTCAATGCATCACGGACTTTCTGGTCATCCCAGGAATTCATCGACGTGCGTTCCAGAATTTTTTGTCCCGGAAAAACATCCAGCAATTCTGGGTAGGTATGACCGGAAAAACTTTCGGTTTCCACGGTCGTGATGATGGTTGGAATATTGAAAACCTTGCCAGCCTTGGCCAAAGCCACAGTATTGTTCTTCAGCGTTTGTCTATCGATAGATTGCACACCGAAAGCCATCTGCGGTTGATGATCGATGAAGATCAATTGCGAGTTGCTTGGGGTCAGTACTTCCAGTTTTTGATTGCTCATGTTCTACTCCGTAGGTTAAAAAGCTTACACATTTCTGCAAGCGTTATCGAAAATCAGGCCTGAAAAAAGCCCAGCAAGTCAGCGTTGATTCGGTCTTCTCATGCGGGGGCAATGAAGTGCTCTGCGCGCGGCGCGTCCGGCCCGATATGAAAACTGTGTGCACGCAAGGTGATGGCCTTGTCGTTTTCAGTAAAACGATCGTGCTGGCGCAAGTGTTCCAGCCACGATTCGACAACAAAGGTTTCGATGTAGCGGCCAGGTTCGGTAACGTCTTCAAAGATGCCCCAGGTCAGCGCGCCACCACGTCGGCGCACATGGCGCATCGCCTGAATCGCGATTTTGAATTGCTCAGCGTTTTCAGCCGCAATGCGATATTCGACGGTGATCATTACCGGGCCGGAATCATGCGCCGGTTCGTCGGCGATCTGATGTGCTGCCAGATGCGCAGACGGCGTGAGGTTCAAATCCGGCGACAAATCCAGCTTCCAGCGCAATGCGGTAGCGCAGGACAAAACCATGCCGATAGCCGCAATGATCAACGCCGTCGGCGTACCGAACTTGCCAGCGGTCTGACCCCAGATTGCACTGCCAACCGCCATCGCGCCAAAGAACACCACCAGATAAACCGCCAGTGCACGCGCCTTGACCCAACCGGCTGAACTGCGTTGCGCACCGACATTGAGTATCGACAGCATCGCGATCCACGCAAAGCCGGAGAACAATAAAACTACTCCGAGTAATACGGCATCTTTCAACATCGCCAGCACCAGCATCGATACCGCAAACATCAAGGTCGCGCCTATCGCCAGACCGTCGGTCGAAAAACGTTTGCGCAAGCGTGGCAATAACACTGCGCCCGTCACCGCTCCGACACCGATACACGCCAGCAACATTCCGTAACCGCCAGCGCCGAGGCCGAGTTCATTGCGCGCCACCAAAGGCAACAATGCCCACGCCGCACTACCGAAAGTGAAGAACGCCACCGCACGTATCAGCACCACACGTAAAACCGGCGCAGCATGCACATAGCGCAAGCCGGCACGCACCGCAGGCAGAAAATGTTCAGCAGGTAAACGTTGCACACGCGGTGTCGATTTCCAGAAATACAGCACCGCGACCACGCCGAGTACCGACAATGCATTCAGCAAGAAGACCACGGCAGGCCCGGCAAAGGACAGGATCAGACCAGCCAGCGCCGGCCCTATGGCGCGGCTGATATTGATACCGAGTGAGTTCAATGCGACCGCTGCCGCCAGATCTTCTTTCGGCACCAGTTCAGGAACAATGGCCTGGAACGGTGGCGCTGCCATTGCTGCGCCTACGCCGAGGAAAAAAGTCGCGCCCAGCAGAATTTCCGGTGTCACCATGCCAGCGAATGCAAATCCACTAAGCGCAGCAGCGGTCAGCAACATCCAGATTTGTGCGAACAGCAGATATTTTCGACGGTCAACGATATCGGCCAGCACACCGGATGGCAGCGCAAACAAAAACATGGGCAAGCTGGTCGCGGCTTGCACCAAAGCCACCATGAAGGGATCGGAACTGAGTGAGGTCATCATCCAGCCCGCACCTACATCGTGCATCCAGGTGCCAATATTCGATGCCACCGTCGCCAGCCACAACGCGCGGAATAATTTATTCTGCAGCGGACTCCAGGAAGAAGTCGTGCTTGCTGTCTTGCCGACGGCGGCGCTCATGACAATTCCTTGCGTCCGATTGCTGAAGCCAGCGAATACTTGCCGGGACCGCAAAAAGCAATCGCGCCAAAAATCACCATCAGCAACCAGCCGAACTGTCCTTCCGCTATCGACCATTGCGGATGTACGATGAACATAGACACCAGCAACACTGCAAGCACAGGAAGGCTGGCGAAGCGCGCCAGCAAACCTAGGGCAATCAATACGGGACAAAGCACTTCTGCAAAGATCGCGGCCAGCAACGAAAACTGCGCGCCCAAGCCGAAGGGATCTTCGATCACTGTCAACTCATGACTGTAATGAACAATCTTTGGCCAGCCATGTACGTGCAAGAGCATGAAGGCACCGCTGACGCGTAGAAACAGCAGGCCGATATCGACCTGCGGCGTATTGAATCTGATCAGGAAATTTTTCATCCGATCAGAACGCAAAACAACTGCAACCGAGCGCACCCCAGAAACCGGTATGACTTGTCACCGGAACTGTCGATTTGCGCGCGACATCATGCGCATGCATGTGCACGCCGCAAGCGCCTGCGCATTGGTGCGGCAACGCAGCCAATTGTTTATTGGTAGCGACTTGGCGGTAATGACCCGGCACGGTTTTGACTGGCGACCAATCCGGCAACACTGGTATCGGCGGCGGTGCAATCTTGCTGAATTCATCCGCGCCAAACACGATCTTGCCGCCGACTATCGTGAGTACCGATTCCAGCGATTTGATGGCGTCTTCCTTGATCGTGAAAAAGTCTGCCGACAATACGGCGAGATCGGCTAACTGGCCTTCCTGTATCCGACCTTTTTTACCTTGCTCGCTGGAGAACCACGCGCTGCCATTGGTCCACAATTCAAGTGCGGTATCGCGCGACAACTGTGCGCTGGAATCATAAATTTTCATGCCGCCAACTGTGCGACCGGATACCAGCCAATACAGCGCAGTCCACGGGTTGTAACTGGCAACACGCGTTGCATCGGTGCCGCCACCGACAGGAATACCTGCGTTCAGCATGCGCTTGATAGGCGGCGTGTTGGCTGCCGCTTCGGTGCCGTAACGCTCGACAAAATATTCACCCTGGAAGGCCATACGATGTTGAATCGCAATGCCGCCGCCGAGCGCGCGCACTCTATCGATATTGCGCGGCGTGATGGTTTCCGCATGATCGAACATCCAGCGCAAACCATCGAATGGAATATCGCGATTGACCTTCTCGAACACGTCCAGCATGCGGCTGATCGATTCGTCATAAGTCGCATGTAGGCGGAAAGGCCAGCGTTGTGAAACCAGATGGCGCACCACGCGCTCCAGTTCAGCTTCCATGCCCGGCGGCAGATCGGGGCGCGGCTCCAGAAAATCTTCAAAGTCAGCGGCCGAAAACACCAGCATTTCGCCCGCGCCGTTGTGTCTATAAAAATCATCGCCCTGGCCCGGCTTGACCATCTTGCTCCATTTCTGGAAGTCTTCCAGTTCCTGACCCTTGTTCTGCGTGAACAGATTGTAGGCAACACGTACAGTCAGTTGCTGCTCGCGCGCCAACTGGTCGATGATGGCGTAATCCTCAGGATAATTCTGGAAGCCGCCACCGGCATCGATGGTGCTGGTCACACCAAGACGATTCAATTCGCGCATAAACTGGCGTGTGGAATTGACCTGCAACTCGCGCGGCAAGGTCGGCCCTTTAGCCAGCGTTGCATACAGAATCAGCGCATTCGGTTTGGCGATCAACATGCCGGTTGGATTGCCAGCCGCATCGCGCTGAATTTCACCACCCGGCGGATTCGGCGTGTCCTTGGTATAACCAACTGCGCGCAAGGCAGCGCGATTCAGCAGGGCTCTGTCGTAGAGATGCAAAACGAACACCGGCGTATCCGGTGCTGCTGCATTGATCTCTTCCAGCGTAGGCATGCGCTTTTCAGCGAACTGGAATTCTGTCCAGCCTCCGACCACGCGCACCCATTGGGGATTCGGCGTGCGCAAAGCTTGCTCCTTCAGCATGCGCAAGGCATCCGCTACTGATGGCACGCCTTCCCAACGTAACTCAAGATTGTAGTTAAGGCCACCGCGTATCAAATGGATGTGCGAGTCGTTCAAACCCGGGATCACGGTGCGACCATTCAGATCGATGATCTGACTATCAGGTGTGCGATGACGCATCACATCTTCTGCATCACCGACCGCGAGGAACTTGCCATCCTTAATCACTACGGCGGTAGCAGTCGGTTTGCTTTTATCGACAGTATGAAAGCGACCGTTGAGCAGAATCAGTGTCGGCGATGAGCTTGAGCCTGCTGCTTTGGCACCTGCACTGGATGTTGCACTTGTAACGCTGGCAGCAACCGCATTCGAGCTGGAAGACATCGCCCCCAAGGTTGCCAGCGCCGCGCCTGAGGCAACGGATTTAAGGACTGTTCTACGATTGTTGTTCATGAGGAGAAATCCTTCAGGTGGAGGAGCGCGATCGCTCAGGCATCAGGCGCGCGGGGATTCTTGCTTTTCGGTACGGATTCAACACCGGTAATTTTCGGTGCGCACTCGCTGCAAAACCAGGACAGCACCGGCTCACCCTTGATCACACGACCCGCGATCGGCACCAGTTGTTCGCCGACCAGCATGCCCAGCAGCCCTAACAGGGCAATCGCCGGTGGCGCAGGCGAACGTACATGAATCAAAGCATAAATAATACCGACCAGCACACCTGCCGCGATAGACATCAAATACATGCGATACCTCATCAGCTCATCATCCGAAAGAAATCCATGACGTGATTATGGAAGGCATGCGCGATATGCACTTGTATCAGAATGCTGTTTTGGTATCTGCGAGCAGTCCGGACTTGTTACAAACCGCCATCCTTGTCGCAGACGAAAAAAAAGAGGGCGAAAATTTCGCCCTCTTTTTATTTAACTTCCAAGCACCCAATCAAAGCAGATGCCGGTACTTACTTCGCACCCTTGCGATGCAACTGGATCACTGGCTTGCCAGAAGGGCCGGTCGCTGGCCTGGCGGCCGGACGTGATGCGTCGAAGAATTTGCCGCTAGCGACGGCAGCGCGTTTCGATACCGGCTTCTTGCCACGCGCCTTGTCAGCCACGCGACGGTCGCCGCCCTTGCTGGGAGGGGCCAGCGTGACGCGCTTGTCCATAGATTTTTCTTCCGCCGGACGCACGCCGGAATGGCTGATGCGCAAAGGCTGGCCCGCTATCGAAACCGTTCTGAGCTGTTCAAACACTTCATCCGGCATGCCCGCAGGCAGATCCAGCAAGCTGTGCTTTTCAAAAATCTCGATGCGGCCTATGTACTTCGCTTCCAGCCCTGCTTCATTGGCAATTGCGCCGACGATATTGGCAGGCTTGACGCCATGCGCATGACCGATCTCGATGCGGAACGGCTCCATATCGACGGTGCCGGCTTTTTTCTTGGCTATGCGCTCCTTACTGGGCGGCACTTCGGTTGCAGCAGCGACGATTTCTTCGCGCACTTTTTTCAACGGCGATGCGTCGGCTGTAGTCGACTTTTCCGGTGCAGCTTCTGCACGTGCCGGACGCTCTCTGGATTCCTTCTGCGCAGGCTTGTCAAAATGCGCGGCAAAATCGCTGCGCGCCGGTCTGTCGGAAAATGGTACTTGTTCGGATAACGCTGCTTTTTTAGATGCAGGCGTTTTTACAGATTTATCTGCTGGCGCTGCTGGTGCAGACAATGCAGCTTCACCATCGGCAGTGATATTCAATTGCTGACCGGCGACCCATACTTTTTTCAGGTGATCGAGCATGTCGGACGGCAAGCTGTTCGGCAGATCGAGCGTGCTGTAATCGTCGTAGATTTCGATGCGGCCTATGTATTTGGAATCGAGATTCGCTTCATTCGCAATCGCGCCGACGATGTTGCCTGGTTTGACGCCGTGCGCGTGGCCGACTTCGATGCGGAAGGTTTGCATGCCTTCATCCGGCGCACGGGCGACGCGTTCCTTGCGTGGTGCGGCCGAACGTTCGCTGCGTTCTGCGCGCTCAGGACGTTCAAATCTTTCCGAACGTTCTGGTCTTTCATTGCGCTCAAATCGTTCAGCACGTTCAAAACGACCACCTGATACAGGCTTGTCGCTGCCCCATGATTCACGCGGCGCTGGTTTGTTTTTATCGATCAGCAGCGGCACATCGCCGCGCGCCAGTTTGGCGAGTGCAGCAGCGATTTCCACCGCAGGCACATTGTGTTCACGCTCGTAGTCTTCGATCAGCGAATGAAAAATTTCCAGCCCACCGGCAGCGATCGTTTCTGTAATCTGTTCTTTGAACCTGGAGATACGCACATCGTTAACCGCTTCAACGCTAGGCAATTCCAGCACCGAAATAGGCTGGCGCGTGGCGCGCTCGATGGCTTTCAACAGATTGCGTTCACGTGGTGCGATGAACAGAATCGCCTCGCCACTGCGACCGGCGCGACCGGTACGGCCGATGCGATGGGTATAGCTTTCCGGATCGTGCGGCACATCGTAGTTAATGACGTGGCTGATGCGTTCAACGTCCAGACCGCGTGCCGCAACGTCAGTCGCGACCAGAATGTCGATCTTGCCATCCTTCAGTTGCTGGATTGTGCGTTCGCGTTGCTGCTGTTGAATGTCGCCATTGATCGCCGCCGCGGAGAAACCACGTGCCTGCAATTTGCTCGCCAATTCTTCGGTACCCAATTTGGTACGCGCAAAGATGATCATGCCGTCGAAAGTTTCCGCTTCCAGGATACGCGTCAGCGCTTCGAGCTTCTGCATGCCGCTGACCAGCCAGTAACGCTGGCGAATATTGTCGGCAGTGCCGGTTTTGGCAGCGACGGTAATCAACTCCGGATCGCGCAAGTAGGTGGTGGCGATGCGTTTGATCGCAGAAGGCATGGTCGCCGAGAACAAGGCGGTCTGACGCGATTCCGGCGTTTTTTGCAGGATCGTTTCCACATCGTCGATAAAGCCCATACGCAACATCTCATCGGCCTCATCCAGCACCATCGTCTTGATCTTCGACAGATCGAGCGAGCCTTTTTCCAGATGGTCAATCACGCGACCCGGCGTACCGACCACCACATGCACACCACGACGCAGGGCACTTAATTGCGACATATAGCTTTGCCCGCCATAAATCGGCAACACGTGAAAACCGGGGATATGCGACGCATAACGCTGAAAAGCCTCCGCCACCTGGATCGCCAGTTCACGCGTAGGCGCGAGTACCAAAGCCTGCGGTGTGGTCTGTTTGATATCGATGCGTGACAGGATGGGCAGCGCGAAAGCCGCCGTTTTGCCGGTACCGGTCTGCGCCTGCCCCAACACATCTTTGTTATCCAGCAGCAGCGGAATCGTAGCAGCCTGGATAGGCGACGGCGCCTCGTAACCCAGCTCTTTCAGCACGCGCAGCAGCGGTTCGCTCAGGTTAAGGTCGGCAAATAGGGGGAAGGATGCTTCAGACATGGTGGCTCACAGAAATGTTCGGATCGCGGAAATGCGAAGGATGGGACGGAGTTTACTCTCTTGCCGTCGAAAATCCGTGAATAAACGCATTTATCAGTCTGCGGGCGCCGCAGACGGAGGTCACGTGTCGTGCGAAAAACACGACCGTATGTATCCTGACGATCCTTGTGCAGGATATGAAAAATCTTGCATGTCGCACCATCGATTGTTGCATCTACGGAATATGATCGAGCTTCGGCAGATCGCGCCATCGGTACGAGCAATTCCCACCAAGCAAAAGGAACTTACCATGCCATATATTAATATCCGCATCACACGTGAAGGCGCCACAGCCGAACAGAAACAGGCTCTGATTGAAGGTGCGACCGAGTTGCTCAGTCGTGTATTGAACAAGAATCCGGCCACGACCTTTGTCATCATCGATGAAGTGGATACGGATAACTGGGGCATAGCAGGTGAGAATGTCACGACTTTGCGCAAGCGTGCGACTGAGAAGAAACCCGCTGGCTGATTTCGTCGGTGCATTAGATAAGAATGCCTCGCGAGGATCTGAAAGGCAGGATCAAATATTGTCGTCAGTCTGCCTCAAGCATGCATAGATAAAAACCTTCACCAGACCAGCCGAAAACATGAATCGCGGCTCCGGTTATTATTAGCAGGTCGCATCGTCCATCAAAAATAAAACTGCCACGAATAAACAGATGCATGAACGCTCCTGACCGCAAGCCAAGCTGGCTCATTCCTACGCTGGGCCTCACGCAGATTATCGGCTGGGGTTCAATGTTCTACGCGTATGGCGTGCTGATGCAGCCGATGGAAGCGGAACTGCAAACCTCGCGTTCGGTTGTCGTTGGTGCTTATTCTGTCGCGCTACTGATATCAGGTTGCCTCTCGATGCTGGCGGGTTCTATCGTCGATCGCATAGGGGGGCGCTTGTTGATGGGCGCAGGCAGTTTGCTGGCAGCGCTGATGCTGGCCCTGCTGGCCAATGTACATAGCGTGTTGACGCTGTACCTTGTCTGGGCGGGCATCGGCGTGGCGATGAGTGCGACGCTGTATCAGTCTGCATTTGCGGTACTGACACAAGTATTCGGCAACGGTTATCGCCGTGCGATTACGATGGTGACGCTATTCGGCGGATTTGCGAGTTCGGTGTCCTGGCCGCTGACGCAGCTACTGTCCGATCATGTCGGCTGGCGCGATACCTGGCTGATTTATGCTGCCGTCAATCTGCTGCTGTGCTTCCCCATCCATTGGCGGCTGCCGGCATTTTCTCCCGCGACGGATGCACGCACGCACCGGCATACACACAAGATCGGTCTGGCGGCGGTTCTGCAGGAGCGACGCTTCTATCTGCTTACCTCTGCCGTCACCTTCAATGCGCTGGTATTTTCTGCAATGTCCTTGCACATGATGTCCATCCTGCAAAGCAAGGGTATCTCGCCTGCGCATGCTGCGGCGATCGGTGCGATGGTCGGACCTATGCAAGTGCTGGGACGCATCCTGGAAACCACGTTTGGACGCAACACGAGTTCACACAAGGTCGGAATGATTGCGATGTGGCTGTTGCCGCTGGCGCTGCTTCTGTTATTCGCACCTGCCGGGTGGCTCGCGGTTTATGTTTTCTTTGCGGCGATGTACGGCATCGGAAATGGCGTGATGACCATCGTGCGCGGCACCTTGCCGGCTGAATTGTATGGACGCGAAATTTACGGTGCGGTCAGCGGCGCAATGGCAGCACCCGTGATGATCGCCATTGCTGCAGGTCCGTTCGTGGCATCGCTTGTGTATTCGGCGACCGGCGGCTACACCGGCACCCTGATTGTTCTCGCCGCCATTTGCGCCTTCGGCGCAATCCTGTTCAGCTGCACAGCCGTCTCGGCCAGACAGGATACGGACTCGACCGTATAACCGGCCAGGGGAGATCATTGCTCCCTGCATCCATCGTTGAATTGGACTGCAATCAAGGCATGTCGCCCAAAAATTTATGACGATGGAAGAGCGTGCAAAAAGACCGCTTGTTCCAGGAAGCAAATCCTGCAGAAACAACCATGTCTGATTAGCTCTCGACAGCTGATCAATATGCTGAAAGAGATATTGAAAGAGCGTCCTGACAATCAATCGAACATGCGCATAAAAACGTCGCACATAAAAAAAGGCTCCCGAAGGAGCCTTGAAAGTTGAGACCGAATCAAGCTTTGATGCTGTTAGGCATGCGCAGCTGAAGTTACGCTACCGCCTGCTGCTGTTTCTTTCGCCAGGAGCTCCTTGGAGAATTTAACGTGCTTGGCCAGTGCCGGACGCAGTGCAACGATAGCCAGAACTGCAGCGGTCAGATCCATACATGCAACGGTGTACAAAACGGTAGACCATGTGCCGGTTGCTTCCATCATCAGGTTGCCAACTGGTACGAACAGGGCGCCGATACCTTTTGCGGTGTACAGCACGCCGTAGATCTTACCGATGTGCTTGGAACCGAATGCATCGCCGGCCAGAGCCGAGAACAGTGAGTACACTTCGCCCCATGCCAGGAACACAACGCCGGACAGGATCAGGAATGCCCATGGGTTATGACCGAAGTAGCCCAGAGCGATAATGCCGAAGCCTTCCAGGGTGAACGCGATGACCATGGTTTTTTCACGGCCGATGTTATCCGAAATCCAGCCAAACAATGGACGCGAGATACCATTCATGATGCGGTCGAGCATCAAAGCCAGTGGCAAGGCTGCCATGACAAAGAAGTGCAGATCGACTTCAAACTCTTTAACGCCCAGATCCTGTGCGATCACGCCGAGTTGAGCAACAGCCATCATGCCACCGGTAACCACCAGGATGAACATCGTGAACATCAGCCAGAACAGCTTGGTGTTCAGTGCTTCTTTCAGGGTGTAGTCGCGCGTTGCTTGCAACAGTTTTTGCGATGCAGGAACCTGGCCTTTAGCAGGCGAACGCAGGAACCATGCTGCAACGAATGCCAGACCACCTTGCAACAGACCGAAGAACAGGAAGGTTTCCTGGAAGCCAGCCGATTCGATCATTGCCGCGATAGGCAGAATCGTTGCAGCGGAACCAGCACCGTAACCACCAGCGGTCAAGCCGACTGCCAGACCACGACGGTCCGGGAACCATTTCAACGCGTTGTTGATACAGGTAGCGTAGATCGAACCGACACCGATACCACCCAGTGCTGCGCCGAGGTAGAAACCGCCGAGGGTGGTTGCCTGGGAATTGACAACCCATGCCAGACCAATGAAGACGGCGCCGAAAGCGACCATCAAGCGTGGGCCGAGCTTATCGATGAAGTAACCTTCAATCGGCGCGAGCCATGTTTGAACCAAAACGAAGATCGTGAATGCGATCTGGATTTCTGCACGTGCCCAGCCGAACGTACCTTGAATTTCAGGTACGAACAGAGTCCACGCGTATTGAATGTTTGCCGTTGCGATCATACAGACCACACCGACTACGAGCTGCCACCAGCGTGCGCTGCTGGATGTACCGCCCGACAGTGTTTGAGTTGCTGCGTTCATGTTGTTCCTCATGTCCATTGACTATTTTGATTAATGTGCAAATCAGTCAATGCTTGGATTGAATATTCACCTGCGCCAAAAGCGCAGACCACTATCAAAGTTTACTAAGGCAGCCATATACATGGTCCGGTCGATCGCCGTTCCGCCTTCCGCCGTGACGACTCAATTGCGAATCGCCCCAGCAGTGGTGTAGTTCGGTCCTACACCTCTTTAGTAAAAAAACCATTCGCCCGAGCCGATCGCTCAAGCCTCGCCAGGATTCATTCACCGGATTTTCCGATCGCTGACGCGTCTCGGTCGCCGCTTTGAGGCGGACGTGAAAATCGTATGAATCAAGGAAGACAAGAAAAACAGCGGGTAGCCATTTATCTCAGAATTAAGTTAGGTCACCGTTAAGATTTTGTGACAATACGGACTTGCCCTTTGGCGATCAATACGTACTTTTACGTAGCTCAAATACGTGTTTACACGTAGTTTTTTGCAGGGAAAAATCATGACGTGATATATCCAGTGGGAATATGAGACATCATTTTTACGCATGCAAAATAATGGAAAACTCGCAGCCAGCCTGGCGTCTGGACGAATGCATGAAGATGAAAATGAAGGTGTATTGAACCAATATTGCAGCACAAATAATGCTGCGGTGACGGCGGGATTCTTGTTAACTTATTTTCGTGCGGCAGGCTTTTTGCTCACACCGTCACCACAAAGACATCGCTTATTTTGCAAGTGCTTTTTGCGCGCGATATCTGGCAGAGCGTTTCGGCATCAGCATCGATCCACTGCAACCTGACGCGCCGCAACAGCATGCAAATGCGCGCTTGACTGCCGGCGTATGACGCTCTTCGTAGATCAGTGCATAGTCGTAACTCAATTCCTCGCCGGCTTCGATTTCCTGCAACGCATAAATATAGACGCGCCCATCCTCATTCTCCATGGCTTCGCAGTTGGGCTCGCATGAGTGGTTGATGAAACGCGCTGCGTTACCGTCCTTGCCGCCATCGATGATGCGACCGTCGTTCAGGCTGAAGAAATAGGTATGGTTAAGCGGGCCTTTGGCATCCGCCCTGTCAAGCGCCTGCTCCCATTGAATCCGTTCGCCCTGATACTCGACGATGCAGGCACCGGGCGCGATCATGCTGCGGGCAAAAATGCCGGTGCCGTGGATGGTCGAGGTTTTGACTAGATAGAGCGGTGCAGGCGCATCGTCGGTAGCGCAAGCGGTTGATGTTTTCAATTTGATTCGATTTCGTGTGGGAGCGCAGGCAGTAATTTTACCGGAAGAGATAGAGGCGGATAAAAATACGCATCGCGAATCGCGGCAGCACGTGACAAAAAAATGTCCGCACAGAATCCTGTGGCGAATGTTTATGTCAGCGCATGCGTAGAATCAGAACGTCGCTGGTGAATTGACCCATAAAACGCGCGCGACATCCTTGCCGACATTGCTGTAGCCGTGCGGCAGATTGCTTGGAAAGGTAAACGCATCGCCAGGCCCTATGGTGTAGCACTCTTCACCAAGACGCAGCTCCAGCGTACCTTCCAGTACATAGCCGACTTCTTCACCCACATGTTCGATCTGGCCGTCACTGGCGGTGCCGGGAGCGACGATATGTATATTCGCCTGCAACAAACCACCACGCGTAGGCAGCACCAGACGCTCGAGCGAGATGCCACCGGTCTTGATCACCGGACGCTCACCCGCGCGCAGAACAGGTCCAACTGCCAGGCTGTCCTCCGACATCAGGCTGGAAATATTTGTCTCCAGCGCCATGGCCAGCCGATGCAGCATGGCCAGCGACGGCGTGGCGCTGCCGCGCTCGATTTTGGAAATCAGGCTTTCCGAACAGTGAGCTTTCTGTGCAAGTTGCAGCAGGGTCAGACCGGCAACCAGTCTGGTATGCCGCAGACGCAAGCCAAGGCCGGCAGTCGGCGATTTTTTGCCGGGCTGCGCCCCCCCTGGAACGGAATCAGGTTTGCTCTTCAATTGGTAGTCCGCTTGTCATGTCTGAATTGGGAATATCACCGACTGGCTAATTCAACTATTGTGTAGGCCAGCGCCTGTGCGCCTAACAGCAATTCTTCTGGCGCAGTTTCTTCAGCAGCATTGTGACTGATTCCCCCTTTGCTTGGCACAAATATCATCGCCGTCGGACAGTAATCTGCCAGGTACATCGCGTCGTGAAAAGCGCCTGATGTCAGGTGCAACGGTGCCGTGCGCTGCGCCTGTACACTGGCGCGGCTGCAAGCACGTTCGATCAGGGTCAGCATGGACTCCGGAAAGTGCGTAGGCGCACGCGAGAAAAAACATTCGACAGTGATGTTGCCGCGCCACGGAAAATCGGCCGTCGCACTATGCAGCAGTTGTTCAAAACGATCCAGCACGCTCACATCGACGCAACGCATGTCAATCGTGAATTCCACCGTACCGGGAATCGTGTTGACCGAATTCGGAGCAACCTGCCAGCGACCCAGCGTGAGCCGCACATTGCTGTCCGCCTCATTCGCTGCATGTGCATAGAGTTGCTGGGCGATACCGACTGCAGCCGCCATTGCATCGCTGCGTTCATCCATAGGTGTAGTCCCGGCATGTGCCGCCATGCCATTACACACCACGCGAAACCAGCGCACGCTTTGTATGCCGTCAACCACACCAAGCGCGGCACCCGCACGTTCCAGCACCGGTCCTTGTTCTATATGCAGCTCGACGCAGGAATCCAGCGGCCGGCGCACCGGGCGGCGCGGCACGTCGCCGACTTCTGCCAGGCAGGCATCCAGTGCGTCGCCGAAGCTGATCCTGTCCTGATCCAGCACGGCACGGTACGCAGGCAAACGCTCCGGTTCGACATAAGCACTGGAACCCATTGCGCCGGGGCCGAAGCGACTGCCCTCTTCATTCGTCCACGCCACCACTTCGATCGCACGGCGTGTAGTAATGCCTGCATCGTTCAAGGCAGCGATGACTTCCAGGCCTGCGATCACACCGTAAGCACCATCCAGTTTGCCGCCGACCGGCTGCGTATCGGCATGACTGCCAGTCAGTACCGGCGGCAGATCGGTGCTGCCGGGGCGACGGAAAAACAGGTTGGCGCACTCGTCGATCTCCACTTCGCAACCGAGGCTGCGCGCCAGCTCGATCAAGTGGCGACGCGCAGCCAGATCGATAGGCGTCAAGGTTTCACGCGCCACACCGCCATCGTCGCGGCCGCCGAATTGTGCCAGAGCGGCAATTGCGTTTTGCAGACGCTCATTGTTAACATGGTCCTGCGCCTGCTCGGCGAGCTGCGTGGCAACGGTCTTTTGTGTTTGTGCTTGCATCATGCATTCCTGTTCATTTTTTTGTAGCAAAACTGCGTTCCAGTAAATCGGCAGCAGCCAGCGTTTGCGTATCGCCCCAACGCGGGCCGATCAGCGTGACACCAATAGGCATGCCGCCGGCGCCGATTCCCAGCGGCACGTGTACGCAGGGATTCCCCAGCAGTGTCCACATGCGATTGAAAATAGGATCACCGGTGGCTTCCAGTCCGACCGGCGCTTCACCTTCCGTACTCGGCGCCAGCAAAATATCGACATCCCTGAAAATACCGGTCAGTGCGCAACGCGCCGCTACCGCCAGCTCCTGCGCGACACAATACGCAGCGCCGTCTACCGCGCTGCCGGCTGCGAGAAATTTTTCAAATGCATTACTGAAGCCGGTCGGGCTGGTCTGCGATTCCGGCGCAAAGGCGAGCGCGGCCTCGAATCCCATGATGGTCATCTGTGCCTCAGTCAATCCTTTGCATATACCCGGCAAACTGACATCGCTCAGTACCGCACCAGCCGCTTCCAGCAGACTTGCTGCGCGCTCCAGCGTCATGCGTGTCGCCTGGCTGGCGCGACCCCAGTGCTGGGTACGGCAAATACCCAGACGCAAGCGCGGCGGTGCTGCTGCAGGCAATGGCGAGAGTGACAGATGTGACAAGGTGCTGATGAAAAAAGCGGCATCACCGACACTGCGCGCCAACACGCCAACAGTATCCAGACTGGGCGACAGGGACTTGATACCGACCAACGGCAGCATGCCGTAAGTCGGTTTGTAACCGACTATCCCGCAGTACGCAGCAGGCCGGACAATGGATCCCGCCGTTTGCGTTCCGAAGGCCACCGGCACCATGCCGCTGGCAACCGCCGCCGCCGAACCGCTGGAAGAACCACCCGGTGTATGCAGCTGCGGCATGCCGTCTGCATTGTGCGTGCGGTGCGGATTGCAGGTAACGCCGGGATGGAAGGTCGCAAATTCGGTGGTGACGGTTTTGCCCATGATGACGGCACCTGCGCTGCGGCTGGCGGCGACGCAGATTGCATCCATCTGCGGTTGATGACGGGCATAGATGGGCGAACCATAGGTGGTCGGCATGTCGGCGGTATCCATCAAGTCCTTGACGCCTATCGGCACTCCATGCAGCGCGCCCTTCGGCGCCTGCGCGTCAAGCCGGCGCGCCTGGGCGATGGCTTGTTCCGGATCGAAGTGCTGCCATGCGCGTACCACCGGTTCGACCTCTTCCATGCGTGCGATGCTGGCACGCGTGACTGTTTCGGCCGACACTTCGCGGCGTGCGAGCCGCGCGGCCAGATCCTGCAGCGACAAATTCGGGAAATCGTTCATGAGCGTTTCCCGTTCAGCCGAAGTAGGCTGCGCGCACATCATCGTTGCCGGCCAGCTCTTCCGCCGTACCTTGTGCCATCACACGCCCCTGCGACAACACATAGCCGTAATGCGAAATGGCAAGCGTCTGGCGCGCGTTCTGCTCCACCAGCAGCACGGTAATGCCGAGCGCATTGATGCGACGGATCACATTGAAGTTTTCCTTCACATATAGCGGCGACAAACCCAGCGACGGTTCATCGATCACCAGCAGTTGCGGTTCCGCCATCAGGCCACGTCCGATAGACACCATGGCCTGCTCGCCGCCCGACATGGTGCCGGCAAATTGGGCCGC
Organism: Oxalobacteraceae bacterium UBA4003; assembly: GCA_002384815.1. Taxonomy (GTDB): domain Bacteria; phylum Pseudomonadota; class Gammaproteobacteria; order Burkholderiales; family Burkholderiaceae_D; genus Oxalicibacterium. Next base: position 94,316 of record DGBN01000039.1, on the reverse strand, counting down.
CCGTTCCTTGAGGCGCGGGAAAATTTCATATACACGTTCCAGACGTTCCGCCACGATCGCCTTGTCTTTGACAAGAAAGGCGCCAAGCGCCAGATTTTCAGCCACGCTCATGCGCGGAAAAACCTTGCGGCCTTCCGGAATGCAGGAAATGCCGCTGGCGATGATCGCATGGGTTTTTTCACCTGCGAGATTGCGTCCGTTCCACAGGATTTCTCCCTGGCGCGGCGGCGTCAGGCCGAGAATCGAGCGTATCAGCGTGCTCTTGCCGGCACCGTTGGCACCGAGGATGCAAGTGATTTTTCCAGGTGCAACGTTGATGGAGACGTCGTGCAGTACATTCACCTTATCGTAGCCGGTGGTCAGTCCCTTTACGCTTAAGTTGCTCATTCGTCCTCTCCCAGATAGGCGGTCTGCACATTCGGATCAGCCGTGATTTCCGCGTAAGTACCCTCGGCAATTTTTTTGCCGTAGTTGAAAACGATGCAGCGATCGGTAATACGCTTGATCACATTCATTTCATGTTCGATCAATACAACGGTCAGATTCGACAGCTTGTTGCGCACTTGCAGGATGTCATCCATCAGTGCTTCCGTTTCATCGTGCGTCATGCCGGCCGACGGTTCATCGAGCAGCAGCAGACGCGGTTCGCTCAACAGCGCGCGACAGACTTCGATGCGACGTCTGTCGATCATGGTGAAAGTTTCCACCGGCTCGAACATGCGTGCCACCAGCGGCGGACTGAAGATATGCAGCAGCGCTTCAACCTTCGCAACATAGGCGTCGTACTCGGCACGGAAAGCCTTGCGACGGAACAGATTGAAAAACAAACCGTGCTGCATGTGCTGGTAGTCACCGATGACGATATTGTCGAACACCGTCAGTGGCAGAGACAGACGCGAACGCTGGAAGGTGCGCGCCACGCCGCTGCGATAGATTTCCTGCGGCGTCTGGCCGATCACTTCGCGACCCTGATACGTGATGCTGCCGCTGCTGGCCTTGTACAAGCCGGTCAGCACATTGAAAAAAGTCGTTTTTCCCGAGCCGTTGGGACCCAGCAGTCCAAGCACTTCGCCTTCGACGATGTGCAGATTGAGCTGGTCGAGTGCGGTCAGGCCACCGAACCGCATGGTGACATCACGCGCGCTAACCAGAATGTTCGCTGCTGCGGCGGGGCTTGCCGAGTGCATTGCTTGATTCGTTTCTGAATTAATGATCGCGCTCATTGGGCCGCCTTCCGGGAAAAGAAGAGTCGTGTTTTGCGCGGTAACAGACCATCAGGACGGAACAGCAGGATGGCAATCACCAGGGCCGCATACAACAAGACCCTATACTCTTGAATGAACTGCAGTTTCTCCGGCAGCATCAGGACAATAATCGCTGCAGGAATCAGGCCGATGACATTGCCGAGACCGCCGAGGATCGTGATCGACAGCAGCAACAGCGAATCGGCAAACGTGAAATTGTTAGGCGCGACAAAACCGACCATCATGCCGTAGACGCTGCCGGCAACACCGGCGAAAAAATTTCCGAGTGTGAAGGCAATCACTTTCCAGCGCACGATATGCAGGCCGAAAGTAGATGCCGCGGTTTCATCTGTGCGTACCACGTCCATGCTCAAGCCTACCCATGAACGCTCCAATGCCTTGATCAGCACAAAGGCACAGACAAACAGCAGCAAACTCAGCAATACGTAGTTCACATAGAAGGAAAATTCAATGCCAAACAGGGTAAAGCTATCGTTGAAGGCATGTCCGAACAAGGTCATGCCCGGCACTTGCAAACCCTGCGGTCCGCCCAGTACGTCGTTAACTTCAAGGAAGGTTTTGAACAGGATGCCGAATGCGATCGTAACCAGAGCCGCGTAGTGCCCCCGTGTGCGCAACACAGGCCAGATCAGGATGGAACCGATGATTGCGGCAACAGCTCCGGCAATGGCGATATTCGCCAGCGATGGCAAGCCGGTATGCGTCGCCAACACTGCCGTGGTGTAACTGCCGATCCCGAAGAAAGCCGCGCCGGAAAAATTGCTCACTCCGGAAAATCCGAATTGCATGGTCAAACCCATGCAGGCAATCGCATACAACAGGACGCCACCTATCATCAGCAAAACGAAGTGGCTGTCGTAGAACGCCGCTACCAATGACAATGCAGCCAGCAGTGACCAGACACGCGCCAGACCGGGACGGCTGGCCGCTGCCTTTTCTATGCGTTCCACCGTGCCCAGTTTTTTACCCAGCAAGGTAAGTATCAAGGCCACAACGATCAATGCACCAACAGCCAATTGTGATTCCGCATGCAGGAACAACCACATGTAGAAACTGATCCCCAGCGTCGCGAGAGTCAGCACCAGCGCCGCAGATTTCCTATTCAATTCAATGTCTTTCATGTCAGACCCGTTCGCTAGATTTTTCGGCAATCAGCCCGGTTGGTTTCCAGGCCATCAGAATAATGACGACTGCAAATGCAAAGACATCCTTGTAGGCGCTCGGAATATTCGGGATCAGCGCCGGCAGGGCTGCACTGCCCAATACCTGCAGGCCGGCAAACAGGAAACCACCGATGATCGCGCCGTAAATATTGCCCAGGCCGCCGAGAATCGCCGCCGCAAATCCGATCACGCCCAACAGCAAACCGACGTTGAAATTGATCTCGTTGTAATACAGCCCGTTCATCACGCCAGCCAGTGCAGCCATACCGGAACCGAGCGCGAAAGTCATCAGGACAACTGCTTCAAAATTGATGCCCATCAGCCTTGCGGTTTCACCGTCCTGCGCCACGGCGCGGATTGCCATGCCGAGGCGGGTACGGGTAATCAGGAAGTGCACGCCTGCAATGACGGCCAGACCGCTCAGCAAAAGAATCACATTGTCTGCGCGTAAAGCGAAGCCGCCGAGATCGATGGAATCCGTGGGCAGCAGGGAAGGAAATGGCTGCGAGTTCGATCCGTCCGGATAGAACAGGCGCACTGCTTCGCGCATGACCGTACCCAGCATCAGTGTCGCCAGCAGCGTATTGAGTGCCGGCGCCTTGCGCAACGGCAACACCAGCCATTTGGCAATAGCCGCACCAAGCAAACCTGTTACGCATACTGCAGCCAGCACGACTGCCAGCAAGCGTATCCACGGAGAACCGATATCCAGCATCATCACGCCAGTGGATGCGGTAAGGCCTGCAAACGCACCGACCATCAAGGTATCGCCGTGCGAAAACTTGATGACATCCAGTACGCCAAAAAACAGGGTAAAACCGACTGCGACCATGGCGTAAATCATGCCCAGCATCAGTCCGTTGAATATATATTGACCGATTACACTCATCGCTCTCTCCGTTTGTATCCAATCTTGCTGCAGACCGGACGCATGCCCGGCCCGCAGCTTCGTACTACTTCAGTTCCGCCTTGCTTGCCGGACGATTACTTGCCGGACAATTTGCGCTTGCCGCTGGCATAGCTGCTGTCTTCCCAGATCGCCCACTTGCCGTCCTCGACCACATACTTGGTCACCAGAGGCACAATGTTTTGACGGTGGTCATCGAAAGTCACCTTGCCAATCAGCGTGTCGGCGTCCTTGGTCTTGTTCAGCACGTCACGTACTTTCTTGCGGTCCGGGCCGACTTTTTCCACTGCGTCCATGATCAAATTGGCGGCAGCATAGGAGAACGGGCCATACGCTTCAGGCGGTTCGCTGTACTTTTGCTTTTGATATTGCGCGGTAAAAAACAAGCCGCCTGGAATTTTTTCCCACGGAGCACCTTCGAGGAAGGCCAGCGTTCCTTCAGCCAGCTTCTCGCCCACACCCTGAATATATGCATCGGACTTGATGCCGGAGGTGCCTTCAAACTGGGCCTTGATACCCAGTTTTTCCATCTGCGTACGGATACGCACGCCCAATGGGGTCAGGCCGCCAAAGTACACAACCTCAGGTTTCAATTCACGTATCCTGGTCAGTTCGGTGCTGAAATCCTGTTGATCCGCAGTCACGCCAAATGTGCCCAGCACAGTAGCGCCGTTCTTTTTCAGGTATTCCGAAAAATACTTGTTATGGCCTTTGCCGTAATCGGTCGTGTCATGAATGATGGCGAATTTCTTGTAGCCCTGATCCACCATGAAATTGGCAGCCACTTCGCTTTGATTGATCATCGTGCCGTTGACGCGATGCACTTCCTTGAAATTGTTGCCATACGTGATTTCCGGCAACACGGCACCCCACACAATCACTGGCAAGCCGAAACGGTTGTACACGCCTACCGTACCCATCGCGACGGCGGAACAGAAATGCGTTACACCGGCAATGATGTTTTTATCAGCCGCGATTTTGGTCGCCACCTGCACACCGACATTCGGACGGCATTCGTCATCCTGAGAGACCAGTTGATAGGTGTATTTTGCTTTCGGGTCGGCATTGCGGATACGCACCGCCAGATCGGCAGAATTGCGCCCGCCCAAACCGATGGAAGACGTGCCGCCGGTTAACGGGCCGACAAATGCAATCTTCACGACATCCTTGGCCGAAGCCGGTGCCAGCAGACTCAGCCCCAAGGCCGCACCCAGCGCCGCTGTCTTTAATACAGTATTGATATTGCCCATTTTTGATCTCCTTCGAGAATAAACCGTCGGTTAAAATTCACGCTACTTGAATACAAACCAATAAATGTCATTTAGTTCAAGTAACTTGAATATAACTCTGCAACATCCATGCCAACTGGAAAATAAAGAAAATCGATAGAAACTGTCTGATTTTTGGTAAACCTCAATAACACGGCAGGAAAATGCAAGAAAATGGGACTGCACCGCACTGAATGCGGGCACATGCAGAACCATCACTCAACATCGTCCTGCATCATTTCAGCTTGTTCCGGTCTTGCAACCATCCCGCCGCGATGCGTCGTACGGCTCATGAAGACTGGCTGGCACGATGCACCATGCCGCTGCGTCAAGCATCAGCCAGCCAAAAATCTGCCGCAAGTCCATAATGGCAGTTGTTTTCCTGGTTGTAGAAGATGAAGTCCATTCCCATTCTTGCCAACATGCGCGCTCGCACTGCCATTGGCATCGGGCTCTCCCTGCTGATACATGCGCTGATCCTGTTCCTTGCCATGGAGCGTGCAGACCTGCGCGTGACAGAAACCGGGGAATCGCCGACTGCGCCGCTGACAGTCAAGCTGATTACGCAAGCGCCATCACCCAAAGCAAGTACATCGACGGTCGCACCGCCGCCGCAAAAAACCGAAAGTACAAAGCCGGCGCAGAAAAAATCCGGCACCGTCAAAACGGAACAGGCGAAACCCGCCCAGCCGCCACCCGATCCGGAATCGACGGCCACTGTGCCACTGCCGCCTGACATGACGGATATGCTGAATGCCGCCCGCGAGCGGCGTCGTGCCGCCGGCATGCAGGAACCGGATACCAGCGTCAGCCCGCCGGCAGACGACAATGCCATCGCCCGCGCCAATATTGCCGAGCTGATGCAGCAGCAGTCGCGCGGCCGCAATGAATCCGGCGGCGTATTTCAGATCACTTACAAGGGTGTACGTAATGCGGAATTTGTATTTCGCGGCTGGGATTTGCGTCGCCGCACAAATTCGCGGCAGCTGATTCTGGTCGATGCCGGACCGAATGGGGATATTGAAACAGCCATCGTGCGCCGGATGATAGAACTGATCCGCCAATACGAGAAAGCTGACTTTCAATGGAACTCGCCGCGTATAGGGCGCGTCGTAACCCTGTCGGCCCGCCCGCAGGATAGTGCGGAACTGGAAGAATTCCTGAAGCGGGATTTCTTTGAAATCAGCCGCTGAGCAGCGCCCCGGCATGCCGGATTAGTAAGCGCTTCCGCTGCGCTCCATCACAAGGAGGCTGTATGCAACTTGAAGGATCATGCCATTGCGGCGCCGTGCATTTTTCCCTGCACAGCGCCACACCTTACCCTTATCAGCGCTGTTACTGCTCGATCTGCCGCAAGACGCAAGGTGGTGGCGGATATGCGATCAATCTGGGCGGCGATGCAGCCAGCCTGAAAGTCAGAGGCGCCGATGACGTCAGCGTTTATCATGCCAAATTAAAAACCCCGGGCGACCAGCGTACGCATGCCAGCACAAGCGAACGGCATTTTTGCCGGCGTTGCGGCAGCGCCTTGTGGCTGTACGACCCGACGTGGCCGGAGCTGGTGCACCCGTTTGCTTCCGCCATCGACACACCATTGCCGACGCCACCCGAACATACGCACCTGATGCTGCAATTCAAGGCGCCGTGGGTGGAAATCGGGGCGGGAAAGAAAGACCGGCAATTCGATACCTATCCGGAAGAATCGATTGCAGAATGGCATGAACGCTTGCGACTGACCAGGCAGGAATAAATGATCATGCACAAGAAAAAACCGCGATCGAGGTCGCGGTTTTTTTATTTCGCGCAATCAATGCGCTTATAGAATCGCCGACATTTCCGGGTGTGGAATATTCATCGAGCTTCGGGACAGCACCCGCAAGCCGGTATCCAGCTTGTATACCAGCGGCACACTGTTCGGCACATCGAAGCGCGCCACTTCTTCATCGGGCATGTCTTCCAGCAGCTTGACCAGCGCACGCTGGCTGTTGCCATGCGAGGAAATGATCACACTCCTGTCCTGCCTCAAGGTCGGCGCGATGACATCATCCCAGAATACGCGTACGCGTTCCACCGTTTGCGCCAGCGATTCGCCGAGCGGCAGATATTCATGCGGAATCCCCTGATAACGCGATGCACGCCACGGCGCACGCGGATCGTCGGCATCCATCAGGGGTGGCTGGCTATCGAAATCGCGGCGCCATTTCCATACCTGCTCTTCACTGAATCTGGCGCTCATCTCGGCTCGGCTATGTCCGGTCAAGGCGCCGTAATGCCGCTCGTTGAGACGCCAGTGACTGATGACAGGGATATACATCGCATCCATTTCGTCCAGCATCAGCCATTGCGAACGGATGGTTCTCTTCAGCACGGAGGTAATCGCCAGATCGAAACGCAAGCCGGCATCGGCCAAGGCCCGTCCGGCATTGCGCGCCTGCTGTATGCCATTCGCGGTCAAGTCGATATCTGTCCAACCGGTAAAACGGTTTTCCCTGTTCCACTGTGATTCGCCGTGGCGAACGATCACCAGATTACCCATTACTTTTTCTCATGTTGGAGCGACAAAGCATGAAGATTAACTGAGATTCGCCAAGGCTGGAGCATCTGGTGCATTTTTCATTCGCGCAAAAAAAAGGGAGAATGCTTGCATACCGTTACCGGTATCACGCAAAAACTGCAAAAATGGCTACTTGGAAAGCAAGCTCCTGCTTTCTTGACGAAAATAGACGGAATTTTTCAGGGCAACGAGAGTCAATCAACAGCGCATCCTCCGATACGCACTTATTTTAGAGAATCCAGTTTATGCAATTCAGCTCCCGCATCCTGCTGTCGGCGCTCACGCTGGCAGCGATCACCGGTTGCGCAGGGCCCAAGCCGGTTGTCTATCAAACGGAAAAATTCGATTCGACCGAGATCTATGCACGCCGCTTCACGGTATCTTCCGACGCGGCTTGCGAAGCGGTTCGACGTACGTTATTGAGCCAGGGTTATGTCATCAGTAGCTCAAGCGCAACGCAAATCGATGGCCGCAAGAGCTTTCAGCCAGAAAACGATGTGCATGTACAGATTGCCTTCCGGATCGTGTGCACCACCGATAGTGCGGATGGCAACCTGACTTCGGTGTTTGCGAATGCACTGGAGGATCGCTATGCGTTGAAGAAGGTCAATAACTCAGCCAGCCTGGGTGTAGGCGCACTGGGTTCGCTGTCACTACCCTTTTCATCCAGCGACGACTCACTGGTCAAAGTAGCCAGCACTACGATTGCATCGGAAAAGTTTTATGCCCGCTTCTTCCAATTAGTGGAGCGCTACCTGACGAATGAGGCAGCGCCCACACCGGAATCGCTAGAGATTCCGGACGGGCATTTACGCCCGCCGTTCAAGTCTCGGGCAGTGGCGATTCCTGCGCAGTAAGTTGCCAGCCACCGCCGAGCGCTTTGTAAAGACTAACCGCTGCCTGCAAACGCAGCGTACGCAATTGCGCTGCAGCATCCTGCGCTGTATACAAGGTGCGTTGTGCATCCAGCAGGGTCAGCGAGGTTTCAGCACCAGCGCGGTAACGCGACTCTGCCAGACTCAGGGCGCGCTGCGCCTGCCGCAACTCTTCCTCTTGCGCGTTACGCTGCGCATCTATCCCCGCTACCGCATTCAACGCAGTTTCCACATCACCAAAAGCGGCAACGATGGTACGGTGGTAATGCGCCAATAACTCTTCCCTTTGCGCCAGTGCCAGGTCGCGCCCTGCAGCCAGGCGTCCAGCATTGAAAATCGGCGCTGTCAGGCCGGCGGCCAGGCTATACACGGGGTTGTCGAACACACTGCTGACACGATTGCTGCCTGCAACGACTTCGCCGCCCAACGAGATACGCGGCAACATCGCCGCGCGCGCTGCAATGATATTCGCATCCGCACCGCTCAATTGCGCTTCAGCCTGCGCAATATCCGGGCGACGAGTCAGCAAGTCAGCCGGCAAGCCCACGCCTATCGCCGGTGCCTGCAATTTATTCAGATCGGTAGCAGCCAGTACCAGCAAGGATGGATTGCGTCCCAGCAGCACTGCCAGCGTGGTCAGGCTGTCTTCCGCTTGCTGTCGGATGGCGGCGCGGGCGCGCATCTGCGTCGCCAGCACTCCACGTTGTTGCGCCAGTTCGAGCGGATTGGCCGCACCGGCACGCGCCCGCGATTCGATCACATCCAACAGACGCTGCGCACTTGCCACGCTTAAATCAGCAATTGCTACTCGCTCACGCAAACCCACCGTTTGTAACCATGCAAAGGCCACTCCGGCAGTTACCGTCAGGTGTACGGTATCGCGATCAAACTCTGCCGCTCTGAGCCCGGCGTGAACACTATCGCGCACGGCACGGGTACGTCCCCAGAAATCCAGCTCATAGCTTGCGGTCAAACCTGCCTGATAAGTCGTACCGCTGGCGCTGCCATTACCGTCGCCACCGAGACGGCCATTGCGGGTAGTACTGAAGTTGCCGTTCAATTCAGGTAACAAGGCCGCACCGGCAATCGTGGCTGTTGCCTGTGCCTGCGTCACGCGCGCAACGGCTGCCGCCAGATCGTAACTTTGCACTTGTGTCGCTTCCAGCAAACCATCCAGCTCGCTACTGCCAAAACTGCGCCACCAGTCACGCGTCACGCTCGATGCTTCAACAACACCTTGCGCCTGGCGCCACTGCGGCGGCACTTCAGGCTTCAGTGTTTGCTGCGCTGTCTGTGTCGCGCAACCAGCCAGCAGCAAGGCAGCGGAAAACCCAGTCACTATCTTCATCATTATCTTTGTCCGCTCATTCAGAAGCCAAAGCGATCACAGGATCCAGCCTGGCCGCCTTCTTCGCCGGCATATAGCCGAAAATCAAACCGGTGGCGACGGCACAGGCAAACGCGCCCATGATTGCCGACAGCGAAAAAATTACCGCCACATTCCAGAACAGCAGCGCAGCACCTATCATCAAGCCGGAGACCACACCGATCACGCCACCGACCACCGAGACCAGTACTGCTTCCGTCAGAAACTGTCGCAGGATGTCTCTTTCACGGGCCCCGGTAGCCATGCGGATACCGATTTCACGCGTGCGTTCGCGCACTGTCATCAGCATCACATTCATCACGCCTATGCCGCCGACCACCAGTGAAACGGCAGCGATCAGACCCAGCATCATCTTCATGGCATTGCTGGTTTGTGCCGCAGCTTGCAATTTGGCGGCAGCATTACCAATACGGAAGTCATCGCGTCCGCGACGTTCCAGCAAGAGTTTTTTCATCGCAACTTCGGCTTCCTGCACTTTTTCTTCGGATACTGCTTCCACCACCGTGTAATCGGGTTCAGCACGCGCGTCATAGACACGCATACGTCCCGAGTTATATGGAATGAAGACCATTTCATCGTAATCCTGCGAACCTGAATCAGCGCCGCGTTCCGCCATCACGCCTATTACTTCAAACGGCGCATCGACAATCAGGATTTGCTTGCCGACAGGATCGCTGCCGTCCGGGAAAAAGTTTTTCCATGCCTTATGACCAATCACCACCACCGGTGCCAGATCGCGATCTTCTGCTGCAGTAAAGAAGCGCCCCTTGCCGACGCGCCAGCGATGTACCAGCGGCATCACGTAAGCACTGGCAAAGGCATAGACCTGGCGACCCACATTGCCGTAACGTACCGTAACCGGATCACCGATGATGGGCATGACGTGACCGATTTCCGGCAAGGCGGCAACCGCATCCAGGTCTTCTATCGTCAATCGTCCCGGCGGTCCGCCGTTGGACGGATGCCCGCTGCCAAGATACATAATGGTGGTGCCGAGCGAACCCATTTCATCGATGACGCGCTGCTTGGCGCCTTCCCCTACCGCCAGCATCACGATCACCGAAGCGACGCCGATCACGATGCCGAGCAGGGTGAGTCCGGTACGCGTACGGTTCATGCGCATGCCGCGCCATGCAGTGCGCGCCGCTTCACGCAAATCATCCAGGAACGATGCCCCGGCATCTCGCCCAGCCTGTGTCATATCAGGCGCAGGCAAAGCCTGCTTGACCGGCGACACACCTGAATCGCCGACAATTTCACCGTCACGAATTTCTATGACGCGGCGCGCCTGGTCGGCGACATCGCGATCATGGGTAATCAAAATAATGGTGTGCCCCGCATCGGCCAGTTCATTGAGCAAGGCCATGACCTCGGCTCCGCTCTTGCTATCCAGCGCACCGGTCGGCTCATCGGCAAGGATGATACGGCCGCCATTCATGAGCGCGCGTGCAATCGATACCCGCTGCTGCTGGCCACCGGATAACTGGCTGGGGCGGTTATCCAGTTTGTCGCTCAAGCCCAGTCGCCCCAGCAAGGCCGATGCGCGTGCAGCACGTTCGGCTTCCGGCGAACCGGCATAAATGGCCGGCACTTCAACGTTTTCACGTGCAGATTCAGTCGCAATCAGGTTGTAACCCTGGAACACAAAGCCGAAGGCTTCGCGCCGCAGCCATGCCAGTTCATCGCTATCCAGCGTCGCCACATCGCGTCCGCTGAACAGATAGCTGCCCGAGCTAGGGCGGTCCAGGCAACCGAGCAAATGCATCAGTGTCGATTTGCCGGAACCCGAAGCACCGACAATCGCGACGAATTCACCAGCGTGGATCTTCAGCGATAAGCCATGCAGTACTTCTACCGCAGGTGCATCGCCGTTGCCTCCGTATTGCTTGCGTATTTCGTGCAGCTCAATCAGCGGCGCTTCTGTTACCACTGAAACCTCCGTGTCTTGGTCTGCGCGACGACTTCACCGGTAACCAGTTTTTCACCTTCTTTCAAGCCTTCAAGAACCTGCACGGCCAGCCTGTCATTCACGCCGGCACGCACTTCACGGAGTTGCGGCTTGTCGTCACTGCCCAGAATGCGTGCGATGTACATCTGCGGCTTTTGTTCTACCGGTTGCAAGGCACTCAGCGGTGCTACCAGGACATCGCGCGCCGAAGCAGTAATGAAGGAAACCTGTGCCGTCATTTGCGGCAGCAATTCGGCATCCTTGTTATCCACATCGAACAGAACCGTGTACTGCACCACTTTGCTGGCGGCAGGCTGGCCCGCAGTTGCCTGGGTCGCGGTCGCTACTGGCGGTGCCGGCAATACCTGGCGCACTTGCCCGTTCCAGCGACGCCGGTCGCCAGCCAGTGTCGTAAAGTAAGCGGCTTGACCCGCTTTGACACGGCGAATGTCTGCTTCGGAAACCGTGGTCCATACCGTCATCGCCGACAAATCAGCAATGCGCATCAGGGTAGGAGTCTGATAAGTTGCATTCAGCGTCTGACCTTCTTTCGCATCGATACCGATTACGGTGCCGCCCATAGGCGCGTAAATCCGCGCATATCCCAGACGCGCTTCATCTGCCTTCAGACTGGATTGGGTTTGCACAATACGCGCCTGTATTTGCGCAATACGCGCAATGGCCGTTGCCAGATTCGCTTCTGCCGTCTGCACATCTTCCAGACGGGTAGACTCATCCTTATGCATCTGTTGCTGGCGTTCGTGCTGTTGCGAACTCAGGCGATGCTGCGCCCTCTGCTCTGCCAGTTGCGCCTGCAATTCGGTTTGCTGTGCACGGCCGGCATCCACTGTCGCCTGCAACACGCTGGCATCAATCTCCGCCAGTAATTGTCCTTTCTTCACCACGTCACCCGGCTGCACATGCAGCTTCAACACCTGACCTGAGACCTGCGCGCCGACTTCCACCGAGCTCATCGGTTGCAAGGTGCCGATGGCGGTCACCGTGGCTTCGATATTGCCACGCCCCACAGCCGCGGTTTCAAATTGTGCATCCGCACGGGTGCCAGACCACAATCCCATCACAGCCAGCGCCGCAACCAGCACCATCAAACCTGTCATTTTTTGTTTACGGCTAAAGCTCTTGTACATATTCATTATTTTTTGACCTCAAACGTCAACGTCGCTGTATGACGCACGTCTTCATATTATTTACCGTTCAGGGTGGCAGAACCGTTCACGCGAGCCGTGACTTCCAACAGATAACGTGCAGGAAATGGCGTCGTCAGCATCACCGTGCCATCCTTGGCCGGTTTCAGTACGCGATGCCAGCCCTCGGAAGTTTCAACATTGACCTGCGAAGCGGCGACCGTATTGCCTTTCCATACCAGCCTGAAGGTATTGCCGTTGACTTCGGTCGGCACCAGTTCCAGATCGTTGACCGCCTTAGTTTCGCTACGGTCGTTCTTGACCTGGAAATAGTTGAGAACACCCTTGTCACTGATGCGCGTAGCCGCTAGGCGCAAGTCGCCGTTGCCAGCCGTTGCAATATCCAGACGCTCCGCTTCCGCCGACAAAGGAAGATCTTTGCCATCGGCCATAAAGGCACGCGCTGCGCTAATAGTCGCTGGCGATACCTTTTCTGCCTCAAATTCACCGACATAAGCACTCCCTGATTACTATGACCAACGAGATTGAAAAAAGGGCCACCCGAGGTCAGTCAGGCACTCCGGGTGGCAATATTGCGTCCTGCAAATGCGCTAGAAGCGCATATCCAGCCCGACCCGCACATGGCGCGGCGCGCCATAATAGGAGCCACCATTCGTCGTCGTGTAATACCATTTATCAAAAGCGTTGTAGAGATTGACGGTTGCAGCCAAATCCTTTGAAATTTGATAACGCGCCATCAAATCGACCAGTGAATATGCTTTTTGTGTGAAGCGCACTTGTTTAGGCCCCTGCTTGTCGCTGTAAATTTCGTTTTGCCAACGCACACCACCGCCCAGCGTCAAACCATTGCCGACATTCGCCAAACGGTAAGTCGAAAACAGTTTGAAGGTGTTTTGTGGAATCTGCGTGTTGAGAGACTTGCCATCACGATCCTCGCTGATATTGCGCGCAAAACTTGCTGAAACTTGCCAATTCCGCGCGAGCTCCCCACCAATTTCGAATTCAATACCACGTGTTTTTGTTCCAAACATCGCCTCGTAAGCATTCCCACCTGTTACCGGAACAAGGGGCTCAACCAGAACCGCGAAATTGTCTTGCTGGATTTGATAGATAGCCGTTGCAACATTCAAGCGCTTGTTAAAGAATTCGCCTTTGGCACCAATTTCATAGCTCTTCCCCAACAATGGGTCAATGAAGTTATTGTTCACATCGCGATTACTTTGCGGCTTGAAAATATCGGTATAGCTCGCGTAAGCAGACCAATTCTCATTGAAGTCGTACACAAGACCAGCATACGGCGTAATTTTTCCGGTTTCAGTGCGATGGTCAGTATTCACTCCATCATTAATGGTATCTGTCTCCCAGTTTGTTATACGTGCACCAACGATGACGGATAAGGCATCGGTCGGCTTGAAGCGCACTGTTGAGTAAGCGCTATTGGTATGTTCCCGCATGACCAACGGAGCTCTGGCGGGAAAATCTGGCGATGCCGGAGTTTGCGCATTCCAGTTATAAATATTCGCGATATCGCCGCTCCACGTACCGTGATCCCACCAACCGTCATAGTTGACTGTATCGTCCTTCACATACGACGAAGTAAAACCTGCCACGAAATCATGCTTGCGACCAAACAGGGAAAATGGTCCACTTACGTAAACATCCAGGCTGTCTTGTGTCGGTTCGCCAGCCCAGCGGGTCGAGTACAAACCGAGGCCACCGCCGGTTGCACGATCAAGATTTCCGGCGGCAGCGTAGCCAAGTACTTCGTCGTACTTGCTTGTTGCGTGACTGTAGGTACCCTTGATCAACCATTCGTTGTCGAACCGATGCTCCAGCGAAGCGAAGAGCGATTGGTTTTCGCGTTTTGAATATGCCCACGATGCAGCCGCCGAATCCGAGCGAGCCCAATTAACGCGCGTGCCGTCTGTTGCGTATGCAGACCGGCCGGAACGCGAATGCCCTGTCGCATCCTGATCCTGAAATGTGAAGCCGACAGTCGCGAGTGTCGATGGAGCAATATCGAGCTCGACAACACCGGACATAATTTTTTTCTTTTCCTGCAAGCGATCAATATAGGATTCGTTATCCTGATACGCTGCGATCAGACGGCCGCGTAGCGTGCCAGCGTCATTCAATGGGGCGGAAATATCCGCTTCTGCGCGACGATAATGCCACGACCCGGCTTCGACTTTTGCCGATGCCTGGAATGTCCTGGCTGGACGTTTGCGCACCAAATTGATCGTGGCACTCGGAGTGCCGACACCACTCATCAAGCCGGTCGCACCGCGCACAACTTCGACACGATCATAAAGCGCCATGTCATTGGTCTGAAAAATCGAACTGTAATTACTGTATAGCTGGCCAACGCCGTCGATTTGATAATTCTCAACCTCAAAACCACGCGAATAAATATTGCTCGAATCTGAGCCTGCGTTACCTGAGGAATTGAGTGTCAAACCTGCAGTTTGCACAACCACATCGGACAACTGCGACAAACCCTGATCATCGATGCGTTGACGCGTGATGATACTGACGGATTGAGGTGTTTCACGCAGCGACAAGTTCATGCGAGTCGCAGTGCTGGCGGCACCCGATGTATAAGAACCTGTTCCTTCAGTGGTCCCATCCAGCGCAGCAGCAGTTACCAACACTTCTGGCAATACCGAACTTTCACGTGGCACATCTGCGGATTTTTTCGTCAGCGTGTAATTGCCATCGACACGTGCCACGATATCCAGGCCGCTACCGATCAATAATTTTGCGACAGCCTCACGTGCCGAGTAATTCCCTGTCAACGCCGGGCTGACCAATCCATCCGTCAATGCCGGATCAAACGACAAGGCAATGCCGGCCTGGGCCGCAAAACTGGACAGGTTGCGGCCGAGTGGGCCGGCAGCAATGTTGTACGACTTGGCGGCAACTGCATCCAGCGTATTGCTGGCAGCGTGAACATTCATGCTGGTAACGGCGGCACCGGCCAGCATCATACTCAGGAGTGCAATACGGACAGCTTGATTCAAGGGGCGCTCGACACAGCGCGGACGTGCGGATGACATGACGGGTATTCCTTTCGGATGGCAAGGTGGTTTCTTCAACTTGCTTGCCAGCCGAAATCAAAAAAAGTATCACCCAATTCAAAAATTATTTTTACATCTGGTTTTATCTGCGCTCAACGCGGCACCAGCGTGACCCAGCGCCCACCCAGACGTGTCACCGCATTGAGCGGATAAGTCGACACCAGCATCGACAACGTCTGATTAGTATCGGCAAGCGGGAATGCGCCGGAGACCGGCAGATTCGCCAGCGCCGGATCGACGTGCACAATGCCGCTGCGATAGCGCGTCAACTCAGTCGCAAAATCGACCAGACGCATCCTGTCCGCCATCAGCATGTCCTGCAGCCAGGCAATCACTGCATCGTCTGCTGCGGCTGGCACTTCTATGTACCGATTGGTAAAAGAGGTTTGCTGGCCGGCATGCAGCACTTGCTGAGCAGCCATGTCATCCCTGGGCGTGATTCTTACCGCGCCCTCCAGCACTGCAACCTGCGTCACACCATGGCGTTGCCGCACACTGAATCGCGTACCCAGCGCTTCCATATTGCCTTCGATTGAATTGACGCTGAAAGGTCTGCGAATCGCCACCGTATCCGGTGCTGTCTGTATCAGAATTTCACCTTCACGCAATCTAATAGTTCGACGGCCTGCATCGAAATGCACATCAATTGCGCTTGCTGTATTCAGCGTCACACGCGTACCGTCAGCAAGTGTGATGTTGCTCCGCTCTCCAACAACCGTACGGTAGTCGGCCGTCCATTCTTTAGCATCGATAAAACGCCACGCTCCCCAACTGACGGGAGCCGCCGCGAGCAACAAGGCGAGTTTGACAACGACATTGCGTCGCTTGGCGCCCACAGGGCGAAATAATGCAGGTATTGCCAATCCTGCTGGCAGACCGCCGAATTTATTCATCAGCAGCTCTGCCCGCGCCCATGCACGCGCATGCTCCGGACTGCGGTGTCGCCAGCGTTCGCAGGCGATGCGATCGCTTTCCGTCGGCTCGCCATCATGCAGTCGCATCAGCCAGTCGGCAGCTTCATCAAGGATATGCGGATCTATCGCCGCCGCGTGCTTCACGATGTGAGTCATGACAATTTATTCCATGAAGCTCAGGCAATGCAGGAAAGCCTGCTTCATGTAGCGCTTGACGCTGATCAGCGACACGTTGATCTGTTGCGCGATGGCTTCGTATTTCGCACCCTCTATCTGCGACAGCAGGAATGCATGCTTTACCTTAGGCGGCAAAGCATCAAGCATGCAATCAATCCCGTGCAGCGTTTCCAGAATGATGTAACGTTGCTCGACAGAAGGCACTTCAGATTCTGGCAAGTTCGCCAATGCATCCAGATAGGCACGCTCCAAGGATCGGCGCTGATACCAGTTGACTAACAAACCCTTGGCAACTGTCGTCAGATAGGCGCGCGGTTCCTTTATGGCAGAAAGATCGCGAGCAGCGAGGAGACGAGTAAAGGTATCTTGTGCCAGATCCGCCGCGTCAAAGGAGTTCCCCAATTTTCTGCATAACCATCCCTGCAACCAACTGTGATGGTCGCTGTATAGCGTCGCAACTTCCTGATGCAATATATGTTCTGGCGTAGACATGAGGCTCCATTATCCTGCTGGGAGCAAGTTGCCACCAAATGAAGATAAGAATCATTCTCAATTGTATATGCCTGAAACAGCGGATGCAAATGACGAATGCGGACTGTCGTCGATAAACGACATCGCCGTACCGATTTATTCGCCGGTGTGCCCGGCTTGCAGCCGACGCCACAAGGTAGTACGGCTGATTCCCAGATAATTTGCCGCCGCTTCGCGATTGCCATGGTGACGCAGCAATACCTGTTGCAGCGTTTCTGCCTGCACCGGCAGTTCATGCGATACCAGAGTAGTTGCATCCTGAACAGTCACATCAGCAAGCTCCGGCGCAATACTTTTCAGGAAGGCCGGCGTCAAAGCCTGCAATGGAGCCGCCGCCAAAAACAATGCCAGGCGCTCCATCAGATTGCGCAGCTCCCGCACATTGCCCGGCCACGGGTACGACGCCAGCAAAGGCAGGCAAGTCAATATTTCTGCATGTAGATTGGCCGCCGGCCTGACATCCAGCGATGCCAGTGCATTCTTCAAATACCATTCCGCCAGTGAAGACACATCCTCAGGACGCTGACGCAAAGGCGGCAAGCTCAGGCGCAATACGCTCAGGCGATAAAACAAATCTGCACGGAAGCGTCCTTCCCTGACCCACGCATCCAGATCGCAATGGGTCGCGCTGATGATGCGCACACTGACGGGAATCGGCCGCGTGCCGCCGACGCGCACCACTTCGCGCTCTTCCAGTACGCGCAGCAAACGCGTTTGCAAGGACAAAGGCATCTCGCCGATTTCATCCAGAAACAAGGTGCCGCGATGCGCAGCCTCAAACAAACCCGCACGCCCGCCGCGACGCGATCCGGTAAACGCGCCCTCTTCATAGCCGAACAATTCAGACTCCAATAGCGACTCTGCCAATGCGCCGCAATTAACGGCAACGAAGGGATGGCTGGCTTGCGTCTTGCCCTGCATCAGCGGATGCGCACGGTGCATCGCTTGCGCCACCAGTTCCTTGCCGGTGCCGGTTTCGCCCTGAATCAATACCGTGGCAGCCGACTTCGCAAACAGGGTGATCGATTGCCGCACACTTTCCATCGCTGCCGACTCGCCGCGCAAATCCTTGATGTGATGTTTGGCGCGCAAGGTATCGGCCACCGGAAAGCTGCGACCGCGTGTCGCTTCCAGTTGCGTCAAGCGCGCCAGCTCCAGCGCATCTTCAAATGCCTGGCGTATCGACGCCGATGAATAAACAAAGACGCCAGTCAGACCGGCTTCTTCGGCCAGGTCTGTGATCAGACCCGCACCGACGATGGCCTTGATGCCGGCGGTTTTCAATTCATTGATTTGCGAACGCGCATCTTCTTCCGTAACGTAAGTGCGCTGCGCGATGTTCAGGCCGAAGGTGGTTTGGAACTCGGCCAGCGCCGGCATGGTTTCCTGATAGGTGACGAGGCCAATAGCCGGCGTGATCTTGCGCGCACGCGCCAGCGCCTGCATCACATCGAAACCGCTAGCCTTGGCGATGATGACGGGCACCGACAAACGGCTTTTCAGATACGCGCCGTTCGAGCCGGCAGCAATCACGGCATCGCAACGTTCGGTCGCCAGGCGTTCGCGTATGTGGCGCACCGCATCTTCAAAGCCCAGATTGATAGGCTCAATGTCGGCCTGGTCGTCGAACTCCAGCGTGATGTCGCGGAACAATTCAAACAAGCGAGAAATCGAAACGGTCCAGATGACCGGCTTGTCGGCATTGTCACGGAAAGGAGAGGAGGAACGTTTCATGTTTCACCTATGCGTTTCAAACGTTTCAAATGTAACACGGGTTCTGGCTGTCACACATATTGGACGAATCGTCTGACAGCAAACAAAAAACTCACAAGCCTTTGATTTTCAAGACACTTATGACCTCTATCTCGAATCCG
Source organism: Oxalobacteraceae bacterium UBA4003 (assembly GCA_002384815.1). GTDB lineage: Bacteria > Pseudomonadota > Gammaproteobacteria > Burkholderiales > Burkholderiaceae_D > Oxalicibacterium. The sequence continues at coordinate 75,210 of DGBN01000039.1, read as the reverse complement.
TGCAGACCTTGCAATACATCAGACCCGGCATGGCACGCGCATTGCCATTATCAGTGGCAGACATCTCGATGAAACACCCGACCAAAGGATATTCGATGAGCAATCAGTCAAAAAGCAGCAAGCAGGTTTTGCGCGACAAGGTATATGCCAGACGCGGCCTGCTGGTGCCGGGCGCATTCAATGCACTGTCGGCACGCGTGATTGCCGATCTGGGTTTCGAGGCGCTCTACATTACAGGCGCAGGCGTGACCAATATGTACCTCGGCTTGCCGGATCAAGGCTTCATAGGCTTGAACGAACTGGCCGACCACACCGCACGCATACGCGATGCAGTCGATATTCCGATCATCGTCGATGCCGACACCGGCTTTGGCAATGCATTGAATGTACGTCACACCATACGCACGCTGGAACGCGCCGGCGCCGATGCGGTGCAACTGGAAGATCAGGTGTCGCCCAAGCGTTGCGGCCACTTCAACGGCAAGGAAGTCATTTCCTGCGCCGAGATGGTCGGCAAAATCCACGCCGCCGTCGATGCCCGCAGCGATGAAAACATGTTGATCATGGCGCGTACCGATGCGCGCAGCGTGCATGGCTTTGAAGATGCGCTGGAGCGCGCAGCACGTTACAGCGAAGCCGGTGCCGACATCCTGTTCGTGGAAGCCACTGAAACCGCAGATGAAATCCGCCGCTTGCCGCAAGCGCTGGACAAACCGCAACTGGTGAACCTGGTCATCGGCGGCAAAACGCCCATCTTCAGCGCCGATGAACTGGCCGGGCTTGGCTACGGCATCGTGCTGTACGCAAATGCAGCACTGCAAGGTGCAGTCGCCGGCATGCAAAAAGCACTGACGGTATTGCGTGACACGCATCGCCTCGATGAAGACCCGAATCTGGTCACTCCTTTTATCGAGCGTCAGCGTCTGGTCAATAAACCCTACTTCGATCAATTGGAAAAGAAATACAGCGACAAGAAATACAGCGGCAAGTAATCCCGAATACACAAATCCATCAGGAGACAGGTATGAGCGAATCGCAAGCAAGCCCAGAAACACCAGCAGGTTTCAAACCGAAAAAATCCGTCGCACTCTCAGGCGTAACTGCAGGCAATACGGCGCTCTGTACCGTCGGCAAGACCGGCAATGACTTGCACTACCGTGGTTACGATATTCTGGATATTGCCGACAGTTGCGAATTCGAAGAAATCGCACATCTGCTGGTGCACGGCAAGCTGCCTAACGTCGCCGAACTGACAGCGTACAAGACCAAACTCAAGGAATTACGCGGCTTGCCGGCCAATGTCAAAGCCGCGCTGGAATGTCTGCCAGCCGCTTCGCATCCTATGGACGTGATGCGCACCGGCGTCTCTGCACTTGGTTGCGTGATCCCGGAAAAAGACGATCACAATGCGCCGGGTGCACGCGATATCGCCGATAGACTGATGGCATCGCTGGGTTCCATCCTGCTGTATTGGTATCACTACAGTCACAACGGTAAACGCATAGAAGTCGAAACCGACGACGACTCGATAGGCGCGCACTTCCTGCATCTGCTGCATGGCAAAAAGCCGTCCGTACTGTGGGAACAAGCGATGCACACTTCGCTGATTCTGTATGCCGAACATGAATTCAATGCATCCACCTTCACCGGCCGCGTAATCGCTGGCACCGGCTCCGATATGTACTCCGCCATCACCGGCGCGATCGGCGCCTTGCGCGGCCCCAAACATGGTGGCGCCAACGAATTCGCGTTTGAAATTCAAAAGCGTTACGAAAATCCGGACGAAGCGGAAGCCGATATCAAGCGCCGCGTCGAGAACAAGGAAGTCGTGATCGGCTTCGGCCATCCGGTTTACACGATCTCTGATCCGCGCAACAAAGTGATCAAGGAAGTCGCCCGCACCTTATCCAAAGAGGCAGGGTCGTTGAAGATGTTCGACATTGCGGAACGGCTGGAAACCGTGATGTGGGACGTCAAGAAAATGTTCCCGAATCTGGACTGGTTCTCGGCTGTCTCGTATCACATGATGGGGGTGCCGACCGCAATGTTCACACCGCTGTTCGTAATCGCGCGCACTTCCGGCTGGGCCGCGCACATCATCGAGCAACGGATAGACAACAAGATCATCCGGCCTTCCGCACATTATGTCGGCCCGGAAGATCTGGCTTTCGTTCCGCTTGCAAAACGAAAATAAAGCGCAAGGAAAAGGCTTGCCTCACATAACACTTCATTCCACATTCACTACGATCACGGGATTCCCATGTCTGCTCATATTTCAAATGTCCGCCCTAAACACGACAAGGTCTTGGTCGACATCGTTGATTACGTCACCAAGTATAAAATCACTTCCAAGCTTGCCTACGACACCGCACGCAACTGCCTGATCGACACGCTGGGTTGCGGCCTGGAAGCACTGGAATATCCGGCATGTAAAAAATTGATGGGGCCGATAGTGCCGGGTACGATAGTCCCAAATGGCGCGAAAGTGCCGGGTACGCAATTCCAGCTCGATCCGGTACAAGCCGCATTCAACATCGGCATGATGGTCCGTTGGCTGGATTTCAACGACACCTGGCTGGCAGCGGAATGGGGTCATCCATCCGACAATCTGGGCGGCATCCTCGCGACGGCCGACTGGTTATCACGTGAAGCCGTCGCTGCCGGCAGGAAGCCATTGACGATGCACGACGTGCTGACCGGCATGATCAAGGCGCATGAGATTCAAGGCTGCATCGCGCTGGAAAATTCCTTCAACAAAGTCGGCCTCGATCATGTGGTGCTGGTCAAGGTGGCATCAACTGCAGTCGTCGCAGAAATGCTGGGCCTGACGCGTGACGAAATTCTGAATGCGGTATCGCTGGCATGGGTAGACGGTCAGTCGCTGCGCACTTATCGTCATTCGCCGAATACCGGTTCGCGCAAATCATGGGCAGCCGGCGATGCGACTTCACGCGCGGTACGACTCGCGCTGATGGCCAGGACTGGCGAGATGGGCTATCCATCGGTGTTGACCGCGAAGACCTGGGGTTTCTACGACGTGCTGTTCAAAGGCCAGCCGTTCAAGTTCCAGCGCAAGTACGAATCGTATGTGATGGAAAACGTGTTGTTCAAAATTTCCTTCCCGGCAGAATTCCATTCGCAAACGGCAGTGGAAGCGGCGATGACCTTGCACACAGAACTGGCCAAGGCTGGCAAGAAAGTCGAAGACATCAAGAAAATCACGATACGCACGCACGAAGCCTGCATACGCATCATCGACAAAAAAGGCCCGCTGGATAATCCGGCCGACCGCGATCACTGCATTCAATACATGGTGGCGGTACCGCTGATCTTCGGTCGCCTGACTGCAGCCGATTATGAAAACGAAATCGCCAGCGACAAACGTATCGATGTCTTGCGCGACAAGATCGTGTGCGTGGAAAATCCGGATTTCACCAAGGATTATCACGATCCGAAGAAGCGTTCGATTGCGAATGCAATGACTGTCGAATTCAAGGATGGCAAGAAACTCAAGGAAATCGTCGTCGAGTATCCGGTCGGTCATGCCCGCCGCCGCAAGGAAGGTATTCCGCTGCTGGAAGCCAAATTCAAGATCAATCTGGCGCGCCAGTTCCCGGCAAAACAGCAGCAGAGAATTCTCGATATTTCACTGGATCAGAAAAAGCTGGAAGCCATGCCTGTCCATGAATACGTGGATCTGTATGTAATCTAGGCTGCACCGTCTTTGCCGACACAGTATCGGCAAAGGCGATTTCACTACAAGAACGAGATGACAGTATTTATCTGGCCGGAGGAGACTTATGAGTTTCGATGCCGCAGCATATGATGCGTTTTACCGCCTATCCATCGACGACCCGCAAAGCTTTTGGGCGACGCAGGCCAAGCGTATAGATTGGCACAAGCCATTCAGCAAGACGCTGGATTATGACAAGCCGCCGTTTGCCAAGTGGTTTGTCGATGGCGAGACCAATCTTTGTTACAACGCAGTGGATAGACATCTGGCGACGCGTGCTGATCAAGCGGCGCTAGTCGCGATCTCCACAGAGACCGACACTGAGACCACTTATACCTATGCGCAATTGCATGCGGAGGTGAATCGCAGCGCTGCGATGATGCAGGCGTTAGGCGTCAAGCAAGGCGACCGCGTTTTGATTTACATGCCCATGGTTGCCGAAGCAGCATTCGCAATGCTGGCCTGCGCACGCATAGGCGCCATCCATTCGGTGGTGTTTGGCGGCTTTGCAGCTAACAGTCTCGCCACGCGCATCGACGACGCAACACCGGTCTTGATCATCTCGACTGATGCCGGCTCACGCGGCTGTCATGTGACGCCTTACAAATGCATGCTGGATGAAGCAATCACACTGGCAGAACACAAGCCGGCACATGTGTTGATGCTTGATAGAGGCCTTGCACCAATGAAGATAGTCGAAGGACGCGACGTCGATTACACGACCTTGCGCGACCAGCATATGGATGCCGCAGTACCGGTGGTATGGCTGGAATCGAATGCGCCGTCCTACATCCTGTACACCTCAGGCACTACCGGCAAACCGAAAGGCGTATTGCGCGACGTCGGTGGTTATGCGGTAGCGCTGGCTACTTCGATGGATTTGATCTTTTGCGGCAAGCCTGGCGAAACCTTTTTCTGCACTTCGGATATCGGCTGGGTGGTCGGCCACTCTTACATCATCTACGGCCCTCTGCTGGCAGGCATGACGACCATCTTGTACGAAGGTCTGCCGATACGGCCGGATGCATCCATCTGGTGGAGCATCGTTGAAAAATACAAAGTCACGCGCATGTCGTCGGCACCGACCGCGATACGTGTGTTGAAGAAGCAGCCGTTGGAGTTGTTGCAGAAACACGATCTGTCTTCATTGAAAGCGCTGTATCTGGCCGGCGAACCATTGGATCAAACCACATCCGATTGGATAGCCGGTGTACTCGGCGTGCCTGTCATCGACAATTACTGGCAGACAGAAACCGGCTGGCCCATCATTTCGGTGGCCAAAGGCGTAGGCGACAAACCCACGCGTTCGGGCAGCCCCGGCCAGCCTATGTATGGCTACAAGTGCAAGATCATCAATGAAGAGAGCGGCGAAGAATGTTCGGCCAATGAAAAAGGCGTGGTCATCATCGAAGGACCATTGCCGCCCGGCTGCCTGCAAACCCTGTACGGCGACGACCAGCGTTTTGTCAGTACTTACTGGCGCAACTTCAAACGTGTAGCGTATTCGACATTTGACTGGGGCATACGCGATGCCGACGGTTATTACTTTATTCTCGGCCGCACCGATGATGTCATCAATGTCGCTGGTCACAGATTAGGCACGCGCGAAATCGAAGAAAGCATTTCCAGCCATGGCAATGTGTCGGAAGTCGCGGTCGTTGGCGTCGAAAATCCTGTCAAGGGACAGTGCGCGGTGGCCTTTGTCATCCTGAAGAATGCGGCCGCAGCAACGCCTGAAGATGCGAAAAAGCTGGAAGCCGAAATCATGAAAGTAGTGGATAAGCGACTGGGGCCGATAGCCAGACCTTCGCATGTGTACTTCGTCAGCGCATTGCCGAAGACACGTTCCGGCAAACTGGTACGTCGCGCGATCCAGGCGATTTGCGAAGGACGCGATCCTGGCGATTTATCAGTGATCGAAGATCCGGCAGCCTTGCAACAGATACGGACTGCGATAGCGGAAAATGCAAAAAGCACATGCCCTCGATAAAAGACATGCTGATTCGTTCGTGCAAGGAATCAGCCCGTAGCCATGCGGGGAGATCTTGTATCACGCAATAAAACAGAAATCGAAGGCTGCCGATATGCAAATTTATCGGCAGCGCAATGTGATGGCAGCTACCAGCACTCCATTAAAGCGCGACTGTCTAGAACTGATATTTCATCGTCAGCATTGCGTTACGCGGCTCGCCATAAAACCCCGTTTCGAACAGGCCGACTCCCGACAGATATTTTTTATCGAACACATTATTTATGTTCAGCAAAACTGACAGATTCTTATCGAACTGATAGCGCGCCATCAGATTGACGAACGCATAGTTCTTTTGCTCAATGACGGCATAATCGGCAGCGACAGGATTCCATACCTTGCCGAAAATAGCACTCTGCCAACTGACGCCACCACCCACTGTCAACTTGTTCCACTCACCGGGCAATTTATAATTGCTCGTAAGGCGAACGACATGCTCCGGCTGGCTAGCCATCAAGGTACTACCATAGACACGCTCGCCTTTGGCATCCTGCACATCGGTGTAAGCATAGCCCGCCTGCAGATTCCAGCCGGCTGCAAGCTGTCCGCTGACTTCTGCCTCTATCCCTTTGCTGTTAACACCTTTGACGGTACGGTAAACGGTTTCTCCACCGACAAAGCCTGCATTCTCGGCAACGTTATCCTGTTCAATCTGAAACAGCGCAACACTGGCATTGACGCGACCGTCGAGATACGACCCTTTGATACCCACCTCGTAGCTGCGTCCTTCGACCGATGGCAGAAATTGGCGGTTGATATCACGGTATTCCTGCGGCTGGAAAATACTGGTGTAACTGCCATAGACCGAATAGGTATCGTCAAGGTCATACACCACGCCGGCATACGGCGTGATGACATTTTTTTCATTCATGCTGCTGGATTCCGTCGGCGTTACCCCATCGTAGTAGACGCGGTTACTAGTCCCGTCCACCCAGCTCACCCTTGCCCCGAGAATGACTGAAAGCTCATCCGTAGGCCGCAAGCGCGTTGCCGCATAAGCACCCATTTGACGTCTCTGTTCATCGTAAGAAGCGATAACAGGAAAGGCAGACTGCGGATACACACCATTCCAGTCGAAGATACTGCCCGGCATCATCGGATACAGGGAATTCGACCACGGCCCATCCGTTTTGGCATCCGACCACATCGCGCCCAGCATCGCTTCATGTTTGCGCCCACCCAGTTCGAAGCTGCCGGACAGGCTGGCGTTCACTGTATTCTGTGTGCGATCTCCGATAAAATCGCCCGTGAATAAATACATGCCTGTACCTGTAACAGGATCAGGATTGCCACCGCTGGCTGAGCCCAGCAGCGAACGATGCTTGCTGCTCTGACTGTTGGCTGTCAATTTGAGTTGCCAGTCGTTGGACAGACGATGATCCAGCGTGGCAAACAGATTGGTCGTTTCCATCTCGCGCCGGCTCCAGGTCGTAGCCGGATTGAATGATCTGTCGAAATTAGTCCGGGTCCCATCGCTGTAGAAAATCGGAAAACCGGTCCATGTCGAACCACGCGGATCAAGCTTTTGATAATCCATCCCGACAGTCAGCATCGTGTCGCGTGTCAGATCAGCCTCCAGCACGCCATACAACACGCTTTTCTTTTGCCGATAATGCTCCAGGAAGGATTCCTTGTCCTGATAGGCACCCACAACACGTCCACGCATACTACCGCTCTCATTGAGTGGTCCCGACAAATCAACTTCGGTGCGGCCATTGTTCCAGGAGCCAAGACTGGCCGTCAACGCACCGGCGAATTCTTTCGTCGGTCGCTTGCGGACCAGATTGATGGTCGCGGAAGGATCCCCCGCACCACTCATCAAACCAGTCGCGCCTTTGACCATTTCAACACGGTCATAGATCGTCATGTCGCTATTGGTTGTACCCCAGTCATACACACCGTCATAGGCTCTGGAGACGCCATCAGACTGAAAATTGGTCACCGAAAAACCACGCGCATTAAAGCTCCAGCGCTCACTGTCGTAATTCAAAACCGTGATGCCTGGCGATTGACGCATGACGTCGGAGACGCTGGTGCTGCCCTGATCATCCATCTGCTGACGCGTAATGACGGTGACGGTTTGCGGCGTCTCGCGTGACGATAGATTCAAGCCGGTCGACATACTTCCCGGTCCACTCGCATAGGATCCACTACCTTCTGTTACAGATGGAACAGTCGAAGTCACTTGAACCATGGGCAAGGTCGCTTCCGATACAGCACTGGATTGACGATGCACAAACGCAGAAGCACCGTCAATAGTCGCAACCAGATCGGTGCCATGCAGCAGCAAGGGCAAGGCTTCCTGCACGTTATAACTACCCTGCAAACCTTTTGTTGCAAGGCCGTTCGTTAATTCTGTCGGGAAGGAAAGCAGGATACCCGCTTCGCGGCCGAAACGATTGAGTGCAACTTCCAGTGATCCGGCTGGAATGTCGTAAGTCTTGCGTGCGGCAAAACTGGCCGGCGTGCCTGGCGCGGCGTCGGCTGCCTGCACGAAGCCTGGTAATGCAGCGACCGTGACAATACTGGCGACAAGAAAGAGATGACCGATGGCAGCGGCGAGGATGGCCGGCTTGCCTGGGCTGAGGGTGCGCGGCGTAAAGATTTCTTCACGTCCGTTACAGAATGCTTGCTGCATGTTCGATTCCTGTTGTTGGTTTAGAGATATGAGCTGCTTATCTCGTATGTCCAACCAAAATCGAAAACAGACCACCCTGATTGAAAAGAATTTTTAAGCGCTAATTTGCCGGATGAAAGATGGCAAACGCTAGCCAGTCTGCAGCGGGCGTATCGTGACCCAGTAGCGCGTCATGAAATGTACTTCTACCGGCAGGGTTGCACCCAGCGCTCTGAATATGAGGTCTGTATCGCTTAAAGGATATGTACCGGAGACGCGTAAATCCGCAATCGCCGGATCGCAACTCAAGCGCCCGTGACGATGACGAGACAGTTCGGCCAGAAAATCCCGCAAACACATGCCGCTGGCGACTATCATGCCTTCAACCCATGCGCCATCATCGCCCTGCAATACCACGGGATCGGAAATGTCCTCACGCGTGAATTGCGCGCGCTGTCCTGCATGCAGAACACGCTTTAGTCCTGCTCCATCACGCGGACGAATTTCTACGGCACCTTCGAATACATCGAGTCGACTGAGATCTGTTTGCTGACGTACGACAAAACGGGTACCCAAAGGCTGCAATTCACCTTGCGCGGTTTCCACCACGAACGGCCCTGGAATGACTTGCCCATCCTTGCCGGTAATAATCATGATCTCGCCGCGAACCAGCAGAATGCGACGCCCCTGCTCACTGAAACGCACATTAATTGCGGTATCTGTATTGAGCACCAACTCAGTGCCATCAGCCAGTACGATAGTGCGGCGCTCGCCAACCGCAGTACGTTCATCCGCTGTCCATTCACGCCATGGCAACTGCTCTTTTACCAGGTGAATGCTGGTGCCAACAAAGAAAAAGACAGCCAAAGTCTTGATCGCTTCGCGGCGTTTGTTCGAGCACGGTGCCGTCAAGGTCGCGTGTGCCAGTGCGGTAGTGAGTGGTGAGGCAACGCCACGCAGTTTGTTGTTGACGCTTTCTATTCTTTTCCACGCACGCGCATGGTCTGGATGTTGCGCCAGCCATACTTGCAATGCTTCACGCGAAACATCGCCAGATTGCAAGGCGACCAGCCATTCCACTGCACGTCTGGCAACCAGTGGCGGAATATCAAGCGCTGCATCGGATGGTGCGCGACTCATGCCTGGCTCCTCATGATTGTGCCAATGCAAAGTAACATTGCACACCCGCACGCACCAGATAACGTTTGACGGTAGTGATGGAGATATTCAATTCGGCAGCAATTTCGGCATGGCTCATATCGTCGAGTTGCGCATGCAGAAAGGCGCGTCGCACCGGTAGCGGCAAGCCATCGAGCATGCAATCGATTTCGACCAGGCTTTCCAGCAGAATCGCCTTGTCTTCCGGCGATGGTGCCAGTGCTTCCGGCATCTGCATCAACGCCTTCAGATAAGCACGCCCCAGCTCTTCGCGACGCCAATGAGTGAAGAGTACGCGCTGTGCCACTGTCGTCAGGAAAGCACGTGGTTCGCGTGCTGCAATCAGCTCATCCCTTGCGAGCAGTCGTACGAAAGTATCTTGTGCCAAATCTGCCGCCTTGCCGGCATCGCCTAATTTCTTGCGCAGCCATCCCTGCAACCAGCCATGGTGATCGCTATACAGCGTAGTGATTTCTTGATGCAGCGCGCTTTCAGTAGAAGACATATTGCATCCCTATTTTTCTGTGGGCAACATGGTTTCAACAGCCGCGACTTGCTCATTCACACCGCGAACAAAATACATGGCTTGCGGTTGATTGACCAACACACATTGTTTGCCAGTACGTTTGCAATGGTTCTGAATCCGCCAATACGCATTATGACTAACGCAACCGGTCTGACAGATCACCAGATCGGCTGCGATCAGACTGGCTTCCAGCGCCGTCTCGTCTTCGCTATCGACACCATCGTGATGCAGGAAATAACCGCCGGCCTTTTCCACTTCCAGTTGTGCGACCGTCGTGCTCGATTCATTCTTGCCTATGCACAGCACGGATTTTTTCCATAGATCGGCAGGTATGACTGGATGCACCGCATGCGACTCCAACCTTGCAGGTCGGGCACGCCATTGCCAACCCAGACGTTCTCGCATCAGGCTGTGCAAATGCTCTGTCAATGATTCGACGCGGCGCGCCAAGGTGATCCTGGTTGGCAAGCCTGGAATCGTCGCTTCCAGCGCCGCCATGTCTTCACGCACATAGGCCAGCTCGGTATCGCGCACGATCACTTCTGCGCGCAAACGCACTATTTCGGCCTGCATGCGAGCAGCCTCAGCCTGCAAGCTTACGATCTGGTCTACCTGCCGCGCCACCAGTTCGCTGCAACGACTCTGGACGCGACCGTACTCATTGAGCAGCACACTATGCTCACGCGCGATGTTTTCAAAGTTGTTACGGGACTTGCTCATCATTTACCTCCAATCTGATCAGATGCCGATCTCGCAAAAATGCATAAGGCAGCATATCGAACAGCATGCGGATTTTATTATAAATGATAATCATTCTCATTAATAGAGGAATATGGGAGGTGCATATCAGAAATTTACGGGGCGATCGATTAAGATTTGTGCTGAGAGGAAGATAAACAACAAAGAAATCCATCTGCAAGAAGCCGCATGACGATTGATTGCAGTGAAATTACAGATTTCACATCCAATTCAAAACCATTTGCTTCATGACTACTCAACACATCGCACCAGTGATAGCAAACAAACCGCAATCGCGCTTGTCAAAAGTGCTATATGGCATCGCCGGCAGCCTGGCCTTGATGCTGGGTGTGATCGGCATATTTTTGCCGGGACTGCCAACCACACCCTTTGTTTTACTGGCGGCGGCCTGCTTCGCTAAGAGCTCACCGCGTGTGCATCAATGGATGTTGCAGCATCCGCTGCTCGGTCCGATGCTGCGCAACTGGCAAGAACATCGCAGCCTGACGCGCAACACCAAATACGTAGCGATCATTTCTATGGTGCTGATGCTGGGCGTATCCATCTGGACCTTTTCGGATCGGCCGTGGATACAAGTGATCTTGCTGGTCTTGGGCGCGATTGGTGCTGCGATGGTGTTGCGGATACCGACACGCGCGCAAAACCCAAAGCCACCGCATAACTAAATCGTTAGCCAGAATGAAAAAAGCGCATCGCGGTTCGCACGATGCGCTTTCCTTAAACAATCAGTTTATTCATTTCAACTGATTGCAACTTCACAGTATTGCAATCACCAGAATTCAAAACTCTTATTTTTTGTCGCGGATACGTTCAATCAACAAATCACCGTATTTCGAAGTCGATATCTTGCCGCCAATATCTGCGGTGCGACCATCTACTGTCGCGACAGTTGCATCGATTGCATCACGCAAATCGAGTGCTACTTTATGCAAACCCTTGTGCTCCGCCATCAAGGCTGCAGCCAGCAACAATGCCGTTGGATTGGCCAGACCCTGACCAGCGATATCCGGTGCGGAACCATGTACTGCTTCAAAAATCGCAGCGCCTTCACCGATATTCGCACCCGGCGCCATGCCGAGGCCACCAACCAGACCGGCGATTTGATCGGACAGGATATCCCCAAACAAATTGGTCGAAACGATCACATCGAACTGCCACGGATTCAATACCAGTTGCATCGCGCAGGCATCGACGATGCGGTCATTGAATTCGACCTGATCGGCATAGTTGAGGCCGACTTGCTTGGCGGTTTCCAGGAACAGGCCGGTCAATGCCTTCAACACATTGGCCTTGTGCACGATGGTGACTTTCTTGCGATTGTTGCGCACCGCATAGTCGAATGCGAACTTGGCAATACGGCGGCTGCCGGCGCGCGTATTGATACCGGTCGCCATCGCAACTGCATGCGCATCGTCGCCGATAGGAACGTAATGTTCGTGACCTACGTACAGGCCTTCCAGATTTTCGCGCACCATGACCAGATCGATTTTTTCGTAACGACCGCCGGGCACAATGGTACGCGCAGGACGTACGTTGGCGTAGAGCTGAAAGGTTTCACGCAGGCGCACATTGACAGAGCGGAAGCCGCCACCGATGGGTGTAGTCAGCGGACCTTTCAATGCAAGGCCGGTCTGGCGAATGCTGTTGAGCGTTGTTTCCGGCAACAGATCGCCACTTTTTTCAAATGCGTTCAGCCCGGCTTGATGCTTGTCCCATGCAAATGGATTACCCAGCGCATCGAACACGCGTTCAACGACATCAACGATTTCAGGACCGATACCATCACCGGGAATAAGCGTTACCGGAATTTGTGCCTGCGTGCCAGGGTTAAGCATATTGTGTCCTATCTATGATCAAGATAATAAAAGTGCAAACAACTTTGTGTAAAAGCCGGACATAGTTTACCGCAAAATCTAGTCTTATGTCATATATAAGAGTTGATGTTTTTATGCATACATGAATTTTTTGGCAAGATTGCGAATTCATGGTTAACACGCCCTAGGTCAAGACGGCATTTTCCCGCGTAGGCTATATTGACGGCTCACCTATCAATCACGCATAAAATTAAGGGTATTACAGATGGCACAAACAGAAATCAAAGTAAGCAAAGGCGCAGGCAAATTGCAGCACATCGTCAGCGCCGGCCCACACTCATTGATCGCCGATGCACCATCCGCATTCGGTGGCGATGATGCCGGTTTTGTACCCCACGATCTGCTGGCAGCTGCATTGGGCGCATGCACCGCAGTGACATTAAATATGTATGCGGGCCGCAAGGAATTGCCGCTGGAAAAAGTCGACGTTACCGTTACTGCTACTGAACAGGATGGCGCATATGTCTTCAACCGCACTCTGACTTACTACGGCGACCTGAACGCAGAACAAAAAGAAAGCCTGAACAAGATTGCCGATAAATGCCCTGTACATAAAGCGCTGTCGGGCGAAATCAAGATCATCACGCAGTCGAACTGAGTTGCCGGCACATGATGAGCGATACATTTATCTCTCATCAAATCCCTGATTCCGAGAATACGAAAGCGAGTTGCATATGGAACCCGACCAAAGCGCCCTGGAAGTTGTTGTCGTCCCGCGCACGCGTGACCTCGGCGACAATTTTGAAGTACGTCGCGCCTTGCCGACGGCGCAAAAACGCATGGTCGGGCCTTTCGTATTTCTGGATCAAATGGGTCCGCATGCTTTTATCGACGGACGCGGGCTGGATGTGCGGCCGCATCCGCACATAGGCCTCGCCACCGTCACGTATTTATACGATGGCGAAATCGAACATCGCGATAGCGTAGGCTCGATTCAAACCATACAAGCAGGTGCGGTTAACTGGATGACGGCCGGCAGCGGCATCGTGCATTCGGAACGTACCGGCGCGGAATTGCGCACCAAGGGTTCATCCTTATACGGCTTGCAGTGCTGGGTCGCGTTACCCAAGAAACATGAAGAAATAGATCCCGCCTTTGAACATACGGCAGCCGATCAATTACCGATCATCGAAGGCGATGGCGCAACTGCAAAAATTATCGCCGGCAGTTTCTTCGGGAAAAAATCGCCGGTCGCGACCTTGTCCGATCTGTTTTACGTCGATGTGCAACTGCAGGCTGGTGCACGGCTGGATGTACCTGCCGAGTATCCCGAGCAGGCAATGTATGTGATCGAAGGTCAGCTCGATCTGGGGCGCGACGGCATTTTCAATGCGGGACAATTACTGGTGTTGAAAGCAAACACCGCCGTCACCCTGCGTGGTGCCGGACCGGGAATCACCAAGTTGATGCTGCTGGGTGGCGAACCCATGGATGGTTCACGTTACCTGATGTGGAATTTTGTTTCCAGCTCGCTGGATAGACTGGAGCAGGCCAAGCAAGACTGGAAGGAACGACGCTTTGCCGACGTGCCGGGTGAAACCGAATTCATTCCCATGCCAGACATTCCCGGCACACCGGTCGGCTATCCCTAAACGAGACTACGCAACGCTACAAACCCGCGGGTTTTATGAGTGCTTGCCGTCGTAAGCCTGATGCGGCACCGCAGAAGTATCGACATCTTCCAGGCAGCGCGTATTGATCGCAGCCATTTCGTTTCCTGCCGGATCGGCAGCGAAGGCATATGGCTGGCAACCGCAAGTCGGGCAAAAGTGATGCGCGATGACGTGCTTGTTGAACTTGTAGACAGTTGATTCGTTTTCACCAGCACGGAAGGTGAAATTCGCGCGTGGCACAAACCACAACAACGAACCTTTTCGTGCGCAATACGAACAATTGCATTCGAGGACTTGCCTGATTTCACCTTCTGCCTCGAATTTGAGCTTGCCGCAGTGACATGATCCTTGGTAGTTCATACCTGTCTCCTGATTTTAATATTCTGACGATCCGCATTGCATCGCGCGATCTTCGCGAGCTCGCTGTTGATGCTGCCTGACGCGGGAGGAACGCGATCAGACGATCGCGCTCATCCTGCATGACTGACTCCACGAATGGGCAGCTGCAATTGCATCAATGTCGCTTAGTCCTTGACCACGTGCCAGACATCCTTGACCTTATCGCCGTTGCGATCGCCGGCTTTCTTGTCGGCTACAAACAGGTATAGCGGTTTGCCCTTGTAGGCCAATTGTGCCGAGCCGTCATCGCGCGTCACACTTGAATACGGTGCAGCAGGTTTGACATCTTTGGCGGAAACCGGCGGCCAGTTGATGGCACAGGGGCCGTTGCAGGTGCTTTTACCGCTATCTGCAACGTCCTTGTCGAAGGTGTACACGGTCATGCCGGTGCTGGTGACGAGAATGCCGTCGGCCTTTTTGACAGGGGTCGTCTGCGCGAAGCTGGCGCTGGAAAGAACCAGGGTGGCGATAGCGGAAAACAGGATCAATGAGCGTTTCATGTTGCAACTCCTTTTCGATAGGTGAATGAAACCGGCAAGAGAAAATTCCATCACTCCCGCCATCTACGTCGAGCAACACAGCAATGTGCTGACACCGAGGTAAACGATAATGCGACAGATTTATTTCATTGCAACAAAAATATTTTCCACATCGCCTGTTGCCGTGCCGCTCATGCGCTACGTTAGTCGATACAAGCACAATGCCGGCTGCGGTTTTTGCATCGCTGTCGCCTTGCAATTTTCTTCCATGCATCTGTTGCGCAAATGGCGCACACGACCTCATCACACATTCTTAACAACTTACGTACTATCCACAAAAATCTTACGTGGTATCCACAGTTCCTATTTTTTATGGCGACGTGAATACGTGATATCCACAAGCTGAATACCTTATTTTCGCAACGTAAACCCTAGCAACTCACACGCCATTCTCGGATAGTAGCGTCGTTGAATTTAATAAACACGAACCACGCACACAAGTTCAGACAGGTCACAAACTTTTCTGACAGATAGCGATGGTTGCAAATGATCGACATGAATCATCCGTTGTTTATTGCAACGAGGGCACGGGTAGTCAAACGTGCATTTTCATACTTGAGAGTTGAGAGAAGGCAATTATGAGTGAAGCAGTTAACCGTCCGGCGTCATACCGCTGGACACAATTGATCCTGGGGATCGTCGCCATGGCGATGATCGCAAACTTGCAGTACGGCTGGACATTATTCGTCGATCCGATCGCTGCCAAACACGGCTGGAGCCGCGCTGCAATTCAAGTCGCATTCACGATCTTCGTGTTGACCGAAACATGGCTGGTGCCTATCGAAGGCTGGTTCGTCGATAAATTCGGCCCGCGTCCGGTTGTCATGGTCGGTGGCATATTGTGCGGTTTGGGTTGGTTCATCAACTCCTTCGCCGATTCGCTCGCGTTGTTGTACTTTGCTGCTGTCGTCAGCGGCATAGGCGCAGGCGCCGTATACGGCACCTGCGTTGGCAACGCCTTGAAATGGTTCCCGGACCGTCGTGGCCTGGCCGCGGGTTTGACCGCTGCCGGTTTCGGTGCTGGCTCTGCTGTGACCATCATTCCTATTTCGGCAATGATTGCTACCCGCGGCTACCAGGATGCGTTCCTGTACTTCGGTATCGGCCAGGGCATCATCGTGGTACTGGTTTCGCTGTTCCTGAGCCGTGCGCCAGAACACAAGAAAGGCGATGCAGTTGCCAACGTTCAGCAAACCAAACGTGATTACAAGCCAAGCGAAGTATTGCGTGAACCGGTGTTCTGGGTCATGTACCTGATGTTCGTGATGGTTGCAGCCGGCGGCCTGATGGCAACTGCGCAACTGGGTTCGATCGCACGCGACTTCAAGGTGTTCGACGTTCAAGTCAGCATGATGGGCCTCACATTGCCGGCATTGACATTTGCTCTGGCTATCGACCGTGTATTGAACGGCTTGACCCGTCCATTCTTCGGCTGGGTTTCAGATCAGATCGGTCGCGAACCAACCATGTTCATCGCGTTTGCAATCGAAGCAGTCGGCATTCTGGCTCTGTTCCACTACGGCCACAATCCATTCGCATTCGTTATCCTGACCGGTATCGTGTTTTTTGCATGGGGTGAAATCTACTCGCTGTTCCCATCGACTTGCGCAGATACTTTCGGCAGCAAATTCGCAACCGCCAATGCCGGCTTGCTGTACACCGCCAAAGGCACTGCATCCCTGCTGGTTCCACTGTCCGCAGTATTGGCAACCGTAACCGGCGGCTGGTATGCAGTGTTCCTGGTAGCCAGTGGATTGAATGCAACTGCGGCATTGATGGCTTGGTTTGTATTGAAACCAATGCGCGCCAGGCACATGAGCAAACCAGCGATCGCTGAATCGAAATAATCGCTTCATCCAGCTGTACATATTCAGGACCGGCTCAGGCCGGTCTTTTTTTGTCCGCGTTTTTATCTTATCCCTCAACCATATGTGAGCGGCCACGCTTACTTTCTGCGCAAGTTCAGGTAGCATAGCCTGACCTCATCATGCGCGCCGTTCACACGGCCACCCACTCCATGAATTATCCAGAGATTCAACAAAAGACTTTCCTCGGTTTGCTGATCATTTTCTCGATCGCTTTCATCGTTGTCCTGCTGCCGTTTTACGGTGCGGTATTCTGGGCTACGGTATTGGCAATACTGTTTTCACCCTTCTATCGCAAGCTGTTGATCAAGATGAATCAGCGCAGCAATCTGGCCGCGCTGGCAACGCTGGGAATGTGTCTGGTCGTTGTCATCATTCCGCTGGTACTGATTTCCATTTCCCTGGTGCATGAAGCATCGGCGCTGTACACCAACATCCGTTCGGGGCAACTCGATTTCGGTGTATTTTTTCAAAAAATCATCGCCGCCCTGCCAACATGGGTCGTCAACCAGCTGGAACGCTTCGGCCTGGCCGACATGAGCAGCCTGCAGAACAAACTATCCAGCGCAGTTGTGCAAGGCAGTGAATTCATTACCAAGCAAGCCATCAGCATAGGACAGAACACATTCAACTTTCTGATCAGCTTTACCATCATGCTGTACATCCTGTTCTTCCTTCTGCGCGACGGCGACAAGATTGCCACCCGCATCAAGCACGCCGCGCCGCTGAACGCCGAACATAAACGCATGCTGTTCAATAATCTGACCACCGCGATCCGCGCCACGGTCAAGGGCAACATCATCGTCGCCGCCGTGCAAGGCGCCCTCGGCGGCATCGCCTTCTGGTTCCTCGGTGTGCAAGGTGCCTTGCTGTGGGCGGTATTGATGGCCTTCCTCTCTCTGTTGCCCGCAGTCGGTGCGGCATTGATCTGGGTACCGGTGGCGATTTACTTCCTGGTGACGGGAGCACTCTGGCAAGGTGTGACACTGATTGCCTTCGGCGTGCTGGTCATCGGTCTGGTCGACAATATCCTGCGCCCGATTCTGGTTGGCAAGGATACCCAGTTGCCGGACTTCGTTGTACTGATTTCCACCGTCGGCGGCATGGCCGTGCTGGGCTTGAACGGCTTCGTGATCGGCCCGGTAATTGCGGCCCTGTTCATGTCCTTATGGGATATATTCGCTTCCGGAAAGCAAAAACAGGAAGCCGACAAACTGCACAGGCCGGATTAATTGATGTGATTTTTTCGCACATCATCGCATGCGCGGCTTAGTCAAGGCGTGATCACGCACACGGCCCGCAAGTAAAACCAGGGCGCCGTCAGTTCCTCCCACTCCGGCTTTTCCGGCCCGAGGGAACACTTCCTTCGTTTCTTCTGCGACAATTCCGCCCATGAACCAAATCGAGTCCGCCGCAGCAGACGCCGTGCTGCACACCGCCTTTTACCAATTTGTCCAACTGGACGATGCAGATGCCGTCGTCGCATATTTACGCGAACTCACGCACGATTTGCTGGGCAGCATTCTAGTGGCGAGCGAAGGCATCAATGGAGTACTGGCCGGCAAGGCTGCGGCTGTGGCAAGCTTCGAGCAGGCCTTGCGCCACGATCCTTTTTTCCAGGGGAAATTTTCCAATATCGCCTTCAAGCGCAGCGCATGCCATACCGCGCCCTTTGCCCGCATGAAGGTGCACAGGAAATCGGAAATCGTTTACCTCGGTGTCGAAGGAGTGGATGCCATCGGCAAAACCGGCATCGATGTCAGCCCGGAAGAATGGCGCGAGTTGATTGCACAGGACGATGTGGTCGTCATCGACAATCGCAACAGCTTTGAATTCAGACTGGGAAAATTCAGAAATGCCATCGATCCCGGCGTCGATAATTTCCGCGACTTCCCGAAATATATCGAAGAGCATGTGCCGCAATGGCAAGCCGAAGGCAAGCGCGTTGCCATGTATTGCACCGGCGGCATACGCTGCGAAAAAACCAGTGCATGGATGCTGGATATGGGTCTGCCCGTGTATCAGCTGGAAGGCGGCGTGCTTAATTATTTCGAGAAAATGCCGGACGCGGAAAAGGACTGGGAAGGCGAATGCTTCGTCTTCGACAATCGCATTGCACTCGATACCAGATTGCAGGAAACCGGCACCACGCTGGAAGATGTATACGGCGGCGTGCCGGAATGGGAATGGCGTTTGCAGCGCGCCAAACGCCTGGACGAAGACAGCGAGTGAACAGGTGAATAAGCTTGCCAAGCCGGCCAGCAGGAATGGCGTGGGCCCCAGCAGCGCGGCCTTGCCGCCAGGACAGTGGCTGCGCATCATCGATTTTCTGACTGAACAATTCCCGGCCATTTCTCACAGCGAATGGGTGCTGCGCATGCAGCGCGGCGATGTACTGGATGCGCACGGCAATGTACTGGGCGTCGCCAGCCCCTACCAGCCGCACGGCAGGATTTACTACTATCGCAGCCTGCCGGCCGAACCACGTATCCCCTTCGATGAAGTAGTGTTGTATCAGGATGATTATCTGGTCGCCGTCGACAAGCCGCATTTCCTGCCGGTAACGCCGGCCGGCCGCTATCTGCAGGAAACTCTGCTGGTACGTCTGAAAAATTCACTCGGCATCGACACGCTGGCGCCCATGCATCGCATAGATCGCGACACGGCCGGACTGGTGTTGTTCACGATACAGCCGCACACACGAAATCTGTATCAAACCCTGTTCCGCGAACGCAGTGTCAGCAAGGAATACGAAGCCATCGCGCCGTATCGCGCCGATCTGGCCTTGCCGATCACTTATTGCAGCCGCTTGCTGGAAAGCGCTGCCTTTATGAAAATGGAAGAAGTCGAAGGTGTACCGAATGCGGAGACCAGGATAGATTTGATCGAAGCAAAGGATGTTTTGGCGCGTTACAAGCTGGAACCGGTTAGCGGCCAGAAGCATCAATTGCGCGCGCACATGGCGGCACTCGGCATACCTATCGTGAACGACCGCATTTACCCCGAGCTGTATCCGGACAAGGGTGCAGAACAGGATTACAGCCAGCCTTTGAAATTATTGGCAAAAACCATCTCTTTCACCGATCCGATTTCACGACAGTTACGCCGGTTTGAAAGCCGGCAAGGCTTGTCGTTTTAGCAGTAGCTTGATATCCCTTGCACTGCGTCGCTCACATCTACCCAAGGAAAAAATGTCACTGGAAACCATAGGCAGTTTTATTGCAAATCTGATCAGTCCGCTGGCTTGCCGGATCTCCGCGAAGATTGCCGGCCGCTTTGGCGAAAGCAATTCCCCATTGCGAAAGGTAGTTGTTCACAGTCTGGCTTTCGTCCTGATATTAATCCCCGTTTCGCTGCTCGCACTCGCGATGGTCGGCCTGACTATCTTCAGCATCCAAATGCTGCGAGCCGGCATCTGATCCGGGCGATTTTCCTCAGCTTTTTACGCCGCATGATGCAATGCATGCACGCCGTCTTTATCCACCGCCGCGTGTAGCGATGGCATCAATCTCGCCAGCCAGTCCGGATGCGCATGCCCTGAAGTCCACACGGCCAGATGCAGCTGCGACAGATGGAGTGGATCACTCAATAGAATATTCTTTTGCGCATCCGCCAGCGCAGATGGTCCACTCAACAAGGCCGTCTGTACCCACTCTGTGCTGATTTTTTGTGCCGCAGGCGAACGCCGCAGATGCAACTTGCCGCTAGCGCACACTACGCCGTTGAAACGCGGCTCGACTACCGCAGCAATGAAATCGGGCAGTGGCGGCGCAACCTTCACATGTGCGACTGTTGCCAGCAATTCAACCGGTGGTTCTGCTTCTTCCGGAATCAAAAACAATTTCTTCTTGCGGAAGCGCAAACCGTTAGACACCTTGCTCGAATAAATCGAAATTGGAATTGCGACCGCCAGCGAACCGACGATAGGCAATAACCAGGGCAGGAAAGTCGGATTCAGCCAGAACACCGCTCCACCCCAGGCCAGGCCCAGCAAGGTATGCAAACCGTGATGGCGAAATGCTTCGCCCGGACTGGTTTCCGCATCTTCGCGCGGCGGCGATTTCCAGCGCAAGGCCCAGCCCATGAAAGCAGCAATCACGAAGTGCGTGTGAAACAGCATGCGTACTGGCGCCAGCAGCATGGAGAAAAACATTTCGATCAGGACGCTGAACAGCAAACGCATACGGCCGCCGAACTGTGTTGCACCCTGGATGCAAATCAAAACGGCACTCAGTATTTTCGGCAGGAACAACAGTGTCGCAGTGGCACTGAAGAGCGCCAATGCTTTTTCCGGATGCCATTGCGGCCAGTTCGGAAACAACTGCCACGGCTCGGTGAAATACGTCGGATCGGTCAACGTATGTTGTGCCAGCAGGCCGGTCGACAGTATCAGGAACAGGAACCACAACGGTGCCGACAGGTAAGCCATCACGCCGGTCACGAATACTGCGCGATGAACCGAATGCATGCCACGCGACAGGAACAGACGGAAGTTCATCAGATTGCCCTGGCACCAGCGCCGATCGCGTTTCAATTCATCCAGCAGATTCGGCGGCATCTCTTCGTAACTGCCGTCCAGATCATAGGCAATCCAGACTTTCCAGCCGGCGCGCCGCATCAAGGCCGCTTCGATGAAATCGTGAGAAAGAATTTCGCCGGCAAACGGCCCCTTGCCCGGTAGCAGCGCGAGTGCACAATGTTCGATGAAGGGCTTCAGACGGATGATCGCGTTATGTCCCCAATAATGCGATTCGCCGAGCTGCCAGTAATGCAGGCCGGCGGTAAATAAAGGGCCATACACACGAGTGGAAAATTGCTGTATGCGCGCATACAGGGTATCGCGGCCAGCCGCGCGCGGTGCAGTTTGAATAATGCCGGCGTCCGGATTGGCCTCCATCGACTGCACCAGTTTGCTCAGGCAGGCACCGCTCATCACGCTATCGGCATCCAGCACGATCATGTAGCGATAGTTGTTACCCCAGCGACGGCAGAAATCATCGATGTTGCCGCTCTTGCGCCGTACGCGACGTTGCCGGCGGCGATAGAAGATGCGGCCGAAGCCATCGACTGCCTTGCAAAGTGCTGCCCACGCCGCCACTTCTGCGGCGCAGATATCGCTGTTGCCGCTATCGCTCAACACAAAGAAATCGAAGCGATCAAGCTGCCCTGTCTTTGCAAGCGACTCATACGTCGCACGCAAGCCGGCAAACACGCGCGTCACATCTTCATTGCAGATGGGCATCACGATGGCGGTTCTGGCATTGGCTGCGATCTCACCGCCGGCGACGGCAGCTTTTGAAATGAGGAAAGGATCCTTGCCGCGCGCCAGCAGGATGAAGCCGGTCATCGCCGTCCAGAAACCGGCCGAGACCCAGCAGAACAGCAAGGCAAACAGGCCGAGCAGCGCAATCTCCAGCCATTCCTTGCCCTGGTAGGGCAGCACGCGGCTCATGTAATAAGTAGCCAGCGCAGTTTGCCCCAGCATCAGAAACAGCAACACCAGACGCCGCATGCCGCCGCGTGCCGGATTGTCTTCTGCCGGCTGCTCGATAACAGCATCCCCGGCTTGCGCACGTCCGAACAGCGCCTGGAACCAGCGTGTGACCGGATTCAGCGCGCCCCACGGACGCGGCACCATGGACGCACGATTGATAGTCGGTGCCACGCACAATTGCGTCGGACCTTTTCCCCCATCCGGATGATCGCCGGGTAGATCGTCAGGGCCGCTCCACACCACCGTCTGCCCCAGCGCCAGCTGCGCACGAGCCGCGACCGAACCATAAGCCGGATTGTCGGCATCAGCATTTTTTTGCGCCAGGATGTGATGCAAGCGCGTCATTGCATCACGCGCCGACATCGATGCTTTCTCGGCCAGTTGCGCTTCTATGCCCTCACGTACTGCAAACGGCAGCGACAGGCGATCCAGATAATGCCGGCACGGCGGCGGAATAAACGGTGCGTCCATCAATCTGCCGGCAAGATGTAACTCCACGTTTCCGATAGAGTTGTGTTGACGGTTTGCAGAAAGCCGCGCAATTCAACCGGCTTCTTGTCATCCACGCGCCTGATCCGCAACGCTGCGCGCCAGCCGCCGGTAGCCGGATTTTGTACTACATGCGACTCCAGAATTTCACCGTTGCTATCGGCCGAAACGCGCACGCCAATCTTTGTGTCCTTCGGCAGCTTCTTGAATATGGGCCCTTCAAAATCGACGAACAGGGCAATGCTGTCATCCGGCTTGCGCAGATAACCATGCCCGCGCCTGGTCTGCGTCACCCATGACAGGGGCGGCACTTTTTGTGCGCCCTTGAGCCATGACAATTGATAATCGAAATTGATAGGCACGCCCGGTTTGGGCAACTGGTCCGGCACCCAGTAGGAAACGATGTTGTCATTGAATTCGTTGGGTGTCGGTATCTGCACCAGCTCCACGCGGCCGGCTCCCCATTTTCCCACCGGCTCCACCCAGACGCTTGGACGCGCTTCGTAACGCGCCTCCAGGTCTTCATAGTTGGCCTGTTTTTCATCGCGTTGCATCAAACCGAATCCACTCGGATTACTCAAGGCATAGGACGTCACCAGCAAACGTTTGGGATTGACCAGCGGCCGCCAGATCCATTCGCCGGTACCGGATTGAATCGACAAGCCGTCGGAGTCGTGTACTTCAGGGCGATAATCTTCCACTGCCGCACGCTGGTTTTCACCGAAGAAATACATGCTGGTCAAAGGCGCGATGCCGAGCTTGGTGACGTTCTCACGCAGGTACAGCTGCGATTTGACTTCGGTAATCGTTTGCTCGCCGGGCTTGACGATAAAACGATAAGCGCCGGAGACACGGGGAGAATCCAGCAGGGCATAAATCGTCAGTTGTTTGCTGTTGGCTGCAGGTCGCACAATCCAGAATTCCACAAAACGAGGAAACTCCTCACCCGAACTCAGTGCCGTATCAACCGCCAATCCGCGCGCAGATAAGCCGTAGATCTGCTCCTTGCCCACTGCGCGCAGATAACTGGCGCCGAGAAAAACCACCAGCTCATCCTTGTAGTTCGGCTTGTTGAGCGCGTAATGCACGCGGAAACCGGCAAAACCCGCGTGCTTCAAATCCTGCGCGCTTAGTTTATTTGCACCGTAATCGAAAGCGCGCGCATCGAAAGGAATCGGGCGCGCACGCTTACCGGTAATTTCGTTGATCTTGACTGCGCTTTCAAATTGCCGTCCCTGGTGAAAGAAAGTCAGCTCGAACGGTAATTTTGCGCTACGCCAGTAAGCGCTATCCTGCTTATAACGGATGTCGCGATATTGATCGTAGTCCAGCTTCTCCAGGCCTTTGGAGATATTCTTTTGCGGCTCCTTGTAAGAGCTTGCCGCAAGTTGTTTGGCCTTCTTTGCGACATCGTTGAAATCGAAGGCCAGCGCAGGCGCACAGTGAATGAAAGAAAGGGCCAGCAACAAAATACCCGACCGGGCCCGTGTGAATATAAAAAAATTTTGCAACATATTTTCCAACCTATACAAACCTGACAGCTACAAATACCGAACCGATTTCGCCGGAGAGACGAAAACGGTTGCTGAAATGACCGGCGTCACAATGCCATCCGGGGTGAACATGATTTTTCGGGGAATAGCGTCATCCCGACGCGAAACGTCTTTCTGGTTCTATTGGATGCGCCTGGCTAGCCAATGGGATTGCATATTGTTAATAAAGTTCCGCTATCGAACGTGCTTCTGCATATTCCGGCGAAATTTCCTGAATGCACATTGCATGCCACCGAATGCCGGCTCGCATAAACACGTTGCCGCCACAAGAAAGAGAGGTATTTTAATCCTCCGACGCCCTGGACAACATCGCTCAATGCGCACTCAAGCCTGCCACACCCCATATCCCGCTTCACGCAAGCCTA
Source organism: Oxalobacteraceae bacterium UBA4003 (assembly GCA_002384815.1). Lineage (GTDB taxonomy): Bacteria > Pseudomonadota > Gammaproteobacteria > Burkholderiales > Burkholderiaceae_D > Oxalicibacterium. The sequence goes on along the minus strand of DGBN01000039.1, from coordinate 50,197 downwards.
TGCCGAGCTCGACTTCCATCTCGCAGGCTGCCTGATAGGGCATCGGGTTGTACACTGCATACAACTTCGGCAGCAGGTGCAGGCCGAATTTCTCCACATACTTATTGCTCTGGATACCAGCCTTGTGCTTGTCGAAACGCAGATCCGGATCGAGTCCGGTCATGCCGACGTACACGCACGGCTTGCCGGGAATGTAATCGGGATTGGCTTTCCTGAAACGCAGTTCGTACAGTACATCGGATGACAACTCGACGACGTAGACATGGTGATGATGGCGACGCGACATGGGCTTCTACATAAAACGCAAACGTGCCGCCAGCATAGCAGGCCGTGCAGCATCGACCCGGCAATCATTGAAAACGCACGCACTATCGGTACAATCTGCACAGATGCCGCATCATTCGCGCTGCAGTCCATCAGACAGAAAGCAAATCGCAATGAAAGAAAACTACCTACAACAGGCATGGTCTCTGACCAGGGAAGCCGTGCAGGCATGGGTCAACGATTTCGCCCCCAGCATGGGTGCCGCGCTGGCCTACTACACGATTTTCTCGCTGGCACCTATGTTGATTATCGTGATTGCGATTGCCGGTTTCTTCTTTGGACAAACCACGGCGCAAGGCGAAATCATCCTGCAATTGCGCGACATGGTTGGCGACACTGGCGCCGCGGCAGTGGAAGGCTTGCTGAAATCCGTCAGCAAGCCTGGCCAGGGCATCATCGCCGCCACGCTCGGCATCCTGACGCTGATGATAGGTGCGACTGCGGTGTTTGGCGAATTGCAAAGCGCACTGGACCGCATATGGAAAGTACCGGCTGAAACCAAGGGCGGCATCTGGAAAATGCTGCGCAAACGCCTGCTGTCCTTTGGCATGATCATGGGGTTGGGCTTCATGCTGCTGGTGTCGCTGATCCTGAGCGCCGCACTGGCCGCGCTCGGCAAATGGTGGGGCGACGTACTGGGCACCTGGAACATCGTGCTGCAGATACTGAATCTGGCCGTATCGTTTGGCGTCATTACCTCCTTGTTCGCGCTGATTTACAAATTCATGCCGCGCGCGATCATACCGTGGCGCGATGTCTGGGTCGGCGCGGTGGTGACTGCCTTGCTGTTCACGATGGGAAAATTCCTGATCGGCCTGTATCTGGGCAAAACCGATATGGCATCCGGTTTCGGTGCGGCCGGTTCACTGGTTATTCTATTGGCATGGATTTATTATTCGGCGCAGATTTTTCTGTTGGGCGCTGAATTTACCTGGGTGTTTTCGCAAAGGCGTCTGGCGCGTATGGCGGCAGAAAACTCGCCGGCACAGCACGCTTCCAGCACGGAATAAAACTGCCGCCTCCTTCAACAGACCGCAAGGCAATGCGGTCTGTTTTTATTTCCCGGCAAGAAACTCGCCGGTGCCGCATTCATACAGGTAACGATGAGCGACATGCAAAATTTCCCGCAAGCTTCACGTTCAGTCCGCATCGATGCACTGCGCGGCATTGCCGTGTTCGGCATTCTGCTGGTGAACGTATGGTCGTTCATCTGGGGCTTCGAAAGTTTGCGCTACGGCGTACTGCCGGTCACTGCTTCTATCTTCGATGTATTGTCGGTGGCCTTTGTCGCCTTCTTCGCCGAACAGAAGTTCTATCCGATATTTGCCTTCCTGTTCGGCGCGGGTTTCGTGCTGCTGACGCGCTCGCTCAAACGCAAGCTGGGCCGCTGGAGCGATGCCGAACGCTTGTACCGGCGTCGCCTGAAATGGTTGCTGGCTTGCGGCGTCGTGCACGGCACGCTGATCTGGTTCGGCGACATCCTCACTGTGTATGCAATCGCCGGCTTCTGGGTACTCTCGGGTCTGACCGCTGCGCGCCTGCAAAAAGTGCGCAGCAATCTGCGCGTCTGGAGCATTGTCTTTATTGTGTTGCTGCTGACAAATTTCATATTGAGTGTGCAAATGATCAAGGCTGGCGGCCTGTATGAGCAAGCGAAAAATACTGTAGCAGCCGTCGAAGCCGGGCGTCTCATTTATACGCAAGGAAATCTGCTCAGCATAGCCGTCCAGCGCATAGGCGATTACCTGTCGGTGACCACGCAATCGCTGTTTATTCTGCCGCACATCGCTGTGCTGTTTTTGCTCGGCGCGATGGCGGTGCGGCGCGGCTGGCTGACGCAAGCGTGGCGGCACCGGATTTTTTGGCGACGGGTGCAATGGACGGGCTTTGCGATCGGCATTCCCTTTAATCTGGCATGGGCCACAATGGTATTGGCGGAAACCATCGATCCGCTACATCCTTCGGCTTACGCCTTTCTGCTCTACGCATGGCTGCCGCTAGGCGGCTCCTGCCTGGCCGCAGCCTATGTTGCGACGGTCATGCTGGCCGGCCAAAACACCGGGCGCTGGCTGGAATACTGTTTCGCGCCGGCAGGGAAAATGGCCTTGACGCTGTATCTGATGCAGTCGCTGCTATGCGCATTGCTGATACAGGGTTTCGGTCTCGGCCTGGGCGCCACATGGCCGCCTGCCGGATGGCTGGGTATCGCATTTGCAATCATGCTGCTGCAACTGGCGTTCAGCCGCTGGTGGCTGGCGCGATATACGCAAGGGCCGCTGGAAATGCTGATGCGCCGCCATATCAATAAGGACACAACGACTATCTAGCGTAGCGTCGCTACACTGCGTCGTTCAAATGACAGGCGGAAAAATGCTGCGGCGCAACTTCCTTCAGCAAGGGTTGCTCGACGCTGCAACGCGACATCGCATGCGGACAGCGCGGATGGAAATGGCAACCGGATGGCGGATGCAGCGGCGATGGAATCTCTCCCTTGACCGCATAGAAGTCTAGCTTCTTCACTTCCAGCTTCGGTGCCGACGACAGCAAGGCAACGGTGTAGGGATGATTCGGTCGCGCAAATAATTCTGCCGTCGGCGAGGATTCGACGATGCGCCCCAGATACATGATGAGCACACGATCCGATACATGACGCACCACTCCGAGATCGTGACTGATGAACAGATAGGTCAGGTTCAGTTCATCGCGCAGCCTGATAAACAGATTCAGCACCTGTGCCTGTATCGATACATCGAGTGCCGCCACCGCTTCATCGCAGACCAGCAGCTCCGGCTTGACGGCCAGCGCGCGTGCAATGCCGATACGCGCACGCTGGCCGCCGGAAAACTGGTGTGGAAAGCGGCGTGCCAATGCCGGATCCAGCCCTACCGTCTGCAACAGCCGGGCGACATATCCGGTTTGCTCAGAGGCTGGAATCATACAGTGCGCCACCGGCGCTTCACCAATCACATCCTGTATCCGCATGCGCGGATTCAGCGATGCATACGGATCCTGAAAAATCATTTGCATGCCGAGTTGCTGCTGCCGCCTGTCTGTCGCGCCGGAGGCTGCGAGGTCTGCACCTTTCCACAAACGCGTGCCGGACGACAGCGCATGCAAGCCGACGGTCATGCGGCCCAATGTTGATTTTCCGCAGCCGGATTCGCCGACCAGGCCGACCACCTCTCCTGCATGTATCGCCAACGTAACGTTATCGACTGCGTGCACGACTTCAGCGGATTTCCTGGCACCGAACAGATTCGCCATCCGGGCCGCCACATCCAGAGGTTTGGAAAAACGCTTGCTGACATCGCACAACGCCAGCAGCGGCTGCATTTGTTCACTCATGAGTAAGCCCCATCGCTGCACTGATAGGATGGAAACAACGCAAGGTACGTTCGCCATTGATGGATAAAGACGGTGTGTTTTCGCAGACGGCAGTCGCACGCTCGCAACGCGTGCGAAAGGCGCAGCCGGATGGCAGATTCAATAACGAAGGCGTCATGCCGGGAATCTGTCGCAAAGGCCGACCCGGCAGATTGCGCGAAGGCGACGACGCGATCAGGCCATGCGTATAAGGATGTTGCGGCTGTTCCAGCACCTCTTGCACGCTGCCGCTTTCGACGATCTTGCCGGCATACATCACGCACACTGCATCGGCCAGCCCGGCAATCACCGAAAGATCGTGCGTAATCCAGATCAGCGCTGTACCGGATTCGCGACACAACTTTTGCATTTCATACAGAATCTGACCTTGTATCGTGACATCGAGCGCAGTCGTCGGTTCATCGCAAATGATCAGGTCCGGCTTGTTCAGCAAGGCAATCGCGATCGCCACGCGCTGCCGCATGCCGCCGGAAAACTGGTGCGGATAAGCGAGCAAGCGTTCATCCGGCGAGGCAATCCCGACGCGCAGCAGCGCATCACGCGCCATCGCGCGTGCCGTCGCCTTGCTGACATCCTGATGTGCCAGCACCGCTTCCATCATTTGCGTGTCGATGCGCAACACCGGATTAAGCGTCATCATCGGATCCTGGAAAATCATCGCAATACGATTACCGCGTATGCGGCGCATTGCTTCCGGTGACAGACCCCGCAGGTCTTGATCCTTCAGTAGGATTTTCCCGGCTACGATTTTTCCCGAATTGTTTCCGCCTTCATCCATCAAACCCATGATCGAATACGCCGTCATCGATTTGCCAGAACCGGATTCGCCGACCAGCCCGAGTATCTGTCCGGGTGCGACCGAAAACGACACATCTTCCACCGCTTTCACCACGCCTTCGCGCGCAGTGAAATGCATCTGCAGGTTTTGTACCGTCAGTGCAGGAAGGTTCGTCATTGTGTCTGCAAACGTGGATTGAGCACGTCGCGCAATTGATCGGCCACCAGGTTGATGGAAACCACCGTCAGCAACAGGGCAATACCGGGAAACACGCTGATCCAGTATTTACCGGACATCATGTAATCGAAACCGTTGGCGATCAGCAAGCCCAGCGAGGGTTCCGTCACCGGCAAACCGAGACCGAGAAAAGACAGCGTGGCTTCCAGCGAAATCGCCGAGGCAACTTGCAGCGCGGCGATCACGATCAGCGGCGGCAGACAGTTGGGCAGCAGGTGGCGGAACACGATGCGTAGCGGCGACAGGCCGAGACCGCGCGCAGCTTCCATGTATTCCTTCTTTCGCTCGACCAATGCAGCACTGCGCGCAGTGCGTGCGTAATATGCCCATTGCACGGCAATCAGTGCAATCACGATCTTGTCTATGCCCGGCCCCATCAACGCCAGCAGGATCAGCGCCACCAGTATCGGCGGAAAGGACAGCTGGATATCTGCCACACGCATGATGAAACTTTCCGTGCGCCCCCCAAAGTAGCCGGCACACAAACCCAGCGTCAGACCGATCAGCAAGGCGATCGCGGTACTCGCGACGCCGACGATGATGGAAATCCGTACGCCATACAGAATCGCCGACAGCATGTCGCGCCCCTGTTCATCGGTGCCAAGCAGATAGGTAAAGCTGCCATCAAGATTCTGCGCACCGGGTGCCAGACGCGAATCCATGATGTCTATCTGTGTCAGGTCGTACGGATTTTGCGGCGCGATAACGGGCGCAAAAATTGCCGCCAGCACGATCAGCAGCAAGAGTACGCATCCACTTGCCGCGATTTTACTGGCGAAAAAGTTGCGTGCAAAACGCTGGAACGGTGTTTCTATCGCGACGGATTGAATGACGGCACCCATCATCAGTTCCTTGCATCCGTCAGGCGTACGCGCGGGTCCAGCAGCGAATACGCGACATCGACGATCAGGTTGATCAGAATGAACAGCGCGACCACCAGCATCAGATAGGCAACAATCACCGGCCTGTCCAGCACGCGTATCGAATCGATGATCAGCTTGCCCATGCCCGGCCATGCAAACACCGATTCGGTCACGATGGCAAACGCGATGATGGAGCCGAACTGCAGCGCGATCACGGTGACGATGGGAATCAAAATATTTTTCAGCACATGCACGCCTATGATGCGGCTGTTGCGCAAACCCTTGGCTCGCGCAAACCTGATGTAATCCTGCAGTAGCGCTTCCTGCGCACCGGCGCGTGTCAGACGTATCACCAGTGCGATATTGAACAGTGCCAGATTGAAGGCCGGCAGCAGCAGATGCCTTAACCCATCCAGCGTCAGGAAGCTGACCGGCACGCCGAACAACAGCGTGGTTTCGCCGCGTCCGCCTGACGGCAGCCAGCCGAGTTGCACCGCAAATACCATGATCAGCATCAGGCCGACCCAGAAAGTCGGCAGCGAAAAACCAAGGATGGAAATCGCCATGATGCTTTTCCCTGCCCAACTGCGGGGACGCAGGCCGGCCCACAGACCAAGCGGGATACCGAACACAATGGCAATGAGGATCGCGCCTATCGCCAGTTCCAGTGTCGCCGGCAGGCGTTCAAGTATCAGCGCCAGCGCCGGCGTGCCGAATGAAAACGAGCGGCCCAGATCGCCGCTCAACGCCTGCTGGATGAAGATGAAGTATTGCTGCCACAGCGGTTTGTCGAGTCCGAAGGCAGCGATGATGCGGACACGCTCAAGCTGGTCGGCATCGGGACTGATCAGCATGTCGATCGGATTGCCGATCGCATATACGCCGACGAAAACCAGCAGCGACATCACTGCCAGCACGATGATACTTTGTCCAAGGCGGCGCAGGATAAAGTCGAGCATGATCAGCAAGCACCTGCAGAGGCAGGTGCGCGCGAGTCGGTGCACACACGCAATGCGCGAAATTTATTCAGGATGGAACTGATGTGCGAAGGTGAATTCATCGGTACGCGCAGTGTACTTCAAGCCCTTGCGCAGCGCCCAAGTCGCATACTGATGATGCAAGGGCACGACCGCATAATCTTTCAAGGCCAGTGCGGCGGCTTCTTTCGCAAATGCTTCGCGCTTGCTCTGATCGACCGAGCCCAGCGATGAGGCGATCAATTTATCCACGGCCGGATTAGCGTATTTGCCCCAGTTCCACGAACCCCAGCCGGTTTCCGCATTCGGTGTGCCGACCAAAGTACGCAAACCAAAATCGCCAGCCAATGTGCCCCAACCCAACAAGGACACACTGAATTCGCCGGCGCGCGCCTTGGCGAAATACACCGACAACGGCAGGGTTTCCACTTTCGTCTGGATGCCGATGCGATTCAGGAATTGCGCCACCGTCTGCACCACCTGCTCGTCATTGATATAGCGATCGCTCGGGCCGTGTATCGTCAATGCAAAGCCGTTGGGATAACCGGCTTGCGCCAGCAGTTTCTTCGCCCCTTCCGGATCATAGGCTTCTACCTTGAGCGCGTCGTTATAGCCGAATACACCCGGCGAAACAATATTCGATGCCGGTACCGCCAAACCTTCCATCGTGCGCTCGACCAAGGCCTGACGATTGATAGACTTCGAGATAGCCTGGCGCACGCGCACATCGCTGAGTGGATTTTTCGGCAAGGACTTGCCGGATTTATCGGTCACATAACGCGAAGCACCAGCAGATTGATCGAGCTCCCAGAAAATCGTGCGCCAGGATATCTTTTGCGCGAAGTTGAATTTGGCATTGTTCTTCAAACGCGACAGATCGGCAGTCGGCACGCCTTCAATTGCATCGACATCGCCGGACAGCAAGGCTGCCAGACGAGGCGCCGAATTGGTGATGATGCGAAAGGTAACCTTATCCCAATCCGATTTCCCTCCCCAGTAATTATCGTTGCGTGCCACTTCTATGCGGTCGCCGCGCTTGAAGCTGATGAATTTATACGGGCCGGTGCCGATCAATGCCTTGCCACTGTTGAAATCGTCGGTCGTCGCTTTTTGCGCTGCCTTCCTTGAAACGATGAACACTGCGCTGACATCCAGCGACAGCGGGCCGTAAGGTGCAGCCGTGGTCAAACGTACCGTATACGGGTCGACGATTTTTTTTGCAACAATCTGCTTGGTGTAAGCAGTGAACGGGCCGGGACTATTGGTCAGTTTTGCCGGCCGCTCCAGCGAGAAAATCACGTCGTCGGCAGTAAAGTCCGAGCCATCGTGAAACTTCACATCACGTCGCAACCTGAATTCCCACGTCGTCGCATCGACTGCACGCCATGACGTCGCCAGCCCCGGCACCAGTTTACCGTTCGCATCCACATTCACCAGCGCATCGAAGATATGCGAAGAGAAGGCAACGTTGGGCGCAATGTTCAGATAATGCGGATCGAGCGAGGAAACATCCGCCGACAAGCCGATTTTAAGATCGGCGGCGAACGCAACATGCGACACCAGACTTCCCGACCATGCGAGCGCACCCGTCAGCGCCAGCGCAGATAATTTTCCCCGTTTGAAACCGAACATGTTTTGCCTTTAAGAAAACTGAAGAAGCGAAGACTACGCAAGCATGCGCGGCCATGTCATTACGCGATGGTAGTGAGCTCACCGGCGAATGTAAATGATACTTTTGTACCTTGCACATGCAGAAAACTATAAGCGATGATGCGCTTGCCGCTACCGAGCAGCGATAAATACAGCCTCACCACAGCCGGCCCATCCGCGTAGACATTAACACCGCCAGCTGATTAGGCACGGAACCGGTATGATGCTTTCGCGCTCCTAAACAATAGCGCCCTTGCCTCACGATATGGAGTTCACCATGCTGCCCAGATCATTCGTTCTTGTTTTTACCGCCCTCATGGCGTTCAGCATGCCGGTATTTTCCGAATCGACGCGTATAGATCTGCTGGGCAATCCGGCTCCGTCGGTTGCCGCTACACGTACCATCGTCATCACGTCGCAAACCAAATGGGTCAATGTGGAAGGTGGCGAAGTCATCAACTTCATCGTCGGCGACAAAGCCTTCGCCTGGGATTTTTACGTCGGCTCCACAGTTACCTCATTTGATCTTCAACTAGTCGCGCCGCCCGGCATACTGAATCGGCGCATAGTGGCTTATGTCTCGACTGACCCGCGCTATCGCGGCTGGGATTAAGATTGCACCTGATACAACTTCCTGATAACAATGCACGCCAGTAAGTTGCTTCAGGAGCACGACCACTTTCCTGTATTGAAATGCAGTTACCGGACTGTCCTTGGCACTTGAAAAATGGGCTTGACCTTCCCATCATGGTAAGGTCAATACTCATCCCATCTTCCACTTCCAGTGAGCTCCATCATGAGCAGCCCAGCCGTATCCGACAGTACTCATCGCATCACGCTCGGCGTAGCCGGCATGACCTGTGCATCCTGCGCTGGCCGGGTGGAAAAAGCCATCAACGCGATTCCCGGCGTGACAAAAACCAGTGTGAATCTGGCTACCGATAGCGTCGCAGTTGAGATCGATCATGCGGCCGCTATCGATGCGGCAACGGTTCAACAGGCAATCGAAAAAGCCGGTTACAGCGTGCCGCAGCAGGAGATCGAGCTGGATATCACCGGCATGACCTGCGCATCCTGCTCCGGTCGCGTCGAAAAAGCCTTGCGCAAAGTCGATGGTGTACTTGACGCCAGCATCAATCTCGCCACCGACAAGGCACGTGTCAAAGTGAGCGGTGGAACCACGGCATCTGCCCTGATTGCCGCAGTCGATGCCGCCGGTTACGGCGCCGCCTTGCCGCGCAATGCCTCGGCCTCAGCTTCTTCCAGCAGCACAGCGACATCAAGAGACTGGCTGCCGGTTGTGTTGTCTGCGCTACTGGCCATTCCCCTGGTCTTGCCCATGCTGCTGGAACCGTTCGGCGTGCACTTCATGCTGCCGGGCTGGCTGCAATGGGCACTGGCCACACCGGTGCAATTCTGGCTGGGCGCACGTTTTTACAAGGCCGGCTGGCACGCAGTCAAGGCCGGTACCGGCAATATGGATTTACTGGTTGCGCTGGGCACCAGCGCTGCCTATGGCTTGAGCATCTATCTATTGCTGACGGCGATGCCGGATCAAATGCCGCATCTGTACTTTGAAGCCGCGGTCGTGGTGATCACGCTGATCCTGCTCGGCAAGTGGCTGGAAGCACGCGCCAAGAAGCAAACTGCATCGGCCATACGTGCGCTGCAAAAACTGCGTCCCGAATCAGCCCGCGTACGACGCGACGGCATCGATATCGATGTCGCCATCGATGCGGTGCGGGTCGGCGACATCGTCGTCGTGCGTCCCGGCGAACGGATCGCAGTCGACGGCACCGTACTCGAAGGCAGCAGCCAGGTTGATGAATCGCTGATCACCGGAGAAAGCCTGCCGGTATTCAAACAGGTCGGCGATAAAGTGACAGGAGCAGCCATCAATGCCGACGGCATGCTGCTGGTACGCACCGATGCCATCGGCGCAGAGACCACCTTGTCGCGCATCATCCGCATGGTGGAAAACGCGCAATCGGAAAAAGCGCCTATCCAGCGTCTGGTGGACAAGGTCAGCGCGATCTTCGTACCGGTGGTGTTGCTCATTGCCCTGATCACCTTCATAGGCTGGTGGCTGGCCGGCAGCAGCATGGAAATCGCCATCATCAATGCAGTCACCGTGCTGGTCATCGCCTGCCCGTGCGCACTGGGATTGGCCACCCCGACTGCCATCATGGCCGGCACCGGCGTCGCCGCAAAATACGGCATCCTGATCAAGGACGCGGAAGCACTGGAAATCGCGCATCGCATCACTACTGTCGTATTCGACAAGACCGGCACGCTGACGCAAGGCAAACCACAGGTCAGCGATTTTCTGACGAATGACATAGCCGAGGACAGACTGCTGCAACTGGCTGCCGCCATCCAGCGTGGCAGCGAACATCCGCTCGGACGTGCCGTGGTCGAACAGGCGGCAGCACGACATCTTCCACTACTGGCGACGACCGCAGTCCAGGCTTTGCCCGGCCGCGGCATGATGGCGACGGTGGAAGGCCGCACGCTCCAGCTAGGCAATGCACGCCTGATGGGCGAGCTCGGCATGGACATGGCGCAGTTTGCGCAACGCGCACAGCAACTCGAAGAAAGCGGCCACACCGTGTCATGGCTGGCAGAAACCGGCACGCAAGCAGGCCTGCTCGGCCTGATAGCCTTTCGCGATACGATCAAGGACAGTGCGCCGCAGGCAGTGGAACGCCTGCATGCCCTGGGTATTCAAACCATCCTGCTCACCGGCGACAATCAGGGCAACGCCAATGCGGTCGGCAAACAGCTGGCCATAGACCGCGTGCTGGCACAGGTGCTGCCTGGCGACAAGAGCGCAAAGATCACCGCGCTGCAGGGCGAAGGCCAGATCGTCGCGATGGTAGGCGACGGCATCAACGATGCGCCGGCACTGGCTGCCGCCGATGTCGGCATCGCGATGGCAACCGGCACCGATGTGGCGATGCATGCCGCAGGCATTACCCTGATGCGCGGCGATCCGGCGCTGGTGGCCGACGCCATCGATATCTCGCGTCGCACCTACAGCAAGATCCGGCAAAACCTGTTCTGGGCATTTATCTACAATCTGGTCGGCATTCCGCTGGCAGCGTTCGGCTTGCTGAATCCCATGTTTGCCGGTGCGGCAATGGCCTTCAGCTCAGTCAGCGTGATCAGCAATGCCTTGCTGCTGCGACGCTGGCAGCCGGCAACAGCCGAGCAGCACAAGGCACAGTCAACGCATACGGTTTGAATCGAAAGGAAAGTCATGAATATCGGAGAAGCAGCAAAGGCATCCGGCATATCCGCCAAGATGATCCGCCACTACGAAAGCATACATCTGGTCGAACCGGGCGCACGCAGCAATGCCGGTTATCGCACCTATAACAACAAGGACCTGCACGCATTGCGCTTCATCAAGCGCGCACGTTCGCTCGGGTTTTCACTGGATCAGATCAGGGATTTGCTATCGCTGTGGAATGATACGCAGCGCGCCAGCGCAGACGTGAAGGCGATTGCACTGATACATGTCGCCGATCTGGAAAAACGCATCGCCGAATTAAGCGAGATGCGCGATACGCTGCAACATCTGGCGCAAACCTGCAGCGGTGATGGACGACCGGATTGCCCCATCCTGCAGGGCCTGGCGCAGCAGGATGACGATGACACACACGCCTGTCATTCCTGAATACTGATCGCCCTGCCGTTTTGACATCAGGATACACGCATGTGCGGCAGGCAAAGAAATGAGAGCGGCAAAGAAAAGCGAGCTTCCCAGCCCGCTTTTCTTTGCCGCTCTCATACCCAACAACTACATGGCAGTGCTGCTAACAACCGGATAACCGGCATCACCTATCGCTGCAGCGATCTTCGCCAGTTCCGCGCCCGACTGCACGCGCACCTTGCGCTGTGCCAGATCGACTTCCACCTGCGCCTGCGCATCCACGGCCTGCACCGATTTAGTCACTGCATTGACGCAATGGCCGCAACTCATTTTTTCAACCTGCAATTCATACATGATGTGACTCCTTCTTGAATGGGAAACTACACTGTAGGCCTTCCCATCGTAGGAGGGTCAAGCATTTTCAACCTTCATATTCCGCGCTCAAAACGGCATGTCGATTGCATCCTTCACGGAGGCGACGCTCATCGTATCCGGCAGCGCTACGCCGTTGCGTATTGCTGTCAGTTCAGCCAGGATGGAAATCGCGATTTCGGCCGGGGTCTTGCTGCCGATGTAGAGGCCGATCGGGCCATGCAGACGCTGCAATTGTTCATCGCTGAGGTCGAATTCTTTCAGTCGTTCGCGGCGGCGCGCATTGTTGATGCGCGAACCGATGGCGCCGACGTAGAACGCATCGGACTTCAATGCCTCCATTAATGCCAGATCGTCCAGCTTGGGGTCGTGTGTAAGCGCGACTACTGCAGTGCGACTATCCATTTTCATGTCAATGACAAGATCGTCCGGCATCGCGTGGATAACCTCGACGCCATTCACTTGCCACGCCAGCCGGTATTCTTCGCGCGGATCGCACACGACTACGTGGTAATCCAGACCAGTGGCGATCTGCGCAAGAAATTGCGACAGCTGTCCGGCACCGATGATGAGCAGGCGCCAGCGCGGGCCATGTATCGTGCTCAACACTCCGAGTGTCAGATCAAGTGCAGCATCTGCAGTCGCCGGACTGAGTCGCACCTCACCGCTGACCAGATCAAGCTGACGCTTGACCAGTTCATAGCGCATGACGTGCATCAGCAATTGCTTGATACCGCTCTTGCCCGAAAGCGGTTCGATCGCCAGCTTGATGGTGCCACCGCAGGGCAGGCCGAAGCGATGTGCCTCGTCAGCGCTGATGCCGTAAGTCACCAGTTCAGGCATGGTGCGCGTAATCCCTGCATTGCGAACACCTGCTATCAGATCATCTTCGATGCAGCCGCCGGAAACCGAACCGATCACGCGACCATCATCGCGGATGACCATCATCGCGCCTGCCGGACGTGGACTGGAGCCCCAAGTCTGGACTACCGTGACCAGTTCGCAGGCTTGCCCCGCGTCTATCCAGGTGTCGGCGACTTTGAGTACTTCAAGATCGATGCTGTCCATGATTGCCCCTGCTATCCGATCAAGATGCTTTCAACTGGCTGCGAACCGGCAGATCCCGGATGCGTTTTCCGGTTGCGGCAAAGATCGCGTTGCACAAGGCGGGAGCTATCGGTGGCGTAGCCGGTTCACCGACGCCACCCAAAGGCACGTCAAAATCATGATGAATAAAATGGATGCGTATGTTGCTCGGTGCTTCCGCCGAGCGCATGACTTCGTACTCGTGGAAGTTGCCTTGCTCGGCACGGCCATCCTTGAACGTGATTTCACCGCTCATGGCAAGACTGAGCCCCATGATGCATGCACCCTCAAGCTGCGAACGGATGCGATCCGGATTGATCTGCGGTCCGCAATCGACGGCAATGTCAACTCGCGGGATGGACAAGTCGCCATTGTCTGCAACCACCACTTCGATAACGACGGCAACGTAGGTGACGAAGCTGTAGCTGACCGCTAATCCTAGTCCATGCCCTTTCGGCAGTTTGCGTCCCCAGCCGGCCTTGTCAGTCGCAAGGGAAATGGTTTTCCGCATACGGCCGGTATCGAGCGGATAACGCTCGGGCGATTCGCCGTAATTCCACTCATCCGCCATTTCTTTGGGATTGATTTTGCGCGCAGGTCCGATCAGGTCCAGCAGGTAGTCGCGATGATCGCGTTTGGCTGCCGCAGCCAATTCAGCCACGAAAGACTGGATTGCAAAGACATGCGGAATGTTCGATACCGAGCGGAACCAGCCTATACGGGTATGTGCTTCCACCTCAGGTGCCTCGACCCGAAAGTTCGGTATTGCAAAAGGGATGTTGACGGCAGACATGCCGAGTTCGAACGGCTGTTCACCCTTGGCACCTTCGCTGAATATCGAGGCGATGGTGGGCGCAGCGGTGCGATGCAGCCACGCGGCAGGTTTGCCGGCCGCGTCGAGTGCCACTTCCAGCCGTTCAACAGAAACGGTATGGAAATAATCGTTGTGGATATCGTCTTCACGCGTCCACGTCACCTTGACCGGCACACCTTTCATCGCTTGCGAAAGCAGCGCCGCCTCTGCCACGAAATCGGGTTTTGACTTGCGGCCAAAACCACCACCCAGAAGTGTTACATGCACGGTGACATCTTCAGGTTTGAGCTTGAGATGCGTTGCTACGATTTCGCGTGCCGATTGTGGCGCCTGCACGCAAGCCCATACCTCGCATTTGCCATTGACGATTTGCGCAGTTGCTGCCGGTGGCTCCATCGTCGCATGCGCGATATGCGGCAAATAGTATTCGGCTTCCATGCGCCGCGATGACTTGGACAGCACTGTCATCGTGTCGCCATTGTTGCGCACCGCCTTCGCCGGTTTGCGCGCTGCTTCCTGCAAGGTTTTTTTGTACTCAACCGAGTTGTAGCTGGCGTGCTTGCCATCGTCCCAGGTGATCTTGAGCGCTTCACGCCCCTTGATTGCGGCCCAGGTATTTTTCGCAATCACGGCAATGCCGCCCAGCGGATGGAAGCCGGCAGGTGCAGGACTGCTTTTCAATTCAAGCACCTGAATCACACCGGGTACTTTTAGCGCTGCAGATGCATCGAAGCTGCCCACTTTCCCGCCCATCACCATCGGGCGTGCAACGACCGCATACAGCATGCCGGGTAGCCGTGTGTCTATGCCGTATTGGGTATTGCCGGTCACGATATCCTGGAAGTCGATCCCGCGTGTGCTTTCCTTGCCGATATAGCGGAACTCGCCCGGCTTTTTCAGACGCAGTTCCTTGACCGCAGGCGGCGTGATTTTTGCCGCAGCTTCGGCAACTGCGCCATAACTGAGGCGGCGTCCGGTTTTGCCGTGTATTACTTCGTGATTTTTCGCCCGCACTTCATCCGGCCTTACATTCCATTGCTGTGCCGCCGCCATCTCCAGCATCTGGCGCGCTGCGGCACCGACACGACGCATAGGCTCGAACGAGTGGCGCATGCTGCGCGAGCCATCGGTATTCTGGTTGCCGTACTTTTCCTGCAGCCCCAACGCCTGAACCACACGTACCTTGCTCCAGTCCGCTTCCAGCTCATCGGCCACTACCATAGGCAAGCTGGTACGTACACCTTGCCCCATTTCGGAACGATGCGCGACTATGGTCACGATGCCGTCCGCACCTATGGATACAAAAGCCAGCGTGTCATCGACCAGCCCGCCCGGCATGGCGTCGCCGCCATATTTTTTGATTTCATCGCTGGTGGCGGCACGCACGATGCCAGACGCGCCAACGGTCAGCGCCAGCCCGGTAAGTGCGCCTGCGCCTTTGAGCCAGGTGCGGCGTGTCATCGATGGCAATGACAAATCGGCGACGAGATTGCTGTCTTTATCTTCAGGTTGAAATACGGTGCTCATTTTTTAACCCTTCTTCGCAGAGGCTTGTTTGATCGCAGCACGAATGCGCGTGTAGGTGCCGCATCGGCAAATATTGCCGCTCATCGCCGAGTCAATTTCTGCATCGGTCGGATGTGGCGTGGTTTTCAATAACGCCGTGGCGGACATGATTTGTCCCGACTGGCAGTAACCGCACTGCGGTACGCCGAGATCTGTCCACGCCTGCTGCACAGCCTTGCCGACGCTATCCTCTGCCATAGCCTCGATAGTGGTAACCCGTTTCCCGGCAGCAGCGGTAACCGGCGTGATGCAAGATCGTATGGGCTGGCCATCGAGATGCACAGTACATGCGCCACACAAAGCCATGCCGCAACCGAATTTGGTTCCTGTCATCCCCAGGTGGTCACGTAATGCCCACAGCAATGGAGTATCGTCAGACAGGTCGATTTGATGTTGTTTGCCGTTGATATTGAGAGTCGCCATGATTTTTTCAAAAAGGAGTGGGAGATGAAACACGGATTACCAAAATAGCGCTCTTAGTATCAGCAGTCGCGAACCGGCAATAAATGAAAATGTTAAGATTTGAGAATTCCAAAATCTGGAATTCTGTTGGGCGCCGCTTACCGATGTGCCAAAGACTAAAGGAAACAAGACGTGCTGAATCGTCTGGAAATGCTTCGCCTTTTTTGCGCTGCAGCGGATGCAAGCAGCTTCAAGGAGGCTGCTGCCCACCTCGGAACATCGCCGCAGGCGATCACTCGCGCAATCAAGGAGCTGGAAGAGGCGATGGGCGAGGTTCTTTTTCATCGCAATACACGCGGCATCCAGATCACCGAGTTTGGTACACAGTTGGCAGAGCATGCCCGCGAGATGGTAACGGGAGTCGACAGCCTGTTCCATCGCACCGATCCTCTCTCTGATACCAACCTGGAAGGTTTGGTACGCATCACCGCACCAAGCCCAATCGGGCGGCGCCATCTGTTGAAATCATTGCTGCCGCTGGTACGCCAGTATCCCGGAATCAAACTGGAGCTGGGCGTGACCAATCTGGTTGCCGATGTCGTCGATAAAAAAATAGATATCGGCGTGCGTATTGGCCCACTGCGGGATAGCCGCTTTGTGGCACGCTCGGTAGGAAAAGTCTCTTTTTTTGTCGTTGCCACTCCTGAACTTGTCGCCACCAGAGGCAAACCGACCACACCGCAGGATTTACTGGGATTGCCAACAACTGCATTGATGGATGGCAATACGGGGCGGATATGGCCCTGGTATTTTGCCGACAGCCAGCTGCTTACCCTGGCTTCGCCGACGCTGGTTAGCGATGATCCTGAAGTGGAGTGTGATGCTGTACTGGCCGGAATCGGCTACGGGCAATTATCGAATCATCAGGCAGAGCCGCACATTCGTTCGGGCCGACTGGTGACGGTGCTGGACGACTATCAGCCTGTGCCCTGGGATCTCTACGTTTATCGCCCGCAACGCGGGCCGGTACCGGCACGCATCAGGCTGGTCTTTGATCGCATCGTCGAAATACTCTCGAATCCGGATACCTTTGCAGATGCATCTTAGCTAATCCCCGGAGGATTGTAGATCTGCTGAGGTGTCAATGTCGTAATGGATGCCCGGATCATTGACCTCGACCCTTGTAAGCGGATGGATTTTCAGCAAGGCGCGTGCGCCCTGATCACCACCGAGGCGAAGTAATTCGGAAATATGCCTTGCGCCGAAGCCCACCGGATTGCCGCGCTCACCTTTATAAAACGGCACGACTATATCGGCGCCATTCCTGAGTTCATCTGCCAGTGCTGCAATCGTTGTCGTTTGCACACCGGGCATATCACCCAAACCAATGATCCACCCGGCTGCATGCCGGCTCTGCTCTAATGCGCAAACCAGAGAGATGCCCATGCCCTTGTCCGCATCGGGACAAACAACAAGCTGGCATCCCAGGTTTGATAATTCGGCGGCGACTGCATCGTTCGCGTCGCGAACAACTGCGGTAACCAGCGGCAGCGCAGACAGCAAAGCTGTTGCGGCGGCGACCACAACTTTGTCTCCGCTCATGGTGGTTTGCAGCAACTTGTTTTGCGTACCGGACGGATCAAAGCGCACACCTTTTCCTGCCGCCAGCAAAATGCCGACAATGTGATCGTGATGTTGTGATTGCATGGACGAACGCTTGTTAAAAATAGCGAATGGAAAAATCGAAATAAGTTAGCAGCTTATTGGAAAAAGCATCCACATCCTCAATGTTTTATCGATGGGCACAATCATGGCAGCGCGCCACAAGATGCCCGCGGGCAAGGCAAAACGTGGTCATCATTTTTTATCAAACCGGGACACCTCCGCTCAAGAGATTGGAGGCCGCACCCACATAGTTACCACAAGGAAATATATTTGTTACATTTCAGGAAATGCCTTGTTGGTTGAGTGCAACTCGCGCCATAGCAGAAAATAAAGTGAAAGGTAAAATATAGTTACTCAAAAGAAACTAGTGATGCTGCACAAGTCTATTCAGCTAGAATGAGCCCAGCCCATGCGGTGTAAAACCATAAAAAAATCAGACATTTGGTCTTTGTTGCGTTCTTGAAATCAGCTTCTCTTGATAGAAAATTTTTCTTGAAGTCACGCCTCATGCTTACCTCAAAACATATCGACCTGCGCAAACGCATAGGCATCTTGTGACAACTCCCGAACCATTGATGGCTTCTCTGCTGGATCATCTGGTGGAGATCACCGCTCATCGCGACCACGATTTGCTCGACACCTCGGTCATGACGGCATTACTGAACATGGTAGGCGTCAATCACGCACGTGTGATGGAATTATTTCAGTCACGCGGCGATCTCCTGATTCGCCCCCGCATCTGGATTTCGGACGGCAAAGTACAAACCTTGGATGAGGAAACATCCGCCTCCGAACTCATGGGCGAAACCATCGTGACCTATCCCGGTCTGGTGTCGTGCATTGCGCAACGCAAGAATCGCCTGGAAGAAGTGCGGGCAAACGGTCAGCATGCATTGTGGATTCCGATCTGGCAAAACGACAAGGTATCGACCTGTCTTGAAATCGTGAACGACACGCCATTCACACCGCAGATGCTGCAGGTGATGGAAGGCATACTCAGCGTATACCGCAATTACCAAAGCCTGCTGGATTACAGCGAACGCGATTCGCTGACGGGTTTGCTGAACCGCAAAACCTTCGATGAAAAATTTGCGCGCATGGTCAGTGCAAAACCGGCTGACGCAGCACCGCGCGGCACTGAAGAACGGCGTCAGCATGCCGACGTCAAAGCCCAATGGCTGGCGGTGATAGACATCGATCACTTCAAGCGCGTCAACGACGACTTCGGCCATCTGTATGGCGACGAGGTACTCATTCTGGTCGCCAACGTATTGCGCGCCTCCTTCCGCGCACAGGATCGCGTGTTCCGTTTCGGCGGCGAAGAGTTTGTCATCCTGCTACGCTCCACTACGCGAGCCGATGCACAGATGATATTTGAACGCTTCCGTTCAAATATC
Source organism: Oxalobacteraceae bacterium UBA4003 (assembly GCA_002384815.1). GTDB lineage: Bacteria > Pseudomonadota > Gammaproteobacteria > Burkholderiales > Burkholderiaceae_D > Oxalicibacterium. The sequence continues at coordinate 31,027 of DGBN01000039.1, read as the reverse complement.
GAACAATATGCATTTCCGCAAGTTGGACAAATTACCGTGAGCATCGGCTTCGCCAGCATTTCGCATGAGACACCGGTAGTCATACTCGGGCATGCCGATCAGGCGCTGTATTACGCCAAGGATCATGGGCGCAACCAGGTTTGCTATTACGACGCCCTGCTCGAACAGGGCTTGTTGCATGCCGACAAGAAATCCGAATCGGTTGAATTTTTCTTCGACGAGCCGGCTCCCGGCTGATTGCGCTTCGCCCGGAGTGGCAAAATCATCGATCATCCTGCAACAAAATAAAAATCGACACTTCCATGAAAGTGCCGATTTTTATTCCAGAGTCATTGATAACGCAAGATATCGGCCTCAAGCGCCACTATTCCTTCTTGCATTTCCTGCCGAGAAAAATCATCTTCAAATGCAAACCGGCAACACATATGTATATTCGTCCAAATATAAATCTCCATTAATTCAAAGGCTTGGCGATTATTTATATGGGCTTACATAGTTATTCCGCAGATGGTACTGCGAATAATTCTCAACTGTATGTTAAAATTTAGTTAAATTTATATTCCCAGCCAGCCAAACTGCCGCGTTTCCGTGTGTTGTATTAGCCAGCCATTCTCATTGTTGGTTATTCATCCGGAGCATTTCAAAACATGGCATCACGGCATCTGACGGATCTTGCACGCCCCTTTCCCGCTGCAGCAAATCATTCCCGCAAAGAAAACGGACTGGCGCGCCTGGCACGTCTGACCTGGCCCCTGGCCGTCATCGCTGCGACAGCAGGAAGCGCTCACGCTCAAGATGCAGCACCCGATCAACAGTTGAAAGAGACCGTAGTGAGCGCATCCGGCTTTGAACAGGAAATCAAGAATGCGCCGGCCAGCATTACCGTGATTACCCGCGAAGAATTGCAATCAAACCGTGTCAGCAGCATTGCCGAAGCATTGAGCAATGTCGAAGGCGTTGACGTCACTTCTTCGGTCGGAAAAACCGGTGGTTTGAGCATTCAAATGCGCGGCCTCGGTAGCGCATATACCCTTATTCTGATTGACGGCCGTCGTCAAAATCCCGCTGGCAATGTAGTACCGAACGGCTTTGGAGATTCTGCGTCAACCTTTATGCCACCTCCTTCGGCAATCGAACGTATCGAAGTCATTCGTGGCCCAATGGCAACTCTCTACGGTTCTGATGCGATGGGCGGTGTCGTCAATATCATCACCCGCAAGGTAGGCAAAACCTGGGGCGGTACAGTCACTGCCGAAACGACCTTGCACGAACATTCCGAATACGGCGACTCCCGTGCCGGCAGTTTGTACCTGAGTGGCCCGCTGGTAGATGGCTTGCTGGGGCTGCAGGTGCGCGCACGCAAATACAAGCGCGATGCATCCGATATCCAGTGGGAAGGCAAGGGAAGCGGAGCTTTTCCAGCTTTAAATACCGGTAGAGATCCTGTTAGTGGTGATGTAAATACGGTCGGCGCTCGACTGACGGTTACACCGAATAAAAATCACGACCTGTACCTCGATATAGATCAGGTAAAGCAAAAATACGATAATAGCCGTGGTCAGATCGGTACGATCTCCTACGTAGATCCTGCCAAAGGCAATCGTTTGCAAATTCCGGGCTACGGCTCGCAGCAGGAATTCAACCGCGATCAGATAACACTCGCGCATACATGGCGCTTGGCTGACAGCGTGCTGGAATCCAGCGTGTCACACAACAAAACCGAAACCATAGGCCGCCTGATTCCCGGCCAGCTCAGACCTGACGGAACTGTCCATACCGCCCCGCCAGGAAAAATTCCTGGCACACCTCGCGTGCTGGAATCTCAAAGCACCATTTTTGATTCCAAATGGGTCACCTCTATAGGCAATAACATGCTGACTTTGGGCGGGCAGTATCTGGATGCCGAAATGGTCGAAGGTCTGGCAACATCCAAGTTCACATACGACCAAACCAGCGTCTTTGCTGAAAACGAATGGCGCATGCGGGAAGATTTGGCACTAACGGTGGGCATGCGACATGATGATCACAGCACATTCGGCGGCGCAACAACGCCGCGCGCCTATCTGGTATGGAATGCAAGCGATTACTGGACCGTCAAAGGCGGCATCAGCAAGGGCTACCGCACACCAGGTTTAGAGCAATTGTTTGATGGCGTTGTCGGTTACGGCCGTCAAGGCGATCCAACTCGCCCGCAATGGGGCAATCCGGATTTAAAACCCGAGAAAAGTACCAGCACAGAACTGGGCTTCCGCTTTGATGATTTGAAAGGCTTTGGATTCAATGCAACCGTCTTCCATACGGATATGGAAGACGCGATTGGCTCCGAGACATTTACCGACATCAATGGCAACACAAATGCATCGCGTTCGATCAACGTCGACAGTGCTTCAGTGCGCGGTGTGGAATTGGGCACGTTCTGGCAATTTGCGCCGGCATGGAAACTGAACGCCAACTACACTTTTACGGATAGCGAACAAAAAACCGGCGACAACAAAGGAGATCCTTTGAATAATACGTCCAGGCATGTGTTCCATACGAGACTGAATTGGCATTACAGTCAAAACCTGGGTTTATGGGCACAGCATAGCTACAACAGCGAACGTTTCCGCGACGACGATGTTGCCGGCACCAACACCAAGGCACTGTTAGGCAATTACAAGGCTTATCACATGCTTAATCTGGGTGCAGATTACAAGGTGAACAAGTCATTGACGATCAATATGGCTATCAATAACCTGCTGGACAAGGATTTTGCGAAATATCCTGCTGTTACTAGTGGCGGAGCCGCATCGAACGCGCCAGAGTATGTCGGCAACTTTGAGCGCCGTCGCCTGTGGATATCAGCCAACTACACGTTCTGACCAGTCTCTTTAACGGGTGATAAAAACATTGCTTAATTTATAGAAACCATCCGAAGCCGGACAAAAAGGGACAACCCATCATGTTGTCCCTTTTTTATTCACCGCATCATACGCAAGCCACTTCGTTTTTGTTCGCATGGCGCCGTTTCCCGATCACCGAAAAACGTCACTATTCAACTCCCGCAACATTCCTTCCAATTCAGAACATCCCTGGCAACTAAGCACAAAAGCAAGGTGCCAACGCACTTTCAGGATTACTGGGATAATTCTTGCCTGTCCCAGCCCTGCTCCCGGGGTTTTAAAACCGGTTGCCTCACCCCTTCCTTCTAATTATCGCCATGAATCCCGGCATACTCTATGCGTTTTGCGCCTATGTAATCTGGGGCATGTTTCCGATTTACTTCAAGTCGCTGCTGGAAATTCCGCCGCTGGAAGTCTTGATGTATCGCATGGTGTGGGCATTGGCATTTCTGGCAATTGTACTGAGCGTGCGCAGGCAATGGGCGTGGCTGAAACCAGTCCTGCGCCAACCCCGGGTGTTGGCAGGATTCACTGCCAGCGCACTGCTTTTGTCGAGCAACTGGTATCTGTATATCTGGTCGGTCAATCACGATCGTGTGATCGATGCCAGCCTTGGCTATTTCATGACACCGCTGGTCAATGTGCTGCTGGGTTCGATGATACTTGGCGAACGGCTGCGTCGCCTGCAATGGATGGCCGTCGGCATGGCAGCGATCGGCGTCCTCTGGCTGACGTGGCAAAACGGGCATCCGCCATGGATCAGCCTGCTGCTGGGCATTACCTTCGGCCTGTACGGACTGCTGCGCAAGACAGCATCGCTGGGCACACTGGAAGGTCTGTCGCTGGAAACCATGCTGCTGTTTCCGCTGGCCGTCGTTTCGCTGCTGGTAATGACTACACAGGGCGCACATGGATTCGCTGATGCGTCGACCAGTACAAAATGGTTGATGCTGGCTTCCGGCCCGATCACTGCCATTCCCCTGCTGCTGTTTGGCGCGGCCGCCCGCCTGGTGCCGCTTTCAACCATGGGCTTGATGCAGTACATCACACCATCATTGCAACTGATAGTCGGCATCTGGCTGTATCACGAGCCGTTTGGCGGAGCGCGTTTGATCGGTTTCGCCGCCATCTGGGTCGCGCTTGGCCTGTATTCACTGGATGGCATCTGGCAAAGCTGGCGTCGACAGCAGGTTTCCTGACACGCGTGAACGCCATGAATAAAAAAGGGACAAGCATGTTGTCCCTTTTTTGCATGCGCATTGCGCTTAAATCTCCACCTTGGTACCCAGTTCAATCACGCGGTTCGATGGAATTTGATAATAGTCGGCTGCACCGCGTGCATGGCGCGACATCGCAACAAAGATATGCTCACGCCACAAGGCCATGCCGCGTACAGGGTTGGCAACAACTGTTTGGCGCGCAATGAAGAACGAAGTTTCCATCATCTCGAATTCCAGCCCCTGATCCTGCGCAAGATAAAGTGCAGCAGGAATATCCGGCACGTTCTTGAAGCCGTAGCTCACATTCATCTGATAGCAGTCGTCGCCCAGATGTTCGATCCTGACCTGATCCGCTACCGGCACATACGGCACCTCCATCATGTGCACGGTCAGAAAAACGACGCGCTCGTGCAAGACCTTGTTGTGCGACAGATTATGCAGCATCGCATGCGGCACGCCATCCGATTCGCCACGCAGGAAAATGGCCGTGCCAGGCACACGCGCAGGCGGCGAAATGAACAGCGAAGTCAGAAAATCCTCCAGTGGGATCGCATGCTTTTGCAGATTCTCGAACACCAGTTCGCGCCCGCGCTTCCATGTCAGCATCATCGTAAACAGGAAGGAACCGAGCAACAGCGGAAACCAGCCGCCATGAAACAGCTTCATCATGTTGGCCGAGAAGAAGGCGACGTCGATCACCAGGAAGAAACCGGTCGCGGCAATGCACAGGATCAGGTTGTATTTCCAGCGATAGCGAATCACGAAGAAAGTCAGTATCGTCGTCACCAGCATGGTTGCCGTCACCGCAATGCCGTATGCCGCCGCCAGATTGGATGAGGAACCGAAGCCGATCACTGCAAACACCACCACGGTCATTTGCAGCCAGTTCACCGCCGGGATGTAAATCTGACCGATCTGGCTGGCCGACGTGAATTCGATTTTCATGCGCGGCAGGAAGCCCAGCGCAATCGCCTGCTTGGTCATCGAGAAGGTCCCCGAGATCGTCGCTTGCGAAGCGATAATCGTCGCCATTGTCGCCAGCACCACCAGCGGATACACACTCCACGGACCAAGTTGCTGATAGAAGGGGTTGCTGACAGCCGATGGATTCAACATCAGCAAGGCGCCCTGCCCCAGATAATTCAATGCGAGGCCAGGGAAGGCAACCATGAACCACGCCATGCGTATCGGTTTGGCGCCAAAGTGACCCATATCGGCGTACAAGGCTTCCGCACCGGTGAACGCCAGCACCACCGCGCCCAGAGCAATGAAAGCAAGGAAGCGATTACCGTCCAAAAAGTGCCATGCGTACAAGGGATTCAACGCAGCCAGAATTTGCGGTGCTTCAATGATATTGATGACACCCATCGTGGCCAGCGAGCCGAACCACACAATCATGACGGGGCCGAACCATTTGCCGATGCCTGCAGTGCCCTTGGCTTGCAGCGAATACAAACCGACCAGTACTGCAACCGTCAATGGCACAACATAAGGATCGAAAGCGGATGTGGCAACACTCAAGCCTTCTACCGCCGACAGAACAGAAATCGCAGGGGTAATCACGCTGTCGCCGTAGAACAATGTCGCGCCGAACAAACCCATTACCATCAATGGAAAATACCAGCGTGAATGTTTGGTCACCGAAGAAAGTGCCAGCGCCATCAGCGCCATGATGCCGCCTTCGCCACGATTATTCGCACGCAGCACCAGGGTGACGTATTTGAGCGAAACGATGATGATCAGACCCCAGACGATCAGCGAAACCACGCCGAGCAAATTATCGGGGGTGAGTGCAAGGCCGTGCTCTTTGGAGAACACTTCCTTCATCGTATATAAAGGGCTGGTACCGATATCGCCATAGACGATGCCGACAGCCGCCAGCGTCAATGCGGCGAGACTGTTTTTTTTATCTGGTGCAGACAAAGAATGCTCTCTTTAGAGGGGATTGTGCATCGCACAATAGAATAAGCCACTCCATAATGCAAGAAAAACGGGGTTGCATGCATGCACAGTGTTGCGTCTGCGTTGAATCCTTGTCTCCGGTATTTACAAACCCGAAAATATTTCGTCTTTAATTCTGTTTTTCAGGCCATATCCTCAGTCGTGCATACCGCACTGCCTCACCATCGGTTATCCTTGCACCCACCTCTTTGGCAAGCAACCTTTTATTGAAATCACAATGGCAAATTACGTCTACACCATGAACCGCGTGGGCAAGATCGTCCCACCGAAACGTCAAATCCTGAAAGACATCTCACTGTCCTTCTTCCCGGGCGCAAAAATCGGCGTGCTGGGTACCAATGGCTCCGGCAAATCGACGCTGCTGAAGATCATGGCCGGCCTCGATACCGACATCCAGGGCGAAGCGCGCCCTATGCCAGGCCTGAACATCGGTTACCTGCCACAAGAACCACAACTCGATCCGGAAAAAACCGTACGCGAGGAAGTCGAATCCGGCCTCGGCGAAGTATTCGAAGCAAAAGCACTGCTCGAAGCAGTCTATGCTGCCTATGCCGAACCAGACGCCGACTTCGATGCGCTCGCCGCAGAACAAGGCCGACTGGAAGCGATCATCTCGACTGCCGCCGGTGACAATCCTGAACAACAACTGGAAATGGCTGCCGATGCACTGCGCCTGCCACCATGGGATGCCAAGATCAGCGTGCTGTCCGGCGGTGAAAAGCGCCGCGTCGCACTGTGCAAACTGCTGCTTTCCAAACCTGACATGCTGCTGCTCGATGAACCGACCAACCATCTGGATGCGGAATCGGTCGAATGGCTGGAGCAGTTCCTGCTGCGCTTCCCGGGTACCGTGGTCGGCATCACCCATGATCGTTACTTCCTCGACAACGCCGCCGAATGGATACTCGAATTGGATCGCGGTAGCGGCATTCCGTGGAAAGGCAACTATTCGTCGTGGCTCGATCAGAAACAGGCACGTCTGAAGCAGGAAGAATCGACCGAATCTGCGCGCCAAAAAGCGCTGCAAAAGGAACTGGAATGGTCGCGTCAAAATCCGAAGGCGCGTCAGGCCAAATCGAAAGCGCGCTTGGCGCGTTTTAACGAACTGTCGGAACATGAATACCAGAAACGCAACGAGACGCAGGAGATCTTCNNTCGTCGGCATCATCGGCCCCAACGGTGCCGGTAAATCGACACTGTTCAAAATGATCGCCGGCCTCGACAAGCCGGACAGCGGCGAAGTCGTCGTCGGACAAACGGCGAAAGTTTCGCTGGTCGATCAGTCACGCGACGATCTCGCCAACAACAAAACCGTATTCGAAGACGTCTCCGGCGGAGCCGATATTCTGAGTGTGGGACGTTTCGAAATGCCATCGCGCGCTTACCTCGGCCGCTTCAACTTCAAGGGTGGCGACCAGCAAAAAATCGTCGGCAATCTGTCCGGCGGTGAACGCGGCCGTCTGCATCTGGCAAAGACTCTGCTCAAGGGCGGCAACGTCCTGCTGCTGGATGAACCGTCCAACGATCTGGACGTGGAAACGCTGCGCGCGCTGGAAGACGCCCTGCTGGAATTTGCCGGCAGCGTGATGGTGATCTCGCACGATCGCTGGTTCCTCGATCGCATCGCGACCCACATCCTTGCCTTCGAAGGCAATTCGCAAGTAGCGTTCTTCGATGGCAATTATCAGGAATATGAAGCCGACAAACGCAAGCGTCTGGGTGAAGAAGGTGCGAAGCCCAAGCGGATTCGTTACAAGCCTTTGACGACTTGATCATTGCTGACGCGCCAGTAGTCGCATCAGTCTGAAGAACTAGAAAGCCTGCATCAGTCGCCAATTGATACAGGCTTTTTTCATGCTTATTTTTTCATTTCGTCTTTTGACATGGCGTCCTTACCCATACCGTCCTTCTTCATTCCGTCTTTTGCCATGTGATCTTTCTTCATCGCATCTTTCAACATGCTGTCCTTGCCCATGTGATCCTTCTTCATCGCATCCTTGGACATACTGTCTTTCGCCATGCCATCGTGGGCCATGCCGTCTTTCTTCATTGCATCCTGAGCGAAAGCAGCGCCGGACATCAACAGGCAAGCGGAGAGAGCTGCGGTAGTAATTGTTTTCATGATGATTTTCCTTTGATTAAATTAATAAAGAACTGCGGGGGAATTGCTACTCCTTGAAACTTCAGGGCAACTGCACTGCATGTTGCTCAGCTGCCACCGAACCAGTTGTACCCCTGGTCTTCCCAGTAACCGCCGGGGTAGGTATTTGTGACGAACATTGCTTGTATATGTTTCGGATTCTTGTAACCGAGCTTGGTCGGCATGCGCAGCTTCATCGGGTAACCATATTTCGGCGGCAGTTCTTCATCGTCATATGTCAGCGCCATCAAGGTTTGCGGATGCAGTGCAGTCGCCATATCGATACTGGTGTAATAATCGTCGAAGCATTTGAAACCGACATACTTCGCGCTCAGATCCGCCCCTATGCGCTTGAGGAAATGCGAGAACGGCACCCCGCCCCACTTGCCTATAGCACTCCAGCCCTCAACGCAGATATGGCGCGTAACCTGATCGGCCTGCGGCAAATTGCGCAGTTGCGCCAATGACCAGGGCTTCTTGTCCATCACCAGCCCGCTCAGCTCCAGCCGCCACTCATTGCCGTCAACTTCCTTCACTTCGTTTTCGCCGTAAAAAGCATTGAAGGGAAAAGGACGCGTGATCATCGATTCTGGATAAGTCGGTGCGAGTCGATTCGGATCAAACAAAACACCTTGTACCTTGTCATTGAACCGCGACACTTTCATCAAGGCGGCTTCAACACTACTGTTGTCACTGATCGAGCATCCGGTCAGCAAAGACAAGCCGCCCAATGTCAGACTGCGCTGCAAAAACGCACGGCGCGATGGCTGGCTGATACTGCGTATCGCATCATTCAACATCGCGACGCTATCGCCCGGCATTACAATTTTTTTCTTGATCATGTTTGTTGTCCTTGGCGTTGCTGTATTAACGTCCGCGTATCATCGCCAGCAAGGTGCGCGGCACCAAAGCCACCATCGCCAAATGCACGGCGACAAATCCGACCAGCGCAGTCATCGCAAAGAAATGTACGCGGCGCGCTGCTTCATAACCTCCCATCAGTTCACGCAATAAGGGAAACTGCACAGGCTTCCACAACACCAGACCGGACAACACAATCAACACGATATCGACCATGACGAACAGATAGGCGGCGCGCTGTACCGTGTTGTACTTGCGCGAATCGGCGTGTGCCAGCTTGCCTTTGAGTGCCGCTGCCATGTCTTGCACAAATGCGCGTGGCGACAAGGGGAAGAACTGTCTGCGCAAACGTCCGGAGAAAAAATTGATCAGCAAATATGCAATGCCATTCAACAGCAATAACCACATCGCGAAGAAGTGCCACTGCAAGGCGCCGCCCAGCCAACCGCCCAAGGTCAGATTCGCTGGAATCGTGAAAGGAAAAAATGGCGCGGCGTTATAGATGCGCCAGCCGCTGGTAACCAGTAGCACCACCGCGAGGGCATTGAGCCAATGTGTGGCGCGCAACCAGCGCGGATGAATAATGGAATTTTTATCCGTCTGCATCACAATCCTTTCGATTGCTTGCACTGCGCAGTGCTAACTGCCTGCAGCACATTGCCGCTCGCTTGATCCTGCACAAAAGCCACCGCTTGCAGTTGGTCGCGTTTCCATCCGACTGGAATATTCACATCCTGCTGCAGGCGGCCACTGCCTTGCACCAGAGGTACAGGGCCGAACCACAGCCGCACAGTATCGTCATGTGTTAGCGTGACGCCGCTGTTCTCACCGCGCAGCACGCGTGAAGTCAGCGCACTTTCACTGATGGCCAGATACAGTGCGCCACTGGTTTTGGCATCGTGCGCGGTCACGTCGGCGTTCACAGTGATCCTGTTATCTGCCAGAGCGTTGGATTTCAATGTGATCGTCAACGGTGCAAGTTGCGCATTGATCTGACGTATCTGTTTCGGCAAATTGTTTTGCCAGCCGCGCAGTTCCGTGCCGTTAACAAAGAACTGCGGCGTGTAGACCACACGATTTTTGCGATTCGTCAGCAATTGCCTCTGGCGAGCATCAAAAGCCTTTTGTGCAAAGACATCCTGCCAGCCTATCGCATCCCAGTAACTGACATGCAAGGCCAAAGGCACGATCACTGCGTTGGCGTCGCTTTGTTGTCGCAAACGACTCAATTGTTTATCCGCAGGAGGACAGCTGGAACAACCCTCGCTGGTGTAGAGTTCGACCAGCGCTGCAGTCGTCGCGCCGCTTTTGACTTCACAGGCATTACCGGCATACGATGACGGCGCGATGAAAAATGCACAGCTTGCGGCGGTCATGGCAAAGAGCTTTATATATGCAGTTGATTTCATGTGCGAGCGGTTTCAGCAAGTGATGTACAAGGTAGTTCGCAGCAGGCTGAAATTTGGTTACAGGAAAAGTGAAAATAATTTCAGTATCAAGAAAATTTATTTTGTAAACGGTGTTACCGAAAGCCTGGATGCAACGAATACCCAATAGAGACAAGCCGAATGGCAACGCACGCAATGAGCTGATTGAAGTGCGGCTGCATGCATTACTGCTGCAAGGTCTGACTGGCGATGAAGCGGCATATCGTGATTTTTTGCAGGCAACAGCAACGTATTTGCGCGCCTTTCTGCGCCGCCGATTAAGTCGGTGGCCGGATGAAGTGGAAGATTTGCTGCAGGAATCGTTGCTGGCGATACATAACCAGCGCATGACGTATGACCCGAACGCGCCCTTGACTGCCTGGCTGTATGCGATCGCGAAGTACAAATTGATTGACTGGCTGCGCCGTTATGCCAGACGCGAGATGCAAAATGATGTGCTGGATGACGAAAATGAATTGTTTTCCACGGCAGATGCCGATGCCCATGAGGCACAGCGCGATCTGGGGAAATTGCTGGAATTGCTGCCTGAGCAGCAACGCGCCGCCATCATGCATACCAAGATCGATGGCTGGTCCGTACGTGAAACATCGCAGGCATTGAATATATCGGAGGCATCCGTGAAGGTCGCCGTGCACCGCGGCTTGAAAGCATTGGCAGAGAAATTACGGAGTAAATCATGAAAACAGACGACTTGATCACCATGCTGGCCAGTGGGCCGGATGTTGCCGCATCCAAGGTACCGGTGGGCCGCTTTCTTATGCTAGTCGCACTAGGCATAGTGGCAAGCACCGTCATCATGTTGACGACCCTGGGTCTGCGTCCGAACATGGCTGAATTTACGATGCTGCCTGCGTTCTGGATCAAGATGGCATTTGTCATCGCGCTTGCGGGTGCGGGCTGGATGACCGTTGTTCGTCTTTCCTCACCCGGTGTACGGACCACGATGTTGCCTCTCTTGATCGCTGCGCCTGTTGTAATGATATGGATAGCGGCGACTGCGACGTTAATGAGTGCCGCGCCACAAGAACGGGCCACGCTTTTTTGGGGTGATACCTGGCACTATTGCTCGTCACTGATTGCGATCTTGTCATTACCGATTTTTGCGGCGATCCTGAAAGTGATGCGCAGTCTGGCACCAACGCGCTTACACCTGGCTGGTGCTGGCGCAGGCTTTGCCGCGGGTGCGATAGCGACCTTGGTCTATTCCTTCCATTGCCCGGAAATCGAAGCGCCGTTTATAGGCTTCTGGTATGTGCTCGGCATACTGGTGCCTACTGGCATAGGTGCACTGATAGGGCCGCGCGTTTTACGCTGGTGATTTCGAACTTGCAAAGAATGCAGCAACTCCGCACCAATTTAACTATTTATTTCCACACGCATGCATCAACTTGCTGCACCTGTCACCGCCGAAATCGAGATCAAGAAGAGCCGCTTCATAGGCTTGCTGTATCCGCTAACCACACGCGCCGAAGCGCGTGCAAAGCTATTGGCATTGCGTGCAGAACATCCGAACGCCGTACATTTCTGCTGGGTGCTGATATGCGATGGCGATTCAGGTCTGGATGATGACGGCGAACCGTCAGGCACGGCAGCGCGACCGATGTACAACGTGCTGGTGCACAAGGATGTATTCAATGTGCTGGCGGTGGTCGTGCGTTACTGGGGCGGCATCAAGCTCGGTGCTGGTGGCTTGACACGTGCTTATGGTCAAGCGATTTCAGAAGCGATCAAGACAGCCGAACTGATTCCTGTAGAGGCTATGTGCGAACGGTGCCTGGTAGTACAGTTCGCCGATGAGTCAACATTACGCCGACTGTGCGAGCAATATGATGTGACTGTGCTGGATGCGCAATATGGTGATGCAGTTAGCTTGCTGCTGAAAATGAAATGCAGTCTGGCAGATGCATTTACGCGGCAGGCTTTTGATTTATTGCGTGGTGCGCTGGAAGATCGCAGCACACCTGATTGAATCCCTCAAGATCAAGAAAAACCGTGCAAACATTTCACTGCAGGCATTATCAGCAATCAATGTCACTTGAGTAAGACCTCTAGGAGATGAATAAAATCGTACTAACAAGCAGCAAGCACCTCTAACATTTATAATCGGGCCATTCTGATAGGACTGGGGAAGTTGCATGTTATTCGCTATATTAATCATCGGTGTTTTCTTAATTATTGTCGCAACATCGAAATTCAAGTTACATCCGTTTTTATCCCTGATGTTGGGGACATTATTCGTCGGAATTGCTTCTGGTATGCCACTGGCGAAAGTCGTTGAAAATATTAATAGCGGCTTTGGTGGATTAATGGGTGGGATTGGCCTTGTCATCGTTTTCGGGACGATCATCGGCATAATTTTAGAAAAAACCGGTGCGGCACTCCGCATGGCAGAAGTTGTACTTCGAATTGTCGGTCCGAAAAATCCACAGCTTGCGATGAGTTTAATTGGTTACATCGTGTCGATTCCTGTCTTTTGTGACTCAGGATTCGTTATCTTGAATAGTCTAAGAAAAGCATTAGCAAAGAAGGCAAATGTCGCACTTGCTTCGATGTCTGTCGCACTGGCAACTGGCTTATATGCAACGCATAATCTTGTTCCTCCAACGCCAGGTCCGATTGCAGCAGCTGGAAATATTGGTGCTGAGAACTTCTTAGGCACTATTATTTTATTCGGTTTAATCGTTGCGATCCCCGCTACTGTTGTTGGCTATTTTTGGGCAACAAGAGTCGCTAGTAAAATCGACGTAGAAGATTTTGGCGACGACTTGGATTACGATGAAATCGTCAAATCATTCGGAAAAATGCCGTCTACTTTCGCAGCGTTTTTACCCATTGTCTTACCAATTACTTTAATTGGGATCGGTTCTGTTCTCAGTTTCTTGAAAGTGGACGGAACGGTAGCAAGCTTTTTCAACTTCTTAGGTCAACCTGTTATTGCACTCATCGCTGGCGTTGTCGCCGCAATGTTCCTGTTGCCTAAATATGATGAGGAAACGTTAACAAAGTGGATAGGCGCAGCATTATTAGATGCCGCACCTATTTTGCTTATTACAGGTGCTGGTGGCGCATTTGGTAAGGTGATTAAAGAAACCGGCATAGGTGACATGATTCAAGGCTGGAGTTTCATCGATTCATTTAGCGGTGTCTTATTCTTACTTATCCCATTTCTTATTGCCGCTGCTTTAAAAACAGCTCAGGGCTCATCAACTGCAGCACTTGTCATCACATCATCACTTATTGCACCGCTGTTACCAACGATGGGCATTGAAGGCGCCGTACCACTTGCGTTAGTCGTTATGGCAATCGGAGCAGGCGCAATGACAGTGAGTCATGTCAACGACAGCTTCTTCTGGGTTGTTACTGAGTTTAGTGGGCTCAAAGTTAACGATGCCTATAAAGCACAAACGATGGCTACTTTAATGCAGGGATTGGTAACCATCATCTTCACCATGATTTTATGGTTGATTCTGGTTTAATAGTTTAAAAGGCGGTACGCATTTCATTGCGTACCGCCTTTTTTACTCTTCTTAAACTGAGTCAAACATTGCTGCACACTCAAGTGCTTACTCATTAAGATGGGCCGCTAACGTTAGGGATGTTGATGACGTTGGCACTGACACATTTGCATCAAATCATGTCCAACGACTCCGGCCCACTTGGTGGTTGAAAAGCTTCATCCAGCTCAGCCAGATCCTCTGCTGTCAGTGCGATCTCCAACGCCGCACGATTCTCTTGTACATGACTCAAAGTCGATGCTTTTGGAATCGCGATCACGCCTTGCTGACGCAACACCCAGGCCAATGCAATTTGTGCCGGTGTAACGCCATGCCTGTCAGCGATCTCTTCGACTTCCGAATATTCAGTCAAACGGCCCTGCTCGATAGGCGAGTACGCCATCAGCGGCAACCCTCTGGCCTGCGCTTGTGGCAACAGATCGTATTCAATACCGCGGCGCGTCAGGTTATACAAAACCTGATTGGTCGCCATCGCGTCACCACCGGATGCCCGAGCTATCTCACTCATATCATCGACATCCATATTGCTGACGCCCCAATGACGGATCTTGCCTGCGTCTTGCAAAGCCTCAAACGCAGCGATGGTTTCGGCAAATGGAGTACGGCCGCGCCAATGCAGCAAGTACAGATCGATACGATCAGTCCCAAGTCGTTTCAGGCTGCGCTCGCATGCTGCAATCGTGCCATTGCGCGATGCATTGCCGGGCAACACTTTACTGACAAGGAAAACTTCATCACGACGGCCGGCAATGGCTTCACCCACCAGTTTTTCCGAGGCACCATCGCCATACATTTCTGCTGTGTCGATCAGGCTCATGCCGAGATCGAGGCCCAGACGCAGCGAGGCAATTTCTTCAGCACGGCGGCGGGGCTCATCACCCATATACCAAGTGCCCTGTCCAAGTACTGGTACCGCTTCACCAGATGGGAGTTTGGTTTTACGCATCATCATCTTTCACGTTTTTCAGAAAGCGTCAACAAGACGCTCATCATGAAGTGTTGAACTAGTTGGCTGAATCAGTTTGCAGAATCAAGTTTTATTGAACCATGGCTGCAGGTTAGAACGTATTTCACCTTCGCTATAACCACGGATAACCTTGTCGCCAATAACTATCAGTGGCACACCATTGCCGTTGAGTTTTTTGTGCCCTTCATAACCGGCGCTGGATTTTTCTACATCGAGTTCCGTATATTCAATTCCATTCGCATCGAACAACTGACGTGTCGCCGCGCAATACCCGCACCATTCAGTGGCATACAATGTCACTTCCGGCTGGGCGGCATTGGTTACGGCAACTGTCGATGCCGACTTGTCCGACCAGAATGGTTTGCCAAAATAGAGCCCCGCTCCAAACACAGCGAGTATGACTACCCACTTGAGCACGCTGGATGATGAGCTGCCTTTTGCTTCCGGCGCACTGTAGCGTCCGTAACTGGCAGATACCGGCTCGCCAGATGCCTTGATATAGGCCACCTGACAGGATGGACATTGCCAGTCCGGCGCTTCATCGGTCGGCTTGCGGACATACGAGCATTTCGGGCAGATGCGAGTCATGACTGAGAAGGGTTATGGCGAATTTTTCATTATACGTAAACACAATCAGTCCCCACACCAGACTGCATGGCGGAAAACAAAGCGCGCCAGCCTGTTTTACATGTGCATGATCCCTGCACACAAAAGAAACTGGCGCTACACTATCTCTCTCGCGATGCAAACATCCATTCGATGAACAAGACGCAAACAGGAATCATGGAGTCTGCACTCTCCGAACCGCAATTGCAGCAGTTTGAAACCGACGGCTTTCTGGTATTCAGAAAACTGCTGGAACCCGCTGCGTGCGAACACATGCTGACAGTTGCCGGCAAACAGCTGCAGGCGGCATTGCCGCCGTTAGAATATGAAGCCGAACTCGGTTACGTCGGCGCACCAGCCTCGCTGGATGCAGAAGGCGGTAAAACCGTACGCCGTCTACGCGGCGCTTATGATCGGGATACCTGTTTTCGCAACTGGGCACAGGATGCCCGCGTGCTGACGCCGCTACGGCAATTGCTGAAAGAAGCAGTCTGCCTGACGCTGGCGCATCACAATTGCGTGATGACCAAGCATCCGCAATACGGCACCGCTACCGGCTGGCATCGCGACATTCGCTACTGGTCGTTCACGCAACCGGATCTGATTTGCGTATGGCTGGCCCTGGGTAACGAAACCGCAAACAATGGCGGCCTGAAATTCATCCCCGGTTCGCATCGTTTGCATATCGCTTCCGAGCAGCTCGACGAACTGGATTTTTTGCGGCCGGAGCATCCGGCCAATCAGGCGATCTTCGCACAAGGAAAAGCCGTTGAACTGCAACAGGGCGACGTCGTGTTTTTTCACAGCCGCCTGTTCCATGCCGCAGGTGTGAACGCAACACCAGCGGTCAAAACTTCGCTTGCCTTCGCCTATCACGGATGCAGCAACCAAGCTGTCGCCGGCAGCCGCTCCGCTGCATCGCCGGATGTGCGCCTGACCGACTAATTCACTGCTGTACTGCGACACGATTATTTCTTTGGGACGCTGGGCGGCATGCGCGACGAAGCAGGAATATCTTCCTGCACATTGCCCGGTTTCTTGCGTTCAACTTCTTCCACGCCAGGAATGCCGCGCCTGTCGGTATCCATCTGACCTTCATCAATGTCATCGAAAGCCTGCTTGATATCCTTGCGCGGTTTATCCTGCCGACTATCCACGGATTCATCACGCTCATGCGGCAAACGTGGCGATTTCCCATCCTTGCCGGCAAGGAAATTGCGTTCGTCGGCCTTTTCTTTTTCCGAACCTTTTTTTGTCGTGGAAACTTTTGCTTCCGTCAGCTTGGTAATCATCGAATCTCCTTTTAACTTCTTTGCATTTCTTACACTCCGGTTTTGAAATTGTGCAAATTTCACGCAGATGCGCAGGGCGTTTTCACACTGAAAATTGGAATTGAAGATTGGAGTTGAATAAGCAGCAATAATTCCCCGGCAAAGCAAGTCACTCAAGCCGAAACCCGCCAGCTCTGCTATCATTCGCTCCGAACATTGGGGAGTAGCCGGCCTTTGGCAACAAAGGAATCTGCGTCAACATTCTTGGCCCGCAGGCCATGGTGCAGATAGTCACAAGACTTGGCGAGACCATCGCTCAAATGACGACCGCATGGGCCGGGGTCGCTGTTTGTGCTTTGGTTATCATTCCGGCCCCAGAAAGTTTCTCCCCATCATGGAAGCATTTTTCATCTCGACAGGCATTGTCGCGCTCGCTGAAATCGGCGACAAAACCCAACTACTCGCGTTTCTCCTGGCTGCAAAATTCCGTCGTCCTTTGCCTATCGTTCTGGCGATTCTGGTCGCGACGATTGCCAATCACACGTTCGCCGCTGCAATCGGCACCTGGATCACGACATTGCTTGGACCGGAAACACTGCGCTGGGTGCTGGGCATTTCCTTCCTGCTGATGGCGGGCTGGATTCTGATTCCCGACAAACTCGATGAGGGTGATACCCAATTCGCCAAGTACGGCGTTTTCATGACTACGCTGATCGCATTTTTCCTGGCAGAAATGGGCGACAAGACGCAGATTGCAACGGTCGCCCTGGCAGCGCAATATCAGTCCTTCTTCTGGGTTGTGGCCGGCACCACATTCGGCATGATGCTGGCGAATGCGCCTGCAGTTTATTTCGGTGACAAGATTGCCAATCGCATGCCGGTGAAAATCGTGCATCGTATCGCCGCTGCGATTTTTGTCTTGCTGGGGGGAGCAACCTTGCTGGGAGCCGGTTCGCGCTTCGGTTTTTGAGTCCACACTAAAGACAAATCCGATCTGTCATTTCCGCCGACGCGGGAATGACAAACGATGGCTTCACGCCTGCAGGCGTGCTTTTGCAGACTTGTATTCGGTGCCCAGTTTTTGCACCGTTTCCGCCACACTGGTGACGGCCTCTATCATGCCGACACCCTGCCCGGCACCCCAGATATCGCGCCAGGCCTTAACCTTGTTGCCGCTGGTGGAAGCAAAATTCATCACACTCTTGTCCCCTTGCGGCAGATTATCCGGATCCAGCCCCATGTTGATGATGGATTTCCGCAAGTAGTTGCCATGCACGCCAGTGAACAAATTGCTGTAGACGATATCGGACGCTACGGATGTGACCAGCGCCTGCCGATAGGTTTCGTCCACATTCGCCTCGTGCGTCGCCAGCCAGCGCGAACCTATATACGCAAAGTCGGCACCCATCGCCTGCGCTGCCAGCACGGCGTCGCCACTGGCAATCGCGCCCGACAGGGCGAGTGGCCCCTGAAAGAATTGACGCACTTCGCCGACCAGCGCAAAGGGTGACAATGTACCGGCATGTCCGCCGGCGCCGGCCGCAACCAGAATCAGGCCGTCAACGCCGGCTTCCAGTGCTTTGTGCGCGTGGCGTATCGAGATCACATCGTGCAAAACGATACCGCCATAGCCGTGTATCGCATCCATCATTTCCCTCGGTGGCACCTGCAACGATGAAATGATGATGGGCACGCGATGCCTGACGCACACCTCTACATCATGCGCCAGGCGGTCGTTCGATTGATGCACGATTTGATTGACGGCGAGGGGGCCGATGATCGCGTCCGGATGTGCGATTTTATATGCGGCCAGATCTGCCTGTATATCGTTCAGCCAGAGATCGAGCAGTTCGGCCGGACGCGCATTCAAGGCAGGAAAAGCACCGACGATGCCGGCCTTGCATTGCGCCAGTACCAGTTCGGGGCCGCTGGCGATGAACATCGGTGCGCCTATGACAGGCAGGACAAGATTTTGCAATGCGCTGGGAAGGCGGGCTTGCGAGCGACTGGTCATGAGCGTTACTCCTTGAGCAGGATGGCATGCAGTGCGCATGCCATCGTTTACAGGAATCGGTCCAGCAGTTTGCGACTGGTCTTGTCGAGCTTTTGCAAATCACGAATCAGGAACTGGATGCCGTGCGTGTCTGCAATGATCAATGACGATTCACCGATGCGGCGTATGTCTTCCTCGCCCTTCAACACCAGCAGCGCGTCACCACGACTGGTCACCACCGTCCATGTGCTCGGCGACGCGAATGCAGACACATGCTTGATCTGCGTGATTTCGGGCAGGAATTCGCGACTGGCCAGTTCTTCTTCCAGCAACAAGCGGATCACATCCGGCACATCGTTCAGGCGTTCTATCCATGCCAGCTCGCGCCCATCCGTACTGACAATGGCGATGCCGGTATCCGGCGCCGCAATCGGGAACGCCCGTACCGGAACGACGCCTTCATGTACTTCTGCCTCGCCGGGTGCGGAGTAGATCAGTTTGCCGAACGCATTGCGGCTCAGTTGAAACGCTATCGATTGCACGTCGCTCATGCCAGCCCCTCTTCTGCGCTATCTTCCAGCATATCCTGTTCGGCCTGCCGCTGCTGCGCCTGATACAACTTGTAATACGCACCCTCGCGCACCAGCAGTTCATCGTGCGAACCGACTTCGACGATCTGCCCTCTGTCCATCACGACGATGCGATCGGCACGACGCAAGGTGGAGAGTCTGTGTGCGATGGCTATCGTGGTACGGCCACGCACCAGATTGTCCAGCGCTTTTTGAATCTCGCGCTCAGTCGTCGTATCGACCGATGAGGTAGCTTCATCCAGGATCAGGATATGCGGATCGATCAGCAGCGCACGCGCGATGGAGATTCGCTGACGCTCGCCGCCGGACAGGGTTTGGCCGCGTTCGCCCACCATGGAATCGTAGCCGTGCGGCAGACGCAAAATGAATTCATGCGCATTCGCGGCACGCGCGGCGGCGATGATTTCTTCACGACTGGCATCCGGTTTGCCGTAAGCGATATTGTCGGCGATGGTACCGAAGAACAGGAAGGGCTCCTGCAGCACCAGGCCGATGTTGCGGCGGTACTCGGCCACCGGCAGCGCACGGATATCGACGCCATCGATGCGGATCGAGCCCTCGGTCACGTCGTAGAAGCGGCAGATCAGGTTGACCAGGGTGCTCTTGCCCGAACCGCTGTGGCCCACCAGGCCGACCATTTGGCCCGGCTCGATGCGCAGGTTGATGCCGCGGTTGACCTCGCGGTTGCCGTAGCGGAAACCGACGTCGCGCAGTTCGATGCGGCCCTGCACGTGCTCGAGATGCACCGGCTGGGCCGGCTCGGGCACGCTGGAGACGTGGTCCAGGATGTCGAAGATGCGCTTGGTGGCCGAGGCCGAGCTCTCGGTCCACGACACGATGCGGCTCATGGAATCGAGCCGGCCGTAGAAGCGGCTGATGTAGGCGATGAAGGCCGTCAGCACGCCCACCGTGGTCTGTTCGTGCGCCACCAGCCAGACACCGACGCCCCACACCACGAGCAGGCCGACCTCGGTCAGGAAGGAGATGCTGGGCGCGAACAGGGCCCAGATGCGGTTGATGCGGTCGTTGACGGCCAGGTTCTGGCGATTCGCCTCGTGAAAGCGCGCCGATTCGCGCCTTTCCTGGGCAAAGGCCTTGACCACGCGGATGCCCGGGATGGTGTCGGCCAGCACGCTGGTGACCTCGGACCAGACGCGGTCGATCTTCTCGAANNCAGCACCAGGCCGATGTTGCGGCGATATTCCGGAATCGGAATCGAGCGCACATCAATGCCATCGACCAGAATTGCACCGTCCGACACATCGTAGAAACGGCAGATCAGATTGACCAGCGTACTTTTTCCGGAACCGCTGTGGCCGACCAGGCCTATCATTTCGCCTGGCTGGATATCGAGATCCAGGCCGCGTATCACCGCGCGATTGCCGTAACGGAAACCGATATTTTTGATCGTGATTTTTCCCTGCACGTTAGTCAGATGCACGGGATTGGCCGCTTCCGGCACACTGGAAACATGATCCAGAATATCGAAAATACGTTTCGCGCCGGTGGCGGCTTTTTGCGTCACCGAAACGATACGGCTCATCGAATCCAGCCGCGTGTAAAAGCGGGTGATGTAGGCAAGGAAGGCTGTCAGCACACCCACCGTGATCATGCCCTGCGATACCTGCCAGATACCGAGCGCCCACACTACCAGCAAACCGATTTCCGTCAGGAAGGTAACGGTGGGTGAAAACAGTGACCAGACTTTATTGACGCGATCGTTGATCGCCAGATTATGTTTGTTGGCTTCGCGGAAGCGTACAGCTTCACGCTTCTCCTGCGCAAATGCCTTCACCACACGAATGCCGGGGATGGTATCGGCCAGCACATTGGTCACTTGCGACCAGATACGATCGATTTTTTCAAAGCCGTTGCGCAATTTGTCGCGCACCACATGAATCATCCACGCGATGAATGGTAACGGCAGCAAGGTGACCAGCGCCAGCCACGGATTGATCGAGATCAGGATCGCCGCCGTCATCACGATCATCAGTACATCGGTGAAAAAATCCAGCAGATGCAGCGACAGAAATACGCAGATGCGATCGGTTTCCGAACCGATGCGCGTCATCAGGTCGCCGGTACGCTTGCCACCAAAATATTCCAGCGACAGACGCAGCAGATGTTCATAGGTCGTGGTGCGCAAATCTGCGCCTATGCGTTCACTAACCAGCGCCAGTATGTAAGTGCGCGCCCAGCCCAAACCCCATGCCAGCAAGGCCGAACCGAACAAGCCGCTCAAGTACAGCACTACCAGACTTCTATCGATTTCCACGCCGTTCTGATACGGGATCAGGACGTTATCCATCAGCGGCAAGGTCATGTAAGGCGGCACCAGCGTCGCTGCGGTAGAGGCCAGCGTCAACAGAAAGCCCGCCAGCAATTGGCCACGATAAGGCCGGGCAAAACGCCACAAACGGAACAGCGAAGCCGTGGATGGCGCTTGTTCTTCCGTTACGCCTTCGGCATCCGTCTCTGCCTCTTCATTTTGCGTGTCCGGCTCGGCCAGGGGCGCCGTCACACCACTCGCAATCGCATGCTGCAAATGGTCGAAAGTCGTGATCAGCTGCAGCGCGGCAGGATTTTGCGCCAGCGTATAACGCCAGCCCGCCAAGCGCGATGTTGCGTCGTGCAATTCCAGCGTACCGACACCGGCATGATCGAAATGCTTGAGCACCATATCCGCACTGCAAGGCCAACTGTGCCAATCTGTTTCTGCGCGGGAACGCGACAGCAGGCGCACATTCGTCAAAACAACAATGCCCGGCACAAAACGCAGGCTGGAATCAAGATCGAGTTCCAGATGGGCAAGCATGACTTCATCCTTACCCATTTGAATATTTACGTCCTGCCATGCAGCAGGAGGAACTTGTCTTATTGATAATAACGGGAGGGACACGGTTTTCATCTAGGCAGAAAGCGTTTTCGTGACGAACGGATGTTCAGTGAATGACGACCAGAATATAGAGTTTTATCTCAAATTGGCGGCCAGTATATCCAAACGCATGCAGCTTGTTGATGCGTATTTGATCCCGCGTGAAATATAATCGCGAAACGCGTAAACCAAAGAACGCCGAGCGCGTTACGTCAATTTTAGCCCCAGCAGTTTTGGCTTCTACAACTCACAATCCATTACAAAATGAATAAGAAAACCATCGAGATTATCGATGTGCTCAGTCTACGCGGCCCAAATATCTGGACCTACCGTCCAGTGATTGAGGCCTGGGTGGATATTGGGGACCTGGAAGATTCGCCATCCAATACCATACCCGGGTTCTATGAACGCCTGACTGCCTGGTTACCCAGCCTGGTTGAACATCATTGCGGCGTCGGCGTACACGGCGGCTTTTTGATGCGTTTGCGCGAAGGCACCTGGCCCGGCCACATCATGGAACACGTGATGATAGAGCTGCAGAATCTTGCCGGCATGCAAAGCGGTTTCGGCAAGGCACGCGAAACCGGCAAGCGCGGCGTCTACAAGGTGGTCGTCCGCGCACGCCACGAAGAAGTCAGCCGCGCAGCCTTGCTCGCCGCCCGCGACCTGGTGATGGCCGCAATCGAAGACCAAGCCTTCGATGTCAAATCTACTGTAGACCACCTGCGCAACATTCTGGAATCCGTCGCCCTGGGCCCGAGTACCGCTTGCATCGTCGAAGCTGCCACCGACAGACGCATTCCATCCATGCGTCTGAACGACGGCAATCTGGTACAACTCGGTTACGGCATCAAGCAACGCCGCATCTGGACTGCCGAAACCGATCAGACCAGCGCGATTGCCGAAACCATTTCCAGCGACAAGGAATTGACCAAGACATTGCTGCAATCCTGCGGCGTACCGATACCGGAAGGCCGCATCGTCAACAGCGCCGCCGATGCATGGGAAGCCGCCGAAAGCATCGGTTTACCTGTCGTGATCAAACCGCTGGATGGCAATCATGGTCGTGGTGTTTCCACCAACCTGAATTCGGCTGCCGATATCGAGGCGGCTTTTTTATTGGCCGAACAGGAAAGCTGCGACGTCATCGTCGAACGCTTTATCCGCGGCAACGAACATCGCCTGCTGATCGTAGGCGGCAAACTGGTTGCCGCAGCGCGCGGCGAAGAAGCTGGTGTTGTCGCCGATGGTAAATCCAGCATTTCCGAGCTGATCAACAGCCAGCTCAATAGCGATCCACGTCGCGGCAGCAGCGAAGATTGTCCGCTCAATCTGATCCTGATTGATGAGGCGGACGATCCCCGTGTCGTATTGCTGGAACTGGCACGCCAGGGTTACACAACTGAATCTATCCCGCCTGCCGGCGAAAAAATTCTGATTCAGCGCAACGGCAACGTCGCGTTCGACGTCACCGACCTGGTTCATCCAACCGTTGCAGCGGCAGCATCACTGGCCGCACGTATCGTCGGCCTGGATATTGCCGGTGTCGATCTGGTGGTCGAAGACATTTCCAAACCGCTGGCCGAACAAGGCGGTGCCATCGTTGAAGTCAACGCCGGCCCTGGCTTGCTGATGCATTTGAAACCAGCCGATGGCCCGGCACGTCCGGTCGGACGTGCGATCGTCGATCATTTGTTTGCTGCAGATGAAAGCGGCCGGATTCCTATCGTTGGCGTCACCGGCTCGCACGGCACTACCGTCGTCTCCCGTCTGATCGCATGGCTATTGCATTTACAGGGTACTTATGTCGGCCTGGCTTGCAAGGACGGCTTGTTCCTGCGTCAGCGCCAGGTTTTGAAAAAAGCCGGCGACAACTGGGAGGCCGGACGTCAGGTACTGATGAATCGCATGGTGGAAGCAGCCGTATTTGAAAGCAGCAGCAAGGCAATTCTGTCGGAAGGCCTGGCCTACGACTGGTGCCAGGTAGGCGTGGTTACAAATATCGATCCGGCTGACAGCTTGCCGGAATTTTATATCGACGATGTCGAACAGATGAGTCGCGTGCTACGCACTCAGGTTGATGTCGTGCTATCGACCGGCATAGCGGTATTGAACGCGGCCGATGAACGCGTGGCGGAGCTGGCATCCCTGTGCGACGGTAGTGTGATTTTCTTTGCGATTTCGCCGACAGCGCCGGTCATCGCCGCCCATCTGGCAAGCGGCCAGCGCGCCGTGTTTGTACGCGGCAGCAATATCGTTTTGGCGACCGGCAAGGAAGAAATTCTGATCGACAACGTAACACAGCATGCTGCACTCACGATGGAAAACAGCCTCGCCGCCGTTGCGGCAGCGTGGTCATTGGGTATCGGCCCCGAACTGATCCGCGCGGGGCTGGAAACATTTGAAGCAACTGATGCGGTCATCGCCGCTTAAAGCGCCATGAGCACTGTACACGCATATCACAACAACAAACTGACAGATGCGGTTTACACTCCTGCATCCATTAACAAAGTACCGCGCAGCCGCAAGACCCGGCAAGCTCTGTCCAGAAGAAAGATGTCCATGGAAATATCCCGCGTTCGCGCCCTGCGCGGCCCCAACCTCTGGAGCCGGCACACGTCGATCGAAGCCATTGTGTCGTGCAATGAATCGGAACAAGACATTGCCTCCATTCCTGGCTTTGAAGATCGTTTGCGCGCACGCTTCCCGGAAATAAAATTCATCGAAAGTGCACGTCCGAAAGCCGCGTTCTCGATGGCCGACGTGCTTGAGTTCGCCGCACTCGGCTTGCAAGCTCAGGCTGGTTGCCCGGTGACATTCAGCCGCACCATAGCAACGATAGAAAAAGATACCTACCAGGTCGTCGTCGAGTACACGGAAGAAGCCGTCGGCCGCCTCGCCTTTGAACTGGCACAGGAGCTGTGCCGCGCCGCCGTCGAAGATACGCTGTTCAATCTGGCAACAGCATTGGCCAGCCTGCGCGAACTGGATGAAGATATCCGCTTGGGACCCTCGACCGGCGCCATCGTCGATGCAGCGGTCGCACGTGGCATTCCGTATCGCCGCCTGACTGAAGGCAGCATGGTGCAGTTCGGCTGGGGCAGCAAACAACTGCGTATTCAGGCTGCCGAAACCGGCTTCACCAGTGCGATTGCCGAATCGATTGCGCAAGACAAGGAAATGACCAAGTTGTTGTTAAGCGCAGCCGGCGTACCCGTACCAGACGGTCGCTCGGTGACCACTGCAGAAGACGCATGGCTGGCAGCCAACGAAATCGGCGCCGCCGTCGTCATCAAACCGCGTGACGGTAACCAGGGCAAAGGCGTATCCGTCAACCTGAAAACCCGCGAAGAAATCGAAGCCGGTTTTGCAGCAGCACAAGTCATTTGTGACGATGTGGTGATCGAGCGCTACATCTCGGGCCAGGATTACCGCTTCCTCGTGGTTGGCAAGCAGTTGATCGCCGCCGCACGCCGCACCCCGCCGGAAGTCATAGGCGATGGCGTACAAACGATCCAGCAACTGATCGATCAGGTCAATCTGGATCCTTTACGTGGCGATGGTCACGCCACACCGCTGACAAAAATCAAGATCGATAGCACCACGCTCACCACCTTGGAAAAACAGAATTACACGCTGGCCAGCACGCCAGCCAAAGGTTCGCCTGTCCTGTTGCGCAACAATGCCAACCTGAGCACCGGTGGCATCGCCACTGATGTCACCGACGACGTGCATCCGGAGATGGCAGCACGCGTGATCGAAGCGGCACAAATGATAGGCCTCGATATCTGCGGCGTGGATATGGTGTGCGAAACCGTCCACAAAACCATGGAAGAACAAGGCGGCGGCATCGTTGAAGTCAATGCCGCACCTGGCCTGCGCATGCACATAAAGCCATCGTTCGGCAAAGGCCGTCCGGTCGGTGAAGCGATTATTTCCACCATGTTTTCCGTAGGCGATGACGGCCGCATTCCGGTTGTTGCAGTAGCCGGTACCAATGGCAAAACCACCACCGTCCGTTTGATCGCGCACATTCTGCAAGCCAACAAACATCGTGTCGGCATGACTAGTACCGATGGCGTGTACATCGAAAATGAACGCATAGATACCGGCGACTGCAGTGGTCCGCGCAGCGCACGCAATGTATTGATGCACCCGGATGTAGACGCAGCTGTTTTTGAAACAGCGCGTGGCGGCGTATTGCGCGAAGGTCTGGGCTTCGACCGCTGCAACGTTGCGGTCGTCACCAATATCGGCGTTGGTGATCATCTGGGCCTGAACTTTATTTCGACCGTAGAAGATCTGGCCGTCGTCAAGCGCGTGATCGTGCAAAACGTCGCACCTAACGGCACCGCCGTATTGAACGCCGCCGATCCCATGGTCGCCAACATGGCTGCCAGCTGCACCGGCAGCGTGACCTTCTTTGCAAAAGACGGCAATCACGCAGTGCTCGCAACACACCGAGCCCAAGGCCATCGTGTCGTGTACATGGACAATGCTGAAATCGTGGCGTCGGCAGGCAGCTTCGAACACCGGATCAAGCTGACCGACATCCCCATCACGCACAATGGCTTGATCGGTTTCCAGGTTGAAAATGCCATGGCTGCAATCGGTGCCGCCTGGGGTCTGGGACTGGACTGGAATATCGTGCTGAATGGCTTGCGCACGTTTGAAAACAGCGCAGCAACCACACCAGGCCGCTTCAATTTCTTCTCACATCATGGTGCGACCGTCATTGCCGATTACGGTCACAATCCCGACGCTATCGAAGCATTGACGCGCGCGGTGGAAGCCATGCCGGCCAAACGTCGCATGGTTGTCATCAGCGGTGCCGGCGACAGACGCGATGATGACTTGCGCCGCCAAACCGAAATCCTCGGCGATGCATTCGACGACGTGATTCTGTACGAAGATCAGTGCCAACGCGGTCGTGCCGACGGTGAAGTTTTAGGCTTGTTGCGCGAAGGCTTGGCGAAAGCCAAACGCACACAATCCATCAAGGAAATTCAAGGCGAATTTCTCGCAATCGATACCGCGCTGGAAAGCCTGCAAGCGGGTGATTTGTGCCTGATTCTGGTCGATCAGGTGGAAGAAGCACTGGCACATATTGCTTCACGCGTAGCGTGATTCCGGAACCTAAAAAGCCAGCGCAAAGCCGGCTTTTCATTAGAGAAAACCATTAACGCGCAAACACTGCTTTTTGCTCACGCAGGGCTTCAATTTCGGTATCGGAGTAAGCGATCTCGCGCAGCACTTCGAACGTGTGCTCGCCCAACATAGGCGCCGGTTGCAAAGACGCATTGCGACCGTTGGAAAAACGGATAGGCAAACCCAGACCTTTAACGCTACCCGCCACCGGATGCTCGGTTTCCACAATCATGTCACGCGCAATGGTTTGCTCATGCGCCAGTGCTTCATCAATGCCAAGTACCGGGCCGGCCGGCAGACCAACTGCATCGAACTCTTTCATCCATTCGTCAGTGCTGCGTGTTTTCAGACGTTCGCTCAGCAATTCCACCAGGACTTCACGATTGGCCATGCGGTCAGAATTAGTGCGAAAGCGCGGATCGTTTGTCAATGCCGGCATCTGCAACACTTCCAGCAAGCGTTCGTAGTTGGCTTGATTGGCTGCACCGATATTGATCCAGCCATCGCCGGATGGAAAAACTTGATACGGTGCGCTGGTCGAGTTGGCCGAACCCATTTTCGGCAGGATCGTGCCATCGGCAAAGTAGCTTGCCGATGGCCAGTACATCTGCTGCAGGCCTGCTTCGAACAGGGAAGTGTCGACAATCTGGCCTTGGCCGGTACGCAATTTGTTCGCGTATGCGGCGGCAATGCCCAATGCGGCCAGAATGCCTGCATTGATATCGGCAATCGGTGAACCCGCCTTGACCGGCGGTCGACCTTCTTCGCCGGTCATGCTCATGATACCGCTCATGCCTTGTGCGATCAGATCGAAACCGCCTTTGTCGGCAAACGGGCCGGTGCGACCAAAACCGGAGATCGAGCAATAGATCAAGCCAGGATTGAGTTCCTTCAATACCTCGTAACCGAGACCGAATTTCTCCATCGTGCCGGCGCGGTAATTCTCCGTGACGACATCTGCATCGACCAGCAATTTGCGCAACACTTCGCGGCCACCCTCTGTTTTCAGATTCAAGCCTATGCCGCGCTTGTTACGGTTGACGATCATGAACGAGGCCGATTCGCCACACGGCAGGATCGGCGCAAAGCGGCGCGAATCGTCGCCATCCGGTGTCTTCTCAACCTTGATCACTTCAGCCCCCATATCGGCCAGCATCATGCCGCAGATCGGACCCGACATAATGTGAGCCAGTTCGATAACGCGCATTCCGCTTAGTGGTCCAGCCATGTTCATTTCCTTTTAACGTAAATCGTCTGTGCTCAAGCCGCGAACGCGTCGCGATGAAAGTTGTTTATTGCGTCAGGTGCCGGTCCAGACAGGGCGCTTTTTTTCCATGAAAGCATCGACACCAATTTTGAAATCGCGGCTGCCGTAACATGCGCGAATCAGATCGTCTCCTTCCGGCAAACCGGATTGCACGACGCGCCATATCGCTTCTTTCGAAACCCGCATCGTAATCGGCGCATTGCTCGCCAGCTTCTTGCACAAAGCAGCAACGGCGACATCCAGGCCTTCGGTTTCCACCATTTCAGTTACGTAACCGGCTGCCAGCAATTCTTCGGCGCTCAGCGCTTCGGCCAGCAGCAAGATGCGTTTCGCGCGACTCACGCCGAAGGCTGCAATGACGCGCGCAATATTCGCCATCGACAGGCAATTACCCAAGGTGCGCGCAATAGGGATACCAAAACGCGAAGCCGGTGTAGCGACACGGAAGTCGCACGCAGTTGCAATCGCCAAACCACCACCGATGGCCCAGCCCTCAACGATCGCGACAGTCGGCATAGGTAGCGTTTCGATCTGAGCAATGCGCTCATCGATAATGCGTTCATAAGCCATCCCATCTTCGCCGGAGCTAAAGCTGAGGAATTGTTCAATGTCGGTACCGGCCACAAACGCTTCGCCACCAGCGCCGCGGAAAGTCGCGACGCGGATCGAGGCATCGCTGCGTATGCGTTCGCAGATCACGCCCAGCTCGGTGTACATCTCCCACGTCATCGCGTTGCGTGCTTGCGGGCGGTCGAACAGAATGGATGCGATGCCATCCTGGATGGAAAGGTGAATTTGTCCTTCTGTTCCTTCTTGCAGTTCGCTCATTGATCGTCTCCGACTAATTTATGAATTCATAATGCATTTTTTCGGGGTGCATTCGGACCCTTTTCCAAACGACGCTGCTTTTGATTTACTGCGACCGACTCAAGCTCAACAACATCAGGCTCGTTTTTTTGCTAACTGTGCGTCCTTCTGCAAGCCAGCGCGTTCAACCGCCGCCTGCGCAATCCGCACCGTAGTACCGGTGACATGGTCACGCAGCAGGCCGGCGAGACGCGCACCATTGCGCGCTTCCAGCGCAGCGATGATTTCTTCATGTTCTGCAACCGCGCTGCTCCAATGTTCCGGGCTCTTGCGCACCACGAAACGGAAGCAATGGATGCGCGTCAGAATCTGCTGATAAAACGCAGATAGCGTAGGGTTGCCGGCGATGTCGAAAATCGTGCGGTGAATCTCGCGGTTATGCGACAAATAAGCACTTTCGGCACCATTGCGATAATACGCAATCATCTCGTCATGCAGCTTGCGCACGCGTGCAATATCGCGATTGGTCGCACGCTGACAGGCGAACTCGCCAGCCACGGCCTCCAGCGCCGCCATGATCGGAAACAACTCCTCGATTTCTTCCTCACTGATGCGCGCCACAATCGCGCCGCGGTTCGGCAACAATTGCAATACGCCTTCAGACGCCAGCACCTTCAATGCCTCACGCATAGGCGTACGTGACACACCGAAACGTTCGCATAACTGCTGTTCCGGCACCTTGTCGCCCGCACTTAGTTCGCCTTGCGTGATCAATCCGCGCAGATGCGAGATCAAGGTATCGTGCAGACTGTTACGAATAATGTGTTCCGAAATTGCCATCATTTCACTCCTGAAAGAAGTAGCGTTACATTGCGCCTGGCAGAAAAGGATGCAGCAGTACAACACCCCTTTCTCCTGCCTTACCTGGCATCGGCAATCGCCGGCAAGGGGATCAGGAAACCAGCTATCAACATCGTCGTCGTTCCAAACCTACCAGACAATGCCGCCCGAACCATCCGGGCTCAGCATCGCCTGACGATATGCATCTCCCGCCTTGTTGCCCAGTACATTACGAGAACAACCGGTGCCAATGGATAATCCGTTTTTGAAAACATAAGCGACAAATTCGACCGGGCGATTAGGCTGCAATGGTCGACAAAACAGACTTGCGCGTAATGTCTCCTGCAGAGGATGAAATTTCCATTCAAAATCGATGGCACTTGAGATGCTCTGCCGCAGATAATCGTACAAAAGATTAAATGAATTATAAATTAAGAATAATGAATTCATTTTACAGGCTTTGCAAAAACCTGCCGGACAACGTTTTAGTGATGCCCAGGCAAAAGCGCGCCCTACCTGGCTTTTCATCTATATCAAATGGAGATGATGCATCGATAGTTTTGCCTGAGCGCCCATCGAAATCATGAGAAATTCAAATCAAAACCACGGAAAATGGTGCGGCTGGCTGGAATCGA
>DGBN01000046.1 GCA_002384815.1 Oxalobacteraceae bacterium UBA4003 | reverse complement strand
CGACGCCATCGGCCTGACCGGCCTGATCGTGACCAAGCTGGACGGCCCGGCCAAGGGCGGCGTGCTGGCCGCCATTGCGCAGGAGCGCCCCGTGCCCGTGTACTTCATTGGTGTGGGTGAGAAGGTGGAAGACCTCGAAACCTTCAACGCGCGCGAATTCGCGCAGGCCCTGCTGGCGTAACCACCGGCAAACCAGGCGATGCCATGCTCCTCGAACTGGTTCAAGGCGTAGCCCTGCTGCTTGCGCTGTGCTTTCTGTACAGCGTGAACATTCGCCTGCTGCGGCGCCAGCCAACGCTGCAGCAGCTGCTGTCGGGGCTGCTCTTCGGCGCCATCTGCGTCGTGGGCATGCTCAAGCCGCTGCAATTGGCGCCCGGCGTCATCATCGACGCGCGCTCGGTCGTCCTGAGTATGGCGGCCCTGTTCGGCGGCCCCTGGGCTGCCGCCATCTCCACGGCCATGGCCGCCGCCATGCGCCTGGCGCTGGGGGGGGGCGGGCGTGGGCATCGGTCTGCTGGTGATCGTCTGGTGCAGCGCCGCCGGCCTGGCGTACCGCCATGCGCTGCGGCGTGGCCGGGTGCATGCGCGCCCGCTGGCGCTGCTGGCCTTCGGACTGCTGCTGCACCTGTCGGTGCTGGGCATGTTCCAAGGGCTGGAGCCAGCGGCCGTGGCACGCGTCAACAGCCAGCTGGCGCTGCCCTACCTGCTGGTGTTCGGCCCGGCCACCATGTTCCTGGGCTGGCTGCTGCAGGACGTTCAGCGGCGCCTGCACACCGAATCGGCCCTGGCCGACAGCGTGGCACGGCTGCAGGCCATCACGCAGTCGATTCCCGACCCGGTGCTGGTGATCGACGACCAGGGCCACTACCTGGAAATACTGTCCCCGGACGAAACCCAACTGATCGCTCCCGCGGCAGACCTTCTGGGCAAGCGCGTCACCGATGTGCTGCCTGCGGATCTGGCGGAGCGCGTCATGGGGCATATCCGCGATTGCCTGCGCACAGGCAAGCCCGCGAGCTTCACCTACCAGCTTCAGGCCCTGGGCGGACCCAGCCACTTCGAGGGCCGCTGCCAGCCCCTGGCTACGCTGGTGCATGGCCGCCAGGCCGTCGTGCTCCTGGTTCACGACCGCACCGAGTACGTGCAGGCCGAGGCAGCATTGCAAGAGTCGGAACAGCGCCTGCGCACCCTGCTGCGCGACATCCCCTCAATCTCGGTACAGGGCTACCTGGCCGATGGCACGGTGACCTATTGGAACAAGGCCTCGGAGCAGCTGTACGGCTACCTGGCCAACGAGGCGCTGGGACAAAGCATCTTCGACCTGATCGTTCCACCCGCCGCGCAGGCCGATGCACGCAACGACGTCGCGCAGATGTTTGCCACAGGGACACCCACACCAGCCTGCGAACTGCACCTGCGGCACAAGAACGGCGCCGGGGTGGACGTGTTCTCCAGCCACGCCTACGTGCATGTCCCGGGGCGCCCGCCGGAGCTGTTTTGCCTGGATGTGGACATCTCCAGCCGCAAGGCCGCCGAGGAACGCGCGCGCTACCTCGCCCTGTACGACGCTCTCACCGGCCTGCCCAACCGCCGCCTGCTGCGCGACCGGCTGGAGCAAGTGCTGTCGGGCAACCTCCGCACCAACCAGTGTGCCGCCGTGCTGCAGCTCGACCTGGACCACTTCAAAACGCTCAACGACAGCCAGGGCCACGTGGCGGGCGACCAACTGCTGGTCGAAGTGGCGCGGCGCTTGCAGGCCAGCGTGCAGGCGGACGACACCGTGGCCCGGCTGGGCGGTGACGAATTCGTGGTGCTGCTGCACAACCTGGGCACCGACCCTTTCCAGGCCGCGGCCCAGGTGCGCGCGCTGGGCGACAAAATCCTGCAGCGGCTGCGCCAGCCCTGCCAGCTCGGCGCGCAGGAGCACCACTCCACCGCCAGCATGGGCGCCACCATGGTCCATGCCGCACCCTGCTCGGCCGAGGAGCTGCTCAAGCAGGCCGACCTGGCCCTGTACCGTGCCAAGGAGGAAGGCCGCAATACGCTGCGCTTCTTCGACCCCGTGATGCAAGCCGCCGTGAACCAGCGCCTGCAGCTGCAGGCCGAACTGCACAAGGCGCTGCGCCAGGGCGAGCTGGCCCTGTTCTACCAGCCACAGGTCGATGCGCAGGGTCGCATCGTCGGGGCCGAGGCGCTGCTGCGCTGGCACCACCCTGAGAAGGGCCTGGTGGCACCAGGCCTGTTCATCCCGTTGGCGGAAGAAACCGGGCAGATCCTGGCGCTGGGCCGCTGGGTACTGGAGACGGCGCTGCGCCAACAAGGACAGTGGCGCCAGGACCCGGTGCTGGCAGCGCTGAACCTGTCGATCAACGTCAGCGCGCGCCAGTTCCGCCAGGCCGAGTTCGTGGCCGAGCTGCGCGAGCTGCTGCTGGCCAGCGGTGCCGATCCGCGGCGCATCAAGCTGGAGCTGACCGAAAGCCTGCTGCTACAGGACGTGGAACAGGTGATCGCCATCATGCAGGCGCTGCGCAGCCTGGGGCTGGGGTTGTCGCTGGACGACTTCGGCACCGGCTACTCCAGTCTGGGCTACCTCAAGCGGCTGCCGCTGGACCAGGTGAAGATCGACCAAGGCTTTGTGCGCGGCATGCTGCAGGACGAGAAGGACGCCGCCATCGCCCACAGCATCATCGCGCTGGCGCACCGCCTCGGCCTGGGCGTGGTCGCCGAAGGCGTGGAGACCGAGGCGCACCATCGCTTCCTGCTGGCCCAGGGATGCCGCGATTTCCAGGGCTATTTATTCGGGCGACCCGAGCCGCTGGCTGACTTCGAGCAGCGGGCGAAGGCAACGGCCTGATTCAACTTTTCGTACGGGCGGCCGATAAAGAAGAAATCGGTCAATGGAGCCCTGCCATGAAAATCGCCGCATCGACACTGCAGGCACAAGCCCAGCACAGCGCCACACGCACCCACACACAAAGCGAGCGGCTTGAACTGCGGGTGGGCAACACCACCCTCAGCAGCACCAGCAGCCGCAGCAGCACGCAAGCCAGCCTGGGCGCCGCAACCCTGGTGCAGATGCGGGCCCAAGACACCCCGCCAGCGGGTGTGACCGTGGCCCCGAGCCTGCGCGCGGCGGCACAGCGCGGGGCACAGCAGGCGCCCGCCTCGGCCACCGAGCGCTCCGCGGGGGCCGACGACTACGAGAATCTCACCCCGCACCTGAGCATGGTGCGCGACCTCATCGCGCGCATGACCGGCGTGCAGGCCCAGAGCGTGCGGTTGTCGGTGTCCCAGGCGTCCAGCGCCGTCAGCATGGCGGCAAATACAGATGCGAACACCCGCTTGGCGCTGCGTTACGAACAGCACGAGGTGCTGGAGGAAACCGAATCCACCCAGTACACCACCGAGGGCGTGGTGCGCACGGCCGACGGGCAGGAAATCCGCTTCAGCCTGCAGCTCAGCATGCAGCGCAGCTACCGCGAGGAATCGCACCTGCTGCTGCGCATGGGCAGCGACGCACAGGCCATCGACCCGCTGGTTATCAACTTTGACGGCACGGCCGCCGAGCTGCAGAGCGTGCGCTTCGCCTTCGACCTGAACGGCGACGGCCAGACCGAGCAAGTGCCACTGCTGTCGGGCAACCGGGGCTACCTGGCATTGGATCGCAACAGCAACCAGCGCATCGACAGCGGCCTCGAACTGTTCGGCCCTGCGACCGGCAACGGCTACGCCGAACTGGCGCGCCACGACGACGACGGCAATGGCTGGATCGACGAAAGCGACGCCGTGTTCTCCCAGCTCAAGGTGTGGGCGCCCGAGGCCGAAGGCGCGGGACGGCTGATGTCACTCAAGGAGGCGGGTGTGGGCGCACTCTCGCTGGCCGCCACGCAGACACCGTTCGCGCTGCGCACCAGCGGCAACGACCCGCTGGGCATGGTGCGCAGCACCAGCGCCTACCTGCGCGAAGACGGCGGCGCAGGCACGATGCAGCAGATCGACCTGGCGGTTTGACGTGCCGCCCCCTGGTGAGCGCCCATCCATTCGGTAGACCGACGCGTCGATTGGCGCGCCCTGTTTCTGGCACTGGCCAAAGGCCACGGCCAGCCCGTTGACTGGCCAGCTCCGCCCCTGCGCTGCTGGCTCGGAATGAGCGCGCCAAACAGTAGCAACAAGCTTCTATTTTTATAGCTGCTCGCGCTTGCTGGATAAGCGCTAGCGGCCAATTTCACCATATACCCGATACGGGTGGCAGAGCACCGCAGGCAGCCCCCGCCCACGGTCACGCCGCGTTGCAGCCGCCTCCCGGGCGGGCAGGATTTCACTGGGGAGCGAAGTCCAGCTGGTAGTTCTGCGGCCCGCGCTGCGCAATCTTCAGCGCCCCCACACGGTTGCCCAGCTGCGCGCACTGTTCCAGCGGCCAGCCCTGCTCCAGGCCATAGAGCAACGCGCCGCGCCATGCGTCGCCACACCCCGTGGGATCGACCACGGCCGCTGGCGCCACAGGAGGCACCATCGTCTTGGCTCCGTCCGTCCAGACCTCGCAGCCCTCACCGCCCAGCGTCACGACCAGGCCGCGCACCTTGCGCGACAGCGTTTCCAGGCTCCAGCCGGTGCGTTCGCACAGCATCTTGCCCTCGTAGTCGTTGACGGTGATCCAGCTGGCCTGCGCCACGAAAGCCGCCAGCTCGTCGCCGTTGAACATGGGCAGCCCCTGCCCCGGGTCGAAAACGAAGGGGATGCCGGCGGCATGGCACTGCGCAGCGTGCTCCAGCATGGCATCGCGCCCATCGGGGGCGATGATGGCCAGGCGCGCGCCCATGCCAGCATCGATGCGCTGGCTGTGCGCCTGCATCATGGCGCCGGGGTGGAAAGCCGTGATCTGGTTGTTGTCACGGTCGGTCATGATCATCGCCTGGGCGGTATAGGTGTCCTGCGCCAGCCCGACATGGCGGGTGCTGATGCCCAGGTCTTGCAGGCGCTTCAGGTAGTCGCCGCCATCGTTGCCCAGCATGGCCATAGGCAGGGGCTCACCGCCCAGCAGCTTGAGGCTGTAGGCGATGTTGCCCGCGCATCCACCAAAATCGCGGCGCAGCTGCGGCACCAGGAACGAGACGTTCAGGATGTGCAGCTGGTCGGGCAGGATCTGCTCGGCAAAGCGCCCCTCGAAGGTCATGATGGTGTCGAACGCCAGGGATCCGCAAATCAACGCTGCCATTTTTTGTGTGTCCAGTAAGTGAGAAATCAGGGATAGAACGCCAGCACGCGGTAGCCCGACAGGCGCAGCGCAGGCCCGGCCAGCACCACCATGGTCTGGCCGCTCCACTCGCCATGTGCCGCCAGCTCCACCGGCGCACCCAGCTCGGCAGGGAACAACACGCGGCGTAGCACGGGCTGATCCTGCGCATCGGTCAGGGTCAGTTCGACAGCAGGCATCGCCACGGCAGCGCCAGAGAGGTTTTTCAGGGCCAGCGTCAATTGGTAGGAATCGCCGCGCCCGGCCTTGACGAAGCCAGAGCTGTCGATCGCCACGGCAGCAATGCGCTGGTCCGGGCCGATCGTGCAGCCTAGCCATGCACAGGTCTGCTCCAGCCAGGGCCGCAGTTGCGGCTGGGCAGCAGCCAGCGCATTGCGCTGGTGCACCGCCATTTGCAGCGCCAGCCCGGCCACCGCCACCAGGCCCAGCAACAGCAGGAAGAGACGCACGCCCGTGCTGTGCCAGAACGCCCGCCGCCGCGCCGCGCGCACGAACCCAGGCTCAGGGGGAAGCTCCCCGCCCACGTCTTGCCCATCGCTCTGTGGCTGGAGCGGTGCCTCAGCAGGTGCTGAAGCGACCTCAGGCGCGGCTGGGGGCTCTGTGGCAGGTGCGGCATCGCTGGCCGGTTCGCTGGCCGGTTCGCCGGGAACGGCGGCGCAGGCTTCTTGCGGTATCTCCTGCGCCGAGGGCTCCACGGGCAGAGGTGCAGAGAATGCCTGCGCCTCCTTGGTAGACGCCTGTGTCCCATCACTGCCCTCGGCTGCGTCCGGCACTTCGGGTGCCAGCGCAAGGGCCTCCGCGGGAAGCACATCGGCCTCGGCCTGCAGAGGCTCAGCAGGCTCCGCCTCGGCCACGGCGACAGCCACGGGAGGCGGTGCGGGCGCCGCAAGAAAAGCTGGGACTACCGGATCGGGAACCTCCAGCACGGGGGCGACAGGCTCGGTCGTGGGAGCCGGGGGTGCGTGATGCTCGGGGGGGGCTTCGAGCGGCAAATCCGGCAGCAGCGGCGGCACGACGATGGCCTGCATATGGGCCGAAGCGTCAAAGATTTCCTTGCACTGGCCGCAGCGCACCCAGCCTTCGGAAATGCGCAGCTGGTCAGCAACAACCTTGAACTTGGTTCCGCAGGAGGGGCAGCAGGTGATCTGGCTCATCGGCTCGGCATTGTAAGAACGTGGTCACGATCCAAGAACCACCCCGAGCGCGGCTAGCGCACCGCCGTCATCAGGATCCAGCCATCCTCACGGTCAGCCACCTCAAGCCGTAGCCAGGACGCGTAGGCCTGCTGCAGTTCCTCGGCCTGCCGCTCCAGGATCCCGGCCAGCACCAGGTGACCGCCCTGCGCCACATGGGCGCACAGCAGCGGCGCCAGCACCTTGAGGGGCGTGGCCAGGATATTGGCCAGTACGGTCTGGTACAGCCCCTGGGCCTGCTCGGGCAGTCCGGCGTGCAGCTGCACGCCATTGGCTTGCGCATTGAGCCGGGTGGACTCCACAGCAGCAGGGTCGATATCAACCGCGTCGATGTCCACGGCACCGTGCTTGGCGGCGCCAATGGCCAGGATGCCCGAGCCGCAGCCATAGTCCAGCACGCGCCCCAGACCCTGGGTGCCACTCTGGCGTGCGATCCAGCGCAGGCACATGCGCGTGGTGGGGTGCGTGCCCGTGCCAAAGGCCAGGCCCGGGTCGAGACGGATACTGGTGCGCGCCTGGGGTGGCAGGTCGTGCCAGGTCGGCACGATCCAGAAGTCTGGCGTGATCTCCACCGGGGCGAACTGTGACTGCGTCAGGCGCACCCAGTCCTGGTCCGCCACCGGGGCGATACCCAGCACCTCGCAGCCAGCGAAGAATTCCTGGGCTTGCAGGAGCCGCTGCGCTTCCTCGGCCCCCTCGCGGGCGGCAAACAGGGCGACGATGCGGCTGCGCTGCCAGCCTTCGCGCGGCGGCGGCATGCCGGGCTCGCCGAACAGTGCCTGTTCCGCCTCGGTCTGCGCGTCGGCGTCTTCCACCGACACGCTCAGGGCATCCAGAGCGTCCAGGGCGTCGCTCAGGTCTTCCACCCTGTCTTCTGGACACAGCAGGCTCAATTCAAACATCGGCAGCTCCGGAAAAAACGAAAAGCTGGCCTGTGCGCAAACGCGCAGGCCAGCGGGGCCATGGAGGCGAGACTATCAGCGCTTGTGCTGGGACAGCCACTCTTCCAGGTAATGGATGTTGGTGCCACCCGTGATGAAATTAGCGTCCACCATCAGTTCCTGGTGCAGCGGCACGTTGGTGCTGATGCCCTCGACCACGGTCTCGGACAACGCCGTGCGCATGCGGGCCAGCGCCTGGTCGCGGGTATCGCCATGCACGATGATCTTGCCGATCATCGAGTCATAGTTGGGTGGCACGAAGTAGTTGTTGTAGACATGCGAGTCCACACGCACGCCCGGACCACCCGGCACATGCCACATGGTGATGCGCCCCGGCGACGGGGTGAACTTGTACGGGTCCTCAGCGTTCACGCGGCACTCGATGGCATGGCCGCGGATCTCGATCTGACGCTGGGTGAAGGGCAGCTTCTCCCCGGCAGCCACCATGATCTGCGTCTTCACAATGTCCACGCCCGTGATCATCTCGGTCACCGGATGCTCCACCTGCACGCGCGTGTTCATCTCGATGAAGTAGAACTCGCCGTTTTCGTACAGGAATTCAAATGTACCTGCACCACGATAACCCATCTTGCGACAGGCTTCCGCGCAACGATCACCTATGCGTTCTATGGTTTTGCGCGGGATGCCTGGCGCCGGCGCTTCTTCCAGAACTTTCTGGTGGCGGCGTTGCATCGAGCAATCGCGCTCTCCCAGCCACACTGCGTTCTTGTGTTCGTCGGCCAGTATCTGGATTTCCACGTGACGAGGATTTTCCAGATACTTTTCCATATAGACTTCCGGATTGCCGAATGCAGCACCAGCTTCCGTTTTGGTCATGGTCACGGCATTCAACAATGCCGCTTCGGTATGCACGACACGCATGCCGCGTCCGCCGCCGCCGCCGGCTGCCTTGATAATGACAGGGTAGCCAATCTTGCGCGCAATCTGGACGATTTCCTTACCATCTTCCGGCAGTGCACCTTCCGAGCCGGGTACGCACGGCACACCAGCCTTGATCATGGCCTGTTTGGCCGATACTTTGTCGCCCATCATGCGGATGGATTCCGAACGCGGGCCGATGAAGACAAAACCGGATTGTTCCACGCGCTCTGCAAAATCGGCATTTTCAGACAGAAAGCCGTAGCCAGGATGAATGGCTTCGGCATCGGTGACTTCCGCCGCGCTGATGATGGCAGGCATGTTCAGATAGCTCAATGCGGAAGGCGCAGGGCCGATACACACGGACTCGTCGGCCAGCTTGACATATTTGGCATCGCGGTCAGCTTCGGAATGGACGACTACGGTTTTAATGCCCATTTCCCGGCAGGCGCGCTGGATACGTAAGGCAATCTCGCCGCGATTGGCGATCAGGATCTTTTCAAACATGGGTGGTCTCCGCGACGAGATTGCTGCTGCCTGCGGCAGCGAGGCAATATAGTTGCGCTGCTGCGCCGCTATGCGGCTGGTCACCGCGATTGGCAATGAGAATTTTTTCAAACATAGTGGAAACGGGACTCGTCGTTATGGGATGGAATCAAATCAGCGGCTTGAAGGGAAGCGGCGTGGCGCCAAACCTCCGGCTTCAATTTTATTAGCCGATGATGAATAACGGCTGACCGAACTCGACTGGCTGACCGTTTTCAACCAGGATTTCCTTGATAACGCCGGTAGCATCCGCATCGATTTCATTCAACAGCTTCATTGCCTCGATGATGCAAAGGGTATCGCCTTCTTTCACTGTCGAACCGACTTCGACGAATGCCGGCGAGCCTGGCGCGGAGGAGCGGTAAAAAGTGCCGACCATAGGTGACTTGACGACATGGCCTTTGATTTCGGCAACGACCGGAGCTGCCGTTGCGACAGGTACCGCAACGGGTGCTGCTGCCGGGGCGTACTGCTGGCCACCTTGCGGCTGCATCATGACAACCTGATTTTGCGGTACGGGTGACGATTTGACGATGCGGACCTTGCTTTCACCTTCGGTGACTTCCAGTTCTGCGATATCTGATTCGGCGACCAAGTCTATGAGGGTCTTGAGCTTGCGTAAATCCATGTGCAATTCCTTGGAGATTTTAGTTTTTATGATTAAAGATGCCGACAATTATAAGGCATTTGACGACAAATGGTGGAAATTAGAGTTTTTTGAGCGCAAATGAGATGGCGGCTGTGTAGCCATCTGTTCCTAATCCGCAGATCACGCCGACAGCAATGCCGGACAGATAGGAGTGATGACGGAAAGCCTCGCGCTGGTGAATATTGGAGACGTGCACTTCAATAAATGGCAATGCAACCGATGCCAAGGCATCCCGTAATGATACGCTGCTATGTGTCAGTCCGCCCGGATTGATGATAATTGCATCGATGCCTTCCTTCTTGGCGGCTTGAATGCGGTCTATCAGCACACCTTCGTGATTGCTTTGAAATGCAGTCAGCCGGGCGCCGGCCTGGCTAGCCTGTTCGGTAGCAGCGCGTTCGACGTCGGCCAGCGTAGTCGAGCCATAGACCTCAGGCTCGCGCGAACCCAGCAGATTCAGGTTCGGGCCGTTCAATAAAAGGATGTTTTTTGCCATGGAGATGCAACTCCGTTTGACGATGATGGCCGCATTTTGCCGCTAAATGGCGTTGATTGGCAAGGGGAAATCTCGTCTTTACCTAAAGAGAGCGGACGTCTGCCCGTAGCTGTTCCATCTTCAGGCGCCCCAGATATGTTTTTTTGATGTCGCCGTCGGGGCCGATAATGACGGTGAAAGGCAGGCCGCCAGCCTGATTGCCGAACTGTCTGGATAGCTCGGTGCCGGTCATTCCGGCAATGTAAAGCGGGTAGGTGATTTTATATTTGGCGGCAAACTCGCGAATATTGCCGGGGTTGTCGATGCCGACGCCCAGTATCTGTATACCTTGTGGTGCCAGTTCGGTTTGCAGGGCGGTCAATTCCGGCATTTCTTCCACGCATGGCGCGCACCATGTCGCCCAAAAATTCACAATCAGTGTTTTTCCCTGCCATTGGGACAGGGTATGCATCTCGCCATCGGCGTCTTCCAGTTGTTGGGCAAAGAAAGTTGCCACCGCTGGCGATTCAGGCGCCGCCGGGGTGTGATGACGGTTCCCAAAATAAATACCCATACCGGCAAATACCAGTGCAAAGACGCTAAATAAGAATGCATTACGTTTCATTTCTGTTCATTTCCTTCTTTGACAAGAGCCCGTACTGACTCGATATCGGCACGTTCCGGCCGGCCGGCGGAGGATTTTTTGATGGCGCCGCGCAAATCGTCGGTTTCATATAGCGCAAGATGTACGCCTTCCTGCTGCCACATGAAACTAAGCGTTTCTACTGCTTCGTTGCGACCCTTGAAATGGGGTGATTCCGACACTTCAAAATCGATGCGCTTGTTCAGCAGATAAATTTCAACCTCTTTCGGGCTGTCGGCGAATAATTGCAGATGAATATCCGAATGCGCGCCAGCAGTACCATTCAGGACCGCGCCCGTCAAATGCGGCTGGAACGGCGCCAGTTCGGTCATCAGACGCACAGCCAGAGTGCGTAAATGCAATAGGCGTGCTGGTTGAGTGTCGCTGAAAAACAGTTCGTTATATAGACGCACCTCATCTTCAAGCAGTGCGTTATCCGGCAGTACATCGCCACGGACCTTGTTATTGCCAAGTATTTGTTTGGCAGCCTTGCGCTTGGCGGTGCCGTAGTCAACACCATCTTCGGCAATCATGCGGGCTGCCGCTGCAGCGATTTCGGCGCGCAGCAATTCGGTATCGGACAGGGAGTGGATAGACATGGCGCGAATGATACTCCCGCCGACACAAGCCCGTCGTCAGGTAAAATCTCGTTATTCCAATCCGAAATTGTACAATGCATATCCACATACTTGGCGTTTGCGGCACCTTCATGGGTGGTTTGGCGGTACTGGCAAAGGCTGCCGGCCATACGGTTACCGGTTGTGATGCCAACGTTTACCCGCCCATGAGCACGCAGCTTGAAGCGCAAGGCATCAAACTCATCGAAGGTTTTGGCACCGAGCAGCTCGGCCTGCAGCCCGATTTGTACGTGATCGGCAATGTTGTCTCGCGCGGCAATCCATTGATGGAGGAAATCCTCAATCGAGGGCTGCCCTATACTTCCGGCCCGCAATGGATAGGTGAACATATATTGCAAGGTAAGTGGGTGCTCGCTGTGGCAGGAACACATGGTAAAACTACTACTTCTTCCATGCTGACCTGGATACTGGAAGATGCCGGCTACGATCCCGGTTTCCTGATTGGTGGCGTGCCGATGAATTTCGGTATTTCCGCGCGTCTGTCCGGCACTGGCAAGGAATCGTCCTTTTTCGTCATAGAAGCCGATGAGTACGACACGGCTTTTTTCGACAAGCGCAGCAAGTTCGTTCATTACCGCGCAAAAACTGCGATCCTGAATAATCTGGAATACGATCACGCCGATATCTTCCCGGATCTGGCCGCGATCGAAACGCAGTTCCATCATTTGGTGCGAACCGTGCCCGGCGTTGGCCGCGTGATTGCCAATGCACGCGAAGCATCTCTGCAACGTGTTATCAAGCGCGGCTGCTGGAGCGAAGCCGAATGGTTTGGCACTAGTGGTCAAGACGGTTGGGCCATGACGACGCACGACGATGATACTTTCGATGTTTTCTTCCATGGCGAAAAACAGGGCACCGTGAACTGGACTCTGACCGGCGAACATAACCGCATGAATGCGCTGGCTGCGATTGCCGCCGCACGTCATGTCGGCGTGTTGCCGGCGCAGGCGATTGCATCGCTGGGACGATTTGAAAACGTCAAGCGCCGCATGGAATTGCGCGGTGTGGTCAACGATATCGCGGTGTACGATGACTTTGCCCATCATCCGACCGCGATTGCGACCACGGTGGCCGGCTTGCGCAAGAAAGTCGGCAAGTCACGCATCCTGGCAGTGCTGGAACCGCGTTCGAATACGATGAAACTCGGCACGATGAAAGAAGCCTTGCCCGGCAGCCTGCTTGATGCCGATCTGGTGTTCGGCTATGGCGCCAGCGGCAAGGATGCGCTTGGCTGGGATCTGGCGGAAGTGCTGGTGCCGCTGGGTGACAAAGGCTGCGCTTTCAACGATTTGAATGCACTGGTGGCAGCGATTGCAAAAAGCGCCCGACCGGGCGATCAGATTCTGGTCATGAGTAATGGTGGCTTTAGTGGCGTGCATCAAAAAATTCTGGATGTGCTGGCGCAATGATTTTGTATCTGCACGGTTTTCGTTCATCGCCGTTATCGACTAAAACCAGTTTGCTGGCTGCACGCATGCAGGCACTTGGGCGCGGCGATGAATATATTTGTCCGCAATTGCCGGCATC
The DNA here is from genome assembly GCA_002384815.1 of Oxalobacteraceae bacterium UBA4003. Taxonomy (GTDB): domain Bacteria; phylum Pseudomonadota; class Gammaproteobacteria; order Burkholderiales; family Burkholderiaceae_D; genus Oxalicibacterium. The sequence continues at coordinate 82,294 of DGBN01000046.1, read as the reverse complement.
ACCGCGTGCAGCGGTGGAACTTGCGCTGAAGATGGTTGGCAACATTGCGCCAGCCGAGCTGACTTTGATCGGCTCCTCGCTGGGCGGTTATTACGCTACCTGGCTGGCAGAGCGGCTGGGATGCCGAGCTGTTTTGCTCAATCCTGCCGTGCATGCGGCGCGCGATCTGGCAACGCAGGTCGGTGTCAAAACGCAATATCACTCGAACGAAGCATTTGAATTCAAGCCTGCATATATTGAAGAATTGAAGGCGCTGGAGGTGCAGAAAACGACGCATCCGGAACGCTACTTCTTGATTGCTGCAACTGGCGATGAAGTGCTCGACTGGCGTGAAATGGTGGTGCAATTCCCGCGAGCGCGGCAACGCGTGATTGAAGGCGGTGATCACGGCTTATCCGATTTTTCGCTTTATGCAGATGAGGTGCTGGCTTTTTGCGGCGTAGCTGCAGGAGCAGCGCAGTGAGGCATCAAGCGAGAGGCGGTGCGGTGTCGCAAGCAAAATGGTTTCCGCATGTGAATGGAGTCAATCCACCGCAGGCCATGCGGCATTGGTTGACCGATACGATGTCGCTGACGAAGAAGTTGATTGCGTGTTGCGAATGTTTTCGCGTACAACGTCTGGCGCAACGGCTGGCGCTGGCGCTGCCGGATGAAGTGGCTGCAGTGGCATTGCCGCGTCGCGTGCAGGTGCAGGAACGCGAAGTACTGTTGCGTTGCGATGAAAAAGCGATGGTCTATGCGCATACGATCGTACCGCTTTCCGCTACCGCGTCCGACTGGCCTTTTTTCGGCCGCCTCGGCGAACGTTCGCTGGGAACGACCCTGTTTGGCGATCCACGTGTGTGGCGTGGCGAACTGGAATATGCACGTTTGCATGCACAGCATCCGCTGGCGATACGCGCTGCGGCAGCGGTGGATGTCCGCTTGCATGGACCCTTGCTGGCGCGGCGCTGTCTGTATAAACGCGGCCATGGCTTGCTGCTGGTAACTGAAGTTTTTCTGCCGGAGATTGTCCACCTCCGGCAAAATCAAAACGCATAAGGGTGGGCTGGATAAATGCGTAATCGGTTCCTGCTGTACATGTGGAGTCGATTGGCGAGTGCACCTGTTCGACGAACAACCAAACAAGCAAAGTATTGAATGAATCTATTTTTTGATGAATCCGGTGACTTCAAGGCCGGCGTATCGATGTCGCAGCAGGGCGAGGCATTTCAGGTTGAAATGCCTTCGGGCAAGCGCGCCAAAGTTCGCGCCAAGGATGTGCTGTTGCAGTTTGCGTCGCCATCTCCGACCGAATTCATGGTGGATGCACATGCCATAGCAGAAGACATCGATCTCGATTTTCTGTGGGAAGTGGCAGGGCAGGAAGAGTTCGGCTTTGCCGAATTGGGCACAGAATATTTTGGTCATACGCCCAAGCCGCATGAGGCTGCGGGTTTGATATTGCGTTTGCATGCGGCGCCGATTTATTTCTACAAAAAAGGCAAGGGCCGTTACAAGGCCGCGCCGGAGGCGTCGTTGAAAGCGGCGCTGGCAGGCCTGGAGAAGAAACGTCAACAGGCCTTGATTCAGGCGCAATACGTAGAAGAGTTGAAGGCCCACCGTCTGCCGGAAGCGATGCGTCCGCTGGTGCGACAACTGTTATTCAAGCCGGACAAGAATTCCATCGAGTACAAGGCGCTGGACACCGCCTGCGGCGAATTGCAGATGGCACCGCAGCGCCTGATGCTGGCAGTCGGCGGTATTGCCTCGGCCAAGGAACTGCATTTTTCCAGGTTTCTGTTTGAGTTTTTCCCTAAAGGCATAGCGTTTCCTGAAGTCGCGATTCCTGTGTTACCTGACTTGCCGCTTGCCGACGTGCAGGCATTTTCCATCGACGATGTGACGACGACGGAAATCGATGATGCGATGTCTGTCACGCGGCTGCCGGATGGCAAGGTGTGCATCGGTATTCATATCGCAGCTCCTGCATTGGGCATCAAACGCGACGATGCGCTGGATGCGATTGCGCGTCAGCGTTTGTCGACCGTCTATATGCCGGGCGACAAGATCACGATGCTGCCGGATGAACTGGTCGATGCGTACACGCTGGCTGAAGGCAGGGTCTGTCCTGCGCTATCGCTGTATGTGACGCTGGACCCGGCCGATTGGTCGGTGATCGCGAGTGAAACGCGTGCCGAACGCGTGCCGATTGCCGCCAATCTGCGCCACAACGATCTCGATGCCTATGTCACGGAAGAGAATCTTGCCGCAGGTGCTGGTGATTATCCCTACAAGGATGATATTTCCTTGTTGTGGAAATGGGCGCAGGTACTGGAGCAGGGGCGCATGGCCAAACGTGAAAGTTTCGGTTTGCGGCCGGAACAGAATAATCGCGTCGATTTCAACTTCTACGTTGAAAATGATGTGGTCTCGATTCAGCGCCGTAAACGTGGCGCACCGCTGGACAAGATCGTCGCCGAGCTGGCGATTCTTACCAACAGCAGCTGGGGCAAACTGCTGCACGAACATGGCGTACCCGGCATTTATCGCGCACAAGGTGGCGGCTCGGGTAATGGCTGGGCGGCGAAGATGCAAGTGCGCATGCAGACGCATGCCGCGCCGCATCAGGGTCTGGGCGTCGATCAGTATGCGTGGAGTACTTCGCCTTTGCGTCGCTATACCGATCTGGTCAATCAATGGCAGATTCTCGCTTGTGTCGATAATGGGGTGACTGCACAACTGGTGGCGCCGTTCAAGCAACGCGATGCGGATCTGTTTGCGATCGTTTCCGCCTTCGATGCTGCGTACAGCGCTTATGCTGCGTTCCAGTCCGACATGGAGCGCTACTGGTGCCTGCGCTGGCTGAGTCAGGAAAAAGGCAGGGACGAAACCATCAAGGTCGAAGCGGCTGTCTTGAAGGAAGAAATCCTGCGTCTGACCGATATTCCGTTGGTCATCAAATTACCCGGTATGCCGCAGGTGGCACGCGGCTCGCAAGTCCGGCTTGATTTGTTGCGTTGGGACGAAATTGATTTGACGATAGAAGCGCGTCTGCTCGACATTACGCACGATGCTGGCAACTCGCCGCAAGCCGAACTCGATGAAGACATGAGTGAAGATTTGCTGGAAAGCGATGCCGAACCGGTGCCGGATGAGCAGGTGGCAGCTGAAGCAGTGGAAAAACCGCTGGACGAATCACTGAAAGAATTGCAGGAAGAGCGCGCATCCACAGTCGTGCCGAAATAAGAGATGGCAACTTGCTTAAATTCGGTGGGCGTTTGCCGTAGAATTCATTCCTTCTATTATCAGCGACAGCCATTTCACGCGTGAAATTCCTAGCCCAGAATCGCACCCTTACCATCGCCGTCACCGCGTCTGTGCTGGCGCATGCTGTGTTGCTGGCTGTACGCTTTACGGTGCCGGAAGCGTTCAAGTTACAGCCGACTGATCCCGGGCTGGAAGTGATACTGGTCAACGCCAAGCATGACAAGGCGCCGCTGAAAGCCGATGCGCTGGCGCAAGCCAATCTCGACGGTGGCGGCAATGCGGATACCGGACGCGCCAAATCGCCGTTGCCGGATTTACGCCAAAGCGAAGATGGCGATAGCGCCAAGGCGGCCAGGCGCAAGGTGGAAGAACTGGAGCGGCATCAGCAGAAACTACTGTCGCAGTTGGCCAGGAAAACTCCGTTCCGTGCGCCGCAGGTGACGGATGTCGAGCCGGTGAAAGACCTGCTGCCGCAACGCAATGCGACCGACATACTGGATAGCGCGAAAGCTCTGTTGCGTCGCGAAGCGGAAATTGCACGCAGTATAGAGGATTACAACAAGCGGCCGAAAAAAACACAAGTGACGCCGAGTACACGCGAGGTTGGTTATGCCGCGTATTACAAAGCCTTCCAGGATCGAATAGAAAAATACGGTACGCTCAACTTTCCGCAGAAGGACGGCAAGAAGTTATATGGCGAGCTGATTCTCTTCATCCCGATTTTTCAGGATGGTACGATCTACATGAAGGATGGCGGACCGCGGGTTGAACGTTCTTCCGGCAATCCGGCGCTGGATCAGGCGGCGTTGAATATCGTCCGGCGTTCCGTTCCCTTCGGTAAATTTCCCGAGAATATGCGTTCCAGCGGCAAGGACGATGTATGGGAAATCATTACGCGCTTCAGTTTCACGCGCGATGACGCGCTGCAAACAGAAACACGAGGACAATGAGTGAGTATCATGACTGACCGTTATGCCGTCATCGGCAATCCGATAGCACATAGCAAATCGCCGGATATTCATGCACGATTTGCCACACAGACGCAGCAGGATATGCACTACGATCATCTGCTTGCACCATTGGACGGTTTTCTGGCGACAGTACAGGATTTTGTGCGCAATGGCGGCAAGGGTTTGAATGTGACGGTGCCTTTCAAGCTGGAAGCGTATGCGCTGGCGACGGCGCTGACCGAGCGTGCGCGTGCCGCCGGCGCAGTCAATACCTTGAAGTTCGATGGCGCTGAAATGCTGGGCGATAACACCGATGGCTTTGGCCTGGTCAGCGATATTGTGCATAATGCCAAGATTGAGATCGCCAATAAATCGGTGCTCTTGCTGGGGGCTGGCGGCGCGGCGCGCGGCGTACTCCTGCCTTTGCTGCACGAACAGCCGGCCAGACTGGTATTGGCCAATCGCACGCACACCAGGGCGCTGGATCTGGCGCATCGGTTTGCCGCGCAGCCGCGTCTGAAGGTCGGCGCGTTTGCAGATCTGGAAGATTCCTTCGATATCGTGATCAATGCAACAGCGGCCAGCCTGGCATCGGAAGTGCCGCCGATTTCGCCGCGCGTTTTTTCTGCGCATACGCTGGCTTACGACATGATGTATGGCGCACAGCCGACAGCCTTCATGCGCTTTGCGACACAACACGGCGCGATCGCGCGCGATGGCCTTGGCATGCTGGTGGAGCAGGCGGCAGAATCGTTTTATCTGTGGCGCGGCGTACGTCCCGAGACCGCTGCGGTATTTGCAGAATTGCGTGCACAGCTCTAGGTCTTGCGCGATCCACGCTTCCATTTGAATCGATAAAATGAAAATTCTGCGCAAGCTATTGTTCTGGCTGATTCTGGTGCCGATTTTGCTGGTTCTGCTGATGCAGCTTTATTTCTTTTTGCAAATAGGCTGGTGGGTCAATCACAACCCTGATTCCACCAGTTTCATGCGCCAGCAACTATCGTTGTTGCAGAACAAGAATCCGCCGGCGAAACTCAAGCATAAATGGGTTCCGTACAATCGCATTTCCAATAATCTGAAGCGTGCGATTATCGCTTCTGAAGACGCCAACTTTTCCGGTCATGAAGGTATCGATTGGGTAGCACTGGAAAAAGCCCACGAAAAAAATATCAGGAAAGGCAGGGTGGTGGCAGGCGGTTCGACCATCACGCAGCAACTGGCAAAGAATCTGTTCCTGTCCGGCGATCGCAGCTATATCCGCAAAGGACAGGAAGTGGTGATTACTTATATGCTCGAATACTGGATGGACAAAGAGCGTATTTTTGAAATTTATTTAAACGTCGTCGAGTGGGGTGTCGGTGTTTTTGGCGCCGAAGCCGCCGCCCGGCATTATTACGGTACGTCGGCAGCGCAACTGAGTGCGGCACAGGCTGCACGGCTGGCGGTCATGCTACCGAACCCGCGGTTCTATGACACGCATCGCGGTACCGCCTATCTGGGACGTCGAACGGAATTGATTTTGCGCCGTATGGGTTCGGCCGAATTGCCGCGATAATAATACATATGTCAACCGGAGTGACTTGCCTGCCGTTGGACTTGTCAGTACACTTGCGCTGTTTTCGTTTCCGGAGACCCGTCTTGGGTAGTCCTTATTTATGTTGTCAGCCGTTTTTGACGGTCAATCTGCGAGATAGCGCTTAACGCTTATGCTCCATAGCGCCTCTCGCCGATTCGGTGGGTGGTCGCGTCCAGGCCTGTTTGACGGCCGCGTTCCCTCAAAATTTAATGACCCCGCAGAGCCGCTCTGCGGGATGGGTTGTGTGTTACATCAGTAATGGCTGGTGTCTCTGACGCGACTGGGAGAGCTTATGATCAATGTATTTGTATTGCAAAATGGTCGCCTGAATCAGGTTAACATCGACAGCCGTGCCGATCTTGAAAACACTACGCCGGTATGGGTTGATCTGACAGATCCGAATGATCACGAACGTGATTGGGTCAAGAGTATTTACGGCGTGACCCTGCCGGACGAAGATGAAGTCAAGGATATTGAAGCGTCGGCCCGTTATTACGAAGCGGAAAACGGCGATCTGCATCTGCGTACCGACTTCCTGCTGGAAGAAGATGATGGCCCGTCACGCGTGATCACGGTGGCTTTCATTCTGGCCAAGGACATGCTGTTTTCTGTTCACTCGGAAGATTTGCCTATCTTCCGTCTGGTACGCATGCGCGCGCGTTCGCGTCCTGGTTCGATTGCCGATTACAAGGATGTATTGCTCGATTTGTATGCAACCGATGCCGAGTATTCGGCGGATGTGCTGGAGGGCGTCTATGAAAACCTGGACAAGGTCAGCCATTCCGTTCTGCAGGAAGAACTTACCGATGCAGATGCCGCCAGCGCCTTGAGTGCGATTGCGCAGGAGGAGGATTTGAACGGGCGCATACGACGCAACATGATGGATACGCGTCGTGCCGTCAGCTTTTTGATGCGCGGTCGCCTGTTGAATTCAGAGCAGTTTGACGAGGCGCGGCAGATTATGCGCGACATCGAGTCGCTGGACGGCCACACCGCTTTCCTGTTCGACAAGATCAATTTCCTGATGGATGCCACGGTTGGCTTCATTAACATCAACCAGAATAAAATCATCAAGATTTTTTCTGTCGCCTCGGTCGCTTTTCTGCCACCAACTCTGATCGCCAGTATTTACGGGATGAACTTCAGGATTATGCCGGAGCTGGATTGGTCCCTAGGCTATCCGCTGGCAATTGTATTGATGGTCGCTTCTGCGGTGACGCCGTTCTGGTATTTCCGTCGTCGCGGCTGGCTGAAAAAATAAGAGGATTTCCCTGCCGTTTCTTTTCCACGCGCATTGCTGCGCGTGGAAAGCCGGATTTTATTTCCCTGCCAGTTTTGCAAATGCAGTACGGGCCGCAGCAATACTCGCTTCGATCGTTGCGTCGTCGTGCTGTGCGGACACAAAGCCGGCTTCAAACGCCGACGGTGCCAGATAGATGCCGGCGTCCAGCATGGCGTGGAAGAAGGTATTGAACTGCGCTGTATCGCACTGCATCATTTCTGTATAAGACAGTGGTTTCTCTGTGGCGAAATACATGCCAAACATGCCGCCCACAGAATTGGCGGAGAACGAGATATTGGTTGCGCGCGCTGCTGCGGTAAAACCTGTCACCAGTTTTGTCGTTTGCGTTGTCAGAGATTCGTAAAAACCGGGAGCCTGTATCAATTTCAATGTTGCCAAACCAGCGGCAACGGTAACCGGATTGCCCGACAAGGTGCCGGCCTGATACACGCCACCCAAAGGCGCAAGATGCTGCATCAGATCGGCACGACCGCCGAAAGCGGCGACCGGCAAACCGCCGCCTATTACTTTGCCCAATACCGTCAGATCCGGCTGGATATCGTAAATCGATTGTGCACCGCCAAGTGCGACGCGGAAGCCGGACATCACTTCATCAAAAATCAATACAGCGCCGTATTGCGAGCAGACCTTGCGCATGGTTTGCAGGAACTCAGGTGTGGCCGGCAGCAGATTCATATTGCCGGCAACCGGCTCGACGATTACGCAGGCAATCTGGTCACCGATTTCCTTGAAGGTATCTGCTAGTTGCTGTGGATTGTTATAGTCGAGTACCAGCGTGTGCCTGGCGAAATCTTCCGGTACGCCGGCCGAAGTCGGGTTGCCGAAGGTCAGCAAGCCGCTGCCGGCTTTCACCAGCAGTGAATCGGCATGCCCGTGATAGCAGCCTTCAAACTTGATGATCTTGTCGCGGCCGGTTGCGCCACGCGCCAGGCGCAGGGCGCTCATCGCGGCTTCGGTACCGCTGGAAACCAGACGTACCTGTTCGATCGATGGCACCAGTTGGCAGATCAATTCCGCCATCTGGATTTCGCCTTCGGTCGGCGCGCCGAAACTCAGGCCGCGCGTCGCTGCATCCTGCACCGCCTTGACGACATCCGGGTGCGCATGACCGACGATTGCAGGACCCCATGAGCCGATGTAATCGATGTAGCGTCTATCGTCGGCATCCCAGAAGTAAGGACCTTCAGCGCGGTTAATGAAACGTGGTGTGCCACCGACAGAACGGAAGGCACGGACTGGCGAATTAACGCCGCCCGGCGTACTTTTTTGAGCGCGGGCGAAAAGAATTTCGTTATTGGATGACATGCGAGAACCGTGAAATGAAAAAAGAATTTACTGCAGTGGTGGCGTGAGGTCGATCTCTTCGTCACTTTCACGTGCCCAGAAATAGCGATCGGGTACCAGCCTGCCCATGCCCAGACGCTGCGCATTGGCGATGGAGGCAATGGTGAATTCCTGCGCTTCGAATACGGCTTCCGGAATATCCAGTCCATTTGCAAGCAAGGCCGCAATGGTGGCAGACAGGGTCGCGCCGGCACCGCTGTAGGAACCTGAAATGCGTTGCCAGTTGTCGTGACGGATGACGCCGCCTTCATCGAACAGCGTGTTGGCAACATCGGTCAGGTCGGATGGCGTGCCGGTGACGAATACATATTCGCAACCCATTTCGATCAAACGCATGGCATCGACTGCCATCATGTCTTCTTCCGACGGCTCGCGCCAGGTTTCTGCTATGCGCGCCAGTTCGACGCCGGAGAGAATTAAAACGGTGGTTTGCGGGATCAGCAACTCGCGGGTCGCCATCAGCATGTCTTCGCCTTCCGCTCCCTGGTCGGGCAGCGAGGACAGGAAGGGATCGAAAATCAGCGGGATGTCCGGGTAGTCGGAAACAATTTCTGCAATGGCGGAGACGTTTTCTATGCTGCCGACAGCGCCGACCTTGAAGGCAGCGACTGGCATGTCTTCCAGCACCACGCGCGCCTGATCGGAGACCCAGTCGGCATCAATGACCTGCATGTCTTCAACCCGTGCGGTATCGCCTATGAATAGCGCGGTGACGACCGACAGGCCGTGGCAGCCCATGGCGGCAAAAGAGGCCAGATCGGCCTGAATGCCGACGGCACCCACAGGGTCGGTCGGGCCAAAGGTTAATATAAGCGGAGAAGTTTGGTTTTGCACGGCGGGTATATTAAGATAGCTGATTGTGCATTTTACTTGAAGGGCTGTCTGCCGTGAGCATTAACGAAAACTCGAATGAACCGTTTCAAACCTGGATGTGCCTGATTTGCGGCTGGATTTACGACGAAGCCGCCGGTTTGCCGGAAGAAGGCATTGCTGCAGGGACCCGCTGGGCCGATGTGCCGATGAACTGGACTTGTCCGGAATGCGGTGCACGCAAGGAAGATTTCGAAATGGTGGCGGTCTAATCCGGATTGCCGCTCGTGTTGCGACTTTGGCATTTTTGTTGAAAAACCACGGGCATTGATTTGCACAGTGGTAGTTGGCCTAAAGAATCTTGCTTTTTGTTACTGTTGCGCCGTATATTGTGGACACAGTTTAACGAGATGACTCATGACAATATCACTGGATAGTGCCGACATGAAAATCATGGTGATCGACGATAGCAGCACCATTCGTCGTTCGGCAGAGATCTTTCTTGGGCAGGCAGGTTACAAGGTCGTGCTGGCGGATGACGGTTTTGATGCACTCGCAAAAATGAATGACCACAAGCCAGCGCTCATCTTCTGCGATATTCTGATGCCTCGTCTCGATGGCTACCAAACCTGTGCACTGATCAAGAAAAGTGCCAAATTCCATGCAACGCCCGTCATTATGCTGTCATCCAAGGATGGCTTGTTTGATCGGGCGCGCGGTGCGATGGTCGGCTCCGATGCCTACCTCACCAAGCCATTCACTAAAGATAGTCTGCTGAAAACCGTGCGCGAGTACACGGCGGAAGCAGTCGAAAAATAAATTTTGATTTAAAGGTTTCAGATGGCCATTCAAAAAATCCTCATCGTTGATGACTCTCCGACTGAACGTTATTTTCTGACCGATATCCTGGTGAAAAAAGGTTTTTCCGTTTCCACTGCCGAAAACGGCGAAGAAGCGCTACTGAAGATCAAGGCAGACAAACCGCAATTGATCCTGATGGATATCGTGATGCCGGGTCAGAATGGTTTTCAGATCACGCGCGCAATCACGCGCGATCCGGAAACACAAGACGTGCCTATTATTATCTGCACCAGCAAAGGTCAGGAAACCGATCGCATCTGGGGTTTGCGCCAGGGTGCGCGCGATTACATTGTCAAACCGGTTGATCCGGCCGAGTTGTTGTCCAAAATTGCTGCTCTCGGATAATCGCTGCTTATGAGCCAGCCTACGTCGGATCTGCAAGGGGGGAAGATATTCGCCAAAGCGGATATCGGCGCGCGCCGTACGCGCTTGCGCGAATTTCAGGCGCAGCTGGTGGAGCGCATGCAGACCGCGCGCAGCGGCGAAGATATGCGTGTCAATCAACTCGGCGTGATGATAGGTGGTAATCGCTGGTTGCTGGATCTGCAGACAGCGGGCGAAATTGTTTCGGTCGGCACGATTACTGCCGTGCCGTTGACACAGCCCTGGTTTCTTGGCCTGGCAAATATTCGCGGCAGTTTGATCAGCGTGATTGATTTCGCCGGCTTTCAGGGTCAGGTGCCGACAGCGATTGACAAAGACTGCCGCATCGTGGCGTTTGCGCCTGCGCTTTCATTCAATAGCGGTCTGCTGGTATCGCGTGTGCTGGGTTTGCATAACGTTGCTGAAATGGAGCAGCAAACCGGGGGTGAGCAGTCCGCTCCCTGGATCGGCAAACGTTATATGGATCGCGAGTCGCAAGTCTGGTGCGAACTGGATCTTTCATTGGTAATACAAAACCCTCAATTTTTGCACGTTGGTCTATGAGTTCGGGAGCGATAACTCGAACGAAGTATAAACAGAATCAGGAGAACCAGTATGGCGTTTACATTACCGCTTTCCGAGAATAAGAAAGAGGCGGCCGCACAGGGAGCGGATACCCATGGCGATCACGGCGACATAGCGGTCGATACGACAACTCCTGTGGATGCCAGAGCACTGCGTGCTGCGCGCGCCAACGTCAATCCCAACGCGACATACATCGGCGACGTTCTGCAAAAAAGCGGCGATATTCGTCTGCCCTTGATAGGCAAGCTGCCGTTGCAGCAACAGGTTCGTATTCTGCTGCTCGCGCTCGGTTCCTCGCTGGTTCTGGGTGCTGTATTCGTGTGGCTGAATGCAGATTATTCGGCACTGACCTCGACGCAGACGCAGATAGCCGGCGACGCGCTGATGCACTCGCAACGTGTAGGTAAAGCAACGCCGAATGCGATTCAGGGTAACAAGGAAGCATTCAAGCAACTGGCAGACAGCCGCAAGGAACTCAATAGCGACCTGGCGATTTTATCCAAAGGCGGCGCATATCAGGGTCGCGACATCAGCGCGCCTGATGCAAAAATGGAAGGCGTCTTGCAGGAAGTGCAAAAATTGTGGGCCGGCTCTGACAAGGCAGCTGCCACGATACTGAGACTGGAAGGTCCGCTGACCGGTTTTGGCACGACGCTGGAAGTATTGAATGGCATTTCTCCTAACCTGCTGGAATTGACCGAACAGATTTCCACTCTTAAATCGCAAAGCGGCGCTACGCCGCGTGAAATTGCGGCGGCCGGTCAACTGGTGATGTTGACGCAACGTCTGGCACGTAGTGCGAATGAATTCCTGAGTTCTGAGGGCGTGAACCCGGAAACCGCCTTTTTGCTGGGCAAGGATACCAATACCTTCCGCGATATTACCGAGGGCTTTCTGAATGGTAGCGAAGTGCTGCGTCTGGCGAAAACCACCGAACCGGATACACGTGAAAAACTGGTTGAATTGCAGGCTGTATTCGCCGATTACCAAAAATCGATCGCTCAGATTCTGGGTAATCTGCAGAACTTTATCGCAGCGAAACAGGCACAGGAATTGATCTTCAAGGAAAACGAAGCCTTGAAACAGCGTTTGACCGATCTGCAGCAAAGTTATCGCACCGAACAGGATTCGCTGACCTTGCCGTTCTGGCTGATGCTGGTCAGCGTATTTGCCGCTCTGCTGTCAGCCGCCGGTATCGCCCTGGTTCTGCTGCAGGATAGCCGCAACAGAACGAACGAAGCGGATGCCCGCCGTGAAGAAGCTGAGGGCCAGCGTCTGGAAGCGCAGAAGCAGGAAGAAGAAGCGAAACAGGCAAACGATCAGAATCAGGCTGCTATTTTGCGCCTGATGAATGAATTGCAGGAAGTGGCCGATGGCGATTTGACGGTGCAGGCGACGGTGACCGAGGATATCACCGGTGCGATTGCCGATTCGGTCAACTACACGGTGGAAGAATTACGCGGCCTGGTCGGACGGGTGACGAACACGGCAGAGCAGGTTACATCGGCATCCAACACGGCACAGAATATTTCAACCGAATTGCTGGAAGCGTCGCACAAGCAGTCGCGCGACATTCAGGAAACCGGCCAGGCGGTATTGGAAATGGCGGTACAGATTACCGACGTTTCAAAATCCGCCAGCGAATCGGCTGAAGTTGCGCGCCAGTCAGTGACGGCGGCGGAACAAGGTTCGCGCGCAGTGGAAAATGCGATCAAGGGCATGACCGAGATTCGCGAGCAGATTCAGGAAACCTCGAAGCGAATCAAGCGTCTGGGTGAATCTTCGCAAGAGATTGGCGAGATCACCGAACTGATTTCCGACATTACAGAACAGACCAACGTACTGGCGCTGAACGCGGCAATTCAGGCAGCTTCGGCCGGTGAAGCCGGTCGCGGTTTTTCGGTGGTGGCGGAAGAGGTGCAGCGTCTGGCGGAACGTTCGGGCGAAGCGACCAAGCAGATCGGTGCGCTGGTGCGTACCATTCAGACCGATACCCACGATGCGGTGGCCGCGATGGAAAAATCGACGCAGGGTGTGGTTGAGGGAGCGAAACTGTCCGATGCGGCCGGTGCCGCACTATCCGATATTCGACGCGTGTCGAATCGTCTGGCGGAACTGATTCAGGGTATTTCATCCGCGACCGAGCAGCAGGCGACATCGGCCAACGGTGTGGCGCAGAATATTCAAGGCATTCTGACTGTTACCGAGCAAACGCAGGAGGGTACGCAGCAAACTGCGCATTCGATTCGCGAATTGTCGAAGCTGGCCGAAGAACTCAAGAACTCGGTGTCACGGTTCCGTGTAACGGCTTGATTTGTTTATCTTGATACGTGCCTTAACGCGCGTTGCTGACGCGATTTGTCACAGGCACGTATTGGTTTGAGGCCCAACAGCAATTGCGGTGATTGATCCGAGTGGCGATTGATCACCCTGCACCCGCGAGGCAGTCATGAATACCCCCAACTCCTCCTTGCCGCAAGGCAACAAGGATAATTTCGATACCGGCCCGCTGTCTTGGGTCATTGCTGAAATCGGCGAAGCATTGACGCGCTCCAAAGTCGCATTAGGCGAAGCCTTGATGCAAGATGTGGAAACGCAATCCACCACTTTGCGTCACGCCAAAACCTATCTGCATCAGGCCCATGGCGCCTTGCAGATAGTCGATGTCGATGGGGTTGCCATCATTACCGAAACGGTAGAGGATTTATTCGATCGCTTTGAATCAGGGAAATTGACGCTGACCGAGGATAGCGTGCATGCGATTGCGCATGCCTATCAGGCGCTGCTGGAATATCTGGAAGAATTATTGGCTGGCTGGCCGCATCAACCGGTGCGTTTGTTTCCTTATTACCGCTCCCTGCTGCAAGTATGCGGCGCTGAACGCATACATCCTGCAGATCTGTTTTTCCCCAATCTGGCAATTCGTCCGCAATTGCCACCTGCGTCGATTACATTGACGTCTGACGATTACGTCGCTTTACGCAAACGTTTTGAGCGTGCCTTGCTGATGTTCCTGAAAGAGGCAGATGGCGATGCCGGTCAGGCCAGCGCAAAAACCATGCGTGATATCGTCTTGCGCGTAGAACAGGCGCAAAGCACGCAACAGGCACGCAGTTTCTGGTGGGTCATGCATGGTTTTGCCGATGCGGTTTCTGCCGGCCAGGTGCCGAACGAACTGTATGTCAAACAGCTGTTTGCACGTATCAATCTGCAGATACGCCGCTTGAGCGAAGGTTCGTCGAGTATTGCCGAAAGACTGTTGCGCGATGCACTGTTTTTCATTGCACGGGTTGAACAGCCTTCGGCCGCAGTCCGGCAAATCCGTAGCGCCTACCAACTCGATGGCATCGTGCCTAACGATTACGAGAAAAAATGCTACGGCCAGATCGATGCGCAGGCCTTGGCGGCGGCCAAGGAAAGACTGTCGCAAGCGAAGAATTTGTGGAATCGGATTGCAGGTGGCGATGCCGGCGTGACGCAATCGTTTGAGCAGGAAATGAGTGGCTTGGCCGAAGCCGGCAATCACTTGAATGCACCGGCTTTGGCGAAACTGTTACGGGAATTGAGCGGCATCGCGCGTCATGCTGCGCATTCGCGACCCGGCGACAGCCTGAGTCTTGAAATCGCTACCAGTCTGTTATTTGTAGAAAATGCGTTGCAGCAGATCAGCCATCTGGCAGATGATTTTGCCGAGCGCGCCGATGCCGTAACGACGCGCCTTCTGGCTGCCGTATCGGGTGAAACGATGACGCATTCGGCACAATGGCTGGATGACATGTCGCGTGAAGCACAGGAACGTCAAACCATGACGGCGCTGGCAGGCGAGATGCAGTCCAGCTTGCGTCAGGTTGAAAAAATGCTGGATGAATATTTCCGCGAACCTGAACAGCGCGCTGGTCTGGATGCCATCGATAGTGTGCTGTACCAAATCAGCGGTGCCCTGTCGGTGCTTGAGCATGACGATGCGGTACGTGCTGTGCAGCATACGCAGGAAGCGGTGCGCGGTTTTATCGCAGCTGAAGAAATACCCGATCTGGAAGAATTCCAGCAGGTTGCGCAGAACGTCGGCGCCTTGAGTTTCTTTATCGAGACGTTGCAACTTCATCCGGATGGAGTGAAAAATCGCTTTTTGTTTGATGATGAACACGGCATCTTTCGTGCCAATTTGACGGAAAAAAATAATGCTTCACATGCGGCGTCGGACGTCGTAGTCGTTCCGGTATCGGAAGCGAAGAGTGCAATGCCGAGCGTGCCGGATGTCGAAGTTTCGGATTTGCCCACGGTAGAGAGCGAACTCGCCTTGCATCAGAAGCAGTCGGAAGAGCTGGCGCTTTCACTGGCGGCCGAGCCGGGCAACCCCTTTCTGCAGGAACAGCTGAAGGAGTCGCTGGAACAGGTGCGTCTTGATGCCACGCTGGTGGACAACCCGGAAGCCAACGACAGGGCGCGTGCGGTAATCGACATGCTCGAACATCCGGATTTCGTGGCATCGACAAATGCGATGGAAGATATTGCATTGGCGACGGCACCGACGAAAGTGGTATCGCATGTCAAAGAGATTGCGCCTCTGGTGGCGCCGGCAAGCGACGAAGCAGTGGATGCCGAGCTGCTGGAAATTTTCCTGTCCGAAGCGGTGGAGGTGCTGGATTGCGTCAAGCAGACGATTCCCGATTCGCGCAATGCACCGCACAATCAAGAGTTTCTCACCACCTTGCGACGTTCGTTTCATACGCTGAAAGGCAGTGGGCGCATGGTTGGCCTGGTCGCCTTTGGTGAAGCAGCCTGGAGTGTTGAACAGGTATTGAATCTGCGCCTGTCGGAAACACGTGGCGGCGATCCTGATTTGTATGCGCTGCTGGAAAATGCCGTACAGGTACTGGATGCATGGGTCAACGATTTGCAAACGCAAGGTCATTCCGATCGCAACGGTCATGCACTGATCAATGCCGCCGAAGGGATAAAGAACGGTACGGGTTTTCATTACGATGCAGTGGATGAAGTGCTGTCAGCACCATCTTTTTCCGGGAACGCAGCAGTTGAAGAACAGGTAACTGACAGCGGGACGGATCATGCGGCGGATTTCGGTAGTCAGGAATCGTTGCAGACGACAGAAGCGGAAGAGCTGCAGTTGAGCGATGAAGAGCTGGCGCAATTCCATCAATTCAATGCAAGCGTCGATGACACGCCTGCAGTTGCGACGGTAGAGTCGGCCGTTTCGGTTGACGAGTTCGATCATTTGCAGATAGACGACATGCCGTTCAATGCTGCGCAGTTGCCGGTTGCGGCGGTGCTGGATTTCCCCGGCCATCCGCCTGCCGCAACGAAGTCGAATGACAATGTCAAATACATAGGCGACCTGGAAATCAGTTTGCCGCTGCACAATATCTATCTGGCCGAAACCGACGAACTGGTGCGCCTGTTGTCGCAGGACTTTGCCGAATGGCGCCATGAACCGGATCGTTACGTCAATATTCACGCCGTACATGCTGCGCATTCACTGGCCGGCAGTTCCGCCACAGTCGGCTTCAAACCTTTGCAACAGATTGCGTATGCACTCGAAGCGGTTTTGCAGTATCTGGCCAGAAAACCGGTCAAATTGCTGATATCGGAATACGACACGCTGGAGCATGGCGTGGAACGGATTCGTTTCATGCTGCAGATGTTCGCGCTGGGTGAAATGCCGGATGCCGAACCGGAGCAGGTGGAAATTCTGGAACGCATGCCGGAGGATTTTGAATTTCGTGTCACCCGACCCTTGCCAGCTGTACCCGAGGTTGCTGCGGTGACAGAGGCGTCTGAACTTGCCGCCGATGTGGCATCGGCGGCTGGCAATGTTGTCGATATTTCGGCGGTGCTTGAGGTGGAGCCGGTTCATTTCACCATGGAGGCGGAAGCCGCACCGTTTGAAGAGCCTGTTTATCCAAAAGATAATGAAGAGCTGGCCGATCCTGCGCTGGCGATCAAGGATGAGATCGATGCTGATCTGTTGCCGGTCTTCATCGAGGAAGGTAGCGATATGTTACCGCAGATGGGGCAGGCCTTGCGTGCATGGCAGCAGAATCTGGGCGATACGGCATTGCCGCAATCCATCTTGCGGATTTTGCATACGGTCAAAGGCAGTGCACGGATGGCGGGCGCGATGTTGCTCGGTCAGCATATGCACGAGATGGAAACGCGGATCGAAAACATCACGCATGCCGGCTATCCTTCCGCTGCTGCGGTGGAAGATTTGCTGGCGCGCCATGATCATGGTCTCCAGTTGTTTGAGCATTTGCAAAATCCGGACGCGATCAGGCAGCAGGCTCTTGATGCTGTCGGTATCGATGACGACAATACGGTCGCTGCCTCTGCTGCGGAAGAATTACCGGTCATTCAGAGTCTGATGCCGGTGACAGACCATCGTGCCGCGCCAATCACAACCGAGGTGGCTGCAGCATCGCGGACGCTGGCGGCACCGGCACCGGCACCGGCACCGGCACCACTGGTGCGCGTGCGGGCCGACATTCTCGATCGTCTGGTCAATCAGGCGGGTGAGGTGTCGATCTCGCGCTCCAAGCTGGAAACGGAAGTCGACACCCTTCGTTCATCAATGGGCGAGTTGTCGGAAAACGTTATACGTTTGCGTGAACAATTGCGTGAAATCGAAATGCAGGCAGAGTCACAGATCACTTCGCACATGGGCGTGTCGTCCGACCGTGAATTCGATCCGCTGGAATTCGATCGTTTTACGCGTCTGCAGGAATTGACGCGGATGATGGCTGAAAGTGTCAACGATGTTGGCTCGGTTCAGCAGAATTTGAATCGTACGCTGGATAGTGCCAGCAACGATCTGACGACGCAGGGGCGCTTGACGCGTGATTTGCAACAGGATTTGATGCGGGTGCGCATGGTGCAGTTTGCCAGCATCTCGGAACGTTTGTATCGCGTGACGCGGCAGGCGGCCAAGGAAATGGACAAACGCGTCAATCTGGATATTCGCGGCAGTGCGGTAGAGGTCGATCGCAGCGTGCTGGAAAAAATGGCCGGCCCGTTTGAACATCTGCTGCGCAATGCCATCGTGCACGGTATCGAATCGCGTGAAAAACGCCGTGCTGCAGGCAAGAACGAAACCGGTGAATTGCGCGTCGAGATTCGGCAGGAAGGTAACGAAGTCGTCATTCATTTTTCCGATGACGGCCAGGGACTGAACCTTGACAGCATTCGCAACAAGGCGCTGCAAAACGGGTTGCTGAAAGAAGAAGAGGCATTGTCGGATGCTGAAGTTACCGATCTGATTTTTCATCCGGGCTTTTCAACGGCGGAAGAAATTACCGAGCTGGCAGGACGCGGGATCGGCATGGATGTGGTGCGCTCGGAAGCGGCATCGCTGGGCGGACGCGTCGCGATCGCCTCGGAGCCGGGCAAAGGTGCGTATTTCACTATTCATCTGCCCTTGACGCTGGCGGTAACGCAAGTCGTGATTTTGTCGACTGGTGGCAAAACCTATGCGATTCCATCGGTACTGGTGGAGCAGGTTCAGCAACTGAAAAACGGTCCACTGGCGATTGCCTACAATGAAGGCGCGGTGATGTGGCAGTCGCAACGCGTGCCTATGCATTATCTGTCGGCATTGCTGGGTGATACTGATGCGGCACCTGTCACGCAGCAATATTCGCCCTTGATGATACTGAAGAGCGGGAACGACAGGGTTGCCTTGCACGTCGATGAAATTCTTGGCAATCGGGAAGTTGTGGTCAAGAATATCGGACCGCAATTGTCGCGCATGATAGGTATTGCCGGCGCCACGGTGCTTGGTTCGGGCGAAATTGTATTGATTCTGAATCCGGTGCCGCTGGCGCAGCGCGTTGCACATGAAAACATTCGTGCACCCCGTCTGACGCCTTCCGATGTGCCTGGCAATATGGGGGCGGTAGCAGAAATGGCGACTTTCGAGCCGGTGGCGCGTCGCGTCGAGCCGGTGCAGGGCTTGCGTACCCAGCATATCGTGATGGTGGTCGACGATTCGCTGACGGTGCGTCGCGTAACGCAGCGCCTGCTGACGCGTGAAGGTTATCAGGTAGTGCTGGCGAAGGATGGCGTAGACGCATTGCAGCACCTGCAATCGATTACGCCCGATGTGATGCTGGTCGATATTGAAATGCCGCGCATGGATGGTTTCGACCTGACGCGCAATATTCGCGATGATGAACGTACCCGACATATTCCTATCATCATGATTACTTCACGTACCGCCAGCAAGCATCGCAATTACGCGATGGAATTGGGCGTGAATGAATATCTGGGCAAGCCCTATCAGGAAGAGGCGCTGGTCAAGCTGATTGCAGGCTTCATCAAGAAAGAAATACCAGTGAGTTGATTGCCCGTTATTCGTGAAAAATCCCGCACATGTGCGGGATTTTTTGTTCTGGATGTCAATTTTATTCAGTATACGTGGCGATTTTTCTAAGCATTGCGTAACGCTGCAAGGTGCGTGTCCGCGCTTCTTTATGCGGCACCAGCGGACTGGGATGATCGCCGTTCTTCCATGTGATTGCGTCGTAATCCGGTTTGAATGCATGGCTGACTACGTGCGGATGCTGAAACAGGATCATGAAGTAAAAATCGCGTCATACCAGTTCCGACAAGCAAACTGTCGCACTACTGCCACCTTTGCCTGTGCGCATCGCATCAAGTGCAAGTCGTACCAGAGCGCGAATCGAAACGGTGCCGGGAGATGTACGTATGCATTGAGCAACCGGCTTCCTGAAGTGCCGCAGCCACTTTTGCATCGCGTGCAATTGCCTGTGGTTCGTAATCGTGGTTGACAAGTACTGCATCAACATCCAGCTCGATTGCCAATTCGGGTATGGTTGTCTCGGCCCATGCATGTCGCACGATCAAGCCGCCCAGTGCCTGCAAGACCGGCGCTAGTCCCGGCAAGCTGGCGTGAATGAATTCGACGCGACGGTCGGCTTTGGGTAATGGGTCCAGAATGGTGCGGCGAAGATAAAGACGCAGTAAACCTGCCGACTGTTCCTGAGCGCATGGTGGAGCGCGGCATGGTCAACGCTGCGCAAGTCGCGGCGAAACCAAACCAGTGTCTTTACAAATCGGGACATGAAGCAAATATCCGGCAAAACGGGAGGAATAAAGAATTCAGGAAAAACCATGCTATGCACGGTTTGGAGCAGAAAATTTGTCCAGAACTGCTAAAATAACGACTATGTCGAAGCAACGTAAGTCCAGCAAATCCCCTAGCGAGCCCGGTTCACCCTGGGAATCCCTCGATTTTTCTGCAACTCCTGATGAATCCCCTGATACAGCCTCGGCCAATGAGCTGAATCTGGCCGATCATTTCCTGATCGCGATGCCTTCCATGCAGGACCCGGTTTTCGGCGGCACGGTCGTGTATCTGTGCGAACATAATGCGAATGGTGCCCTGGGTGTGATTATCAACAAGCCGACCGACATGACAGTGAGTGTTTTGCTCAGCCGTATCGATCTGAAGCTGGAAATCGCACCGGATCTGCTGCCGCTGGAAAAAACACCGGTGATGTACGGCGGTCCGGTGCAAGCAGATCGTGGTTTTGTGCTGCATGCGCCACGCGGGGATTTTTCGTCGACGATGCCGGTTGCCGGTGACATTGCACTGACGACATCCAAAGACATACTCGAAGCGGTTGCCATGGGTGCCGGACCGCAGCGCATGCTGGTCAGCCTCGGTTGTTCCGGCTGGAGCGCGGGTCAACTGGAAGATGAAATTGTTCGCAACGGCTGGCTGACAGTGCGTGCCGACCCGGACATCATGTTCGATCTGCCGCTGGAACAGCGTTTCGTTGCGGCGCTCAAATTGCTCGGCATTGATCCGATGATGTTGAGCGGTGAGGCCGGCCATGCGTGATAACGATGGAACTGCATCCTAGTGGAAACCGTGCTGGGTTTCGATTTCGGTTTGAAGCGCATCGGCGTCGCAGTGGGCAATACCTTATTGAAGCAGGCGCAACCGCTGACGATCATCAGCGCGGCGACCAACGACGCAAAGTTTGCGGCGATTGCCGAGCTGGTCACGCAATGGCAGCCCGCCTTGTGCATCGTCGGCCTACCGTGCCACCCGGATGGCGCAGAGCATGAAATGACGGTTCGCTGTCGCCGCTTCGCGAATCAATTGCATGGACGTTTTGACGTGGCAACGGTGCTGGTGGATGAGCGTTATTCATCCGCAGTGATTTCTCATCAACGCGGCGATCTGATCGATGATCAGGCCGCTGCAATCATCTTGCAACAATACTTCGATGACCATACCGAATCCTGAACTAAACGCCGAAGCCTTGTATCAAGTGCTGGCGCAACAAGTAAAAACCGCTCTGGAAAAAGCCGAGAATGTCGCAATCGTCGGTATTTATTCCGGTGGTGCATGGCTGGCAGAACGTCTGGCGACCGAGTTGCAACTGACTGAGCGTCTGGGCTTCATCGACGTTTCTTTTTATCGCGATGATTTTGCGGAAAAAGGTTTGCGACCTGATGTCAGGCCGACGCAAATTCCGTTCGATGTCGATGGTGCGACCATTCTGCTGGTGGATGACGTGTTGTACACCGGACGCACCACACGCGCAGCGATCAATGAACTGTTCGACTATGGCCGCCCGGCGCGCATCATGCTGGCAGCATTGGCTGATCGCGGCGGTCGCGAATTACCGATTGCCGCTGACTTCGTAGCCAAAACTATTTCCATTCCAGACCAGCAATCGCTGGTACTTCAACGGGCCGACGATGGCCGCTTTTCCCTGACGGTGGATCATGCTTAATCCGCAACTGAATAAAAACGGTGAGTTGCAACATTTGCTCACGATAGAGGGGCTGCCCAAGTCCAACATCATTCACATCCTCGATACGGCATCGTCGTTTGTCAGCATCGGTGATCGTGAAGTAAAAAAAGTGCCGCTGATGCGTGGCAAAAGTGTTTTCAATCTGTTCTTTGAGAATTCGACGCGCACGCGCACTACATTTGAAATTGCATCCAAGCGTTTATCCGCCGATGTGATCAACCTGAATATCCAGGCATCAAGTTCCAGCAAGGGCGAATCGCTGCTGGATACGATAGACAATCTGGCGGCAATGCATGCCGATATGTTTGTCGTGCGCCATGCCGAATCCGGCGCGCCGTATCTGATCGCAAAACATCTGAGCGATACCGGGCAATCGCATGTCCGCGTTGTGAATGCAGGGGATGGCCGTCATGCACACCCGACGCAGGGTTTGCTGGATATGTACACGATCCGTCACTATAAAAAGGATTTCACTAATCTGACGGTCGCCATCGTTGGCGATATTCTGCACAGTCGCGTGGCACGTTCCGATATTCATGCGCTGACCACGCTGGGCGTACCCGAAGTACGCGCCATTGGCCCACGTACCTTGCTTCCTAGCGGCCTGGAGCAAATGGGAGTGCGTGTCTTTACCGATATCAACAAGGGCTTGAAAGATGTCGACGTCATCATCATGCTGCGCTTGCAGAACGAGCGCATGAGCGGCGCCTTGTTGCCTTCGGCGCAGGAATTTTTCAAGAGCTACGGTTTGACGACTGAACGCCTGGCGCTGGCCAAACCGGATGCCATTGTCATGCATCCCGGTCCGATGAATCGCGGAGTGGAAATCGAATCGGCAGTGGCAGACGGCAAGCAGGCAGTGATACTGCCGCAAGTGACATTTGGCATTGCGGTGCGGATGGCAGTGATGAGTATTTTGGCGGGAAATTAAAAGATGAAAATCCACATCAAGAATGGCCATCTGATCGATCCGGCCAACGGCGTCGATGCAAAACAGGATGTCTTTATCGCGGCAGGAAAAATTGTCGGCATAGGGCAAGCGCCAGACGGTTTTGTCGCTACCAAGGTGATTGATGCTGGCGGCTTGATCGTTGCCCCCGGCCTGGTTGACCTGAGTGCACGCTTGCGCGAACCTGGTTACGAACACAAGGCCACACTGGAATCCGAAATGCAGGCAGCGATACAGGGCGGCGTGACCAGCCTGATCTGTCCGCCGGACACCGATCCCGTGCTGGATGAGCCGGGCCTGGTCGAGATGCTCAAGTACAGAGCCAAATCGCTGAATCAGGCGCATGTCTATCCGCTCGGTGCCTTGACGATGGGCTTGAAGGGCGAAGCGCTGACCGAGATGGCAGAGCTTACAGATGCCGGCTGTATCGGTTTTGCTCAAGCCGATCAGCCTATCCTCGACACCACCGTGTTGCTGCGCGCGATGCAGTATGCGAAAACATTTGACTACACAGTGTGGTTGCGTCCGCAAGATCCGCATCTGGGTCGCAAGGGTGTGGCGCACAGCGGACCGGTTGCCTCGCGCCTGGGTTTGTCAGGTGTGCCGGTAATGGCCGAAACGATTGCCTTGCATACGATACTGGAACTGGTACGTGTCACCGGTACGCGCGTGCATCTGTGTCGCATGTCGACTGCTGCAGGGCTGGAACTGGTACGGGCGGCGAAGCAGGAAGGTTTGCCGATCAGTTGTGACGTAGGCGCGCATCATATTCATCTGACCGAAAACGATATCGGCTTCTTCGATTCAAATGCGCGCCTGACGCCGCCATTACGCAGCCAGCGCGATCGAGATGCGATACACCGTGCTCTGCTGGACGGGACCATTGACGCGATCTGTTCCGACCATACACCGGTCGATGACGATGAAAAACTGCTGCCCTTCGGTGAGGCATCGCCAGGCGCTACCGGCCTGGAATTGCTGTTGTCGCTGGCCTTGAAATGGGCCGAAGATTGCGCGGCGCAAAACAGGCAATTGAATCAGCAATCGTTGATGCAGGCGATCGGCAAGATCACTGCCGATGCTGCCCGCATAGTCGGTCTGCCGTCGGGACAATTGGCGCTTGGCAGCGTGGCCGATATCTGCCTGTTTGATCCGGCAGCGCGTTGGACGGTGGCCGCCAAAGCCCTGGCCAGTCAGGGTAAACATACGCCTTTTCTCGGCTATGAATTGAGCGGCCAGGTGAAGACGACGATCGTGGCAGGCCATATCGCGTATCAACGCTAGGCGCCATCTCGTTGATGATGCCGATGTATCCGTTCCTTCGCTCGCAGGTGCGTGCATGATAGTCGTGTCGTTCGTGCGCGTGATGCTGCATTTGCTGCGTGGCCTGGCTACTGCCGCTTTCATTTTCCCCTGGGTCGCTGCGACAAGCCGTGATCGACTCAGTCAAGAATGGGCGGCAGGCTTGCTGTCCATCCTGAAAATCAAGGTGGATTTGCTGCCAGGTGCAGAGCCGGTACATCGTGCGCTGATCGTGGCCAATCATGTTTCGTGGCTGGATATATTCGTCATCAATTCCATGCAACCCTGCCGCTTTGTTGCAAAGGCGGATATTCGCAAATGGCCGGTGCTGGGCTGGTTGTGTGCGCAAGGCGGTACGATCTTTATTGCACGCGGCAAGCAGCGAGAGGTAAGGCGGGTCTACGAAGGTCTGGTGAACAGCATAGAAGCAGGCGAGCGCATTGCATTTTTCCCCGAGGGTACGACGGTGGCGCAAGGCAGTCTGCTGCCTTTTCATCCGAATCTGTTTGAAGCTGCGATTGAAGCGCAGGTGCCGGTGCAACCGTATGCACTACGCTATGTGGATGCGCGCGGCAATCTGCATGCAGCGGCAGATTTTATTGGCGATATGAGCTTTGTCGATAGCATGCTGCTGATCATGAAGACGCGCAAAATGACGGCACAATTGATCGTGCTACCGACAATAGATACAGCGGGTGCGCACAGACGAGAGCTGTCGCAGGCGGCACGTGGGGCCATTGCAGACGCACTCGGTTATGCTGAACGTGCAGTGCAAGCAGCCTAGTTTTTTTTGCCTGGCCGCTGATGCTGCGGGCAGGCTACCTGTATCACGGTTCTATCCTGCAGATTGACTGCAGTCAGCTTGCCGCCCCACACACAGCCGGTATCCAGGCCTAGCAGCTTGGGGCGCATCAGCAAGCCTAGCGTAGACCAATGACCGAATACGACGGTGCTGTCGGCGGTTTTGCGATCCGGACAATCGAACCATGGCAACAGGCCGGCAGGTGCATTTTCAGCAGCTTCGGTGGTTGTAAAATCCATGTTGCCATCCGGCAGGCAAAAGCGCAGGCGAGTCAAGGCATTGACGATGCAGCGCAAGCGATCCGCACCTTGCAGATTGTCGTCCCAGCGCGCCGGTTGATTGCCATACATCTGCTGCAGAAACGCTACCCAACTCTCGCTTTGCAATACGATTTCCACTTCGCGTGAAAGCGCCAGTGTTTGTTGCATACTCCATTGCGGCAATATGCCGGCATGCACGCACAAATACCCATCCTGTTCCAATGCCAGTGGTTGATGACGCAGCCAGCTCAGTAATTCTTCGCGATCGTGTGCCGCAAGGATATCGGCTAGCGTGTCCGCATGGTGCGGTTTGCGCAAACCGCAGGCGACTGCCAGCAAATTCAAGTCATGATTGCCGAGCACGATGCGGGCGCGTTGTTTCAAACCATATATGTGGCGCAGTGTTGCCAGGGATTTGGGGCCGCGATTGACAATGTCACCGACGAAGATCAGTTGCGCATGCGGCGCGATTGCATCGATCTTATCCAGTAACGCCAGCAGTTGCGTGTGGCAACCCTGCAGGTCGCCAATTGCGTAAGTAGTCATGAACGGACGGAAATGAGTGTGTGATGCACATAGTATCCTGAATGGAATCAGACATTGCGCGCATGTACCGCTTCAGATCGACAAGTGATTGCGATGCAGCATACCCGCATTATATAAGGGGCACGATTCGGTGCTCATTCCTTAACGATCATGGTTTTTCAATCACCTTGCAATGCTGCAGCCAGGACACGTGCGACGTGGATAGGTTCTTCATCGGTGCCATCGGCAATCTGGTGGCGGCAACTGGTACCGTCGGCGACGATCAGCGTGCCGCTCTCAGCCTTGCGTATGGCCGGTAACAGCGACAGTTCCGCCATCGCCTGCGAAGCTTCGTAATGCTCGGCTTCATAACCGAAGCTGCCAGCCATGCCGCAACAGGACGATTCGATCACTGACACTTGCAACTGAGGTATCCACTTCAGCACGGTTTGTACCGGCCGGAAGGCGTCGAATGCCTTTTGATGGCAATGGCCGTGCACCATGGCCTGATTGCTGGACAATGGCTTGAGGTCGAGTTGCAGGCGACCGGCACTGTGTTCATGCACCAGGAATTCCTCGAACAGATAGGCTTGCGCTGCCAATGCTCTGGCTTCATCGCCATAGCCATAGCTGAGGAATTCATCACGTAGCGATAGCAGGCAGGATGGTTCCAGGCCGACGATGGCAACGCCGCGTTCGACGAAGGGTTTCAAGGTATCCAGTGTGCGACGCGCTTCCTGTTTGGCTTCAACGACCAGGCCGGCCGACAGGTAAGTGCGGCCGCAGCACAGCGGACGTTCGTTGGCTTTCAGGTTGAAATGCACGGTGTAACCGGCTGCTTCCAGCACAGCTTTGGCTGCTGCTGCATTTTCCGGTTCCATATAGTTGTTGAAGGTATCGACAAATAGCAGCACTTCCTTGCCACCGGTTTGAACCGGATTGTGCTCATGCGACAGGAATGACGATTTGAAGCGTGGAAAATCGCGTTGCGTTGCCAGGCCCAGACTTTTTTTCAGCAAGATTGACAACACAGGTATGTTGTTGCCAAGCGCCAGCAAACCGCCGATCTTGCTGGCAAACGGTGCATAGCGCGGCATGAAGGCAATCATTTTTTCACGCAGCGTGCTGCCGTTCTTCTGCACCCACGCGGCACGCGCTTCTATCTTGATCTTGGCCATGTCGACGCCGGTGGGGCAATCTCGTTTGCAGCCTTTGCACGAGACGCACAGATCCAGCGTGTCCTTCACGTCCTGACTGGCCAGCCCCTCTTCGCCCAACTGGCCGGACAAGGCCAGACGCAGGGTGTTGGCACGACCGCGCGTGACGTGACGCTCATCCTTGGTGATGCGGTAACTAGGGCACATGGTGCCGGCATCGAACTTGCGGCAGTGGCCATTGTTGTTGCACATCTCTACCGCTTTGGCCAAGCCGCCTGTCAAATCGTCGCCAGTGCCGGGTGCGGTTTCCACGCCGGTAGCCGGATTGCGGGTGACGTCCCAAGCTGACCAATCCATCTGCGTTTGCAAGGGCAGCTCGCGGTAGCCGGGGGCAAAGCGGAAGTTGCTGCGCTCATCCATTTTGGGCGGTCGCACGATCTTGTCCGGATTGAAGCGGTTTTCCGGATCGAACAAATCCTTGATTTCGCTGAAGGCCTGATTGATTTTTGGGCCGTACTGCCAGGACACCCATTCGCCACGGCACAAGCCATCGCCGTGTTCGCCGGAATAAGCTCCTTTGTATTCGCGTACCAGTGCCGATGCTTCTTCGGCGATCTGGCGCATGTCGGCAGCGCCTTCGCGACGCATGTCGAGAATTGGACGGACGTGCAGTGTGCCGACGCTGGCGTGCGCATACCAGGTGCCCTCGGTTTGATATTTATGGAATACATCGGTCAAGCGGCTGGTGTATTCGGCCAGATGTTCCAGCGGTACCGCACAGTCTTCGATAAACGAAACCGGCTTGCCGTCACCCTTCATGCTCATCATGATGTTGAGGCCCGCCTTGCGTACATCCCACAGGGACTTTTGTTCGCCGGCATCCACCATGTCGATGACCGAGCCGGGCAGATTCAGGTCGCTCATCAAATCTGACAGTGCCGACAGGCGCTCGATCAAATGATTCTTGTCGTCACCGGAAAATTCCACCAGCAGGATCGCTTCCGGTTGGCCGACCAGCGCTTTTTGAATCACGGGGCGGAACGATGGATTGCTCATCGACAGGTCGATCATTGTGCGATCGACCAGTTCGACTGCAGTCGGAGCGAGCTTGACGATGTGCTGTGCAGAATCCATCGCCTGATAGAAAGTCGGGAAGCTGACTACACCCAATACTTTCAGTTTTGGCAGCGGCACCAGCTTCAGCGTGATTTGTCGACTGTAGGCCAGCGTGCCTTCGGAGCCGATCAGGATGTGGGCCAGGTTGGCGCTGCCGTCGTCGGTGTAGTGGCGTGGGTTCTGGCAATCGAACAGATCGATGTTGTAACCGGCGACGCGGCGCAGCACTTTCGGCGTGCGTTCAATGATCTCGTCGCGTTCGCGCATGGCGATGGTTTTCAAGCCTTGCGTGATGGCTTGCAGGCGCGGCGTTTGCGCCATCTTGTCGAAGGATTCGAAACGGCCTTGCGTACCGTCGGCCAGTACCGCGTCGATGGACAGCACGTTATGCACCATATTACCGTATTCAATCGAACGCGAACCGCAGGAGTTATTGCCGCTCATGCCGCCTATCGTGCACTGTGCCGCGGTGGAAACGTCGACCGGGAACCACAGGCCGTGCGGCTTCAGCCACGCATTCAGATGATCGAGCACAATGCCGGGTTCTACCGTGACGGTGCGGTTTTCCTTATCGAACTCGATGACGTTGTTGAGCCATTTGCTGTTGTCGATGATCAGTGCTTCACCCACGGTCTGGCCGCACTGGCTGGTGCCGCCGCCGCGCGCCAGGATAGGCGTTTTTTCCGAGCGTGCGATATCCAGGCACAGCAGCAAGTCGTTCTGATCACGCGGCACCACCACGCCTAGCGGTATGATTTGATAGATGGATGCATCGGTGGCGTAGCGGCCGCGATCGGCTTTGCCAAAGAGGACGTCTCCGCGCATTTCTTTTTGCAGACGTTTTGCCAGCGGGCTGGTCCCACCTGCATTTGCAGTGGCAAAGTGGATAGGCTTGGTGCTCATGTGAGGTAAATCCTTTTCTGGGGCGGACAGCAATTCGATAGTGACGAACCTGGACAAGCGTGCAGGGCGTCAGGCCAAGTCGAAACTGATAGGCGGTAATGTGCCTATGCGGCCGTTCACCGCGCCGGTCGCGTTGGGGAAGTGGACGCCCACATAAGAGCCGCAAGTCACCAGATCGCCTGCAATCAGCGGGACGTCAAAGCGGCGGCAGTGATTAACCAGCCACGGCAACAGACGGCGCGGATCTCCGGCATTGTTTTTCCCGCTGCCACTGAACAGCGGATGCTGGTCAAGTTGCAGTTCGACGGCGACTTCCATATAGGGAAAGGCCTGATCGTAGTCGACCAGTTCGCCAACGATCAGGGCGCCATGATTTTGAAAATCGGCCAGTTGCGTCAGGCCGCCGGTATCCGGCCAGGATGCGATGCGGCTGGAAACGATTTCAACGGTGGTGCACATTTGATGCAAGCTGCTCAGCACTTCTTCTTCGCTGTAGGCAATGGGGCGTGGCAGAAAGTCGCGTGAAAAAGTAAAGGCAATTTCCAGTTCCAGACCGAGAACCGGATACCTGTTCGAGTTAATCGATATATTTTGTGGAAGTAAACAATCTTGCGGCAAGGCAGCGCAGTGCGGCGTACTATCCGGCGTTTTGGCGCCGACTTTCCAGCCTGTGATTTTTTGCCGGCGTTTGACCAGTATTTCGAGCTGAATCGCATAGGCCATATCAGCATGTTCCGGTTCCAGCGTACTGGAAACTGGTACAGGCCTTCCGGTAAGGGAGGCCTGTACCAGTAAGGCACCGAGTTCGGTATCAGGTGGATTTATATGCATCTATCTTCCTTCCTGTCTTCTTTCGGTGCGTGTTTCTGTTAATGGTTCTTGTACTACTGACGATTAAGCTGGAATTTTCAATGCTGGCACTGCGTGCGTTTCCAAATATTCCATCGCCGCAAGCACACCGCTGCCTGCCAATTTGACACCGGCCAGCTTCAAACCCATTTCAACGCCGGTCAGTGATGCCATCAAGGATAAATCGGATGCTTCGCCCAAGTGGCCGATACGGAACATCTTGCCTTTTGCCTTGCCCAGGCCGGAGCCCAGCGACATGTTGAAACGTTCGTAAATCAAGCGACGCACGACATCGGCATCTACTCCGTCCGGCATGATTACGCCGGTCAGAACCGGCGAATAGACCGCTGGATCTGCACATTGAATTTCCAGGCCCCAGGCACTTACTGCTGCGCGACATGCAGCGGCCAGACGCTGGTGACGCTCGAAAACGTTTTCCAGTCCCTCGGACAGGATCATGTCCAGCGATTCGTGCAGCGCATACAGCAGGTTGGTGTTCGGCGTATATGGCCAGTAGCCACTCCTGTTCATCTCGATGATTTCATTCCAGCCCCAGAATGCGCGTGGCAATTTGGCTGTTTTGCTGGCCTCAAGTGCTTTCTTCGATACGGCGTTGAAGCTGATGCCTGGCGGTAGCATCAAACCTTTTTGCGAACCGGAAACGGTAACGTCCACACCCCATTCGTCGTGGCGGTAGTCAGCCGATGCCAGACCGGAGATGGTATCTACCAGCAGCAGTGCAGGGTGACCTGCGTCGTCGATCGCTTTGCGTACAGCTGCGATGTTGGAGGTAACGCCGGTCGAAGTTTCGTTATGGACGACGCATACAGCCTTGATTTCGTGCTTGCTGTCAGCGCGCAGACGCGCTTCGATCATGTCTGCACGTACGCCGTTGCGCCAGCCTTCGTAGCCAGGCAAGCCGATAAATTCCGGTTTGATTCCCAGCGATTCCGCCATTTTTTTCCACAAGGTTGCAAAGTGACCGGTTTCGAACATCAAAACGTGATCGCCAGGACTCAAGGTATTAGCCAGCGCTGCTTCCCATGCGCCGGTGCCGGAAGCTGGGTAAATGACGACGGGCTGCGTGGTTTTGAAAATTTTCTGAATGCCGGACAGGATTTTCAATCCCATTGCGCCGAATTCGGGTCCGCGGTGATCGATAGTTGGATAGCTCATTGCGCGGAGCAGGCGATCCGGTACCGGGCTAGGACCCGGGATGTTCAAAAAATGGCGGCCTGCAGGGTGAAAATCTAGTTTCAACATTTAAAAATCTCCTGAAATCCAACAATTGGATATTGAATACAAAATACTATATCAAAGGATTTTCGTTTGGTAAAGTGTTTTGCCTATATCTGCTGCTGGTAGTTGATGATGCTGCAGTTAGGAGAGATGAAAATTTCCTTGAAACTGTCTGACTTGAAGTTGGTTTCAATTGTTTATATATTCGCAACGTGTTTTGCAAGATGTTCTACATGAGATGAGCGCAATTGTTTAAAATGAGATATCTCAAATCAATCTTAGTATGCAAAATACAATGAATACTGATGAAAGTTACCAGGCTGGTCCTGACCTGCCCCGTGTAGAGCGGCAGCGTTTGCATGATGCGGTAATCGGCCATTTGCAGAATTTTATTGTTGAAGGTGTGCTGCAACCGGGCACCAAACTCAACGAGCGTGAAGTCTGTGAACGTCTGGGTATCTCGCGTACACCTTTGCGCGAGGCGATGAAGGTGTTGGCATCCGAAGGCTTGATTGAAATCATTCCCAATCGGGGCGCGTTCGTTTATAAAATGAGCGACACCGAAATTCTTGAAACCTTTGAAATGATGAGCGGGCTGGAAGCCTTGTCAGGCGAGTTGGCCGCAGAACGTATCTCGCCAGTCGAGATTGCGGAGATCAAGGAATTGCATGCGGCCATGATCCTGTGCCGTGCAAAAAATGATCTGCCTGGTTATTACAGTCGCAATCAAACGATTCACAACAAAATCAATGAAGCGGCACGCAATACGGTATTGCGGCAGGTTTATTTGTCAATGAATCGGCGCCTGCTGGCCTTGCGTTTCAAGTCGAATTTCCAGGAGTCGAAATGGGATCGCGCGATTCAGGAGCATGAGGAAATGATTCAGGCGCTGGAAATGCGGGACGGTAAAAGACTTGCCGCTATCTTGCGTCAGCATTTGCTGGACAAGCGGGATTCTGTGATGGCCGATTTGCACGATATCGATGGCAGAGCCAAGAAGATTAATGGCAAAGCGGTGGCAATCAAGTAGGTAAAAATAAGCAAAAGATCGTGATCAAAAAAAGCCTGGAGCGCAAGCCCGGGCTTTTTTATTGTTGCGGGTGATGATAATTGTCGAGGGATTGTCTCCGCTGCATCTCTGTGAGATAAGGCGGTGTTGCATGCTGGCATAACAGCGACCATCGCAAGCTGCAATCAAGATACAAAAACAGAACTGTTCAGTAAAAAAGCCTGGAGAATATCTCCAGGCTTTTTTACTGTCATCAATGAGGGGATCGCCCGCATTGACACTGTTTTTCTTAGGCTGCCTGTACAGTTTTATTGTTGCGCAGCGAGGCAATGATGCTGCTGATTATCGGCCACAATAGTGCGATGAGCGCCAGCGCCATCACGGTGCCCACTAGACCGCTGCCGAAGAAAACGCTCATGTCACCTTTGGAGCCGACCATGGTTTGACGGAATGCATCTTCGGCCCGATCACCCAGAACCAGTGCCAGAACCATGGGCGCCAGCGGATAGTCCAGTTTTTTGAAGACGTAACCAACCAAGCCAAACCCTACCATTAGCCAGATATCGAATTCGGCACCGGCGACGGTATAGGCACCGATGGCACAGACGACCATGATGGCGGGGGCGATGATCGAAAATGGGATGCGCAGGATGGCGGCAAACAGCGGTACGGTACTCAGTACCACGATCAGACCGACGATATTGCCGAGGTACATACTGGCGATCAGGCCCCACACAAAGTCTTTCTGTTCAACGAACAGCATGGGACCAGGTTGCAGGCCCCAGATCATCAGGCCACCCAGCAAGACCGCAGCAGTGGCCGAGCCTGGAATGC
Source organism: Oxalobacteraceae bacterium UBA4003 (assembly GCA_002384815.1). Taxonomy (GTDB): domain Bacteria; phylum Pseudomonadota; class Gammaproteobacteria; order Burkholderiales; family Burkholderiaceae_D; genus Oxalicibacterium. The sequence continues at coordinate 49,500 of DGBN01000046.1, read as the reverse complement.
CGAGTGCCAGCATAGGCAGCAAGGCGCTGGTACCTGCAGCATGTGCAGCAGTTTCAGGTGCCAGTACACCTTCGATGCTGCCCTTGCCGAACTTCTCCGATTCACGCGACATTCTTTTTGCGACGCCATAACCCATGAAGGATGCCGCAACGGCACCACCCGGGGTGACGCCCAGCCAGCAGCCGATGACGGAAGAGCGAAGCAGAGTCATGAAATAACGCGGGAAAGTTGCCCATGTTTTCAATACGACTTTCAGATCGATCTTCGCGTTCTTGCCTTTGAATGCCAGGCCTTCTTCCATTGTCATCAGGATTTCGCTGATACCGAACAGGCCGATTACCGCGACTAGGAAGTCGAAGCCGCGTAACAGTTCAGGGAAGTCATAGGTCATGCGCAACTGTCCGGAAACCGTATCCATGCCAACCGCAGCCAGTATGAAGCCTACGCACATCGAGATGATGATCTTTGCCTTTGGCTCCTTGCCCATGCCAATGAAACTGCAGAAGGTTAGAAAGTAGACCGCAAAGAATTCCGGTGGGCCAAAGCGCAATGCAAATTTTGCGACAATCGGGGCGAGGAAGGTGATGACGATCACGCCGAACAGGGCGCCGATACAGGAGCCGGTAAAGGCGCTGGTCAATGCTTCGGCAGCTTTGCCTTGCTGTGCAAGCGGGTAGCCGTCGAATGTGGTGGCAACCGACCATGCTTCGCCCGGGATATTGAACAAAATCGAAGTAATTGCACCGCCGAACAACGCTCCCCAGTAAATGCAAGAGAGCAAAATAATGGCTGAGGTTGGATTCATCGAGAAGGTCAGCGGCAGCAGAATCGCTACACCGTTAGGACCTCCCAGGCCAGGTAATACACCGACGACGATGCCGAGCAGAATGCCGAGGAACATGAGGCCGGTATTTTGCCAGCTAAGTACATGGCCGAAGCCGACCATTAGTGAGCTAATTTCATCCATGCTTTATCCTCAGAAGCCAAAGAAATTCTCAACCGGCCCTTTTGGCAGGGGCACCATGAATTGAATTTCAAAAATATAGAAAAATACAAACATGACGAGGCAGGCCAGTCCAATTGACTTCCACCATACAAATTTGCCGAGGACGAACATAAATGTTGCAATGAAAATTGCAGATGACACATAAATGCCGAGATAACCGAGAACGAATACATAAAGCAGAAGCGGCAGCAAGATAATGGAAACAAGACGTGCCTGTTCCAGTTCAATAAAGGCAGATTGGTTATTGGTGCGAATTGCCTGGAATGCCACGAAGAAGCTGGCCAGCAAAATAATGATGCCCAGACGCATGGGGAAATAACCGGCTTCAGGGCCATAGCTGCCCCAGCCGGCGCCAATCTCGTAATTACTCCACATCGTGATCAAGGAGATCACTGCGAGTGTGGCGGCTGTGAGAAGTTCTGCGGTTCGGATGGTAATGACTGTGCGAGAGGGAGTCCTCTCTTCAATTTCTATTTCGGAAGGATTCATATTCGCGGGCCCGTGTGGCGAATCAATCCTCGTGCCGGCAATGGATCACGAGGATTGAAGCAGGATGGTGAGTGTGAATTATTTCGAGATCAGGAAGCCGGCATCGCTCATGATTTCACGGTGCATTACTTCATCTTTAGCGAGGAATGTTTTCAATGGGTCACCAGAGAGGAATTCCTCCTTCAGCGCATTTTTTTCCAGATAGGCTTTCCATTCCGGTGTCTCGGTTACTTTTTTGAGCAAGTCGACATAGAACTGAGTCTGTTCCGGTTTGACACCGCCCGGCATCATGAAGACGCGAATCATTTCGTAGTTCACATCCAGACCTTTTTCTTTGCAGGTCGGGATGTCGGACCATGCTTGAGTCGCCGTGACTTTTGCCGTGTAAGAAATACGTTTTTCGGAGAACAGACACAAGGCCTCATGTTGGCCGGCGCGCCATTGCGAAATTGATTCGGATGGATTGTTCACGTTTGCATTGATGTGATTTCCAGACAACTGGGTTGCAGCTTCGCCGCCGCCTTTATAGGGGATGTAGAGGAATTTTGTTCCGGTTTTCTTTTCGATCATGGTGGTGATCAGGTGATCTTCGCGCTTCGAGCTGGTGCCGCCCATTTTGTGGGATTCAGGCACTTTCTTTACTTCTGCAAGATAGGCTGCCGGGGTTTTGTAACCACCCTGGGTATTGGTCCAGAGAATGAATGCGTCTTGCGCAATCACGGCGATCGGGGTCAGATCTTTCCAGTTGAAAGGCAAATTTGTCGCCATCGGCGTGGTGTAAATGGATGACGACGCGACAATGATCTTGTTCGCGTTTCCTTTGGCTGCCTTCAGATCTAGCAAACCTTCCGCACCGCTTGCGCCAGCCTTGTTTTGCACGATGATGGGCTGCTTCATCAGGCCGTGTTTGGTAATGATGCCTTGAATAGACCGTGCCATTTGATCGGATGCACCGCCAGCACTGAAAGGCACGACCAGCTCAACTGGTTTGGTTGGCTCCCAGGCCGATGCGCTCAAAGCGCAGCACATGGTGGCAAGAAAAAGACCGGTCTTCATTGATTGTTTTTGCATGTCGCTGTCTCCTGAAGGTGGCGATGATTTTTTGAACAGGGACCAAATGAATTGCGTTCCAGGCATATGCGCATTCGGTGTGGCTCGTAGAAACCATCGATTTAAATGCAGTTTTTGCTTTTTCTTGTTTTTCCAAAAACAATAAACTGCCTTCATTCCAAATATTAGATTTAGAATATTGAATACAATATACACTTTGAGGAAAATGTCAATTATCCTTGCGGATAGTTTGTGGTCAAAATTTAAGCCGTATTAGTGTTGGGTGGCGCTGCAGAGAAATAGTTATTTAACGCTGACATGTCAGAATGACAAAATAATTGAATTCGAATGGGGTTGCTAATGAAAGATTTTTCAAGCTTGAAAACACCTGCCATTGCGCGGGCAGGGGCTACGCTGTCAGAAGTTGCCACTCCGGCACTTATGCTGGATCTGGATGCTTTTGAATCCAATCTCCAATTCATGGCCAGTTTGGCCAGGCGCCACGGCGTGGCTCTCAGGCCGCATGCGAAAGCGCATAAATCCACCATGATTTCCAGACAGCAGATTGCGCTGGGCGCTGTCGGCGTGTGCTGCCAGAAATTGAGCGAGGCTTATCCTTTTGTCCGGGCAGGCATTGACAGTATTCATATCAGCAATGAATTCGTCGGTTCCGACAAGGTGGCAATGGCAGTTGAACTGGCCGGTCTCATCAAATTGAGCGTTTGCGTCGATCATGTGGCGCAGGTTGATGCGATCGGCAAGGCGGCCAGCGCAGTTGGCGTCACCATCATCGTGATGCCGGAAGTGGATGTCGGCCATGGTCGCTGCGGCGTCGACAGTAATGAGGCATTGGCAGCGCTGGTCGATCGTATGGCTGCCTATCCCGGCTTGAGGTTTGGTGGTCTGCAAGCTTATAACGGTGGCATCCAGCATCTGGCGACATGGGAACAGCGGCGCCTGGAAGCAGCGCGTTCGGCCGATCGGGTTGCGCAATATATCCGGTTTCTGGAGGCGCGCGGCGCGGCTTGTCCGGTCGTGTCCGGAGCCGGCACCGGCACCGTCGAGTTCGATGTCGCCAGTGGCGTCTATACGGAAATGCAGCCCGGTTCCTATATTTTCCTGGATGGCCATTACGGCTCGAATGAGTGGGCTGGCGACTATACGCCCAAGCACGGACTTTTCATTCTTTCCACCATCATGAGTACTGCCAAGCAGCATAAAGCCGTATGCGATGTGGGGTTGAAAGGGGTGGCGGTCGACTCGGGCCTGCCGCGAGTGCGCGCCGGCGAGTATGAGGACAAGCTGCGTTATGTATCGGCCAATGACGAGCATGGAATCCTGCAGGTGGCTGCGGACGATATGCGCGATCACCTGGGCAATCGCGTCATGCTGATTCCGGGGCATTGCGATCCGACCTGCAATCTGTATGACCAGTTCGTCTGTTTCAGAGGCGATGTGGTGGAAGCGATCTGGGATATCGATGCGCGTGGTTTGAGCTACTAGGTGCTTGATGCGCCACTGCAGCAGGTTGCTTGCCATGTTAGTGCAGCCGACATTGTCCACTTGCTTTCGTACCAGGAAATTCAGTTCAGGTATTGAATTTCCTTCAAAGAACAAAAACACCGATAATCTCCCCTAGTGTTTCTAATTAATTGAAACTAGATGACGCGCTGCAGGTCGAACCGGGGCGCCGCTTTTTGCCGCACGGGAAGCGCCTGCCACATCAATTTTCTATATGGATCGTTCAATATGCTGACTCTCTCGCAAAGTATTTTCAAGGCTTACGATATTCGTGGCGTCATCGGTTCTACGCTGGATGCCGATGTGGCGCGTGCGATTGGCCGTGCGTTCGGCAGCGCAGTGCGTGCCAAAGGCGAGCAGGTCGTGGTGATCGGGCGTGATGGCCGCTTGTCCGGCCCTGAATTATCGGCGGCGCTGGCCGAAGGTTTGCAGGCGACAGGTCTCGATGTGGTCGATCTCGGTGTGGTCGCTACGCCCATGCTGTATCTCGGGACACATGTGCTGGATGCGCAATCCGGCATCATGGTGACCGGCAGTCATAATCCGCCCGACTACAACGGTTTCAAGATGGTGCTGGCAGGCGAAGCGATTTACGGCGACACGATCCAGGCCTTGTATCAAGCCATCATCAACAAGGGGTTCAGCGAAGGTGTCGGCAGTTATCGCACTTACGATATCGCAGACGCTTATCAGCAACGCATCGCGGGCGACGTCAAACTGGCGCGTCCGATGAAGATAGCAATCGATTGCGGCAACGGTGTGGCGGGTGCTTTTGCCGGCGATCTGTACCGCGCACTCGGTTGCGAAGTGATTGAATTATTTTGCGAAGTCGATGGTACTTTCCCGAATCATCATCCTGATCCTGCACATCCGGAAAATCTGCAGGATTTGATACGCTGCCTGCAAGAGACCGATGCCGAAATCGGCCTTGCCTTTGATGGCGATGGCGACAGACTGGGCCTTGTCACCAAAGATGGACAGATCATTTATCCGGATCGCCAACTGATGTTGTTTGCGCAGGATGTTTTGACGCGCCATCCTGGCGAACAGATTTTGTATGACGTCAAATGCACGCGTCATCTGGCGCCATGGATTACCGAGCGCGGCGGCAAGCCGCTGATGTGGAAAACCGGCCATTCGCTGGTCAAGGCAAAAATGCGCGAAACCGGCGCCCCCCTGGGCGGCGAAATGAGCGGCCATGTTTTCTTCAAGGATAGATGGTACGGTTTCGATGACGGCATGTATGCTGGTGCGCGCATGCTGGAATTATTGAGCCGTGAAAAAGATCCATCTGCTATCTTGAATGCCTTGCCGCAATCGGTCAGCACACCGGAACTGCAATTGAAATTGAAGGAGGGCGAAAGCTTCCCCTTGATCGCCAAGTTGCAAAGCGAGGCGCAGTTCCCGGGCTCCGATCAGATCATCACGATAGATGGCTTGCGGGTAGAGTATCCGGACGGCTTCGGTCTGGCGCGTTCGTCGAATACCACACCGGTGATTGTCATGCGCTTCGAGGCGGAGTCGCAGCAGGGATTGCAGCGTATCCAGGCAGAATTCAAGCGTGTTATTAATGCGGCCAAACCGGATGCGGTGATGCCGTACTAATACTCACATGACCGCAGTCGGTGCAACGCCGATTGCGGTTTCGTGTTTGCTCCAATAGCGTCACAATTTCACTTCAGTTAGGCAGCGGCGGGGCCGAAGCGGCATAATACGGCTCATGCAATTACTATTCCATTTTTCAATCACGGCAACGACCAGTCTGCGTACTCAGGGCGGAATAAGCTCATGCGCCTGATTTACTCTGTTGCGTGGTGGCTTGCCTTGCCGCTGGTATTGTTGCGTCTGTTTGTACGCGGGCGTAAAGAACCTGGCTATCGCCAGCACATAGCTGAACGTTTGGGTTTTTATCAAGGCGTCGTCTATGATCGCGCATTGCCCGTGATATGGCTGCACGCAGTTTCCGTAGGCGAAACACGCGCGGCGCAACCGCTGATTGATGCCTTGCTGGCCGCTTATCCAGCGCATACCCTGTTGCTCACGCATATGACGCCGACAGGCCGTGCGACCGGCAAGGCCTTGTTCGCTGCGCAGCCACGCGTGCTGCAGAGTTATCTGCCATATGATACCGGCTGGATGGTGGGTCGTTTCTTGCGCCACTTCAAACCGAAGCTGTGCGTTTTGATGGAAACCGAAGTGTGGCCGAATGTGATGGCGCAAAGCGTTCGTCATGATGTGCCGGTCGCTTTGGTGAATGCACGCTTATCCGAACGTTCCTTGAACAAGGCCTTGCGCTTACCTGGTTTGTTTGTCGAAGCGGCTGCTGCGATGTCTTGCGTTGCTGCACAAACTGAGGACGATGCGGTGCGCATACGCCAGTTAGGCGCGCCATCAGTACACGTTACCGGCAGCATCAAGTTTGATGTGATACCGCCACCAGAAATGCTGCAACGTGGCGCGATCTTGCGCCGGCAGCTTGGTTCGCGGCCCATATTCGTTTGCGCCAATACGCGCGATGGCGAAGAAGCGCTGATTCTGGATGCATGGCTGCAGCAGAATCGACCGGATGTTTTATTGGTGCTGGTGCCGCGTCATCCGCAACGATTCAATGATGTCGCGCAAATGATCAGTGCACGTTCTTTGCCCTTGGCGCGACGCTCAACGAGCGGCGATGCTGAAATCGGTAATGATGTACGCGTTTTTCTGGGTGATAGCATGGGCGAAATGTTTGCCTACTATGCCGCTTGCGATGTGGCGTTTGTTGGCGGCAGTCTGCTGTCGCTCGGTGGCCATAATCTGATCGAAGCCAGTGCGGTCGGTAAACCGGTATTGATAGGACAGCATACTTTCAATTTTGCCGATGCCGTTGAAAATGCCATTGCTGCAGGCGGTGCCTTGCGTGTGGTGGATGCAGAGGACCTGTGCGCGCAAGCCATGCGCCTGCTGGACGATACCGCCACGCGCATTGCAATCGGTGAGCAGGCACGGAATTTTGCGCAGCAGCATGGCGGTGCCACTGCGCGCACCATGGCATTGTTGAGGCCGCTGATCACATGATGCGGCGACATGGCCCGATTTCATTGCAGGAGATTAAATGAGTACAGAACAACGCACGGCATTGTCAGTGCCTGAAGAGCAGGCTGAGTCGAAGGTTCCGGCTGGAACGCAATACAAACGCGTACTGGGGGCGCAAGAAGAGCAGGTGCAAGAGGCCGCGCCACCGGCAGATTTTCGCCACGTGCAGCATGGGCACGGGCCGTGTTCCTGTTGCGGGCCGTACAGCGAATAAACGGCATTGCATCCAGTCATGTGCAGTCAGGACAGGCATTTCAATTGGCGTCGCATGTCGGCGCTGGATATGGCGGCAGTTGTCCTTATCGCGGCGCAGGTGCATCCGGATTACCCGGAAGATGAGCGTGTTTTTACCGAACGTCTGGCGCTCTATCCTGATGGTTGTCTATTGCTTGAAGCTGGGACGCAGGTCGCAGGCTATGTCATCAGCCATCCGTGGCGGGAGCTGCAGCCGCCAGCCTTGAATTCGTTATTGCAGGTGCTGCCGGCCACAGCTTCCACCTATTACATTCACGATGTCGCACTACTGCCTGTGGCGCGCGGGCTAGGCGCTGCGTCGCAACTGGTCGATATATTGATGCAGCTGGCGCAGGCTGCCGGTCTGGCCACAATGTCGCTGGTCGCTGTCAATGACTCGCATGCCTTTTGGGCGCGCCACGGATTCGCCCCGATTGATGCCCCGGCATTGCAGGAAAAATTGAACAGCTACGATGCAGCCGCACGCTTTCTAGCTAAGGATGTCGCGCGCGGCTGATCTGTTTTGCTTAATAGCGATAAGGATTATTGGGACGGCGATCGTAACGATTCGGTACGCCATCGCGGTCGCGATCATGACGATAGTGCTTGCGGTAATGCTTGTGATGATGCTTATCGTAATGCCTGTAGTAATGCCGATCGACATATACGGGCTGCGGTCGCACATAGACCGGACGCGGCTGTACGTAGACAGGTTGCGGTTGCATATATATGGGAACACCGATATGTACTCCCACATCAACCCGTGCCATCGCCGGCGTAGCGGCAAATAACAGCGTTGCAAGCGCCAGGACGCTGGCTGAAATGGTAAGCGTCTTTTTCATGGTTCATCTCCTTGATTGATGGCTCCATTAAATACCAGCGCTGCATCAATAACCAGATTGAAATGGTAAGGTTTGTTACGACTTGTATCAGCCTGTATGCATCGCCATGCCGTGCACGGGCTTGTGGACCTAGCGAGGATTTTCTTCTGCACAGTTGGCAGCCAGCCACGTGCCGCTGGTGTCGGCTTTTTCATCGACGTTCACGCCACGCACTGTGCCGCTGAATTCGGTTTGTCCGGCAAAGCTTTCCGGGGTGTTCAAGGTCGCTGCGGTTTTTCCCTGGCCGTTAATCTGCCTGCTGGTGCAGACAAGGTCGGCACTGTAGCGATTTTCAATGCGTGTTGCATTTTTGACTTCGCAGCCGGATTGGCGATGGTAAAAATACGGCGGAATATTTTGCTCTGACATTTCTTTCGTCACGCAAACTCTGGAATTGGCCGCGCCATTTTTTATCTTGGGCATCTCAAAGCCGTATTGTCGTGCCAGATTGCTCAAGTTCTGCATTTGATCGGGTGGAATCTGCTCCGCGAATGCGAGCAGGCGTGAGCTAGTGCTTATTTCCCACAGCCCTGGACGCATTTTATTTTCGGCAGCCTGTGCAGACGATGCCAGAAGTGCCGCTAGCGATAAAAACAAGATATTTTTGTGCATGAGTTTTCCTGCGGGATTGAAGCTTAATGCAGGTCTGAGTGCAGGCTGAGCCAGAGGTTCCTGCAGGATGCAGCTACTTGTCATCGCACAAACCTGAGTTGCCATAAAAACGGGCCACTTGCGTGGCCCGTTTTTTTACAGACAGCGAGAGTTATTTCGTCGCAGTTGTAGCAGTAGCCGCAACCGTATTGGTTTCTGCCAGGCCGCCGCCCAGCGAGCGGTACAAATCGATGGCATTGGTCAGGCGCAGTAGACGAGCCTGCACCAGATCTTGTTCTGCCGCAAACAGTTCGCGTTGTGCATCCAGCACGTCGAGCGAACTCGAAATGCCATTTTCGAAACGCTGATTCGCCAGTTTCAGGCGTTCTGCCTGCGCATCCTGTACCAGACGCTGCGCTTCTATCTGTTCATCCAGCAGGCCGCGTGCTACCAGGGCATCGGCGACTTCGCGAAAGGCAAGCTGTATGCTTTTCTCGTAAGTGGCGATGGCAATATTCTTGCGCACTTCGCTCAGGTCCAGATTGGCAATGTTGCGACCGCCTTCAAAAATAGGCAATACCAGTTGCGGTGCAAACGACCATGCACGTGAACCGTCCTCGAACAAACCCGACAAGGAGTTGCTGGCAGTGCCTACACCGGCAGTTAGTGAAATACGCGGGAAGAAGGCAGCGCGGGCGGCGCCTATATTCGCGTTTGCAGCCAGCAAGGATTGCTCGGCGCTGCGGATATCCGGACGTTGCGTCAGCAAGTCGGATGGCAGGCCGGCCGGAATGTCTGTCACGATGTTTTGTGATGACAGCGGTTGCGCCGGCGGCAAATCGGTCAAGGGCTGGCCGACCAGCACGGTCAATGCATTGAACGCCTGTGCACGCTGGCGCGACAAGGTCAATTGTGCGACACGCGCTGATTGCAGCAAGGCTTCGTTCTGGCGCAGATCCAGCGCCGAGCTTGCGCCGACTTCAAAGCGTTGCCTGGCCAGGTCATAGGCCTTGTTGCGGCTGTCGAAGGTGCTTTGTGCCAGCGCCAGTTGTTCAGCGTATGCGCGTTCTGCGAGATAAGCCTTGGCAACTTCGGCGACCAGACTGATGTGCGCGGCGCGTTGCGCTTCTTCAGTCGCAAGATATTGTGCCAGTGCTGCATCGTTCAGGCTGCGTACGCGACCGAAGAAATCCAGTTCGAACGAAGCCAAACTCAGTCCGACCTGATAGTTGCTGTTGACTACGCTGGTGTTGGTCGACGACAGCGATGCCGGGGTGCGACCGCGGTTGCCGGTTGCGGTGCCATTCAGATTCGGCACCAGATCCGCCGATTGAATGTTGTACTGCGCACGCGCTTCTTCTATGCGCAGTGCCGCCACACGCAAGTCGCGATTGTTGACCAGAGAAATACTGATCAGTGATTGCAGGCGTGCATCCGGAAAGAAGGTGCGCCAGCCGGTTTCAGAGGCGCGCAACTGATTTGCCGCGACGGCGGAAGGAGTCGCGTAATCCGCTGCTACCGGAGCAGCAGGGCGGGTATATTTCGGCGCCATCGAGCAAGCGCTCAATACGCTTGCTGCCAGTACGGTCAAGGTCAATTGCTTGATCATAATTCTTCATCCTCGTTGCGTTGCTTGTGTCCCGCATACATGCGGCGCTGGCGTTCGCTACCCTTGAATAAGGTGCGCACCACTACAAAAAATACCGGCACGAAGAACACCGCCAGCACGGTGGCAGTGATCATGCCGCCCATCACGCCGGTACCGATGGCGCGTTGACTGGCCGAACCGGCACCGGAAGCGAGTACCAGAGGCAGCACGCCGAGGATGAATGCCAGCGAGGTCATGATGATAGGGCGGAAGCGCAGATGCACTGCTTCCAGTGTTGCTTCTATCAATCCCTTGCCTTCGGCCTGCAAATCCTTCGCAAATTCGATAATCAGAATCGCATTTTTGGCAGAGAGACCAACCACCGCGATCATCCCGACCTTGAAGTACACGTCATTCGGCATGCCGCGCAAGGTGACGCCGAGCAGGGCGCCGAGAATCCCGAGTGGCACTACCAGCATCACCGACAATGGAATCGACGTGCTTTCATACAAGGCTGCCAGCACCAGGAATACGGCGATCAGCGACAGTGCGTACAGGGCTGGAGCCTGATTGCCGGAAGTTTGTTCCTCCAGCGATTGACCGGTCCATTCGTAACCTATGCCGGCGGGCAGTTTTTCCACCAATGCTTCCATTTCCTTCATCGCATCGCCGGTACTGAAACCGGGTTTGACGCCGCCGGAAATCTTCATTGCCGGATAGCCGTTATAACGAATCAACTGCACCGGTCCGGTGATCCACTTCGATGTCGTGAATGACGAGAAAGGTACCATCGCACCTGTCGCACTGCGGGCATACAACTTGTCCAGATCTTCCGGTTGCAAACGACGCGGGGCGTCAGCTTGCACGATCACACGTTGCTGGCGACCCTGATTCGGGAAGTCATTGACGTAAGACGAACCCAGCAATGTCGACATGACGCTGTTGATGCTTTCAAATGTCACACCCAGTGCATTTGCCTTGTCGCGGTTGATGTCGAGTTGCAGTTGCGGTGCATCTTCCAGGCCTTCAGGACGGACGCCTGCGAGGATTTCGCTTTGCGCTGCCATGCCGAGCATCTGATTACGTGCCGCGATCAGTGCATCATGGCCGAGACCGGCCCTATCCTGCAGACGGAAGGTAAAGCCGATGGCATTACCCAGTTCGCGAATCGGCGGCGGATTCAACGGGAATACGATGGCATCCTTGATTTGCGAGAATGCACCGAAGGCGCGACCGGCAATCGCATCGGCGCTATCTTCCTTGCCGCGTTCGCTCCAGTCCTTGAACGGTGTAAAGACCAGACCGGCATTTTGCCCATTCCCGGAGAAGCTGAAGCCGGAGATAGAGATCACGTGCTCGACCGCAGGTTGCTTCATGTAATACTCTTCGATTTCTTTCAGCACTTCCAGCGTGCGGCCGGTGCTGGCACCTGACGGCAACTGGACGTTGGTGATGATGTAACCCTGATCTTCACTTGGCAGGAAGGATGCCGGCAAGCGCGCATACAGCAAGCCGACGCAAGCGACGATCAGACCATACACAATCATGTAACGCGTGGTTTTGCTCAGCATCTTGCCGATAAAGCCCTGGTAGCGCACAGAAGTCTTGTTGAAGACACGGTTGAACCAGCCGAAGAAACCGCGTTTTTCATGATGATGGCCGGCTTGAACCGGTTTCAAGATGGTAGCGCAGAGTGCGGGTGTCAGCGTGAAAGCCATCAACACCGAGAACACCATCGATGCCACCATTGAGATCGAGAACTGGCGATAAATCGCGCCAACCGCACCACCGAAGAATGCCATCGGGATGAACACCGCAATCAGCACCAGCGTGATACCGATCAGCGCGCCGGTAATCTGGCCCATCGCCTTGCGTGTTGCATCGCGCGGCGACAAACCTTCTTCGCTCATGATGCGTTCGACGTTTTCCACCACCACAATCGCATCATCGACCAGAATACCGATCGCTAGCACCATACCGAACATCGTCAACACATTGATCGAGAAACCGAACACCAGCAAGGTTGCAAACGTACCCATCAACGCAACCGGTACGACAATGGTCGGGATCAGGGTATAGCGAAGATTCTGCAAGAACAGATACATCACCAGGAACACCAGGATAATCGCTTCGATCAGCGTCTTGACGACTTCCTCGATCGATATCTGAACGAACTTGGATGTGTCATAAGGTACTGTGTATGTCACACCAGTCGGGAAGTACCTGGACAGCTCTTCCATTTTATTGTGCACGGCCGTTGCCGTACCCAGCGCGTTCGCAGTGGGTGACAATTGCACGCCCACGAAGGATGTTGGCTTGCCATCGAGACGACCGGCGGTTGCATACGATTGACCACCGACTTCGATGCGGGCGACATCGCGCAGGCGTACCGACGAACCATCCTTGTTTGCACGCAAAATGATTTTGCCGAATTCATCCGGGCTGCTCATTTGCCCGTTGACCACGATGGTTGCTGTAATTTGTTGCGAGCTTGGGCTAGGCAGATCGCCGAGCGTACCGCCGGCAACCAGTGCATTTTGCGCGCGGATGGCTGCGGTGATGTCGGCCGGTGTCAGATTCAAACCGACCAGTTTATTCGGATCAACCCAGATACGCATCGCGCGTTCGGTACCGAACAACTGTGCCTGACCGACGCCTGGTACTCGCTTGATTTCATTGAGCACGTTGCGTGATAAATAATCACCCAGTGCGACAGGGTCGAGCCTGCCATCGGACGAGGACAGGCCGATGAACATCAGAAAGTTGCTGCGTGATTTGGTTACTTGCACGCCTTGCTGTGTGACTGCCGCAGGCAGCCGTGATTCCACGCGTTTCAAGCGGTTGGAAACATCCACTGCAGCCAGATCCGGATTTGTCTCTGGGGAAAACGTAACCGTGATTTGAACCTGGCCATTGGCCTGACTTTGCGATTCGATGTATTGCAAACCATCGGCACCGTTCATTTCCTGTTCGATCAAGCTGGTAACGCTATCGTCCAGCGTTTGTGCAGTAGCGCCCGGATAATTCGCGGTGACCACGATTGTCGGCGGTGCGATGTTCGGATACTGAGCGACCGGCAAGCTGGTAATTGCGAGTGCGCCAGCCAGCATGATGAAGATGGCTAGTACCCAGGCAAAAACCGGGCGGTCAATAAAAAATTTACCCATTACGATGCTCCCTTACTTCGACTTCGGTTGTTCTGCGGTCTTGGCTGCAGGGGTGGCCGTTGGTTCCGGAGCCGGCTTCGCTGGATCTGTTGCGGGAGCAGTGTCGGCAGGCGCAGCTTTTTTCCATTGCACTGCCTTGACCGTTGCACCTGGCTGGACTTTTTGCAGGCCTTCAACAATGACCTGGTCACCTTCTTTCAGACCGTCATTGATGACCCATGAGTCACCGCTGGCAGCGCCGGTTTTCACCGAACGTGACACAACTTTATTTTCGGCACTGACCACCATGACAGCCGCACCATCCGGTGTGCGCGTGATGGCTTGTTGCGGTACGGTGATCGCGTTTTCATTAATGGCTTGTTCAACGCGGGCACGTACATACATGCCAGGCAATAATTGGCGATCAGGATTTGGGAACTCTGCACGCAAGGTGACTGCGCCCGAACTTTCGTCGACTGTCAGATCGGAAAAGAGCAGTTTTCCTGCTTGTGCATATTCCTGACCATCTTCGGTGATCAAGGTTACCTTGACTTCTCCCTTGCCTGCACTTTTCAGTTTTCCATCGGCCATTGCACGTTGCAGTTGCAGGATTTCAGTGCTGGACTGCGTCATGTTGACGTAGATAGGATCGATCTGTTGCACGGTTGCCAGCGGTGTCGCTTCGTTTTGACCGACCAATGCGCCTTCAGTAACGAGTGCGCGGCCGACGCGACCAGAGATTGGCGAGGTCACGGTGGCGTAGTCGAGCGACAGTTTGGCGGTAGCACGTGCAGCCTTGGCAGCGGCCAGATCTGCTGCTGCGGTTTTCTGCGTTGCGGTGACGTCGTCAAATTCCTGTTTGCTGATGGCATTGGTTTCGACCAGAGGTTTGTAGCGTTTGGCCTTCAATTCGGCTTGCAGCAGCGTTGCTTCCGCCTTGGCGACAGCCGCATCAGCGCTGTTATAAGCGGCTTTGAATTGGGCCGGATCGATCAGGAACAGCGTGGCGCCAGCCTTGACGTCGCTGCCCTCGCGGAAGGTGCGTTTCAACACGACGCCGGGAACGCGGGCGCGAATTTCAGCAATGCGGGTCGATTCCAGGCGACCCGGTAATTCGTTTGTGACTCCCAATGCTGACGACTTGATCGTGACCACGGATACTTCGGTTGGCGGCGGTGCGGCTGCTGGGACATCGGATTTGCCGCAAGCGGTGACTGCAAACAAAACAAAGATGGCGGCGCCAAGACTAGTCAGACGGGGAAGTGAACTCATAAACATCTCGCACGGTTGGTGGTGTGTGCTGCCAGGCATCGGCAGAGCGAAAATCGATACGGCGCAAATACAAAAAAACATCAGTTTTCAGTGCTGATCCACTGAAACGGTTTTTGCTGCTTTGCAGTAAGTGAGTTATTATACATACATGCTTGTATGTATGTATGTGGGAAAAGCAATTATTTTGCAGTATCCAACTATATATAAAAAAGAAAATATCAGAGACTCAGGAATTTTATGGCGCGAAGTACGAAAGAAGAAGCACTGGAAACCCGCAACCGCATCATTGATGCGGCGGAGGATGTGTTTCACGCGCGCGGTCTGGCTCAATCCACATTGAGCGATGTCGCACTGGCGGCGGATGTGACGCGCGGGGCAATTTACTGGCACTTCAAGAACAAGGGCGATTTGTTTGATGCGATGTGCGAACGCGTGCGTTTGCCACTGGAGTCGTTGGCGGCCACACCGCTTGAGCGATATGCACACGATCCGTTGGGACATTTGCGCAATACCTGGGTGGCGTTCATGAAAAACGTCGTCAGCGATGCGCGTTCACGCAAAGTGCTGGACATTATTTTCCTGAGATCGGAACTTGTCGATAAGGACGATCCGATCTGGGTGCGCCAGCAGCATTGTTATGAAAAGGGTTTGGCCAATATGGAGCGCCTCCTGAAGGAGGCGATCGCGCTCGATCAGTTGCCGAAAAATCTGGATACACGACTGGCAGCGATCAGCCTGCACAGCCATGTGATTGGTCTTTTAATGAACTGGCTGTTTTCACCCGGCAGTTTTGCCTTGGCGGAAGTTGCGCCAGCCACGATTGACGCTTGCCTGGAAAGTCTTAGTTGCTCCACATCCCTGCGTTTGAAAACCTAGCGCGGCGCCAGCAAGGTATTGATTTGCACCAGATCCTGCTCCTGCAGGGTGCCGGCCGCCGATTTCAGACGCAGGCTGTTCATCAGCGTGTCGTAACGCGCTTTCGCCAGATCGCGTTGCGTTACATATAACTGCTGCTGCGCATTGAGCACATCGATGTTGATGCGTACGCCGACTTCGTATCCCAGGCGATTTGCTTCCAGCGCTGACAGACTGGATACTTCAGCCGCTTCCAGTGCCTTGACTTGCGCCAAGCCGCTGTTGACGCCGAGATAGGCTTGCCTTGCATTTTGTGCTGCCGCACGACGCGCTGTTTCCAGATCGGAGCGAGCCTTGTCTTCCAGTGCGATAGCTTGCCGTACTTTGCTGGTCACGGCAAAACCGCTGAACAAGGGAATCGACCATTGCACGCCAACTGAATTGGTTGGGCCGGTGTCGTTGCTCAAACCCGGTACGCTGGTGTTGCGCTGATTCGAGTCGCTGCGGCTGGCGACCAGATCGACGGTAGGATAATGTCCGGCGCGATTGCGCGTGATGTCGCGTCTGGCGATTTCCAGTGCCAGCTGTTTGCTGGCGACATCAAAATTCTGCTGCTCTGCGTTACTTACCCATGGTTCCATCTGCGCCGGTTGCGGTGTTTGCAGCGCCGCATCAGTGCGCAAGGACGCCAGTTCTGTGGCTGGCTTGCCGATGATCTGCTGCAAGGCCGCATGCTTGATATCCAGATCACTTTGCGCTGCAAATTCCTGCGCAATGGCGAGATCATAGCGAGCCTGCGCTTCATGCGTGTCGGTGATGGTTGCGGTACCGACTTCAAAATTGCGTTTGGCCGAAGCCAGCTGTTCGCTGATAGCGGTTTTCTGTGCCTGCAGGGATGCCAGCGCATCTTGTGCCGTCAGCACATCGAAATACGCCTGCGCCACGCGCAGGATCAAATCCTGTTGCACGATGGCGAATGCGGCTTCGCTTGCAGCGACCGATAATTTGCTTTGTTCATACGTTTGCCAGGCGGCGACGTCCAGCAAAGGTTGTGACAACGACAGCGTATAGCCGTGTGATCTGGTGTTGGCGGTGTCATCACGGCTGACACGTTGATATGATCCGCTCAAACCTATCAAAGGCAGCAGGCTGGCACGCCCTTGCACCGAGACTTCCCGGCCGGCGCTCAGATTGGCACGCGCACTGGCATAGACGGAGTCGCTGACCAGCGCATCCTGATAAACCTGCAACAGATCGGCTGCATGGACTTGCAGAGAGAGAACTGCACCGGCGATCAGCGTGGCGAACGTGGCATTGCGCATTGCATTTCCGGTGATGTGGTCGATCGTCTGGATAAAAGGGCGATATCTTTAATAGGTTGGCATTGCGGGATCGACTTGCTGTGCCCAGGCGTGGATGCCGCCGGTCAGATTCGTCACTCTGCCAAAACCATTACTCTCCAAAAAGCTGGCAACACGCATGCTGCGCGCACCATGATGGCAGATGCAAATGATGGCCGCATTCCTGTCCAGCTGTTCCAGTTGTGCAGGAATTGTATTCATGGGCATCGACACCGAACCGTTGATCTGGCAGGTCTGATATTCCCACGGTTCGCGCACATCCAGCAGGATGTGTGCGTTGCCGGAACTATCAGCAAGCAAGGCTGCCAGTTCCGGTGCGGTGATGTGCTGCATCGTGCTTCCTAGAACTTGAAGTGCGATGGAATGACGACATTGCGCAGCGGCTTGAGCACGGTTTCAAACAGGTTGACGGTGCTGTAGCTGATGTCCGATACGCGTGTGATGATTTGCGCAGTCATGACCGGCGCATCGCCAACCACCACGAACATGCGGCCGCCGACCTTGATCTGTGCCAGCAAGGTTTCCGGCACCGTTGGCATCGAACCCGAGACCACGATCACATCGTAAGTCGTGTTGGCGGCTGTATAACCTTGTGCGCCGTCAGCTTCGATTACATCGACATTGCTGATGCCGTAATCAGCCAGGTTCTGTTGCGCCAGCGCTTGCAGTTCCGGCTCGATTTCCAGTGTGGTGACGTGACGCGCCTTGTAGGCCAGCAGCGCAGCAAGATAGCCGGAGCCGGCGCCGATTTCCAGCACGTTTTCATGTTTCTGAACGGCCAGTTCCTGCAGGATGCGTGCTTCCAGCTTGGGTGTCATCATCTGTTCGCCGTGCGGCAGCGGGATTTCGCTATCGGCAAATGCCAGCGCACGATACGCCAGTGGCACGAATGCCTCGCGCTTGACGACTACCAGCAATTCAAGGACGTCCTGATCGAGCACATCCCAAGGGCGAATTTGCTGTTCTATCATCAGGAAACGGGCTTTTTCAATGTTCATTTTGTCGACTCTAGGTAACTAAATAAGAAAACGGGCATTTTATCAAATGATTGCGCTTGCGCGACGCAACAGCCGGTCTCAAGGTATCGGGTCGGCTAAGCGTTCCAGGGGAGGGTGCTGTTACGACAAGGCGGTGTGTTGCGGCCGGCAAGGAAATCAACTTGCCAAGGTTCCCGTACTGTAAGCGCCCGTCCGCGCAGCGTCAAGCCTCATGCCACGTGACCACTGTAAAATCGCGTCTTCACCATGCTTGCGTCACCGACTTGATTGATTTTCTGAACGAATTGCCGAATGACTAACTTGAATTGCCGCCCCGATTGCGGCGCCTGTTGCACCGCGCCGTCGATTTCGTCGGCGATTCCCGGTATGCCGAGCGGAAAACCGGCGGGTGTTCGCTGCGTGCAATTGGCGGATGATTATCGTTGCCGTATATTCGGGAAGCCGGAACGTCCGGCAGTGTGCAGCAGCTTGCGACCGTAACTGGAAATGTGCGGCTCTACGCGCAATGATGCGCTGCTTTATTTAACGAGGCTGGAACGATTGACGGCCGCCTAAGTCGTAAAGATGCTGCACGCTGGCGATCAAATTTCACTGCGGAAATAGCGACTGCCTTGATTAAAATCGAAACAGCAGCGTGCGTGGTCGTGGTAATCTTTGAGCCGACACAAAACGCTGGCTGAGCTAATCGCCGCGAGCCTTCATCGCCAGGCTGATACACAAGGCGCGATAGAAATATTGATTACGTTGTAACCCGTACGGCGTCACTACCGGCGGGTTTTTTATTACCCTTTTTAGCTTATATATTCCATGGATCCAGTTCTCGCGCTCAAGGCCATCATCATGGGCATCGTCGAAGGCTTGACAGAATTTTTGCCGATTTCCTCGACCGGTCACCTGATCGTGGCAGGCAGTCTGCTGGACTTTAAGGGACCGACCGTCACCATGTTCGAAATCGCGATCCAGACCGGCGCGCTGCTGGCGGTGTGCTGGGAATACCGCGGTACGATACAGCAGATGTCGCGCGGATTGCTCACCGAACGCAGGTCGCAGAAATTCTTTTTCAATGTACTGGTCGCCTTCCTGCCGGCCGCAATACTGGGCCTGCTGTTTGCCGGCTACATCACGGAAAAACTGTTCTCCCCGGTCACGGTTGCCATCGCCTTCATCGTCGGTGGATTTATGATCATCTGGGTCGAGCGTCGCAATCGGACGAATACGACCGTGCGGGTGAAATCGATACACGACATCACGGCAATGGATGCCTTCAAAATAGGCTGGATACAGGCGCTTGCGCTGATTCCCGGCACCAGCCGCTCCGGTGCAAGCATCATTGGCGGCATGTATCTGGGCCTGTCGCGCAAGGCTTCGACGGAGTTCTCCTTCTTCCTGGCGATCCCGATGCTGACTGGTGCTACCGTGTATTCGCTTTACAAGGGGCGCGAGCTGCTGTCGATGAGCGATGTGCCGCTGTTTGCAGTGGGAGGCCTGGCGGCATTCGTTTCCGGATTTGTCTGCGTACGCTGGCTGCTGCGTTATATCAGCACGCACGACTTCACGATCTTTGCCTATTACCGTATTGCATTTGGTCTGTTTGTCCTGCTCAGTGCGCATTACGGCTGGGTTGTGTGGGCAGAATAAGCGGCGGCGATGAACAACAGGCAGGATGATCTGGGCGCGCAGGCGCTGCACGTACTGGAATCGGTTTTCGGCTATTCGTCGTTTCGCGGGGAACAGGCCGAGATCGTCGATCTCGTTACACGCGGTGGCGATGCGCTGGTGCTGATGCCTACCGGCGGTGGCAAGTCGCTGTGCTATCAGATTCCCTCCTTGTTGCGCGATGGTGTCGGCGTCGTGATTTCGCCACTGATTGCCCTGATGCAGGATCAGGTCGATGCGCTGGCTGAGGTCGGCGTACGTGCTGCATTCCTGAATTCCACCCAGACCTTTGAAGAATCGTCGCGTATCGAACGCCGTTTGCGTGCCGGCGATCTTGATCTGGTGTATGTCGCGCCGGAACGCTTGATGACACCGCGCTGTCTCGACATGCTGGAAGCGGCCAAGATCGCGCTGTTTGCGATTGACGAAGCGCATTGCGTCTCGCAATGGGGACATGATTTCCGTCCTGAATATATCAGGCTGTCGATTTTGCACGAGCGTTTTCCGAACGTCCCGCGCATTGCGCTGACGGCGACCGCCGATCATCAGACGCGTGAAGAAATTGCCCACAGATTGCAGCTCGACGATGCACGCATGTTCGTGTCTTCTTTCGACCGGCCCAACATACGCTATCAAATTGTAGAGAAGGCCAACGGCCGCAAGCAGGTGCTGGATTTCATCGAAAGCGAGCATGCTGCCGATGCCGGCATCGTGTATTGCCTGTCACGCAAGAAGGTCGAAGAAACGGCAGAATTCCTGAGCGAAAACGGCATCACGGCCTTGCCGTATCACGCCGGCATGGACTTCGCTGCGCGCAGCAGGAATCAGGCGCGCTTCCTGCGCGAAGAAAGCATCGTGATGGTTGCCACCATCGCCTTCGGCATGGGCATAGACAAGCCGGACGTGCGCTTTGTCGCGCATCTGGATTTGCCGAAAAGCATAGAGGGTTATTACCAGGAAACCGGCCGTGCCGGTCGTGATGGTGGTGCGGCAAATGCATGGATGGCTTACGGTTTGCAGGACGTGGTGCAGCAGCGCCGCATGATAGACGAATCGGAAGCGGACGAAACCTTCAAGCGTGTGCAGGGAGTCAAACTCGATGCGATGCTGGGTTTGTGCGAAACCCTGCATTGCCGACGTCAGCGTCTGCTGACTTACTTTGGTCAGTCGTCGTCGCCGTGTGGCAATTGTGATACCTGCTTGCATCCGCCGCGTTCCTTCGATGCCACGATTGCCGTACAAAAGTTATTGTCGACGATATACCGCGTTGATCAACGCTTCGGTGCGATGCATGTGCTGGACGTGTTGCGCGGGGTGGATACGGACAAGGTGAAGCAATGGCAGCATGATCAAGTGTCTACCTTCGGTATAGGCTCAGATCGCAGTGAAGCGGAATGGCGGGCGATTTTGCGCCAGTCGATTGCGCTTGGTCTGGTTGCAGTTGATCATGAAGCATACAGCGCCTTGAAACTGACCGATGCTGCGCGTCCGGTGTTGAAGGGTAGCGAGAAGGTGCAGTTACGCGAATATCAGAAACCCGTCAAATCACGGCGCTCAACCAGCAAGCCGAAGGGTTTTATCGAAACCGATCTGTCGGCAGGAGAGCAGGCGATTTTCGAGAAGTTGCGCTGGTGGCGCATGGAGACGGCACGCACGCACAATGTGCCGGCCTATGTCATCTTCAACGATGCGACCATGCGCGAAATTGCCAAGACACAGCCGGCTTCGCTGGCCGATCTGCGCGGTGTCAGTGGTGTTGGTGAAAAGAAACTGGAAAGTTACGGCGCGGATATCGTGACCTTGATTGCGGCGATGTAGCTAGGCAGCGCGTATTTTTTGAATCAGGAAACATCTCGCCTTATGAAAAAAGAGACGCACATGTGCGTCTCTTTTTTATTGCTGCAGTTTGGCAGGGTGTCAGTCGCGAATTTCCAGCGCCCGATTAAGGCTGAGTGCTGCCAGCGAACCGACGGCGCCGGACAGCAGGTACAGACTGACATAAGCCATGCCGAAATGTGCGGACAGGCCCAACGCGACCAGCGGTGCGAAGCCGGCACCGACCAGCCACGCCAGATCGGATGTCAGTGCTGCGCCGGTATAGCGATACCTGGCCGGGAAATTCGCACTCACTGCGCCGGCGGCCTGGCCGTAAGACAAGCCGAGCAGAATGAAACCGACGATGATGAAGAGGTTTTCGCCAAAGATGCCGCCATTCATCAGCATCGGTACGAAGGCGCTGAAAATCCCGATCAGTACGGCAAGTGCAGCCAGCGTGGTGCGGCGGCCGACGCGATCAGCGATCAGACCAGAGGCGATCACACTGCAAATCGCGAGAGCGGCGCCTATCATCTGGACTTCGAGGAACTGGCTGACCGAACGGTCCGAATACAGCACGATCCACGACAGCGGGAATACCGTCACCAGATGGAACAGGGCGTAGCTGGCGAGTGCCGCGAGTGCGCCTATGATCAGGTTGCGGCCTTGAGAGCGTGTTACTTCGACCACGTTGACAGGTTCCAGTTCACGCTCATCCAGCAGGCGTGAATATTCCGGTGTCGATACCAGACGCAGGCGGGCGAACAGGGCCACCACGTTGATTGCGAAGGCAACGAAGAATGGGTAACGCCAGCCCCACTCGAAGAAATCCTTGGGTGCCAGCGTATACAGCATGTAGGAAAACAGGCCGGCAGCGAGGATGAAGCCTATCGGCGCTCCCAGTTGGCCCAGCATCGCATACCAGCCGCGCTTGTTTTGCGGCGCATTCAGCGCCAGCAATGACGGCAGGCCGTCCCATGATCCGCCGATTGCCACGCCCTGACCGCAGCGCAGCAAGGCCAGCAGAATGATGGCGGTGCTGCCGAGTTGCGCATGGGATGGCAGGAAGGCAATGCCGGCAGTCGAGCCGCCGAGCAGGAACAACGCCAGCGTCAGCTTCGCTTCACGGCTGAAGCGGCGTTGGATTTCCATGAAGAGCACGGTGCCCAGCGGCCTGGCGATGAAGGCGAAGGAGAAAATGGTGAAGGCGTACAGCGTACCTTCCAGTACGGACGCAAAAGGGAAGAATACGGTGGGAAAGACCAGTACCGAAGCGATGGCATAGACAAAAAAATCGAAGTATTCAGAGGCGCGGCCGATGACTACGCCGATCGCGATTTCACCCGGATCGATATGCCCGTCGCGGGTGTTGATATTGCGCGGGCCGTTGCCGATTGAGTGCGGCGATTCTTCTGCAGGCGCCGTTTGGTCATAATGTGTTGAGATAGACATGATTATCGGCACTCCTATCGGTTAGATATTCTATTGTTTAAAGCGGTGCGTCCTTGCGGGCATTTCTTGTGATAGGACAAAACGTCCTATCTGCATATGTGCACATTACCAGTAAACTAGGTAAATGTTCATCTTCCATATTCCTCGCATGAATTCCTTGATTCCTCGTCGCGGGTTACTCCTTCGCGGTTTGTTTTTGTTGCCGCTATTTCTGCTTGGCGGATGCGATCTGGTATTGCTCAACCCTTCCGGTGACATCGCTGCACAGCAGGGGCGTTTAATTGTCGTTTCCACGCTGCTGATGCTGCTTGTCATCGTGCCGGTGATCATACTTACGCTTATCTTTGCATGGCGCTACCGGAAAAACAATACCTCCGCAGAATATGATCCCGATTGGGACCATTCCACCAAGCTGGAATTGATTATCTGGGGTGGCCCGCTGTTGATTGTTATTGTGCTCGGCTTGATCACATGGGTCAGTACACATCAGCTGGATCCGTACCGTCCGCTGGAGCGTCTCGATGCGAACCGCCCGATTTCCGCTGCTGCCGAACCGCTGACGATTGAAGTCGTCGCGCTCGACTGGAAGTGGTTGTTCATCTATCCGGAACAAGGCATCGCCACCGTGAATGAACTGGCTACGCCTATCGATGTGCCGGTGCGCTTCAAGCTCACCGCGTCGACGGTCATGAATTCATTCTATATTCCCGAGCTGGCCGGCCAGATCTACTCGATGCCTGGCATGGAGACGCAATTGAATGCGGTGATCAACAAGCCGGTTGAATCGGAAGGTTTTTCGGCCAACTACAGTGGCGCCGGCTTCTCGCACATGCGTTTCAAGTACCACGGCATGGACGTGGCGGATTTCGATAACTGGATCAAGAAAGTCAAGGCTGAAGGTGGCACGCTGGATCGTACCGCCTACATGGAGCTGGAAAAACCAAGCGAACGCGAGCCGGTGACTTATTACAAAACAGTCTCTTCCGATTTGTATGGAGCGATCCTGAATCGTTGTGTCGAAGCAGGCACCGTCTGCATGGATCAGATGATGCGGGACGATGCGCGTCGCGCCAAGACCGCACCGCGCAAAGGCGCAAAAGAAGAGGCAGTAACCGACGCGAAGCAAGAATCGCATAACGAGGCGGCAGATCATACTGCTGCGCACAGCGAAACCGCCGAGGTTGCGGCTAAGCATACTCATTCCCATAAAGACTAAACGATGCAAGACCATACTGATCTGACGAAGCTTATCTTCGGCCGGCTGAGCTGGGACGCTATTCCGTTCCACGACCCGATTCTTTTGATAACCTTTGCGATGGTGCTGATCGGCGGCATCGCAGTAGTTGCTGCTCTGACGTATTACCGCGTCTGGGGCACCTTGTGGCGCGACTGGATTACCAGTATCGATCACAAGAAAATCGGGATCATGTACATGATTCTCGGACTGGTGATGTTGATGCGCGGCTTTGCCGACGCATTGATGATGCGCGCCCAGCAGGCGATCGCCTTCGGCGACAACGCCGGCTTCCTGCCGCCGCATCACTACGATCAGATTTTCACCGCGCACGGCGTGATCATGATTTTCTTCGTGGCGATGCCGTTGGTGACCGGTCTGATGAACTACGTCGTACCGCTGCAAATCGGCGCGCGCGACGTGGCGTTTCCATTCCTGAACAACTTCAGCTTCTGGATGACGACTTTCGGTGCTGTGCTGGTCATGGCGTCCCTGTTTGTCGGCGAATTTGCCAAGTCCGGCTGGCTGGCATATCCACCATTGTCAGGCATACTCGCGAGTCCGGATGTGGGGGTTGATTACTACATTTGGTCGTTGCAGATTGCCGGGGTCGGAACCACGCTGTCCGGTATCAACCTGATCGCTACCATCGTCAAGATGCGTGCACCTGGCATGGACATGATGAAGATGCCGGTGTTTACCTGGACTTCGTTGTGCACCAACGTGCTGATCGTTGCATCTTTCCCTGTACTGACCGCTGTGCTGGCAATGTTGTCTTTGGACCGCATGGTAGATACCCATTTCTTCACCAATGATGGCGGCGGCAATGCCATGATGTACGTGAACCTGATCTGGATCTGGGGCCACCCTGAAGTGTATATTCTGATTCTGCCGCTGTTCGGCGTGTTCTCGGAAGTGGTTTCCACGTTCTCGGCCAAACGCCTGTTTGGCTATACCTCGATGGTATATGCGACCGTGGTGATTACGATTCTGTCCTACCTGGTGTGGCTGCATCACTTCTTCACCATGGGTTCGGGGGCGAGTGTCAATTCGTTCTTCGGCATCACGACGATGATCATTTCGATTCCGACCGGCGCCAAGGTGTTCAACTGGTTGTTCACGATGTACAAAGGCCGCATTACTTTCGAGCTGCCTATGATGTGGACCATCGGTTTCATGATTACTTTCGTGCTCGGTGGCATGACGGGTGTGATGCTGGCAGTGCCGCCAGCCGACTTTGTCTTGCATAACAGCCTGTTCCTGATTGCCCACTTCCATAACGTGATTATCGGCGGCGTGCTGTTCGGTCTGTTTGCAGGTATCAACTACTGGTTCCCGAAGGCATTCGGCTTCAAACTCGATGTGTTCTGGGGCAAATGCTCGTTCTGGTTCTGGCTGGTCGGTTTCTGGACTGCCTTCATGCCGCTGTATGTGTTGGGTCTGATGGGCGTGACACGCCGCATGAGCCACTTCACAGATCCATCGTTGCAAATCTGGTTCCAGATCGCAGCCTTCGGTGTTGTGCTGATTGCGCTGGGCATTGCTTCCATGCTGATTCAGTTCTATGTCAGCTTCAAGCGTCGTGATGAATTGCGCGATGTGACCGGTGACCCATGGAATGGTCGTACGCTGGAGTGGTCGACTTCCTCGCCACCACCGGATTACAACTTCGCGTTCACACCGAGAGTGTATGACACCGATAGCTGGACTGACATGAAGAAAAACGGTTACAAGCGTCCGCTGCAAGGCTTTACCGAGATTCACATGCCGAAAAATACCGGCGCCGGCTTTATCATCTCGGCCTTGAGTGGAGTATTAGGCTTTTGTTTGATCTGGCAAATGTGGCTGCTGGCCGGTATCAGCTTCGCAGCAGTGATAGCCGCGATCATCATCCACACCTTTAACTACAAACGCGATTACTACATTCCTGCGGACGAAGTTGCCCGTACGGAGAGTGCTCGCACCAAACTGTTGGAAAGCCATGTCTGAGATCACTGCCACTTCTGCCGAGATCAGCGCGATGAGTAGCGCTGATGCAAGCACTCGTTATTTCGTCAAGGAACATCATCCGGAATCAAGCACCTCGCTCGGTTTCTGGATTTACCTGATGAGCGACTGTCTTATCTTTGCCTGCCTGTTTGCGACCTATGCCGTACTGGGTCGCAGCTATGCAGGTGGTCCTACCGGTGCCGAGTTGTTCGACTTGCCACTGGTTGCGATGAACACCGCTTTCCTGCTGGTGTCGTCGATTACCTATGGCGTCGCCATGCTGGAAGCGCATCGCAATCGCGTACGCAGCACATTGATCTGGCTCGGCATTACCGGTGTACTTGGTGCCGGATTCCTGGCGCTGGAATTGTATGAATTCAACCATTTGATCCATGTAGGCGCTGGACCGCAAACTAGCGCGTTCCTGACGTCCTTCTTTGCATTGGTCGGCACTCACGGTTTGCACGTTACTTTCGGCATCATCTGGCTGATCGTGTTGATGTTCCAGGTCGGGAAGTTCGGCCTGAATGTTGAAAACAAGCGTCGCCTGATGTGCCTGTCGATGTTCTGGCATTTCCTGGATGTGATCTGGATCGGCGTCTTTACCTTTGTCTATCTGATGGGAGTGCTGCCATGAGCGAGCATCACGCAACAACAGCGCACGGCGCCGATCATGATCATCACGACGAGCAGGCCCACGGCAGCCTGAAAAGCTATGCGATCGGTTTTGTATTGTCCGTCATCCTGACCGCGATACCTTTCTGGCTGGTGATGAACAATGTGTTGACGGATTCCGGCACGACAGGTCTCGTCATCCTGGGTTTTGCTGCTGTACAGATCGTCGTGCACATGATTTATTTCCTGCACATGAACACCAAATCGGAAGGCGGCTGGTCCATGCTGGCGCTGATCTTTACCGTGGTGGTGGTGGTAATTGTGCTGGCCGGCTCCCTGTGGGTCATGTATCACATGAATCACAACATGATGCCTGGCTTGCATGGGCATGATGATGTGCATGAAATGCACGAGACCGTGCAGCAGTCAAAATAAGTCATGCCATGACAAAAGTCACGGAGCAGGGTGGTGGCACCGGTTCGGATTCCGAGCCGGCAGTTGCAGTCCCTCGCTCCGGCCGACTGATCTGGCTGGTAATCCTCGCCAGCCTGTTTTTCACTCTTTTTGCAGCACTGGGCACCTGGCAAATCTATCGCCTGCAATGGAAGCTGAATTTGATCGAGCGTGTCGAGCAGCGCGTGCATGCAGCAGCGGTTCAGGCGCCGCAGCGTGAGCGCTGGTCGCAAGTTACAGCAGCAAGCGATGAATACCGCCATGTGCGTGTAAGCGGCGTTTTTTTGCATGAACATGCGGTCAAGGTCATGGCGGTGACCGAGCTGGGTGGCGGTTACTGGTTGTTGATGCCGCTGCAAACTGCCGACGGTAGCATTGTGCTGATCAATCGCGGCTTTATTCCTTCTCTCTCCTACGTTGAACCGAAGTCGCCTGCGACCGAAATCACGGTCAGCGGCCTGTTACGCATCAGCGAACCGGACGGTGGCTTTTTACGCGAGAACGACGCTGCCGGCGGACGCTGGTATTCGCGTGATGTGGCAGCGATTGCGGCCGCCCGGCACCTTTCCAGTGTGGCACCTTATTTCATCGATCAGGATGCGCAGCGACCAAATGCAGCGTCAGCAGACAGCACTGCAGTGATGCCGGTCGGCGGATTGACGGTAATTTCCTTCCATAACAATCATTTAGTCTATGCTCTTACCTGGTACGTACTCGCCTTGATGGTGCTTGCGGCGTGCTGGTGGGTGCTGCGTGATGAACGCCGCCGCCCGAACTGATAGTCTGGAGCGGGAAACAAATATGTTGGGGAAAAACGGGATGCTTGCGTCGGACGATGCCATGAATGCGCTGCCGCCATCGGCTGTGCGCGCCGAACATTCGGCCGGGCGCAAGAACATGATGTTGCTGATCCAGTTGCGCTGGATCGCCGTCATCGGTCAGATCACGACGATCGCCGTCGTCACGCTGGTTTTTGGTATCGAGTTGCAACTGCATTACATGCTGCAGGTATTGGCCTGCCTGATTGCTTTCAATGTCGCCAGCCATTTGCGCTGGCACGAGCGCAGCAGCGTGAGCAACAATGAGCTTTTCCTTGCGCTGCTGGTCGATGTTGCCAGCCTTACCCTGCAACTTTACTTCAGTGGCGGTATCACCAATCCCTTTGCCTTCGTGTATTTGCTGCAGGTGATTCTGAGTGCGGTGTTATTGGAGGGCTGGTCGACCTGGATTATCGTGGCGCTTACCAGCGCCTGCCTCACAGGGTTGGCGGCGCATGCTAATCCCTTGATTTTGCCGCACGATCACAGCCTGCGATTTTTCAGCCTCTACGTGCAAGGTGTGTTGATCTGTTTCGTGCTGAATGCCGTGTTGTTGGCGGCGTTCATTACCCGCATCAGTCGCAATTTCCGCGCTGGTGACGCGCAATTGGCGGCACTGCGGCAGCGCGCGGCAGAGGAAGATCATATCGTGCGCATGGGTTTGCTGGCATCTGGTGCCGCGCATGAGCTTGGTACGCCGCTGGCCACGGTGTCCGTCATTCTTGGCGACTGGCGGCGCATGCCTGTTATCGCGGCAAACGCCGACTTGCAACAGGACATTGCTGAAATGGAAACGCAACTGCAACGCTGCAAGAGTATCGTCAGCGGCATCCTGCTGTCTGCAGGCGAAGCGCGCGGCGAATCTTCTGTGCAAACCACTATCGTTACCTTTCTCGACGACCTTGCCGGTGTCTGGCGTACCAGCCGGCCGATTGTTACTTTCGTCTATGAAAATCACATCGAACATGATCTCGCGGTGGTGTTCGATTCGACCCTGAAGCAAACTATTTTCAATTTGCTCGATAATGCACTGGAAGCGTCGCCTCAATGGTTGAGTCTGACGGCGAGCAGTACCGAAGATACGCTGAGTATAGAAGTCAGCGACGTCGGTCCGGGTTTTCTACCGGAAATTCTGGAGAATCTGGGCACGCCATATCAATCGACCAAGAAGCGTGTCGGTGGCGGCCTTGGCCTGTTTCTTGTGATGAACGTTGCACGCACCCTGGGCGGTACGGTCACTGCGCGCAACCGCGAGGAAGGTGGCGCCGTTGTGCAACTTTCACTGCCGCTGGCGGCGATCAAGTTTGAAGAGGAAGATAGCAATGTCGGTTGAGCGTACGCTGCTGATTATTGAAGATGATGGCGCATTTGCCCGTACGCTCGGACGTTCATTCGAGCGCAGGAATTACCGCGTGCTGCTGGCTTCCAGCCAGGATGAAGCGGCTGCGCTGCTGCAGCGGGAGAAACCGGCCTATGCCGTCGTCGATCTCAAGCTGAACGGTCACACGTCGGGACTGGCTTGCGTACAAATGCTGCACAAGCATGATCCCGCCATGCAGATCGTGGTGCTGACCGGTTTCGCCAGCCTGAATACGGCGGTGGAAGCCATCAAGCTCGGTGCCTGTCAGTATCTGGCCAAGCCGTCCAATACCGACGATATCGAGGCTGCTTTCGGTCATGTGGCGGGCAATGTCGATGTGGAGCTGGGCAGTCGTTCGACTTCGATCAAGACGCTGGAGTGGGAACATATCCATGCAGTGCTGGCGGAAAGCGATTTCAATATTTCCGAAGCAGCGCGTCGTCTTGGCATGCATCGCCGCACGCTGGCACGCAAGCTGGAGAAGCAGCGCGTCAAGTAATAGCGATGATGCCGAGGCAGGTAAATGATGCGTTGCGGTTCAAATAGGCAACGCAGCGATGCCGCTTATTTTTTTTCAAACACCAGATCCCATACGCCGTGCCCGAGCTTGATGCCGCGATTCTCGAATTTCGTGACCGGACGGTAATCGGGGCGCGGAGCATAGCCTTCGGCGGTGTTGCGCAAGCCTGGTTCGGCGTTCAGTACCTCCAGCATCTGTTCCGCATATTCCTGCCAGTCGGTTGCGCAATGCAGATAACCGCCGGTCTTGATGCGTGACGATAGCAGTTGCACCAGCGGCGGCTGGATCAGGCGGCGCTTGTTATGACGCGCCTTGTGCCAGGGATCGGGAAAAAATACGTGTACGCCGGCCAGCGATGCCGGTGCGATCATATTGGTCAATACTTCAAATGCATCATGCTGGATGATGCGCAGATTCGCCAATTCCTGTTCACCGATCTGCTTTAGCAGGCTACCTACGCCTGGCGTATGCACTTCCACGCCTATGAAGTTTTTTTCCGGCATGCCGGCGGCAATTTTCGCTGTGGTTTCGCCCATGCCAAAGCCGATTTCAAAAATGGTCGGTGCAGTGCGGCTGAAGGCCTGATCGATATCCAGCGGCGCCTTTGTATACGGAATGAAGAATTGCGGCCCCAGTTCCTCGATGGCGCGTGCTTGCGCGGTTGACAGGCGTCCCGCGCGCGTGACGAAGCTGCGTATGCGGTGTTCGGTCGGATCGTAAAAAAGCGGCTTGTTTTGTCCGTCGTCGGATTTGGTATCGGTCATGCGAAGTGTTGGGTTAATACTGCAGATTGAGTGCGGGTTAAGTGCAAATCAGGCAAAAATGTCGCTGTTAAAAAAGCGCCAATCGTCCAGATGGCTGGAGCGGGTAGAGGGGATCGAACCCTCGTCTAAAGCTTGGGAAGCTTTCGTTCTACCATTGAACTACACCCGCATGAGCTGTCATTTTACGCGGGTTTGCACGACGCTAGCGAACTGCGCTGCTATTCTGGTTGCAGATTGCGTTTCAGACCTGCCACGCTCCATTGTCATAGACAAGATCATCGTCAAGATAGACGGCTTGCGTGACTGCAAAGACATCAACGTGATATCTGGCGTTGGCGCGCTTGATGATGGCCTTGTTATAGACGCCGTGTTTGGCTCCCAGCGACAGATGGATGCCGCACATACGCTCATAGGTACCGATATCGCTGACGGTGCGTTGCTGCGTAAAGGCGCGGTTCATGCCAAAGCCAAGTTCGCGCAGCCACACTTCACCTTCATCCGCGCGGATGTTGGCGAGCACCTGGTCGAACTCGGGCGTCGAATCGACGACATCGGTGACGCGGCCTTTGGTAATGACCAATGTGATTGGGTGCGCAGGTTGGTTGACTTGAAATGCGGTGTCGCCAAAAACAAAAATACGCACGCGGCCGTTTACCGCCTCCAGATCCTGCGCTTCGGTAAACACTTCGCCTATCGGAAACTGGCCGCCCACGTTGTTCATCTCGCTGTAATCGCCGATGTTCAGCTTTGCCGGCTCGAATGGTGATGCAAAGACCAGGCGTTCTCCGTCACTGTCGATGACGCCAAAGCTGGCGCGGTCTATGCGTGCCTTCAATGCCTGCCCGACGCCGCGATAATAAGCCGGGTCATAGGCCAGCGATTCGACGTAATAAACCGCCTGTTGATCATTCATGCGGGACAGGTGCGGATGTTCTATCACTTTGAGTCCACGCTTGAAAAGTTCTATGCGTATGCGGAACGCTTCGAGACGAAAATTAGTGGATTGAATCAGTATCACCAAATCGCCGGGTTCCAGTCCGGCAAAGGCAGCCAGGATTGCATCCTGCGATACGGCATCGAAGTCGATGAAGGTCGCCGTCGGCAGGCTGCGCTGGTAAGCCTCTGTCAAGGCGACTGCGAGATCGCAGCGGGTGTCCGACACCACCAGTGCAGCGTGTGGCGCAGCGTGTTCGATCGCAATGGAAAGGATGTCGCGAAGATGCTTTTCTGCAGCGTCAATTGTTTCTCTGCTGATCGTGCTGGCAGGGCGAGAGCCGGATTCTTCGCGCGCAATAGGTGATGTCATCAATGTAGGGTTTGGTGAGTAGGACGTCGCAAGGCACAGGACGAGTCTTCAAGACTGTGCAATTCACTGACGTAACGCTATTTTAATCGACAGCTGGAATTCGGCCTTGCTCAGGTGGAAATTATCGGGTTGAGCAAGGCGTCATCACGTTTCCTTGACATTGAGCTGACGCATGGGTTAATCCATGGTAAGCGTTTCGCTTTCATTGACGATGCAGTTCCTGCCTCTTTGCTTGGCCTGATACAAGCGCTTGTCCACTTCTTCAATAAACCGCAGCGGTTCATCATGATCCCTGGGAGTAATCGTACCGACGCCCAGGCTGACGGTCACCATGGGCGTGACTTCGGATTTTTCATGCGGGATACTCTCCTTGCAGATCAGCATGCGGCAACGCTCGGCAATCTTGATGGCGGATGCGGCATCGGTTTCCGGCAAGACCAGCATGAATTCCTCGCCGCCGAAGCGTGCAAAAAAATCGCGTGATCTTCTGGTGGCGGAACCGAGAATCTGTGCAACGCGCTTCAGGCAATCGTCGCCTTTGATATGTCCGTAGTGATCGTTGTACTGCTTGAAATAATCGATGTCCAGCATGATCAGCGAAAGCGTTTGCTGGTTGCGCCGTGCCAGGCTCCATTCGGCTTCCATTACCGAATCGAACATGCGCCGGTTGGCGACACCAGTCAATCCATCCTTGAAGGAGAGCGTTTCCAGTTCCTTTTGCAGATCAATGAGTTTGGTTTCGGTTTTCTTGCGTTCGCTGATATCAAACATGAATCCGATCAGCGCTTCGACTTCACCATCGGCATTGCGCATGACGTGCACCACATCGCGTATCCATACATAGCTGCCGTCCTTGGTGAGGGCGCGATAATCTGCTTCATGATCGGTCCCGGCCCTGGATTGGGAAACGCAGAAATCAACCACCCATTCACGGTCTTCCGGGTGCATTCTTTCCGCCCAATCCTGCGCGCTCACCCAGCTCGATGATGACCAACCCAGCAGCGTTTCTATTTGCGGCCCGATGTAAGCGAAGGTCATGCTTTTCCAGTCTATCTTCCAGGGGATTGCCTTGGTGGATTCGAGCAGTGTTTTGTAGACGGCGTGGTCTATGCTTGCAGTGTCGGTCATTGTGGTGTTTTACGCGTGGTCGGAAACAGAGGACAAGCTGTTTACCATGGGTGCTTGATGGCAACTTTAGCATGCGTCGAGTTTTTGATGTGTGGCACAAGGCGGCAGTACGGGCGTTACGGGAATCTGCTGAACGAGATCCGCTCGCCATATTCCATGTTTACGCGCCACCGCATCCTTGCCGGCACCGATATAATGCTGAAAATTCTGTGTCTTTCCTGAAAGGAAAGACACATCTCTGCCAGCCTACTCATCAAAATGATTTCAAATAAATATAAAAAAACGGGATGGAACATCCTGCTGTTGGGCGCTGCCTTGCTGTTAAGCGGTTGCGGCAGTCTGGTGCAATACCACGTCAATACGCAACTGCCGCAATACAAGGAGGATAGCGGCTACAGTATCAGGTCGGTGAATCTGCAACCCGGTGCCAGCAAGGTGTTTGTGGTGATCATGTTTTCCGGCGGCGGTGCACGCTCGGCGGCGCTCGGCTATGGCGTGCTGGAAGAATTGGCACGCAACAAATTTGTCGCCGATGGCAAAACGCGACGGCTGTTCGACGAAGTCGATCTCGTGTATGGCGTATCGGGCGGTTCGATACTGGCGGCGTATTACGGTTTGCATGGCGAAGGCGTGCTGACGGATTTCAATGAGCGTTTCCTCGAGCTTGATTTTCAGGACAAGATCGTCAGTCGCGTGATTTCCCTGTCCAATCAGTGGCGTCTGACTTCGCCGCGTTTCGGTCGCTCCGATCTGCTGGAGGAGCAACTTGATGAGGTGTTGTTTGACAAGGCGACATTTGACGATTTGATACACAAGCGCAAAGGTCCATTTGTGATTGTCAGCGCCACCGATATGTCTTCGGGCGGCCGTTTCGATTTCATTCAGGAATCCTTCAATTTTTTGTGTTCGGATTTAAGCAGGTTCCCGATTGCGCGCGCGGTGGCGGCATCGAGTGCAGTACCGCTGCTTTTTTCGCCGGTGACGCTGTGGAATTACGCTGGCAGTTGCGATTATCAGGTGCCGCCGACGATACAGGAGGCAGGTGCCAGCAATCAGCGCGGCAGGGGCGCCGCCGCATCGCGTGCGCGTAGTCAGGAACTGCTTAGCTACCTCAACCGCAACAAACGTCCATTCATTCATTTGCTGGATGGCGGCTTGTCGGATAATCTCAGCATACGTGGCATTCTCGATCTGGAAACGCTGATTGGCAGCCAGGCGGTGCAACGCGATTTTCGTCTGGACGAAATGGAAAAGCTGGTTGTCATCGTCGTCAATGCACAAAACGATCCGGAGAATCTGATCGATCAGAGTGCCGATGTGCCTGGTTTCATGGATGTGGTACGTGCGATCGGCGATATTCCGATTGCCCGCTATACGCAGGAATCGGAACGCGCGATGCAATCCACCATCGATCGCTGGCGCGAGTCGGCGCAAGCCAAGGCGCAGCAAAATGGGAGCGTGCCACCCTCGGTGTATTACATTAATATCGGTCTGAAGAATCTGGCAGATGAAGGCAGGCGGACAGAACTTCTCAATGTACCGACTTCCTTGTATTTGCCGAAGAAAACCGTCCGGGAATTACGCTCGGCAGCCACTTCCTTGATGAATGAATCGCCGGACTTCCTGAAATTGCTGGAAGATATCAAGGCAAGGCGCAGCAATTAATACCTGCAACGATGGATTTCCTGTCACGGTAGCGGGCTTAGACAGCGGAGACGAGGTATGAGCAAGGATGACGAATTGCAGAAAGCGATCCTGAACAATATTCCGGATCAGGCCTGGTTGAAGGACAAGGATTCGCGCTACATCCTCGTCAACGATGCATTCTGTGTTGCATGCGGCTTGCCGGAAAGCGACATCCTGAACAAAACGCCGATTGATGTCTGGCCTGCCGATTGGGGATGCGAGTACATCGACACCGACCGTCGTGTGATGGAGCAGGGCGAACGCTTGCGCTATGAAGAGTGGCGCCACACCGAAGACGGCACACTGCGCTGGTACGACACGATCAAGACACCGATTCGCAATGAGCAGGGCGAAGTGATAGGTACCACCGGCATTTCGCGTGACATCACCGATAGAAAAATGGCAGAGGAAGATTTGCTGGAATCACGCAGTCAATTGCGCGAACTGTCGGCCTATCTGCAATCGGTGCGCGAAGAAGAGCGCACGCGTATTTCACGCGAGTTGCATGACGAATTGGGCCAATCGCTGACTGCCATTCGCATTGGCTTGAGCGTAATGGAAACGCGACGCGAGATGCAGGATGATGAGTGGTTGCAGAATGTGCATGCACTCAAGAAAATTGCCGATTCTACGGTGGAATCGGTGCAGCGTATTGCCGCCGATTTGCGTCCCTTGATTCTGGATGAACTTGGATTGCCATCGGCCATCGACTGGTTGCTGGAATCGTTTGCCAAACGCAATGCAATTACCTGTGAATTGATTCTGCCTTCTACGCCGCTGGCCTTCAATCGTGACATCAGCACGGCGATTTTCCGTATTCTGCAAGAATCATTGACGAACGTTAGCCGGCACAGTCACGCTACTTCGGTGGTGGTGGTGCTCAAGGATGCGAAAGGTTTCGTGACATTGAAAGTGACTGACAATGGAGACGGCTTCGACCGCGCCAGCTCGCGCAAAGATGGTTTGGGTTTGATCGGTATGCGCGAGCGTGCATTCATGCTTGGCGGCAGATTGAAAATTCAGAGCAGACTGGACTCGGGTACCAGCATCGAAGTGCATATTCCCAAGGGAACGTCCAGCGATTCAGGAGAAGAAAAATGATTCAAATACTGATCGCCGATGATCACGCCATTATTCGGGATGGTTTGAAACAGATCATTTCCTTCGTATCGAATATGGCGGTGGCGGGCGAAGCGTCTGACGGCGAAGAAGTGCTGCAGAAAATCCGGGTCTTGCAGATCGATGTACTGGTGCTGGATATGTCGATGCCGGGCAAGAGCGGCATCGCCCTGATTCAGCAGATCAATGCGATCAAACCTGAATTGCCGATACTGGTATTAAGCATGCATCAGGAGAGCCAGTATGCGGTGCAGGCGATGCGTGCCGGCGCATCCGGCTACATCACGAAAAACACGGCTTCCAGTCAGTTGATCGAAGGTATACGCAAAGTTGCTGAGGGTAGTACCTTTGTTTCGCCCGAAATTTCGGCCAAGTTGATCAAGCAATTGCACAAGCCGGAACAGGATTTTCCGCACACCCAGCTGACAGCACGCGAATTCCAGATATTCAACATGCTGGTCGAAGGGCATTCCGTCAACGATATTGCGAGAATTTTGTCGCTCAGCAATAAAACCATCAGTACCCACAAAGCAGCCGTTTTGCAAAAAATGGAGGCGGCTACCACAGCCAATCTGGTGTATTACGCGCTGAAACACGGTTTGATCAATGAAGGTTACGATTGAGACGTGAACAGGGTGAATATCTAGGAAAATCCCTAGATCAGAATCAGGTAATCCCGATTTCCACCTGAGTAATTGATCCCTATGCTCATTTTCCATGAACCCGATTCCTGGAGAAATGATGAGAACCACCCGCCCAGTCAGTTATGCCGAAAACGGCATGGTCGCCACCGCCCACTATCTGGCGACCGGCGCTGCACTGGATGTGTTGAAAGAAGGCGGCACGGCTGTCGATGCCGCGATCTGTGCCGCCGCCACTCTGAGCGTCGTGTTGCCGCACATGATAGGCATAGGCGGCGATGCATTCTGGATGATCCACGATGCCAAATCGAATACGCTGACTTCGCTGAATGGCAGTGGTACTTGCGGTCAAAATATTTCTCTAGCCGATTATCAAGGCATGGATGCGATCCCGCATCGCGGCCCGCGTGCTGCGATCACTGTGCCTGGCGCCGTCGATAGCTGGGGCCTCGCCCATGCACGTTTCGGCACGCTGCCTTTAACCCGTTTGCTGGAACCGGCGATACGCTATGCACGCGAAGGCGTAGCGGTGACGCAGGATATCAGTCGCTGGATCAGCGACGATGCCGACGTATTCCGTCAGGATCCTGGCTCGGCCGGGATTTTCCTGAAAAACGGTCAAGCCTATCAAGCGGGCGAGCGTCTGCAACAAACTGCACTGGCTGACACGCTGGAAGGTATTGCAAAAAATGGCACGCGCCATTTTTATGAACATACCGCACACTCCATCGTCAATTATCTGAAGAGCCAGGGCGGCTTGCTTACCTTGGATGATTTTCATCAATACCGCGCCAAGTGGGTACAGCCTATCTCGACGACTTATCGCGGTTTTCAAGCGTTTCAGGTGCCGCCGCCATCGCAAGGTATAGCCGGCTTGATGATCCTTAATTTTCTGAACGGCATCGATCTGAGCGGGCTGGATGAAAATTCGCCTGAATATTACAACGCGATGATTCAGGCGATCAAATGGGCTTTCAACAAACGCGATCAATATCTGACCGATCCTGATTTTTCCGATATCCCGATTGAAGAACTACTTGATCCGAAGCTGGCAAATGCCGAACGTGC
Source organism: Oxalobacteraceae bacterium UBA4003 (assembly GCA_002384815.1). Taxonomy (GTDB): domain Bacteria; phylum Pseudomonadota; class Gammaproteobacteria; order Burkholderiales; family Burkholderiaceae_D; genus Oxalicibacterium. The sequence goes on along the minus strand of DGBN01000046.1, from coordinate 11,809 downwards.
GGAGTGGTTGGCCGATACCGCACGCACACACGAAAACCGTCCTGGCGGCAGCGATACCACCTTCATCAGCATCGCCGATAAATACGGCAATGCAGTCGGCCTGGTGCAAAGTTTGTACTTCGATTTTGGTGCATGCGTGACCGATCCTGTCTCCGGTGTGTTGATGCAAAACCGCGGCAGCTTCTTCTCGCTGCAAGCAGATCATCCTAATGTACTGAAGGCAGACAAACAAAGCGCATCGACGCTGATGTCCGGCATGCTGTTCAAGGATGGCAAGCCTTACATGGTCTATGGAACGCAAGGCGGTGAAGTACAACCGCAAACACAGACTTCAGTCGCGACGCGGGTAGTCGATTTCGGCCTGAATGTGCAGGAAGCCATCGATGCGCCACGTGTGTTGTACGGCCGTTCGTGGGGGGATACATCGAACAAGTTGTTGCTGGAATCGTTAGCGCCGGAGGCAACGTTCGATGCCTTGCGTGAGCAAGGGCATCCGGTGGAAGCGGCGCAGTGGCCGTTTCCGCGTATGGGTACCGCGCAGGCGATCCGCTTGCCGGGGCCGTGGTCACCATTTTTTGAAGGCGGCGCAGATCCGCGCGGCGAAGGGATTGCATTAGGTTTTTAGTTGTTTCATCCAGAGGAGATGGTTATGGAGATGGACTTGTTAATACACAATGTTCGCGTGTGGGATGACAAACCACTGATGGATATTGGTATCAAAAACGGGAAAATTGTCGCGATAGAAGAAGGCATTAAAGCCTCGGCGACAGATGCAATCGATGCAGAAGGCCGTGCCGTTATTCCAGGCCTGGTCGAGCCGCATTTGCATCTGGAAAAAGCATTCCTGCATAGACGTTTGCCGCCGGTACTCGGCACGCTGGAAGAAGCGATACGCGTCACCGGCATCCTGAAAAGCAAACAGGAACGGAATGACGTACTAGATCGTTCACGCCAGGTACTCGATATGGCAGTGAAGAACGGCACGGTTGCATTGCGTGCACATCCTGACGTCGATCTGATTCAGGGACTGATCGGCGTGGAAACAGTGCTGGAACTGCGTGATGAATACAAGGATCTTATCGATATTCAGATCGTTGCATTTCCGCAGGAAGGCATCATCAAATCACCCGGTACCACCGACTTGATGGAAAAGTCGATGGACATGGGTGCCGATGTGGTTGGGGGTTGTCCATACAACGAGCTGACATGGGACGATACCAAGCGCCATATCGACATCGTGTTCGAGATGGCGCAAAAACATGATGCGCCTATCGATTTGCATGCGGATTTTTCCGATGAAGCAAGCGATCAGCGTTTTGCCTCGGCTGCTTACGTTGCGCAAAAAACCATCGATACCGGTTATCAGGGCAGAGTTTCACTCGGCCACGTCACCAGTCTGGGTGCGCTCGATCCTGACGAATTGAAGCCGGTGATTGAATTGCTGCGCAAGGCCGATATCAGCATTGTGACCTTGCCTGCTACCGACCTGTATCTGGGCGGCCGCAATGATGTGAAAAATCGTCGTCGTGGCCTGACGCCGGTGCGGGCTCTGCATGAAGCGGGCGTCAATGTCGCGTACTCATCCAACAATATCCGCAATGCCTTCACGCCATTCGGTAAGGCAGACATGCTGGTCATTGGCAATATGCTGGCGCATGCACTTTCATTCGGTACGCCTGCCAATCAGGCGGCGATTCTCGACATGGGAACCATCAATGCCGCACGCTCGATCGGTATCGGTGACAGCTATGGTCTTGCGGTTGGCAAGCAAGCCGATCTGGTGATTCTGGATACCTATCAGGTAGCCGATGCCTTGCTTGATATTCCTGCACGTTCCTGGGTGATCAAACGCGGAAAAATAACCGTGGTCACTCAGCATAAAAGCACGATTCATCGTCACGGTTGCTGTGGTGCACACGATCATGGTGAAAAAAACCATGTGTGCGAAACAGCTGCTTCCAAATAATAGAAATAAATACTTAAGCAAAAAATCAGGAGACAAGCATGAAAAAACCACCACACGAGGTTGTAGCATCACTACTCGCGGTTACCACCGTTCTCATGGTCCAGTTGCCCTGGCATTTGCCAGTCTGGGCGATCTTTATCAGTTGGGCGGGTACTTTTGCGATGGGCGGTCCGACCGCTGCCAACCTGAAACGTATCTGGCCGGTTTTGCCGATTGGTTCGATTGCCGGGTTTTTGGTTGTCAGCGGTTTTGGCATGGCCAAGAAACAATTTTCGGGCACTGAATTGATCATTGCAGAATGTGTGATTCTGTTCTGTTTGAATGCCGGCATGATGCTGTTTGCACGGATACCCTTCTTCAGTTTTATCCCGGGTATGTTCTTCGGCTTCGCATCCTTCTTTGCGACGATGTTCGGCGGCTTTGGCCCGGTTGCAAAAGATCCGTTTTCCGCTCTGTATATCGTGATCATCATGAATGCAATCGGCCCGGTCTATGCCTGGATCACGGCTAACTTCTCGCATCGCCACGTGCCGTTGGAAAATACCTTCCCAAAATCAAAAGTTACAGCGAACAATCACGTGCAGCAAAAAGTCTGATTCGTCCTTGAAAGCACCGCCAGATATCAAAATCTGGCAGTGCTTTTTTTTGCATAGCAAAAGAAGACTTGTTGTTGAGTGTGACCGCACATTCAGCTACATTTGTTTCGTTGCACATGCGGTTTGACAAAATAGGCAAGCGCGTATCGACTAGCCGAGAGATGTCATAGTCGGTGCGGGTCTTGTCACCATCATTTATACGGAGACAAAATGAAAAACAGGCTTTTCCCCGGGATGACGAGAAGAGATTTTTTATCTGCCTCAGGTGCAATGGCGCTGAGTTCGATGGCACCGCTATCGATGGCACTGGAAGCAAAACCGAAGAGTGTGTTGGCTACTTCGGCCAAAGGCATGGTGACCAGTCCGCATGAGCTGGCGACCAATGCCGGACTGGATGTATTGAAATCCGGCGGCAATGCAATCGAAGCAGCCATCGCCATCGCAGCATGCTTGAACGTGACTTATCCGCATTTCTCCGGCTTCGGCGGCGATGCCTTCATGATCATCAGCGATCGCAACGGCAAGGTCAGAACCTTGTCCGGCATCGGCCAGGCACCGGCCATTCTGCCGCAATACAGCGGTAGTGCCATTCCGGTGCGTGGGCCGGCTTCCATGCTGACCACTGCAGCCAATGTCGATACGCTAGGCAAGGCATTCGACATCAGCAGCAGGGAGTTGGCAGGCAGCAAAAGCTGGGCCGAATTGCTGAAGCCGGCGATCGGCTTTGCCAGAGACGGTTTTCCGGTGTCGCCGTCGGAACGTTTCTGGATGGACTTCCGTGAAAAGGAAATGAATGCGCTGCCGGGCGTTGCGCAATCCTTCATGATCAATGGCAAGGCTCCCGGAATCGGCCAGTTATTCAAGCAACCGCAATTGGCCGATACGCTGGAGATGCTGGCAGTACGCGGGTATCGTGATTTTTACGAAGGAAAACTGGCAGAACGCATTGCCCAGGGATTGAAAAGTGCAGGCTCGCCATTGACGGCATCCGATCTGGCAAAAACGCAGGCGCGCATAGAACCGCCTTTACGCGTCAATTATCGCGATGGCGTGTTGCTGGCGAACCAGCCGCCGACGCAAGGTATTACCACACTGGAAATCATGGGCATTCTCGATCGTTTTGATTTGAAGAACATTCCGGAAGGCAGTGCAGACTATTATCACGTCGTTGTCGAAGCGGTGAAGCGTGCATTCATCGACCGCAATCAGTACGTGGCCGATCCCGAATTTGTCAACGTTCCTTCGGCAAAGCTGCTGTCGAAAGCGCACCTGGATCAACTCGCAGGCAAGATTCAAATGCAGCGCGCATTACCGTGGCCGCATGTGTTCAAGAACGGAGATACGGTGTATATCGGTGCGACCGATGCGCAAGGCAATTCAGTCTCCATGCTGCAAACGGTTTACTTCGATTGGGGTAGCGGCGTAATGGCGGGCGACACCGGTATCCTGTGGCATAACCGCGGCGCATCATTCAGCCTGAAGGCGGATAGCCTGAATGTACTGCAACCGGGGAAACGTCCTTTTCATACACTCAATCCCGGCATGTATTTGAAGAACGACAAGCCGCATATCCTGTATGGGACGCAAGGTGCAGATGGACAGCCGCAAACGCTGGCGACTATTCTGACCAGAATGATCGATTACGGGATGGATCCGTTGACGGCCTTGTCGAAACCGCGCTTCCTGCTCGGGAAAACGTTTTCGGATACGCGCGATTCGTTGAAGCTGGAAAAAGATGCGGGTGAAAAAGTATTCGAGGAACTGGCGCGACGCGGCCATGAGATGAGCGTTATTTCTGCACAAAGTCCATTGTCCGGGCATCCGGGTGCGATTGTGATTGATCAGAAGAGTGGCGCCTTTTCTGGCGCACATGATCCGCGCAGCGATGGTCGTGCGTTGGGTGTCTAGCAGGCGTAAAAAAACTGCCGGCTCAGTCTCCGGTCTGAGCCGGCAATCAAAAAAAACAGGCAGAGCCTGTTTTTTATTACCGCGAATTATTTGACTGCAGGTGTTTTTTCCTTCTTGTTGCTGCTTTTTTGCATGTGCTTTTGTGTTCCGTTCCATGTGCGCCAGCTTGTACGTATATAACGCCAGTCAAACAATGCGGTTGACGCATGCATGAAAATATTTTGCATGAATTTTTAGCACTGAAATTTCAATGGTCGCGTGAAGATTTGGTTAAAGGCGAGCAGTATTTTTTGAGGAGGCATGCGGACTTTTCCTTCTCTCTGCAACTATATTTGCAGTATTGACTTCCACTATATGTATTTCCATAAAGTGTCGTTGGTACCAAGTCTCCTCATTAAAAATCAAGGGAAAGATTGTTGCGTATGCGCGCAGCGGCGATTGCGCAGCGTGGCTGGCGGAGATGGATTGATCGCGGACCGGAAAATATGGTGCAGTGAAAAAAGTACGCTGGGCATCGCCTTGTGAACATCAAGCGCGAATCGCTTTACTCCGGCGCTTCCCGGCTATTTTCTTTTGCCGCGCGACGTCGATAATGACTGCCGCCCGACCACAAGGCCAGCGCAATCAGCGCACATCCCAACTGCCCCAGCGCCAATGCAAATGGCGAATGCGATAGCAAGGGTGCGATGACTGCTGCCACGAGGGCAGCCAGCATGGTTTGTGTAAATGCCTGACAGGACGCGACGATGCCGCGTATGCTTGGAAACAGATCGAGCACCAGCAGAGTCACGCCGGGTGCCACCATAGACATGCCGAAGGTGAAAAAGAACAGTGGTACGATCGACCACGGCAGGGCGGCGGGAAAAAACGCGTGATAGACGACGTTAAACATACCGGCACCAATCAAGAAGCTGAAGCCGACAAAGACTTGGCGCGCCAGCATGATTTTCCCGGCAGTACGATTGGCCGTCAGTGCGCCAAGAAAAATCCCCGCTACCGATGGTACGAATTGCCAGCCGAATTGATGCGCTCCCAGACCCAAATGTTCCGTCAGAAATACCGGTGCTGCGGCAACATATAAAAACATTCCGGCGAAGTTGAAGGCCACGGTGCCGGCTTTCAAATGAAATGCCGGTGAGCGGAACACACGTTTGTAGCTGCCATACAAGAATTGAGGATTGAAGGGCTGGCGTTTCTCGAGCGGGAGCGATTCCGGCAAATACTTGTAGCAAAACCAGATCAGCAGCACGGTATAGGCAAACAGGAATAGAAAGATAGTGCGCCAGTCGGCCAGCGTGACTATCCAGCCGCCGACGATAGGGGCAATTGCCGGTGCGATGGAAAAGATCATCGTCACTAGTGACAGCAGTCGTGCTGCCTCCGCGCCGGCATACAGATCACGCACAATGGCGCGTCCGACCACCACACCGGCACCGGCCGAAATTCCTTGCAGAATACGGAATGCCCACAGGTATTCCACGCTATGCGCAGCCGCGCAACCGAGCGAGGCGATGGCAAATACCGTCAGCGAAACCAGCACGATATTGCGTCGTCCGAATGCATCCGACAGTGCGCCGTGCCACAGGATCATGATGCCGAAAGCCAGCATGTAGGCAGTCAGTGTTTGTTGTACTTCTATCGACGTTGCCTTCAGCGATGCTTGCAGATAAGGGAAGGCAGGCAGATAGGTATCGATGGAAAAAGGCCCCAGCATTGCCATGCCGGCGAGAATAAGCGCCAGCATGCTGCTGGAAAGTACGACTGTTTTGATGACGGTGGCAGGATGGTCCGGAAAGTCTTTTTCGGGTGTGCTCATTATTTACCTTGCAACGTGTGGGCGTGCGCTAAGACCTGACAGCAGATGCCGGCAAGGTCTGGTTCATGCGCATGATGCGTTTTATCCGATGCGTTACGAATCGAGGCCGCCCATGCAAAGGTATTTAATTTCCAGATATTCCTCTATGCCGTACTTTGATCCTTCGCGCCCCAGACCGGATTGCTTGACGCCGCCGAAGGGAGCGACCTCATTGGAAATCAAGCCGGTATTGATGCCGACCATGCCGTATTCCAGTTTTTCCGCCACGCGCCAGACGCGGCCGATATCGCGCGAATAGAAATAGCTGGCGAGGCCGAAATCGGTATCGTTGGCAGCAGCAACGACTTCATCTTCGGTTTTGAACTTGATGACGGCAGCGACCGGACCGAAGGTTTCTTCATGCATGATTAGCATGTCATTGCTGATGTTCGATAGCACTGTCGGTTCATAGAAGTAACCGCCCAATGCATGTGGCTTGCCGCCGGTAATCACGCTTGCGCCTTTCTTGACGGCGTCGCTGACGTGTTGCTCGACTTTCCGGATTGCCTGATCGTCTATCAAGGGGCCTTGCAGCACGCCTTGCTCGAAGCCGTTACCGACCTTGATCTTTGCTGCACCTGCGGCGAGCTTTTTCACAAACGCATCGTAAATCGATGCATGTGCATAAAAGCGGTTGGTGCAAACGCAGGTTTGGCCGGCATTACGATACTTGGATTGCAATGCTCCTGCGACCGCCGCATCCAGATCGGCATCATCGAACACAATGAATGGGGCGTGGCCGCCGAGTTCCAATCCGATTTTTTTGACGGTAGGTGCGCATTGCTCCATCAGGATGCGACCGACCGGTGTCGAACCGGTGAACGAAACGTGGCGCACGATCGGACTTGCGCACAAGGTCTTGCCGACGACGATCGATTTTTCTGCATCTGCCGTGATCACATTGATGACGCCAGCCGGCAAACCGGCGCGATGCGCCAGCTCCGCAATGGCAAGTGCGGACAATGGGGTTTGTTCAGCAGGCTTGATCACTATCGTGCAACCTGCGGCAACGGCTGGAGCAACCTTGCGCGTGATCATCGCAATCGGGAAATTCCACGGTGTAATCGCTGCGCAAACGCCGATTGGCTGCTTGATTGTGAGTGTGCGTTTATCGTTCCAGGTCGATGCCATCACATCGCCGCTGACGCGCTTGGCTTCTTCGGCGAACCATTCGATAAAGCTGGCACCGTAAATCACTTCGCCTCTGGATTCAATCAGCGGTTTTCCCTGTTCTGCCGTCATCAGCATCGCCAGATCATCTGCATTGGCGGTGATCAGGTCGAACCATTTGCGCATGATGATTGCGCGTTCCTTGCCGGTTTTTGCCGCCCAGGAAGGAAACGCAGATTGTGCTGCCCGGATGGCAGTTTCCGTTTCTTCTGCTCCCATGTCTGGCACATTGCCGATGATGCTGCCGTCTGCGGGATTGCTGACGTCGAAACTTGTCGCGGCTCCTGTCCATGTCCCATCGATGCAGGCCTGATTGCGCAGCAGCGAGGGGTCTTTCAACTGGAAGGTGTTATTGGCAGTACGCAACATGACGCTCTCCTGCATGGGAAAAGAAAAAGCATAGCTGATTCATCGCAGTTGCGCTGGGAAGGGTTTGAATGAAACGGTATCCGGACAAGCAGGCTGAAATTCATGTCAGGAGCATAGCTTGTCGCGTTTTGTTGCACGGACAAAATCGGCAAGGCGGCGGCCGCTGGCGCTGGCATAGTGGTCGACAACATCCATGGTGCGTACACGATCAAGACGGAAAGAGCGGAAGTCGCTACGCGTTTCGCACCAGGCGGCGATAGACCAGCAATCTCCCCAGAAATATAAGGCGAGCGGCCAGATCGTACGGCGTGTTGCCTGTTGCCTGGCGTCGACATAATCCAATTGCAGCTTGTTCTGTTTTCCAATTGCCTGGCGTATGCTTTCCAGGCGTGCACCATGTGCCTGGTTGATATGAAAGTCCGGTGCAAACATGGGCGTTGCTTCGACGAAGTCGCGCTTCTCGCGAGGCAAGGCGAGCGTGATCTTTGCCAGTGCAGCGACACTCGATGCCGCCAGTTGCGGGCCGCCCCAGGCTTGTACCATGCGCATACCGGCGACCATTGCTTCGATTTCATCGGTGGAAAACATCAAGGGCTGTAAATCGAAGCCGGCCCTGACACGGTAGCCGACACCTGCTTCGCCTTCGATAGGCATGCCGGATGAGGACAGATCACGAATGTCGCGATAAATCGTACGCTCGGATACCGCCAGCCATTCAGAAAGCTGATGTGCGGTTGTCAATCGGCGGCCGCGTAAATACTGCGCGATCTGGAACAGGCGTTCAGCGCGGCGCATATGGTTGGTAATGAGGGGCAGGTTCGCCACTAACACGCGTGATGCAAAGGCGGGAAGAAATTTGATAAGCCATGTTGTGCTCAATCATGAAGGATGGAAGCAGAATGAAGCATCGCCTCATTCTGCCAAATGCATGCCTTACCGTCCAGCGATGCGTCACTGAACAGAGATGCAAACTCAATGCTGAGAGTGCAGCGCCAGCAGATTGCCTTCGGTATCGATGAAGTGAGCGATGCAGCCTATATTGTTGGGCAATTCCAGTTTCGGCATGCGGATTTCTCCTCCCGCCGTTTCTACGCGTGCGAGGATGGCATCGATGGAAGGGGAGGCATCCAGATAAAGCAATGTGCCGTTGCTGCTTGGAGAGTGATTTTCGTAATGTGTCACGCAACCGCAGGGAATCCCGCCTGCATCGCTGAACAATGCCATTTCGAGTGAGTCCGAATCCGGTTTTTCGAGGCGCAGTGTCGTGTCGAACAGCGTTTCATAGAAACGAATGGCGCGACCGAAATCGGTGGAAGGGATTTCGAACCAGTTTATTTTTGTATGCATGATGTTCTCGCGGAAAATGCCAAATGGCAGTGCGTATCATGCGGGAGTGCTCCTGACAGCATAGTGTCAGGAGACTTCAGTATTGCCAGAACAATTAAAACTTATTCGGCGACATCTGTTTTTGGTTTTGCCTGTTCGCGACGATTGAAGCCAGCCACCATATCGAAGCGGAACAAACGGCATTCCAGTGCGCCGTTGAAGAAAGGCGTTTTGCGCGCTTCCTTCAGACGCAATAATTTCGGCAATCCGAGGTCGGCAGTAAAGAGAAATACTTTCCAGCCGGCGAAGCGTTGCTTGAGCGTGGTGCCGAAGGCACTGAAAAACTCCTTCGCCATATCGTCATCGGCAATCGTGCTGTCGCCGCGCACGCCTATTCGTTCGCCATACGGGGGATTGGTCAGCAGGATACCCGGGATTTCACTGGGTGCTTTTACTTCCTGCGCTTCGATCTGCTTCAACGGCACTTCAAAGGCGATGCCGGCCTTGTTCAGGTTGCTGCGCGTCATCGCCACCATGTCGCCGGAAATGTCGCTGCCGAAAATCGTCGGCTCAACCGGGATGGCATTCGCCTTGATGTCGTTCTTGATCGCCGACCATTCTTCCTTGCTGAAACCGGCGAATTTTTCGAACGCGAAATCGCGGTGCAAGCCGGGCGGAATGCCAGCCAGCATTTGTGCTGCTTCAGCCAGAATGGTGCCGGAGCCGCACATCGGATCGAACAAGGTCATGCCGGGCTTCCAGCCCGAAGTGCGCAGCAAACCTGCGGCCAGGTTTTCACGCAAGGGTGCATCGCCGGTTTCCATGCGCCAGCCGCGTTTGAACAGGGCTTCGCCAGAGGTGTCGAGGTAGACCGTGAAGTTGCGTGCATCCAGAAAGCCGACAATGCGCATGTCCGGCATCCTGGTATCTACCGATGGGCGTTCATTGTAGATATCGCGGAAACGGTCGCAGATCGCATCCTTGATTTTCAGTGTGGTGAACTCCAGACTACGCAACGGCGATTTAATTGCGGTGACGTCTATGCGTATCGTGTGATGCACGGCGAACCAGTCTTCCCACGGTTGTGCCAGCGTTAAATCGTAGATATCGTTTTCAGTCGTGTAGCTGGCGTGTGCCATGCGCATCAACACGCGTGAAGCAATACGTGAATGGAGATTGATGCGATATGCATCCTGCAAAGTGCCGGAGCAATGGACGCCGCCCGGTACTTGCAGATGCACCTTGAGCGTGTTGCCGCTGCCGGGTGCTGCTGCAATCTCGTTGAGTTCTTCGGCGAGGGCGATTTCCAGGCCGCGCGGGCATGGACAGAAATAGGAATGTGGTGCTGACATCAGGGGGACCTTTTATCCGTTATGAAATAGACGCGCGACCACATCTTGCTGATGCGCCGCGCGAACTGGGTGTTGCAGTACTGCTTTAAAACCTGTTCAGTGAAACTGGTGAAGCTAATCTCATTAAGTGCTTTGAAAGGCACGTTCAACGAAATCGAGTCTATCCTGACCCCAGAACGCCACGCCATCTACCACATACCATGGCGCGCCGAATACGCTGGCTGCCATCGCCTCATTGGTAAATTGCTCGTATTCGTTTTGCACTGCTGCCGTTTCCGACGATTTCAACAATGCCTGGCCGTCATGACCGGCAGCGGTCGCCAATGCGATCAGCGTATCTGCATCCATGATGTTTTTGTCTTCTGCCCAAAAGCCGCGCATGACTGCACTTGTCAGTGCAAGCGCTGCATCGGTGCCATGCGCAAATTTGACAGCAATGATCAACTTTGCAGAAGGATCACCCGATACCGGAGAAAACTTCGGTTGCGGATTCAAAGGCAAACCAAGATGCTCGCTCCAGCGCTTTAATTCGATCAGGCGATAAGCCTGGCGTTGCGGCGGACGTTTAGCCAAAGGCAGTCCGCCGGAGACGCTGAAAATCCTTGATAGATCGACAGGCTTCATATCGATCTGCACATCGTGTTGCTTCGCTAATGCGAGCAGGCGTTCATGGCCGAAATAGGACCAGGGCGATTGCGGTGCAAAATAATATTCACAAATCTTGGCCATGACATATCCTCAAATCAGAATGGTTTGACGACAACAAGAATGACGATTGCCAGCAGCAGCACGACAGGCACTTCATTGAACCAGCGATACCATGTATGGCTGCGCCTGTTGGCGCCGCGCTCAAATTTTTTCAGCAGCGAGCCGCAGGCATGGTGATAGCCGATCAGTACGACGACCAGCACCAGCTTCGCATGCAGCCAGCCATTGCCGGGACCCTGTCCGAAACCGTAAGACAGCAGGGCCAGGCCGAATACCACTGCCGGCAAGGCCAGGATGGTCGTGAAACGATACAGCTTGCGCGCCATCAGCAACAGCCGTGTGGTGCTGGTCGTATCGTTTTCCATCGCCAGATTGACGAAGATGCGCGGCAGATAGAACAGGCCGGCGAACCATGATATGACAAACACGATATGCAGCGATTTAACCCAAAGCATACTGTTTCCCAGGTGAAAATGTCAGTTTGTTATTCAGCTACGCACTTTGTCGCGGCGGAGCAGGGGTGAGGCGGTACTCTTTTGCATGGCATCACTCACGAATT